>CAZJQS010000008.1:0-124952 GCA_964548175.1 uncultured Saprospiraceae bacterium
AGACATAAGATGAACACAACAATTGAGGCTGTTTTTTTCATAACTTTTGATTTAGAATGGGTTTTTAATTAGTGGTGTTTTCCAACTAAAGTTATGGATTTTTTTATGGAAGGAAAAAATTAGCTTTCCCTTTCTGTTGAGCATATTCGGAAATATAATCGAGCAAAGAAAATCCGTGTCCGGTATTGTCCGCTTTTGTCCTGATTTGTCCGTATTTCAACCAATTGTTTCTTTTAGAATATCCTGATGGTAGGTCCTGACCTTACCGAAACGTTCATCATGAGCCGTACCGGTAGCCACGCCTTTCTGTCGACTTAATGCAGCTGCGGACTTGCCCCAGGCCTTAGCTTGATGCAGCGGACATGGGATTTTATTTAAGGAGCAATAACCGGCAATGGTGTAATAATTGTCATCGGTGCTGGTGATCTTGGCTTCCAACTCATCGAGCCGCTCGGCGGTTTTGTCCAGCTCGCCTCTGACTTCCTCATTGATCTGTTCCTGTTTCTCCCACTGTTCGGCCAGCAAGCGCAGCGTGGCTGCAAAGCCCGATGGCGGAATGCCTTGTAAGCGGGTTTCTCCGGTACTGAGCAATTCCTGAATGCGGTCATAGACCCACAGCTCAAAGCGTGGACTGAGCCAGGCGGCGAATTTGAGGGCGAGTTTTTCATCCATCCAGGTGCCCTGCTGACCGGCGGCGGCATCCCCGCCCTTGACGACCCGTAGGACCTCACGCGGGGGAGCGATATGGGAATCCCCATATCGCTCCTCCAGCAAAGTGATATAGTCTTTGGTCGCTTTCAATCGCAGGAAGTCGGCCACCATTTTGCCCTTGAAAGGCCGGGCCATTTCCGTGGCATTGATCATTTTATTGCCATCGGAAAATTCAAAGCTGATGCTCTGGCCTTCAAAATCAAATTTGGTTATGTCACTCATAACAGCAAATCTAGGAAAATACTACGGTAAAACATATTACAGATTTTTCCGATACTCAGATGTGAGCATCGGCCGTCAATAAAGGCTTTGCGGGTAAAAAAAGAAGAAAAGCAGCTTTACTATCCTAAGCTCGCTTCATCAGCAAAGGCGTAATATTCTCCACCCGGAGACAAGATCAGATGATCCAGGATCTGGGATTATTGCAGAGTTTTTCTTCTTGTTCTGTTGAGCAAAAGACGAAGGGAATTAGATGGCGTCTCATAACTCCTTCGTCGTTATTCGCCGCCCTTTATTATCTTATTTAGGGAGTGTTTTTTAGAGAAAAACGAAGTTTTTCTCTAAAAAACACTCCCTAAAAGAATATTATTGACTGGCGAAAATGGCCGAAGGACCCTACCTTTTCTATCGTTTCTGAAGTGGAAAAAAAAAACGTATTTTGCAAATAAATAAGAACGCCAAAATTTTTTCGATCCATATTTTCTTCATTCTAAATTAAAGAATATTCATGAAAAAACACTTGTTTACCCTATCAGCAAAACTCCTTTTTTTTCTGTTATCTTATCATATAATTCTTGTTCTCAAAAGGTTGAAACCGCAACAGAAACGAACACCTTTGATGAATCTGTTAGGTCTGAAATCCAGAAAGCCGTGAAATCAAAAATGGATGAAATTGTTAGCTATGCCTCTGCAGGGGAACTGGAAAAAATCTTGGCTATCTATGATCAGGCTGGACAGGGTGTCTATATCGATAACACTTATCGTTACGCATCTTTAAAAGAAGTCAAAGATACCTATCGGGCCAACTGGAATGTGGCCAGTCAGGATTTTGGAGATTATAAAACGGATGTATATCCTCTAGCTCCGGACTTAGCTCTTGCCGTTTTAACCGCCAACGCCAGCATGGTAGATACAGAAGGAAAATCTTACCAGGAGGCCCCAGCCGCAATCACTATTATTTGGATTCACAAAGAGGGCCAGTGGAAAATGCATTCTATGCACCAGGCTACAGAGTCCAGGGAGCTAATGGAAGGGTAAAAAATTTCAGGGCAGACAAGATGCCCTGGAGCGATCGTTCTGCCTCTACAAAAGGGCAATATTGGGTGACTTTCCATCACACAGGGGCTCACTTTATCCTTTGGAAACCGCAAAAAAACCAATGGAAAATCTATATTTTGGAAGAGAAAACATTTTTTACCCTAAATATTATATAATGAAAATCTTCAATCTACTTTTTGTTCTGGTATTTTGTTTTATTTCAACTTTTCTTTCCGCACAATCATTAGAGGGGGTTTGGAGTTCCAATCATTGGGAATTAGATGGTCCTGACGGCAAAGAATCCTTTAAAACACAACCTGGATTGTTAATCGTTACTGGCAAATATTACAGCTTTTCGGCTGTAATGGGTAAAGAGAAAAGACCTTTGTTTTCGGAAGAGAACCCGATCTGGAAAGATATGGAGATGATGCAAAAAAACTTTGGGGCCTATTTGGCTAATTCCGGGACCTTTACAATAAAAGATAACAAGTTTATAACAGATCCTTCCGTTGCTCTATATCCTAACTTTATGGAAAGTGGTTCTCAAGCGTTTTTGATTGAAATCAATGGTGATGTACTGAAATTAATTGCAAAAAGCGAAAATAATAGCAATAATACACTCACTTGGACCTGGATGAGGCTTCAATAAAGCCGGATGAGTTTGGAAACCTGTCAGCTAGCAGGACCAATAATTTTCACCCGTGATGATCCCGTCGAAACAAGTCTATAATAGGGAGTGTTTTTTTGAGAAAAACGAAGTTTTTCTCAAAAAAACACTCCCTATATAAAAATTTATTGAGCGGCGGAATAACGACGAAGGAGTTATTCGCCCCCCCTCCTTTCTCTTTCAGCTATTACTCCATATTCTTCGGATTCAGCAAATCATAGAACTGATTCAGCTTCGGCATGATGATGATGCGCGTCCTTCTGTTCATCGCTCTTCCCTCAGCGGTTTCGTTGGTGGCAATGGCATTGTACTGGCCGCGGCCGGCGGCGATGAGCTTGTTGGGGTCAATATTGTAGGTATCTTGCAGTACTCGGACCACTGAGGTCGCTCTCATGACGCTCAGGTCCCAGTTGTCTTTCATGGTGGCGGTTTTAATCGGCACATTGTCGGTATAGCCTTCCACCATCACTTCCAGTTCGGGGCGGGTCTCGATGATCTTGGCGATCTTACCCAGCACCTCTTTAGCCCTGGAAGTCAGATTGGCGCTGCCGCTTTCGTATAACATTTTGTCCGACAGATTGATGAACACCACCGTTTTGTCGACCTTGATCTCGACATCTTCGTCTTCAATGCCATCTTTCAAAACGCTTTTCAGGTTAACGGCCAGGGCAAGATTGATAGAGTCGGCTTTGGTGCGAGCCGCCTGCAACAGTTGGATGTATTTATCTTTTTGCTCCAGTTGAGAAAGGGTCTCTCTGATGTTTTCATTGGCGGATTTGGACAAAACGGTAAGGTCACCTACCTGTTCCAGCTGCTTATCGCGCTGAGATTTCAAGTCGGCCACCTGGTCTTTGAGATTCTGTATCTGCTGTTCGAGCAATTGCGTCTCCGTTTGAGACCGGGTCAAATCAGCTTTCAATGTATTCTGCTCCCTTTCGCTGGTATTGCGAAAAGTAATGCTTTGCTGCTGGCAATTGGTCAGGTTTTCCTCTGCTGTCTGGAGCCTGGCTTGCAGATCAGCCTGCATTTCATCGTATTTTTTGGTGCTGACGCAGGAAGCGGAGAAGGCCATGACCAAAAGAAGCAATATCCCGTTTAAGTTCGTTAATCGATTCATTCCAGATAAGGATTAATTGAGTGAATAAATGGTTTATGCGGTTAAAATAATGAATATGACGGACAGGTGGGGGATCATCTATCCAATAATTTCAGACGACAATTGCGAAATAAGTCACGCTCGCCGCCATCACCCTTTAATCACTCCACCGAGCGCACCCGCTTATTTTCTAGTCGCCTTGATCACGACGAAACTGCCTTCCTGCCAGCCTTCTTGTGGCGCCTGGACTTTGGTGATGTCATCCAGTTTTCCGAAAAGGGTTTGTACGTATTCCAGGTCTTTGAATCCGGCTTCTTTTAGAATGGTGTTAATCCGCCTGACTTCATAGAAAGTAGCCTGATGGTAAAAAGTGCTTCTTTTTCTCCGTTCCTCATACTCCTGGCCAATCGGACCGTCGGCTTTGATCATGCCTACGATAATACTGCCTCCTGGTTTCAGAACCCGGTAGGCTTCTTCAAAAGCATCGGGTACGTTATCGAGATGGCAGATGGTGACAAAAAGAACGAAGTCAAAATGAATGGACTTGTAGGGCAGTCGCTCTGCACGGGCATCCATCACTTCGATGCCTTTATCCATAGCCATTTGCCGCATATTGCCGGCAGGTTCAACACCCTCATGTATGCCGAGAGCTTCGGCAAAACGGCCTGTGCCCAGACCTACTTCAATACCAGTAAGGTTGGCGGGCAGTTTTTGTAATTGTTCTCTTATGGCCAGCACTTCAGAATCAAATACGGCGGGATATTTTTTAAACCATTCCTCGTATTCGGCAGTGTGTTGATCAAAAATCTCTATCTGTTGCATAGTCTTGGCTTTTTAGGATGATCAAATAATTTCAATAGTGAGGTGGTGAATAGGAACTTACTTAAAATAAAAGGTGGGTAGCTAAGTATCAATGATTTATGTCATGGGGTGTTGGGTGTTGGTTAAGTAATCAATCCATGGTAAATAAAGGCAATTTACGGCCCTCTAGATGAATGCGTTAAAGTTTACGATCATGCTTGGGGATTATCACCGCAAAGACGCTAAGCCTTCGCGCTCTTAGCGTCTATGCGGTGAGTTTCTACTGCTTTCTATTATTTTCAATGCTCGGAGCTAGACGCACGAACAACACCTATGTTTGAAATGGTTTGCTTACTTAACCGATAACAGACATCAATTCCCTAGCAACTTCATCAATTCCTCGAATTCCTTCATTTTCTCAGGATCATTCTGCATTTCGCCCATGAGGGACATCATGTTCGTCATATCGAATATCTTGATGTTGTCAGATTGATAATTGAAAAGGGCGTCATCGAGGGGCTGCTTTTTCACGTCGACCTGGATGGTGGTAACCTCGCCTGTTTCCAGGTCTTTCGAAGTTCCTTCCAGTAGCAGTCCTTCCTCCATGATCTTATTTTGCAGGGCACTTTCGGTATCCACGGCGCTCATTTCCTTCAATATAGGCACCATGTCGAAGAGGGTCAGCCTCAGGTCTTTGGTAAGCCAGGCGGTCACTTCCTTTGTATCGTCTTTGCCGATGACTTTAAAGCAATTATAGCCGTTAATGATTTTGGTTTCCTTAGTGATGTTGATGTCAAAATCGGGAGTTTTCATTTTCTGATTGCCCATGGCTTCCTGGCCGGCCATTTGCATGACTTCCGGTCCCATCTTAATGGCGTATTGCTGTCCGTCCTTCTCCACGAAGGTGATCATATTCCGGGAATCCTTTTCGGTTAGTGTTTTGATGGGGGGTTGCCCCTGTTCGGCGTTCATCTCCATCAGGACGTTATTACCTTTCATGGAGAAAACGATTTTAACATTTTCATCCCCATCGGAGGTCATAGTGATGATGCCTTCGAAGTTCTGGGCCAAGGCAAATCCTGAAAGGCTCAGGCAAACGAAAAAAGAAAAAAATGCTTTCATGTTGGTTGTTTTTTAGGAAACATATTAAATAATCACAATGTCCAGGCCTATTTTATCCAGCTTTTTAAACAGCTCATCGTAGAAGTCGGCCACGCTGAGTGGATAGAGCTTCATCTTAGCTTCTTCTGCAAAAGTGGATTTGATGACCAGCTCGTGGTCGATGAAGTTGAAGTCGATCTGTAGCAGGCCGCCATGGTGGGGAATGCTCTGCGTGGTAAAGCCGGTGGGCGATACATACAAGGAAGTATGCCAGGAATGATTCAGCCAGGGCATCACTTGCAAACGGACCTTGCCGACGATCTGCAGCCACTGGTGTAAAGTGTCGAGCGTATCGCTCCAGGAGGAATAGTCGAGTTCGGGCCAGTCGTGTTGTGTCATAGTCTTTGGTTTTTTATAAAAATATTGAAAATAGCTGGGAAAATGTGAAGGTCATCGAACAAATCATCGAAATCAGGGAATAAAGGAGTTGCTGATTTTTGTCATTACCTGCCAGGCTTTTGTTTAATATATTGAAAGAATACGAACGCGTTTTGGACGTAAATGTTATTTCGCAGATTCCCATGGAATAGGTCCTGATCATCCGCACCATATGCGACATCTGCGTGCCCGAAAAAGCTGCAGGCATCATCGTCTTTTCCCATGGCAGCGGCAGCCGCCGCCTCAGCCCGCGCAATAACTACCTGGCGGAGGTTTTACAGGAAAAAGGCTTTGCGACCTTGTTGTTCGACTTACTTACCGGAGAAGGTCGCCCATCTGGCGGCCGACTGGTGCTCTAATTACCTCAACAAATAACCAAACTCATGCTTTTCAAAGACAGATTCGAAGCCGGCCAGGAGCTGGCTAAAAAACTCCAGCACTTTAAAAACAAAAACGGTATCGTCGTAGCCATCCCCCGAGGCGGCATTCAGACAGGATATGCTGTGGCCATGGCGCTCGATCTGCCCCTTGAGGTTGTTCTGACCAAAAAGCTGGGCCATCCCGCCCATAAGGAATTCGCCATCGGCGCCGTGAGTATGGACGATCGCATCATTACCAGTCGTTACGAAGTGACAGATGAATATATAGAGCAGGAAACCCATCGGATCAGAGATGTCTTGAAAGACCGTCATGATCTTTACTATCCTAACCGGCAACCCATGAGTTTCACCGATCACATTGTTATTATCGTAGACGATGGGGTGGCTACAGGGAGTACCTTACTGGCAACGATAGAACTGATCAAGAAAAGCCGCCCTGCCAAGATCGTGGTTGCAGTGCCGGTTTCTTCGCCCAGGGCTTTGGAAAAACTGGAAGCTACAGTGGATGAGGTCATTTGTCTCTGGGCGCCGGAGAAATTTATGGCGGTGGGACAGCATTACGCTTCCTTTGCTCAGGTCAGCGATGCGGAAGTAGTGGAATTATTGGAGGCCGCGCATGAGAAAAAGCAAGGGGAAAGCAAGTAGAGTAGTCTGGCTCGAGGTCGGTTATTTATGCAATCGAGTGGAATGGAGCCTTTTTATGCATTTCCTGTTCGCAAAGAAAGCCGAGGGGTAATGGGCATGAATATATTGATGAGTGGATGGTAAGAGGGATTGACTTGTACGATCGATTTGGGAGGCGTCCTTGGAATTGGAAGGGAAAAAAGCAGGTAACTAAAAACAAAACAAAGAGGTGTAAAAGTCATCTTGATTGTTGCCTGCAGGAGGCCGATCAAGATGACTCTTACCATACCTTGCTTTGTTCAGCGGTGACGGCGGGATTCGAACCCGCGATACCCCTTTCAGAGTATGCCGGTTTAGCAAACCGGTGGTTTCAGCCACTCACCCACGTCACCGAATGGCTAAATTGTAAAAGAATAAACGGACAATGTCGGGGCGGCAGGATTCGAACCTGCGGCCCCCTGCTCCCAAAGCAGGTGCGCTAACCGGACTGCGCTACGCCCCGAAACAAGATTTTGTCTTGAAAGCTCCGCGCTTTTGCGAAGCGATTGCAAAGGTAAAATTCTATTTTGTACTATGCAACCCAATAAGCAAAAAAATAATGGAATGAAGGCCGGCCGGCCTTCATTCCATTATTTTTCATTCAAGCTCAACTTTATTTTCTTCTCCAAATCATTCACGGTATCCTTAAAGACCACGTCCGTTTCCATCAGGTCCTGAACGGTTTTGCAGGAATAGATGACGGTAGAGTGGTCGCGGCCGCCGAAGCTGCCGCCTATGGCCTTCAGGGATTTGTCGGTAAGGTTTTTGGCCAGATACATGGACAGTTGGCGGGCGATCACGATGGAGCGCTTTCGGGTTTTGCCCTGGAGGTTTTCCACGGCTACGGCGAAATGATCCGCCACCAGTTTTTGGATGAACTCGACTGTGATTTCTTTATTGATCTCTACTACGAAGTTCTTCACTACCTCTTTGGCTAGTTCTATATCGATTTCGCGACGATTCAGGGAAGACTGGGCGATGAGGGACACCAGTACTCCTTCCAGTTCGCGAATATTACTTTTGATGTTATAGCAAATAAATTCCACCACATCATTAGGGATATCCACCCCCTCCATGATCATTTTATGCGCCAGAATAGCCATGCGCGTTTCCAGGTCCGGCACCTGAAGGTCTGCAGACAAGCCCCATTTAAAGCGGGAGATCAATCGCTCTTCCATACCTTCCAGCTCCTTGGGAGGACGGTCGGAAGTCAGTACGATCTGTTTGCCACTTTGGTGCAGTTGATTGAAAATATGGAAGAAAATCTCCTGAGTTTTCTGCTTATTGGCTAAAAACTGGATGTCATCAACGATCAAAACATCGATCAGTTGATAGAAATTGACGAAGTCATTGACCGCATTGTTGCGGATCGAATGAATGATCTGATTCGTGAACTTCTCCGAAGAAACGTACAACACCGTTTTTCCCGGAAAAGAATCCAGTACCTTATGGCCGATGGCCTGGGCCAGGTGCGTCTTGCCAAGGCCCACATCTCCAAAAATAACCAGTGGATTGAAGGAAGTCTTGCCCGGCTTGCGGGCGATCGCCATGCCGGCTGAACGAGCCAGGCGATTACAATCCCCTTCGATGTAATTCTCAAAAGTGTAGTCTGGATTTAATTGTGGGTCTACTTTGACTTTCTTAATCCCCGGAATGACGAACGGGTTTTTAATCGTACTCGTATCGACTGCTCCCGGGAAGCTGGCGTCCTCGTCCTCTCTATGCTTACCGTTCTTATTGCCTGCCTCTTGACGGCCGTTGGACATAAGTATTTGGTACTCAAGACGGCCCCGATCCCCCAATTCCTTACGGATGGTTGTTTTCAATAAGGAAACATAATGCTCCTCCAGCCACTCGTAAAAGAACTTGTTGGGCACCTGTATGGTCAGCGCATTATTCTCCAAACGGACCGCTTTGATAGGCTCAAACCAGGTCTTGTAACTCTGTTGAGGTACGTTGCGGCGAATAGTTTGCAGACAGTTATCCCAGACTGTAGCATGATCTTTTACCATTCCCAGTTTAGTTAAAAAATGTTATTCTAATAAATGATTACTTATTGACTTGTTGTAAGTCAATGATTATCAGTAAGCTAGAGAGCTAAATCTCACAAATAAGTTTAAGTGGAATTCCCGAAGATTAATGTTGTACTGCTCCTTTCCGAATGCGTTTGCTGTCAAGTGAGAATACAAATATGTGAAAAATGTCTAACTTTTGAAAGGGACTTTTCCTTTTTCTATGAATTTTTTTTTGGTTAATGCATAACCTGCTCAAAAAAATTGGAGTTGATAAATAGGAAACTTATTTGGGGTGTTTTGTAGGGGTATGTGCTGATTAAAATGTCTATGCATACGCCAAAATAGATAAATCTGCCATCTGTATTTTATAAGGACTGTGTAAATCAGGACTAAATCCAACTAATCCATTCATTTTGAACAAAAACTCCTTATATTTCGCTTGACGTAATTATTTATGAAGGACCATTCGGAGGATATTTTCTTTTTCCGGACGCCACTTTTTTCTTTAAATCAATCACTCCAGCTGTTATGAAAAAATTTATTTTTCCTATCGCTATTATCGCCATCCTGGGTGTGGGTGCTTATTTCCTCCTTCAGCCTGCCGTAGAAAAGTCAGATCAGGTGGATAATCTTTCCACCACCGTAAAAAAGGGAGACTTTGTCGTAACCGTTACCGCCACCGGAGAGCTCAATGCAAAAAACTCAGTGCAGATCCGGGGGCCCCAGGGAATGCGCGCCGCAGGCATTTATGAAACCACCATTTCAGACCTCATTCCGGAAGGCACCATCGTTGAGAAAGGGGATTACGTAGCTTCCCTGGATCGCACCGAACTGGCCAGTAAAATGAGCACCGTACAAACCGAACTGGATAAGATCCAAACCCAGCTCGAACAGGCCAGGATCGATACCGCCATAGAATTAAAAGGCCTGCGCGATGAACTGATCAATATGGAGTTCACTAAAAAAGAAAAACAACTCAAGCTGGAGGAAAATAAATACGAAGCTCAGTCTGTCGTTCAAGCCACTCAACTGGAACTGGAACGCACCGAGCGCGACTATAAGCAATTACAAAGAAGATACGAACTCAAACAGATCCAAGCTCAGGCTAAAATTGAAGAGATCCGTACTCTTCAACGCCAGAATCAGCTGAAAATGGATCAACTGACTGACCTGTCCAACCAGTTCTCCATCAATGCTCCTGAAGACGGCATGTTGATCTATGCCCGTACCTGGCGTTCGAAAAAAGAACCGGGCTCCCGAATATCCGCCTGGGATCCGGTAGTCGCAGAATTACCCGATTTGTCCGACATGATCTCTAAAACCTATGTCAATGAAGTGGACATCAGCAAAGTACAACAAGGCCAGGAAGTCAACGTCAAAATTGATGCTTTTCCGGAGAATGATTATTCCGGTAAAGTGATCAAAGTGGCCAATATCGGCGAACAATTGCGCGGATACGATGCCAAAGTGTTCGAGGTGATCGTCCAGGTCAATGAGGTGGATTCCATTATGCGTCCGGCCATGACCACCAGCGTGGAAATCGTGACCGATACCTACCAGGATGTGTTCTTCATTCCACTGGAAGCTCTCTATAACGACAGCCTTTCTTTCGTTTATAAAATGGAGGGTAAAAAAGTGGTCAAACAGGAAGTCATTACCGGCGCTTCTAACGACACCGAGGTCATCATTGATTACGGCCTGGGGGATGGAGAGGAGATTCTCCTTACCACACCCGGCAATATCGAAGACCTCGAGTTTCGCTATATCGATGAGGATACCAAAGCTCAGGTCCTCCGCCAACAGGCTGAGATGGCTATGCAGAAACAACGGGAAGCCAACCAAAGAAAGGAAAGTGTAAAAAACATTGACCTGCCTAACAATCAGCGAAGTAGCGGCGGAGGCGGCATGATCATCATCAATTAAACGCCTGAACCTGGGCCATTATGGCGTGATAATTTGGTTATCAAAGCAAAATCCGTTAAACCAACAACCGACAATCATCTATCAAAATGTTACAGAGAATCCTGTTCAACTTCGTTCTTGCCATAGAAGGAGTGAATGACAATAAACTCAGGTCAATACTGACCGCCCTTGGGATCGTCTTCGGCGTAGGAGCAGTAATTGCTATGCTGGCGATTGGGTCGGGGGCCAAAAAAGCCATTTTGGATCAGATGAAACTGATCGGAACCAACAATATCGTTATTTCGTCTTTTGTGCCTTCAGAAAAAAATAAAGAAGAACAGCAGGGTGAAGATACCGAAACCAACTCTTCTGATCAGGAAAATAAGTGGGCTTATTCTCCGGGTTTGACCATGGACGACTTGCTCGCCATCGAGCAGGTGCTGCCTAATGTGGAAAAAATAAGCCCAGAAGTGGTGCTCCCTACCAGCATCGTCCGTTCCGCCAAAATGAGCTCCGGTCGAGTGATCGGGATAACCAACGCCTTTTTTGAATTAAATCGCCTGAATGTGGCCGAAGGCCATGACTTTCATCCCAGCCATCTGGAAAAAGGCCAGCCTGTCTGTATCATCGGGAAAAATGTTAAGGCTAAGTTTTTTAGCGAAGAAGACCCCATCGGTCAGCAGATCAAGTGCGGAAATACCTGGCTAACCGTTATCGGCGTTTTGGAGAAAAGGCTGGCCAGCCGGGAAAGCCTGAACAGCCTGGGCATCAGGGATTACAACTCTGATGTTTACATCCCGGTGACAACCGCCTTGCTGAGGTTTCGCAACCGCTCCCTGGTCAACCAGGATGATCTCGGTCAGAATCGTGGCAATGAGGGGCCGCAGGAGAACTATAACCAATTGGACCGCACCGTGATCCGGGTATCCGATTCGCGGCAGTTGCAGGCCACCGCCGATGTGGTGGCCCGCATCCTGTTGCGCAGGCATCGCGAAGTGTTGGACTTCGAAATTGAAATACCGGAGCTCTTGCTTGAACAGGAGCAAAAAACACAGGATACCTTTAACCTGGTGCTGGCAGTAATCGCCGGAATTTCCCTGCTGGTGGGAGGGATAGGGATTATGAACATTATGCTGGCTTCGGTAATGGAGCGCATCAAAGAGATCGGAGTAAGGAGATCGCTGGGGGCTACCCGCGTAGACATTGTGCTGCAGTTTTTGTTTGAAGCCATTTTTATCAGTTTAATCGGTGGAGCGTTGGGTATTTTGATCGGCTTGGTTTCGGCTCGCACCATTGCCTCTTACGCCGATATCCCAACGGTCGTCTCCGGCTGGTCGGTCTTTTTATCTTTCGGCGTGGCAGCTAGCGTAGGACTAATATTTGGATTGTTTCCGGCTCAGAAAGCCGCAAAATTAGATCCGATTAAAGCCTTGAGAGCAGATTAAATCTTGAAAAATTCAAAACGACTGACTTTATGAAGCGACTTTTGTTACCCTTATTCTTCATGGCATGGATAAATGTGAATGCCCAGTTGGATACCATTATGCTAAACCTGGATAATGTTATCGCTTTGGCCCAGGATCAATCGCCCGATTCCAGGATCGCAGAAACGGCCTTGAGTAATGATTACTGGATCTACCAGTCTTTCCTGGGAAATTACCGGCCACAGATCGACCTGTCTACAACCTTGCCGAACATCAATCGTGCTATTAACGCCATTACGCAGCCGGATGGAAGTGTGCGGTACATCCCGCAGTCTTTTATGGAAAATGAGTTGGATATCTCTCTTCGGCAGGATGTTGCATTAACAGGCGGCACCATCTTTCTCAGCACCGGCCTCAGAAGGATCGATATATTCGGTACGAATACCAGGGATTATGAAAAGTCTTTTCTATCAACACCGGTTTCGCTGAATTTTATTCAACCCATCTTCGCCTTTAACGATCTGAAGTGGGATAAAAAAATCGAACCCTTGCGTTTTGATGAAGCCAAACGGCAGTATTCGGAAGATATGGAAGAAGTGTCTTATACTGCCGCCGAATTGTTTTTTCAAGTCCTGATCGCGCAGTTCAACCTGCAGGCTGCCGTCAGGGATAAAACGAATGCGGATACCCTTCTGAATATTTCTCAGGGAAGATTTGATGTGGGCCGTATTGCAGAAACGGAACTCCTACAAATAGAGCTTAATGCAATGAATGCAGATGCCGATCTGGCCCGCCAAACGCTTGAATTACAGACCAGCATTGAGGAGCTTCGAAATTTTCTGGGCATCCAGCGGGCTGTTTTTTTTAAGTTGATTCCGCCGGATGAAATTCCCAACGTCATTATCGATGCTCAAAAAGCACTAGAGCTGGCTTTGAGCAATCGAAGCGCGGTGGTTCAGTTCCAAAGACGAATGGCCGAGCAGGAAAGTAATGTGGCTGCCGCCAAGGCCAATCGAAGGCCTGATCTGAACATCACCGGATCATTTGGTTTGTCTCAGACCGCCCCCAATTTAAGCGATGCTTACGTGGATCCGCTCGATCAGCAGCGGTTGCAGGTTGGTATGCAAATGCCGATCGCCGACTGGGGAAAGGCCAGAGCCCGCTTCGAAATTGCCCAGTCTCAATTTGAACTGACCAGCATGCAGGTGGAACAGGATCGCATTAACTTTGAAAGGGAGGTGTTGGTGAAAGTCCAGCAGTTCGAACTGGTGCGTGACCAGGTGCGCCTGGCTTTGCGCGCTTATGAAGTGGCTCAGAAAAGGTTGAGCATCACCCGACAGCGCTATCGCATCGGAAAGCTTTTGGTTACGGACCTCAATATCGCCATCACGGAAGAGGCCAATGCCCGCCGCAGCTACATCAATGCCCTACGGGATTTTTGGCTGGCCTATTACGACATCAGAAGATTGACGCTTTACGATTTCAGAAATGGAATATCGCTGAAACGAAATGTGTATGATTAAATAGGTGGCCTCCCCAGGGAGGACGCCTTTTTTACCTTATCATCATCGCATTCGCCACCCATTGATAAGCAAAAATGCCCAGTCCAAAAGCAACGGCGGCAATATTGAATGCCATAACATTAAACCATCCCAGGGTAATGCCGATGATTCCTGTGGTAGCCAGGCCGATGGTGTACCAAATCAGCGTTTTCTTTTTCTTCTCCATGCTCGGATTAAACATCGATCCGGTGGGGATCATCATGACAATGCCGAATACCATCAGGGCGGCAGCCGTCAGGTGACCGGTAAAAGCGTACAAAATTCCGCCGGCAATACCCAGCAGTAAAGAGATGCCCACCAGGTTGGAAGCCAGCGTCTCCTCTTTGTTTAAAGCATAACGTCCGTAGGGATTGAGCCGGAGCATGAGGTTGGATAGCGGCATGATGAACCAGCTCGACAGGGCAAAGATCAGATACAAAACCACGATAGGCCCGATCAGGGCGCCCAGTATTTCATTTTGCTCCGATAGTCCTCTTAGAACCCTGATCAATACGTACAGCCCGATGATGAAGATCCACTGATTGCGGCTGCTGAGCCTCGACATCCAAAAGGCGTATTTCAGAAACATCCGGTAAAGCCAGTATTTGGCCTTCATGGTCTCCACCAGTCCTGACTTGGCCGGCGCAGAGTTAGGGTTCAGTCGGAGCGCTTCGCGGAAATGGCCCAGCGCTTCCTTATGCCGGTTTCTCTCCAGGTATCCCCAGCCGTAATTGATGTGGGTGAATTCGTTTTCCGGATCCTTTTCCAGGGCCTTCTCTATGGTCCTGAAAGCCTCATCCTTGCGTTTTAATTTCAGCAAAGCCGTAGACCTCATATTCAGGCAGAGAATGTGCTCGCCATCCAGGGCGAGGCCTTTTTCAGCGTATTCCAGAGCCAGCTGAAAATCTTTTTTCTGTAAATAAATACTGGCCAGCAATCCGTAGTAGTCAGGCTCATTGGGGGAAAGGTGAATGGCTTGTTTTAGCAGTTGCTCGGCGCCTTTGTAATCTTCCCGTTGCAATTTTATTTTGGAAAAAACATACAGGGCGTAGTCATTATCCGGCTCCCGGTGGAGAACATCCTGGATTTTTTGCTCGGCTTCCTCCATCTTATCCTGTTCGATCAGGCAAATGGTCAGCAACAACTGCAGGTAGGAATTATCAGGGTCCAGGATCAGAGCGGTCCGCAATTCCCGCTCGGCATCCGGGTAGCGCCTTTGTTGAAGCAGTATGGTGGCACGGTAATGATTCATTTCGGACATTATCGCTTATTTTGGCAGGTTTAAATAGTCGAGTATATCGTCGTACAAGCCGGAATCATTAGCGTACAGGGCATAATTGCGGGCGGAAGAAAACCATTCCTCCGTGGAAGGTTTGTGTTTCTTGGCCGCTTTGATCAGGTCTTTAGTGGTGATCGGAGTAGGAATGCCTGATTTAAAGGACTGCTGCAGCTTTTCTTCCACACACAGATCGATCAGCGCACCGAGGTCGGCGCCTGAAAATTTATTGGTTTTTTTTGCTACCGCTTGATAGTCGATCTTTTCCGTTGGTTTATCTTTCAGCTGTATTTCCAGGATTTTCGCCCGGCTGACCTGGTCGGGAGGGGATACGAAGATGATGCGGTCGAAGCGGCCGGGCCTTCGAAATGCCGGATCGAGATGCCAGGGAGCATTGGTGGCGCCGAGAACAAGGATGCCGTCGTTAGAGGATTCCATGCCGTCGAGTTCTGATAAAAACTGGTTGATCAGGTGGCGGCCTGCTGTTTTGCGCATATCGCTTCTGCTGGCGCCAAGGGCATCGATCTCATCAAAAAACAGGACACAAGGACTGTTCTTGCGGGCTTTTTCGAAAACTTCGTGCAGCTTTCGCTCGCTGTTGCCATGATACATGTCCAGAATGTCATTAATGCCGATGTTCATGAATTTGGCGTTCACCTGCCCGGCCGTGGCCCTGGCCAGGTGCGTTTTTCCACAACCGGGAGGGCCGTACAATAAAATACCGCCTCCCACCTTTTTCCCATATGCCTTATATAGTTCCGGATGCTCCAGCGGTTTGATGATCTTGAGCTCGATTTCTTCTTTTACCTTATCCATGCCTCCTACGTGGGCAAAATTGATTTTGGGTTTTTCGAGCACTTGATCAGTAAATGCTTCGTCCTCATGGGAGTCGCCCCCACTAAGTTGCTTGATCCGAAGCTTGTCATCCAGGGTTTCATCCTTGTAATCTTCATCAATGTCCAGCAGCTTTTGATAGATTTCGGCGGCTTTTTCATAAGAGCCTTCCTCAAATAAGGCCCTCGAATAGATGATCAGCATTGCTTTATTTTCGTGCCCCTCATCCAGCATTTGTTCGATGATCACAATGGCCGTAGAGGTTTTTCCAAGATAATAACTGGCTTCAGCAAGCCCGGTCCGCGCCTTTTCATGGTCGGGGACTTGGCGGAGAATGCGCTTGTATTGTTGTTCCGCTTCCTGGTATTGTTTATGCTGAAGTTGCATCTGCGCCAGTTGTAACCTTAGCGGCAGATTGTCGGGCGAAAGCGCCAGTGCTTCTTTGAGGCCATTAATGATTTCAGATATGTTCATAGTTATGCTTTTAAGGCTTCCACCTCGGCAATCGATTTGGCGATCGGCTCACCTAAGACCTTAAACCCTTTTTCGGTAATCAGCACATTATCCTCAATACGGATACCGCCGAAATCCCGGTACCCTTCCAGTGCTTGATAATCAATGAAGTCTTTGCACTGACCGTCGGCCTTCCATCGGTCGATCAGTTCGGGAACGAAATAGATGCCGGGTTCTACGGTCAGCACAAAGCCTGGTTTAAGCTCCTTTGCCAGACGGAGGGATTTCAGACCGAACTGCGTACTTCGCCGGTAATCGTCGCCGTATCCGACCTGATCTTCGCCATAGTCCTCCATGTCGTGTACGTCCAATCCGATCATATGCCCAAGACCGTGAGGAAAAAACAAGGCGTGGGCGCCTTCCCGGACGGCGGCTTCGGTGTCTCCTTTCATCAGTCCCACTGCTTTCAAGCCGTTAACGATGTTTCTGGCGGCGTTGAGGTGGACTTCTTTGTAGGAAAGGCCTGGTTTCAGGGATTCAATGGCTTTGTTTTCCGTGTCCAGAACGATCTGGTAAATATCTTTTTGCCGGCTGCTGAATTTTTGGCCTACCGGGCAGGTGCGCGTGATGTCCCCGGCGTAGTGCATATGGGAGGCCGCACCGAAATCACCCAGCAGCAGCTGTCCTTCTTTCATGACATTATGGTGGCTGTGATTATGCAGGGTCTGTCCGTTCACCGTTAAAATGGCCGCATAGGCCAGGCGGCAGTCTTCAGCGGCGGCGATCTCGTGAAGAATGCCTACCATTTGGGACTCTTTCCGGCCCGGGCGGGCACGTTGCATTACCGCTTCATGCATTTTCCCGCTAAGTGTAACGGCCTTCTCCATTTCTGCTATTTCTTCGGGGCTTTTGATCTCCCGCTGCTGGAGAATGGCTTTGATCAGGGGCACAGAAGCTTCTTGTTTGATGCGTTCCAGGGGAATATCCAGCAAACGGCTGAGTTGGATTTGGTTCCATGGCCGGTAAGGAGGTAAAAAATGGACCTTTTGTCCTTTTTGCAGGGCTGCTTTAATGATTTGTTCCAGATTGGCGTAAGCACTGGTGTCATTGATCCCAACCTGTTCGGCCAGCTCGTAAACAGAAGGCTGAGGACCCATCCAGACGATGTGATCAAGGGAAGGATTATCGCCAAAGAGGATAGTCTTTTGCCGGCTGCCGTCCATCACCAAAGCCAGGTGAGGCAAATCCAGGCCCGCATAATAAAGAAAGGAGCTGTCTTGCCGGAAAGGATAGTAGTTATCTTCAAAGTTGATGGGGCTGTTCTCATGCCCCAGGATCAGGACAAGGTCGTCGCCAATGTTTTGCATCAATTGCTGCCTGCGTTCTTGATAAGTTTTGGCGCCGAACAGGGTTAAGGGTTGTGACATAGATAGAAGGTTAATCGTTTATTTTCTTTTATTGATTTCATCCCTGATCTCTGCGGCTCTTTCGTAGTCTTCTTCCGCCAGGGCTTTTTCCAGCATTTCCTCGAGTTTGGCGACAGGAGCGGAGGACAGGGGCGCAGTGGTGGGAGGAGCAGGTTGTGGTTCTTCCCTGGGACTACCTTGCCACGAGACACCCGCTTTTTCCAGTATGAACTCGTAGGTGAAAATAGGGCAGCCGAAGCGTACGGCGAGAGCCAGTGCGTCGCTGGTGCGGGAATCAATTTCAATAGCGTCGCCATTGACGTCAATACACTTCAGGGTAGCAAAGAAAATACCCTCTCTGAGATCTGAAATGACGACTTCCTGGAGGTTGATGCCGATTTGTTCCAACGCATTTTTGAAAAGGTCGTGGGTTAACGGACGGTTAGGATTGACTCCTTCGATAGCCACGGCAATAGCCTGCGCTTCAAAAGCACCGATCACAACGGGCAGGCGCCTGTCCCCGGTCTCCTCTTTCAATAGCACAATATAACTACCTTGCTGAGCGTCATTTTGTGCCAGTGCCATGATGTTTATCGGAAGTTTCTGCATTGATGAATGATGTTTTTGCTGTCTGTAAAGGTTTTGACGCCCAGGGGGCGGGAATCTTTACATTGATTATGCTCTACAATGTACTTATGATCGCTCCATAATTTAAGTTTATTTTGAAAAACAAGAAAAAAAGTGGAGCCAAAACGTCATAAGCAGGCTTTAAAATTTATTTTTTGCTCTAATGTATTAATATCCTACACCAGTTAAAAGTTGCATAATCGCCGGATTAATGCTTTTTCCTCACAAGGAGATATCCGGTCGGTTCAGGGAGAAAGATCCGGAAAACCAGGCGATCCGGTATTCAAAATCATTCCTGAATCTCGAATAGGGTCCCTTCTCTTCCTGGGGGGACGACTTTCAGGTGTTTGTATGCTTTCAAGGTCGCTTCTCTTCCTCTTGGCGTGCGCTGTAGGAAGCCCTCCATGATAAGAAAAGGTTCGTGGACTTCTTCTATGGTGCCGGCTTCTTCGCCCACGGCGGTGGCTATGGTGTTGATGCCCACCGGTCCGCCCTTGAATTTGTGTATGATAGCGGCGAGGATTTTATTGTCCATTTCATCCAGTCCATAATTGTCTACGTTCAATGCTTCCAGGCCGATTTTGGCGATTTCCGGGTTGATGGTGCCGTCTCCTTTGATCTGGGCAAAGTCGCGGACTCTACGCAACAAAGCATTGGCAATACGGGGCGTACCCCGGCTGCGACGGGCGATCTCGAGGGCGCCTTCTTCCGTAATGGGCACCTCCAGGATGTGGGCTGACCTTTTGATGATCCGGACGAGGGTATCGACATTGTAATAGTCAAGGTGACAATTAATCCCGAACCGGGCGCGCATAGGAGCCGTGAGTAAGCCCATTCGGGTGGTGGCGCCCACAAGGGTGAAGGGGTTTAGAGTGATCTGAATACTGCGGGCATTAGGCCCCGAATCGATCATGATGTCGATGCGATAATCTTCCATCGCGGAATAAAGGTATTCTTCTACAACGGTGTTGAGGCGGTGGATCTCATCGATGAAGAGGACGTCGCCTTCTTCGAGGTTGGTCAGCAGGCCTGCCAGATCTCCAGGTTTTTCCAGCACCGGGCCGGAGGTCATTTTGAGGTCCGCTCCCAATTCGTGCGCAATGATGTGCGAGAGGGTGGTTTTTCCCAAACCTGGAGGTCCGTGTAACAAAACATGGTCCAGGGATTCTCTCCTTCTTTTAGCGGCTTGTATAAAGATCATCAGGTTATCCACGATCTTCGGCTGCCCGTAAAAGTCCGACATGGCGGTCGGGCGAAGTGACTTTTCCATCTCCTGCTCCTGAGGGTTCATTTGCACTTTTCGTGGATCCAGATTGGGATTGTTATGCATAGTTCTGTTTTAAAAAATTCAGTTCTATTCGATTACTTAAATACTTAGCAATTAAATCCATGAATTAATTGCTACATTTGTCGGGAAAATTGAGCATGTGAAAACGATAAACCTGCTTTCGAAAGTAGAGAACGGTTGATTTGAAATTCCGGGCCCGGAATTTCAAATTATCAAGTTTCCTAATTCTATCAAAATACAAAAACAATATAACAAATGAGTGGATCAAAAGTAACCATTGCAAACGGAAAGTTAAATGTGCCCAACGATCCCATTATTCCTTTTATTGAAGGAGATGGAATCGGCCCGGATATTTGGGCGGCCGCTGTACGCGTTTTTGATGCGGTTGTTGAAAAAGCTTATGGCGGCGCCAAAAAAATTCACTGGCAGGAGGTATTGTGTGGGCAAAAGGCCTTTGATGAGACGGGGGAATGGTTGCCCGACGAGACGCTGGAAGCCATCAAGGAGTATTTAATTGCGATCAAGGGGCCTTTAACTACGCCTGTTGGCGGCGGTATTCGCTCATTGAATGTGGCCTTGCGTCAAAAGCTTGACCTGTACGCCTGCGTTCGTCCGGTACGCTATTTTGATGGAGTGCCTTCTCCTGTCAAAAATCCCGAACTGGTGGATATGGTCATTTTCAGGGAAAATACGGAGGATATTTATGCGGGGATCGAATATTTGAACGGTACGCCTGAAGTGGAAAAACTGAAAAAATTCCTCATCGAAGAAATGGGCGTTTCTCAGATCCGCTTTCCGGATACCGTTTCGCTGGGCATCAAGCCGGTTTCTGTAGAAGGCACCGAAAGATTGGTTCGCGCAGCCATTGATTATGCGCTGGAATTGGATTTGCCTTCTGTGACTTTGGTCCACAAAGGAAACATCATGAAGTTTACCGAAGGTAAATTCAAAGAGTGGGGGTATCAGTTGGCCGAGCGTGAATATGGCGATAAAGTGTTTACCTGGGCGCAGTATGATCGCATTGCAGCCGAACAAGGAAAAGATGCGGCCAATAAAGCCCAGGAGGATGCCCTGGCCAAAGGCGCCTTGTTGATCAAAGATGCTATCGCCGATGCTTTCCTGCAACAGATCCTAACCCGCCCTGCCGAGTATTCCGTGATCGCTACTCTCAACCTGAACGGCGATTATATTTCCGATGCTCTGGCAGCTAACGTAGGAGGGATCGGTATCGCTCCGGGAGCAAACATCAACTACACCACCGGACGTGCAATCTTCGAAGCTACTCATGGTACTGCTCCGAAATATGCAGGGCTGGATAAGGTGAACCCCAGCTCCGTAATCCTTTCCGGCGAAATGATGTTCCGCTATATGGGCTGGCATGAAGCTGCCGAATTGGTAACCAAAGGTATCGAAGGGGCCATCGGTAAAAAGAAAGTGACCTATGATTTTCATCGCCTAATGGAAGGAGCTACTTTACTGAAGTGCTCTGAGTTCGGTACGGAGATCATTAATAATATGTAAATAAGCAAACCATTTCAAAAATAGGTTTGGGATTGTGTAAAAAGTCTTCGTACTCTTCCCTCCTTCCGGCCGGCAGGTTTGCGTAGCATAAAATTTTTTTTGAGTGTTTTGCCGAAGAAAATCACAGATTTTCTTCGGCAAAACACTCAAAAAATAGAATCATTTGAGCCGAGCCAACCTGCCGGCCGGAAGGTCGTTCGTCTTTTGAGACTGCCTCGAAAAGCTAATAAGGTAATATCAATACCTTCAAATTTTCACTTCCCATTTTGCTATCTAATCTGAGAATGTGAATTCCTCCGCCTATCTGATTCAAGGGTAACTCAAGTGACACTAACTCTTCAGCCTCTACCTCCTTTCTGATGCCTCTCAGTAGTAAGCGTCCTTGAAGATCATATAGTGCATAAGAAAAATCACTGACCTGATCGGAAGGCTTAACAAACAGCGTTGCTCTTACCGGATTGGGATAAACTTTAAACTCCGGATCAGAGGGCGCCGATGGCTGAAATGCCCTAAAGGCCGGACAGGTGGTCGATTGTATGAATTTTTTGAAAGGAAGAATGGAAACACCCGGCGCAATCTTCCCGATCACTCGTCCATTCTCCACAAATAAATAATTTACCCCGCAAATGGACAGCCAGTATTGATCTTCTTGTTGAGTTTCTTCGTTATAAGCCAGATATAGGGCCAGGATCAACTCCTGCCCTCGCTTGAACTGGTTGGTATCTTCTCCGCAGTTGGCGCCATTGCCCCTTTTTATAAAAATAGATGATCGTGCTTCCTGCCCGTATAATTGCTCAATGATCGACACCTCCATTCCATTATTCTGAACATTAGTGACGGCTCCGTAGACGATGAGGTCATGATAAATACTGTCCTGAAAACTCAGGCTCTCACAAAAAGTGGCAATGTAAACACATGAACAGGCTTTGCTGTAGAAGGGACCGAAAAGATATAAAGCGATCAAAAGAAGTAACCGATGCTGCATGGCTTTTTCTTTTGATAGACGGGAAAAACAGGGGAAAGCGTTGGTGAAAAACAGGAGATATCCCGGTCTTTGGACGACTGGATTAACCGTTAAGCAACAAGTGTCCAGTCAATTTAAATTCGGGTTTGGCGCCGCAGGCGCCAAACCCGTATCAAAAGCTGACCTTACGCAGGGTTCCCTTTGCATGAAATGAATCAATCAACCACAAGAACCCCATAAAGGATGATTGCTATTTATCTTTTAATGATGAATTTTTTTGTTCGGCTACCCATTTCGGTCGTAAACTTAAAATAATAAGCACCGACGGGCAGTCTGCTCAGATCATAGTTGAACAAACCTTGCTGTAGCTGATCGTAGTCGCGATAGAGCAACAGTTTTCCGGTTTGATCGAAAATACTGACCTGAATTTTATCCGTTACTTCTGTGAGGCTGAAATCCAGCTGCAGGTTATCGGACACAGGGTTAGGATAAATGGACACCAAATTCTCCAGGGGCAATTCGTTTTCTGTATTTGTCGGCATAGTAATAGCCGGCATGTTCAGGTCATCATTGTCGCCAATGGACAGTCTGATCAGTGGAACGATATCCCTTCCAAAACCGAGGGTGCTGAAGCTTGGCTCATCAGGTTGGCCTACTTCAAGGGCCGCGCCGTATCTCGGCATATTCAAAGAATCGGATACGAAGAAGGTAGCATTGTAGTCGTATTCATCAGAACCGATCAAAAACATAGGTTGGTCGGCTTCAGTAAAGTATTGGATCATCGCGATGTAATAGCGGTCGTCTTGTAAGGCTATGCCCTCTCCGCCGGCATCAATAGGGACGCGAATGATGCGCTGGACTTCGCTGCCGTCAAATTGGTAACTGTTAAAAGCAATTGGAAGACCGCCATATTCCTCTGGGTTGGCTTCAAAGTCCCCGTTAGTGTCTCCTTCCCATTCGTAAAGAAGGATGGTAATGCTTTGACCGACCAGTTCGTCCGGATTATCTACTGCAAAAGCAATGGTGCGTGCAAAGAAGCTGTTTCCTTTCGGCATGTAAAATATATTCCCCCAGGTGTAGCTGTTGTCGTCAGCTGGGGCAATTGTCCTCAGGCTGGTTGCATTTTCTTTTGAGAACAGGGAGTCCAGGATGAAAAAGTCAAAGGTTGAGACATTGTTGCCCGGCACAAGGTCTGAGCCTCCATCGAAAGATACCTGATAAATACCGGTATAAGCGCCCACTGCGCGGATGTCGTCCGCACTGAGCATTTCAGGAAAAATGCTGTTTTCCGCCAGCGAATCCGAGGTGATGCTTCCGTATTCTATGGTGCTGTTGTAAACTTCGGTACTGGTGATTTCATTGATGATGGATAAGTTGAGCCGTACATTATCCGCTGTAGCACTTCCGTCATTTTGAATATCCGCAAGGAAAAAGGCGTCATCCACCTGGCTGACAGGGGTGGCTCTGTTCGGATAGTAAGCCAGGAAGTTTTCGTTGACTTTCATGTCAAAAGCAGGGCGGGTGGCGATCTTAATGTCGTCCAGTACCCAGAAGTAGAAGTCGCCGGCCCAGGTAAACTTTACCCGAACATCGGGTTCTCCAATGACATCATTGGGCAGCGGGAAAGAATCGACAATTCCTTGAACGAAGGAGTTGACGTTGATCTCTTCGCTGGCGTCAATAGGGGCGCTCCAGGTCTGGCCGTCGTCCGTGCTGTAAGCAAAAGAAGTCACCAAGCCATCCCCGGTAATCGGATTGACAGGGGCATTGGGGTTCTCGTTTAATTTGCGGATCATCTGATAAAATTCGATCAATACCCCGGTGCTCACTCCGGAAAGGTCGATCCTTGGAGAAATCAACTCACTGATGTAGGAGGGATAGGGTTGGCTCGGAATATTGTTGATGTCTCCCTTTGAGGTCAGATAGTCGGCATTTAAAACAGCTGCGCCGTTTGCTGCGGTGTTGGAAACGGCTGCCGCCTCAGGGAAAATAAGTGCTCCGTCACCGATCCATCCGATCTGGTCCCATTCCCAAAGAGCACCGCAATTGCGTGATTTTTGATAGGTAAAGGAATCGTCGCCCAAAGAAACCGTCAATGTTTGGCCGCTGATGGTATAAGAAGGAGTGCCTACTCCCACGGTTGCTTGCAGATTGTCAAAAGCCCCCTGAGTGGTGGAGAGGTTGGCGAAAAACAAGGTAATGGTATCGTTGTTTTCCGTTTTTACCGTTGATCCTGCAAAGTTGAGGGTTTCGCCGTTAAGGTTGCTGACGAAAGTACCTCCGCTCAGATTGTACTGACCCTGAACGTATAATTCGTCCGTTGCAGAGGAATAGACGGCCTGATAGGTTTCGTCGGTTCCAACAGAAAAGATGCCGTCAATGCCGGACAACTCCACACCATTGACGATGGCGCGGGAAAGCGTCCATTCTCCGATTATCCCGCCGGAATAGCTGCCGCAGGCATTGGAGCGAACGGTCCAGCCGGTGAATCCGTTGCTGAAATCCTCTTCCCAGATCACATCCTGTGCTTTGACCTGGACGAATAACCCTAGTATTAAAAATAGTAGTAAGCCTTTTTTCATAGAAGCCCTTATTTGAGATTAAAAAATTAAATTTTCGTTATGCAATGAAGCGGAAAAATAGACTATTGCCTTCATACTATAAATAGTAGCAGACCATAAAATTGTCAGTTGAATGATATTATTTGCTATAAGTGGAGATTATCAGGTGTAAGACACAAAGATGGGAAATAAAATGATTTTAAAAAAGAAAGAAGGAACGCTTGAAGGCGCCCCTTTTTTCTTTTTTAAGCAGAAAAGGAGGTTCCACACCCACAGGTATCTGATGCGTTCGGATTATTAAAAGAAAAACCACGGTTGTTCAGCCCGTCCTGCCAGTCGATCTCGATGCCCAGCAAATAGATGGCATGTGCTTTTTGCATTAATACTTTAATGCCGCTGATCTGGTAGATATCGTCGTTCTCCTTTTTTTCATCAAACCCCAGGATATAAGAAAAACCGGAACAGCCGCCTCCTTTGACGCCCACACGTAATCCATATTCCTCGGGGATACCCTGGGTTTCCCTGATCTTTTCCAGTTCTTTCACTGCTCCTGCAGTGAGTGTGATCGGTTGAGTATCTTTGGTGCTTATGGTATTCATCGGTCAGAAATGTTTTTTCTAAGATTTGGTACAAAACTATGGAAAAATCAATTTCTTGTGCAAGTCTAAATTGATTTCTTTTTTAACAAACAAACCCTGTCTATGGTTTTTAAATGAAGTTATGGCCGGCGCCGGCGACAACTTCACTTAATAACGCAACCTTACTTATTTTTTTGTATTTTCACGCTCCGAAAAAAACAACAATATGCCCGTTTGGTTATCCGTCATACTTGAGATCATAAAACTGACCATTCCCGCCCTGATCGTGTATTTTACCGTTCGGTCAATGCTAAAGCAATACTTCTCTAATCAGCAAAGTACGGAAATGCTTAAAATGCAAAAGGGCAAACAGGAGCATACCCTTCCGCTTCGATTACAAGCCTATGAGCGGCTTTCCCTTTTCTGTGAGCGCATTTCCCTGCCCAGCCTGATCCTGCGTACTCGTCAGGAAGGCATGAATGCGGCACAATTACGCATATCGCTGCTGCTGGCCATCCAACAGGAATTCGAACACAACATCACTCAGCAGGTTTACGTTTCTGACCAGCTATGGCAGATCATCAAGCTGTCGCGCGACGACGCTGTCCAGGTCATCACCCAGGCTACAGAAGCCGTCGACCTGAAAGACGACGCCCGCAAACTGGCTGAGGCCATCATGCACCTGGATAACCAACGCGAAATGGCGGCCGCCGACAAAGCACTCATGGCTATCAAGAAAGAAGCCGGCTTATTGTTTGGATAACCAATGATGCTGTCGATGTGAAAAAGTTTTTTATTTTACAAAAAACTAAATGCATCAGCGATGAATACCGACAGACGTTCTTTTCTACGAAAATTTACTGGGCTGGGCGCTGCTCTCAGCGTTCCCTTTTTTCATACCGCCTCCGGTCGCAGCCTATTGGCTGCCCTCGACAATGCCCGGGAGCGCGACCTGGACGAACTGGTGCGGGACGAAACCTTTTGGTATCAGATAAAAAATGCCTACACCGTATCTCCTTCTATCGTTAACCTCAACAACGGCGGGGTCTGCCCGCAACCTCGGGTAGTGCAGGAAGCCGTAGAGCGCTATAACCAACTGAGCAACGAGGCGCCGTCTTATTACATGTGGCGCATCCTGGATCAGGGCCGCGAACCCCTGCGCGCCAAACTAGCCGAACTGGCGGGCTGCTCTGCGGAGGAACTGGCCATCAATCGTAATTCTTCCGAGGCACTGGAAACGGCCATTTTCGGCCTTCCATTGAAAGCAGGGGACGAAGTGGTGCTTACCAGACAGGATTACCCCAACATGATCAATGCCTGGAAGCAACGTGAGCATCGTGATGGGGTAGTGCTCAAATGGCTGAACTTTGACTTTCCTATCGAGGAGGACGCGCGCATCGTGGAGCGCTTCGTCAATGCTTTTACCGAAAAAACAAAGGTAGTCCACATCACTCACCTGATCAATTGGATGGGGCAGGTGCTTCCTGCTCGCGCCATCGCAGATGAAGCGCATAAGAGAGGAATTGAAGTCATCATCGATGCGGCTCATTCTTTTGCACACCTGAATTACCATATTCCTGATCTTGGCGGAGATTATTTCGGAACTAGCTTGCACAAGTGGCTGTGTGCGCCCTTTGGCAGCGGTTTGTTGTATGTAAAAAAGGAAAAAATCGGCAATTTGTATCCGCTC
Organism: uncultured Saprospiraceae bacterium; assembly: GCA_964548175.1. Lineage (GTDB taxonomy): Bacteria > Bacteroidota > Bacteroidia > Chitinophagales > Saprospiraceae > JANQPA01. Next base: position 27,195 of record CAZJQS010000008.1, read on the forward strand.
TTCGCTTCCCCTGATCCGGAAAGCGATGACATTCGAAAATTCGAACACCTCGGCACCCGGTCTTTCGCCATCGAACAGGCGATCGGTCAGGCCATCGACTTCCACCATATGATCGGCTCGGAACGCAAACAGGCCAGACTGCATTATCTGAAAAATTATTGGATCGACCAGGTCAAAGTGCTGGAGGGCGTCCGTATTCATACTTCTCAACATCCCGATTATTCCTGCGCCATAGCCGTTTTTTCCGTAGAAGGCAAAGAACCCGGAGAAGTAGCTAATCATTTGTTCCGCAATTTCAAGGTGCATACCGTAGCCATTAACTGGGAGAATATTCACGGTGTCCGGGTTACGCCTAATGTGTATACCACAACAAGGGATCTGGATGTGCTGGTGAAGGGGGTCAAGGATTTTGTTGATGGGTTTTGACTTTTTACACAGCCCCGTCCTAATAACCAAAAATCAACAACAATGAAAAAAGTACGCTTAACATTTTTACTTCTATTTTTTACCCTACTCCTGGTGGCCCAACCTACGGTAGAGCAACTGGACAGCTATTTCTCCAAAGCTCATCAGGACTGGGACATACCCGGCATGGCCATTGGCGTCATCAAAGACGGCAAGGTTCTGCTGGCCAAGGGATACGGCGTTCTGGAAGCGGGGAAGGAAGAACCGGTGGACGCCAACACGCTTTTCGCTATTGCCTCCAACACCAAGGCTTTTATTTCAGCTTCGCTGGCTTTGTTGGTGGATCAGGGAAAGATCAGCTGGGACGATCCCGTGATCGATCATTTGCCTTTCTTCCGGATGTATGACGATTATGTGACGCAGCATACGAGCATTCGGGATTTGCTGTGCCATTGTACAGGATTGGGGACGTTTAGCGGGGATGTCATTTGGTATAAGAGCAACTATACGGCCGAAGAGTTGGTCAAAAGAGTGGAGGAGTTGCCGCCAGCTTATGACTTCAGGGCCGGCTACGGCTATTCCAATCTGATGTTCATCACTGCCGGCGAAGTCATTAAAGCGGTATCCGGTCAGAGTTGGGATGAGTTTGTCAGGGAACATTTTTTTCAGCCCTTGGAGATGAACCGGACCATTACCTCCACTAATGAGCTTGAAAAAATGGGTAATGCCGCCACTCCGCACAAGCACAAGCGCATGTATGGGAAGAACGAACCCATTGAGTGGGTCAACTGGGATAATATGGGTGCTGCCGGCGGCATCATCTCCTCTGTGAATGATATGCTGAACTGGGTGCAGATGCAAATTGACGAGGGGCGATGGGAAGGCGAGCCCATTGTTTCAGCTGAACGGCAGATCGATTACTGGACACCACATAACCATTACCGGCTGAGTAAGAACGCTCGACGCGATTATCCGATGCGCCATTTTTCCGGTTATGGGCTGGGCTGGGGCGTTTTTGATTACGGCGGGCGCTTTGTGGCCACCCACAGTGGGGGGTATGACGGCATGTATTCCAGGGTTGCCATCATGCCGGAAGAGCGGCTGGGGATCGTAGTGCTGACCAATTCCATGAAAAGCATTTCCAATGCCATTATGTATTATACTTTTGATCGGGTTTTAGGACGCGAAATGCGCGACTGGAGCGAAGAAGGCCTGGAAGCCTATCAGCGCGGCAAGGAAGAGCATGAGGAATGGTTAGATAACATAAGAACCCAAAGATTAGCAGAGACTCAACCCGATCTTCCCCTAACCGGTTACACTGGCTTTTATCGTTGCGAGCGTTACGGTGAAATTGAAGTAGGAATAGAGGGCGGACAGCTGACGCTGGACTTTAAGCCTGCTCCTGATCTGGCGGCTACTCTGGAACACTGGCATTTGAATACTTTTGAGATCCAATGGAAAAAAGAACACGCCTGGTTTGATTTCGGCACCGTACAATTTGTATTGGACAATAATGGAGAAGTAGAAGGAATAGAGTTTGATGTGCCGAATTACGACATCTTTTTTCACGAGATCAAAGCACGAAAAGTGAGATGACAATTATTAGGTCATCAGGTAACATTTGTCATCGATCCATCGTACACCTGAATGTATCTTTGAATTGGTTAATGAATAGTTATGCTATAAATAGTTTATCAGGCAATATAAGCTCGGAAGCTACGATGACCAACGGGTTACCGTAGTTTCAAGTTTACTAATGCACTTTTATCCAAATCCGGGGCGCGAAGTTCCGGATTTTTTTGTTTATCAATTAGGATTTGGCTACGGCCAGTTTTTGGATTTTTTGGAAAACCTCGTCCAGTTTGTCAAAAGGCGCATAACCACGCGTAATGACGAACATTTCTTCCCCGATGGCGCCCACCATAGTCGGGAAGCCTTGCACGCCTGCCTGGGCGGTCAATTGAAATTCTTTTTCCATCAGTTGGGTGGCTTCACTGCTTTGTATCTTTTCGACAAACGCTTCCGGATCGATGCCGTATTGGGCGGCGTATTGGCCATAGGCCTGATAGTCATTCGGATCGATGCCATCATAGTAGACCGCTTTTTGCAGTAATCCGCCAAAAGGAATGGCGTTTTCTTTTTGGTACATTTTGAAGGTGACCAATGCCAGGGCAGGAGGGATGGAGGTGAAAATGGTGCTGCCTTCTTCGAGGATATCTTTCAGAAAATCATCGCCGAACTTCACCCCGGTTGTGTTTTCCACCGTTTTGTGGGCTTCCTTAATATATCCGGCAACCTCTCCGATCGGACCGATCCGGTCGCCCGTGATCATGCCCCCTGAGAATATTTCAAATTGCATCTGGCCTTTGTACTTTTCGTGGATTTGATTAATTACAGGGGAAAAGCCGTAACACCAGCCGCAGAGGACGTCGAAGAAGTAATAGATATAAGTATTCTTGTTCATGTAAATAGGTTTGAACAGAAAGGGCGGCGCCCCATCGATTTTATTTTTTCTTTTCAAAACACATTTGTTTCAGAATAGGTCACTTCTTTTTTTTCAAAAAAATATATTTGTTCTAAAAAATGCCGATCGTCGACCTGACCCATACCCTGCACGCCCAAATGCCGGTATTCCCGGGAACGCCACAACCGTCATTCGAGCCTCAACATACCATTGCTAAAAACGGCTTTTCTCAGCTTGAGATCCGCACCTACACTCACATGGGCACTCATATCGATGCCCCCTTCCATATGGTGGCAGGAGGAAAAACACTGGATGAATTACCGATAGAGCAGTTCATGGGTTCTGCCGTCTTGCTTCCGCTGCGGCAACTCAATCGGAGCACTATTGAAATAGAAGACCTGGAACCCTTTGAAGCAAAAATCCGGGAAGTAGATTTTGTGATTCTGGATCTGAATTGGCGGCAGCTCTGGGGAACAGAAGATTTTTTCAAAAACTTTCCCTGTCTGAGCCTGGAAGCTGCTCAATGGCTGATGCCATTTGAGCTGAAAGGCATTGGAATGGACACCTGTTCTGTGGATCCTATAGATGCGGAAGTTTATCATATCCACCACACTATCTTGGGTAATGAAATGCTCATCATAGAAAACCTTGCAAATTTGGAGCAAATCGGGGCGGAAGTGTTTCAGTTTCAGTGTTTTCCTTTAAAGATAAAAAGGGCAGACGGCTGTCCGGTGCGGGCCATCGCGAGTTGGTAAAAAAAAGAACGCACTGTTTTCGATAGAGCAGTGCGTTTCCAAAACCATTTTTTAACTAAAACCTCGCAAATGAAAAACAAGGTTTTGGGAGGTCTGTTCAGGGTTTTGTTTGGCTGAAGGTATGAAATCAGGAATTTGTAGTGGAGAAGCGGTGGCATAGGTGAAATAGGGGTCATCCCTTAGATCGGATAAAAAGGTTGAAGTTTTACTCCCCCAAAGCGCATGCTGTCCTGGCTGCCGACAGCTACAGATGCTACTTCAACCGCCTGTAGATCTTTTTTATTCACCAATGGCATCTCGTTTAAACACCACAAAGCCGTTTTTATTATACACCTCTTTTAATTCCTCATTGCCCTCCAATTCATGTACGCGATGGATCTTGGTAATGACGTAGACATCTTTGTCGATCGGGCCGGTGAGGCACCATTCTTTCCAGGCTTCTTTATCGTTCATTTCGATCTCTTTTTCCACCGGTTCTTTTTTCCCATAAAAAAGATGGGCATAGGTTTTATAGCCATGAGGTACGACATAACAGTCCTCGTCCTTTTTACTTTCAAAAAATTCGATAGCGGCTCTTTGAGAATACCCTTCTATTCTTTTGATGAAAAAAATGAGGGTCAGCATAACAAAAACCGCTGTGCCGCCGAAAGTAATAGCCAGGCCTTCTTTCCATTGCCGCCGGTTGAAGGCATGTATGCCGAAGAGGAGAATGCCGATCAGCAGGATGCCGGGCAGGACCTCAAATCCGGTCCAGTTGACTTCGGCTTCCAGGTTAGCGACGGCAAAGGGGTCGTCAAATAAGGGAGCCAGCTGTGCAGCATTCTGCCCGATGATGGGCATGGCGATAATAATCAAAATATAAAGGCCGGCCACTCCGATTAGCCCGCCGCGCATCCAGTTGTTGAAGCGTACCTTCCCATCCATCATCTGATAAAGGACAAAGGCGGCCAGGTAAGTTAACGGGAAATAGCACATAGAGGAATAATGAACGATCTTAGAGCGTACGATCGTAAACAGTATAAGTACTACCCAAAACAAGAATTTCATCCACAACCGGAAATCCTTCTGGTAGGGAAATTCCTCTAGATTTTTAACCGGAAAAAAGCTGCGAACGGCAAAAATAGAGGCTGGGAAACAGCCTACCAGCAACACCACAAAGTGATAACCCGGAAATCCTCTGTGCCCCGCATCCGGAGTGCTGAATAAGCGGTATTGGTACTTGTTGAATTCAATAATGAACCAGGGGCCGTTCTTCATATATTCCAGCCCGTACCAGGTGAAAGTCACGGCTGCAGCCGCGAGGGTAAACAGTAAAAACTGCGGGACGTTGACGTAAAAGCGAAAGCGCTGATACACCCAATAAACGAACATAGTCAGTATACTGATCAGATAGGCTACCTGTCCTTTGGTCAAAATACCAATACCAATGGCGATGCCCGCCAGGATCAGATAAGTCCAATGGCTTTGCCTGAGTTCAATATTTTCAAACCGGTCTTTTTTCCAGTAAAAAAGAATGAATAAATAAATACCTAGAAAAATAAAAAAATTAAACACCGGATCGATGATGCCGGATTTGAAGTACAAAAAAGGCAGAATGGAACCGAAGTAGGTCAATGTCCAGATCAGGCCAAAGCGATGGTTGTAGAGCTTCCTGCCTGTGTGGTATAATAAGACCAGGGTGGCTATTCCATAGATCGCGTTAGGTAGTCTAGCGGCAAATTCGTTGACACCGAAAGCTTTCATAGCCAGTAGTTGCATCCAGAAAAAGAAGGGCGGCTTTTCCCAGAAGGGCATAAAGTTCACATACACCCGGAAATACTCCTGGTTCATCATCATCTCGCGGGTGATCTCCGCAAAGTTGATCTCATCCCAGTCGAACAGATGAACCCCTCCGAGGAAAGGGAGGTAAAAAAGTGCTCCGATCAGTGCGATCAGGAGGGAATAGCGTAGGCTTTCTTTTTGCATGAAGGATCATTTTAAAGTAAAATAGGCTGTCTCAAAGGGCGACAGGCCCTTTGAGACAGCCTATTCCACTTTTCTATTTTTTCTTTTTGCCGCCGGCGAAAAAGTTCAACACTTTACTTACGAAATCATCATTTAGGCCCAGCTTTCCTTTCAGCCAGTTGTACAGGGAAATAGCCTGCTTATCGAGATAGATGAAAAAGCGTTTGAATCCATCGTCAGGACGAGCCTTGTAATTGGTCGCTCTTTTTTTCGGCGCTTTATCTTCTTCTGTAAAATAGTACAATGCTATGGATTTCCGGGTCATATCTTCCGGACACTGAATGGCCTCGGGTAATCCATGATAGGAATCTTCGTCGGTATTGAAAATGACACAGCGGTTGAATACGGGGCTGATCTTAGCGGCGCACTCCTTCATATCACGCGTCCACAATTCCAGATCGCCTTTGTAGTCGGGCTTCCAGTCTTCATTCAAATAAACGAGTACATTGACGCGCCGCCTCCAGTTGCGTTTGTGGGGATGGACGGTAAAATCCGCATGAATATTCAGGAAACCGCCCCGCTTGGTTTGATGAAGGCCGCCGCCTTCCAGCGAGGGATCGGCTTTGAGGCCGGGAATGCCGGTCAGCTTGCTTAAGATGCGCAGGAATTCGTCGCTGTTCAGCTCCTGAATGACTTTTTGGATAAAGCCGGGGATGAGATCCATCTTATTCAGACCATGCTTTTTTTCATTGAAATGGACATAGTGGATCCAGCCACTGTCTTCTACCGCAGGAAAAGAAAGCATGGCTTCCCTGGCAGCCCAGGGCTCCAGGAAATTTTCGAATTGCCCGTAAGGAAAGGGATGGGCATTGCGGTAGTCTGCTGATTTTTCATCGACGATCGCTTCCCATCGCTGAAAGTCCAATATCTTTTGTTGAGTGTCTTGTGTGATCATAGTGGATGGTTATTCGTTGATGATTAATGGGTTCCAGTAATCCTTTACAGCCAACACCTGATAACTGAAAACCGATTAACTGACAACCACAAATATAAAGTATTCATGCAAACAACAAATCAGCGCCCCCATTTCTCTAATTGTTTTAGACTAGCGGCCATATCTTTGGGGAGCGGAGCCATCTGTGAGGTACGTTCCCGGGTATGCGGATGGTCGAAGGTCAGCTGATGGGCATGGAGGCTGGTTCGGGCAAGGAGGGGGCGTTCTTCCTCGTCCTTGCTGAGGTTGAATTTTTTGCGCTTAAATTCCGACAGGTAGAGGGCTTGTCTTTGGGGGTTGTAAATTGGGTCTACGGCCAGGGGGTGGCCTATCGACTTGAGATGGACCCTAATCTGGTGAGTGCGTCCGGTATGGATCTCGGCTTCCACAAGGGTGAAGGTACGGAAGGTGTCCAGAACTTTATAGGTGGTAAGGGCGCTTTTTCCTTTATTTGAGGTGATCATCTTACCGCTGACGGTAGGGTGGGGAGCGATGCCAAGGTCGATGCGACCCTCCTGCTCCAGAAAAACGCCCTCACAGAGTGCCAGATAAATTTTTTCTACCGTACGTTGTTCGAATTGTCGAGAGAGGTCTTTGTGAGCTTCTTCGGTTTTGGCGAAGCAAAGGATGCCGCTGGTTTCCCTGTCAAGGCGATGGACGATAAAGATCTTCCCGTAGTGTTCTTGCAGCAGATGGTAGAGGTTGGGTTTTTCGGGAGTAAAACGGTCGGGGATGGTTAGGAGCAGTGGAGGTTTATTGACCAGTACCAGATGATCATCTTCAAAGAGAACGTCAAATGTTTGTTTAGGTTTCCCCATAAGCTTATCAGCACTTTAGAGTTGTTTAAAAAATCTTTTTCCTTTGGCGTAAAACTGCCAGACAATACTGCCGGGATACCGGCCTTCCATATTTGGAGTCGGCTGAATGCTTACTTTTTGGACCAATTCGTTGTAAAATTTTCTTTTTTGAAAAAGGGTTTTCAGCTTTCCAAAGAAATTCCAGTGGGCTCGGGCGATGGAGCCGATATGCCTCCATTTTCCCTGGAAGAGGAAAAGCCCTCCGGCAAGAAAGTCTAACAGCAGCCGAGCGCTCAGGATCCACCAGATTTTCTTTTTTTCTGCGTTTTTCAGAATGGTAATCAGGGTATTGCGGAAGTTGAGGTACGTTTTTCTGGGCGTCTGATAACTCAAAGTGCCGCCACCCACATGATAAACGGCTGACCGGGGGCGCACCATGATCTTGTATCCGGCCCTTTTCAAGCGCCAGCACAGGTCGATCTCCTCGGCATGGGCAAAGTAATCGCTGTCGAAACCGCCGATGGCATGGAATAGTCTGGCGCGAATAAAAAAGGCGGCGCCGGTAGCCCAGAAGATCTCCTGAGTGTCGTCGTATTGTCCTTCATCTTTTTCGGTAACGGAAAAAATACGTCCTCTGCAGAAAGGATAGCCGAGGCGGTCGATCCAGCCGCCGGAAGCGCCGGCATATTCGAAATGATCTTTTTGATGGTAAGCCCTGATCTTCGGTTGAACAGCTGCGATGCTCGGGTCGCGTTCCATCAATTCGATAATGGAGTCTATCCAGTCCGGGCTGACTTCTACATCGGAATTTAACAGGATGTAGTATTGTGCGCTAATCGATTGCAAGGCTTTATTATACCCTCCGGCATAGCCATAATTTTCTTTTAAGGCTATGCACTGGACTTCTTTGTATTCCTTTTTTAAGAAATGGAGGGAATCATCTGTGGAGTTGTTATCGGCTACATAAACTTTAAAATTGGGATAGCTCGAGGCCAGTACGGAGGGCAGGAATTTTTCGAGATAGTTGCGGCCATTGTAATTCAGGATTACTACGGCTACGTCAGGCCAGCTGCTGTTTTTTTTTTCAGCCTCCATTTTGTCCTGGAGTTCGAGAATCTCAAGGGTCTTTTCTCTGTCTTTTTCGAGTTGACGGCTGAGCGCTTCCATGGATTCGAAGCCGGCATCGTTGCGGATTTTTTCAACCAACTGGATGATCAGGTGGTCTCCGTAAATAATTTTATTAAAGTCGAAGATGTTGACCTCTATGGTCTGTTCGTCGTGATCCTTCAGGCTGGGGCGATTGCCGATGTAGAGCATACCCTGATAAAGGTCTTCTTCATGAATTACCCGGGCAGCATAGATCCCGTCGGGTGGGATCAGCTTGTGGGGATCCCGGATTTCCACATTTGCGGTGGGGAAGCCCAGTTGGGTGCCAATTTGTTGCCCCCTGACGACTTTGCCGCTCAGGATAAAGGGATGATTCAGCAGTCTGTTAGCAGATTGGATGTCTCCTTTTTCCAGTGACTGGCGGATCTTGGTGGAGCTGACGGCAATGTCCTCCACTTCCTGTTTGTCGATCACCAACACTTCGTATCCACTTTTGGCGCCGTGCCATTTGAGATAGTTTACATCGCCCTGCCGGCTCAGGCCGAAGCGATGGTCATATCCAATGACGATATAGCGAGGCTGGAATTTTTCGACAAGGAATTTTTGGATGTATTCGTCGGCGCTTTGTTGTGAAAATTCTACTGTAAAAGGGACCACCACTACATTGTCCACCTGGTATTGCTCCAGATACCGGATTTTTTCTTCAGTGGTGGTGATGAGTTGCAGGCTGTCGTCTTTGGGGTAGACGACCTGGCGAGGGTGAGGATGAAAAGTAATGAGGATGCTCTCACCGTTAATCTGTCGGGCGAGCTGGTTGACTTTTTCGATGATCTTCTGATGACCATGGTGGACGCCATCGAAAGAACCAATGGTGATGACAGAGTTTTTAAACTTCGGAAGATGTTCTAATGCGTAGAATACTTTCATGCTAACATAAATCTGCTTTCGCAAGGCTGGCCTGAAGGACGGAAGAACTTCTTTTCCAGCCTCTAAAATTTTTGCCAGGGCACTAAGTTGAATTCTTTACAAACCCATTATTGATAATTTTTGTTTTATTTTTGCAAATCTAATTGAAAAACACAAAGAAGCTATAAAAAGCAGATTAAGTTATCGAATAAATATGGCATTTGACAAAAGTAAGATCGTTAGAGCGCTGACTAAAGTAAATGATCCGAATACGGGACAGGATCTCATCACCATGAATATGGTCAGAGATCTCGAGATAGACGAAGCGAGTAAGGACATCAATTTCACTCTTGAGTTGGCGTCATTAGACGGAAAGTACAAGTCGGAGCTGAATTTTGCCTGCATCCAGGCCATTCAGGAGGTTTACCCTGAGGCTAATGTGAATGTTCACATGATGGCTCGTACCGGGCAGTCTCAGCAATCTACCAGCCCGCTTTCCCACGTGAAAAACATTATTGCGGTGGCTTCCGGAAAAGGTGGAGTAGGAAAATCTACTGTGGCGGTTAATTTGGCGCTGGGACTGAAACAACTGGGCGCCAAGGTAGGGCTGATCGATGCAGATCTTTACGGCCCTTCTATTCCCACTATGATGGGGCTTCAGGGACAACGCCCCAAGGTGCAGTCCGTTTATAACCAGCCTAAAATGGTGCCCCTGCAGGCCCATGGCCTTTCTGTGATTTCCATTGGATTTATCATAGCACCCGAACAAGCAGTCGTACTCAGAGGGCCCCGTTTGTCCGGCATCATCAAGCAGTTTTTTAACGACACCATCTGGCCGCCCCTCGATTACCTGGTCGTAGACCTGCCTCCCGGAACAGGCGACATCCAGCTCAGCCTGGTGCAAACGGTTCCGGTGACCGGCGCAGTCATCGTCTCGACTCCGCAGGAGGTTTCCGTGGTGGACGCTGTCAAAGCCATGAATATGTTTTTGCTTCCTAACGTAAATGTGCCCATATTGGGGGTAGTAGAGAATATGTCCTGGTTTACGCCGGCGGAATTGCCGAACAATAAATATTATATCTTCGGGGAAGGTGGCGGGAAAAAACTGGCTAAAATGAGTAAATCGGTACTCCTGGGGCAGGTGCCCATCGTACAAAGCATCCGCGAATCCGGAGATCAGGGCAAACCTGCTGTGCTGGAGGAACAAACCATGGTGGCGAAGGCCTTTCAGGAAGTTGCCAAAAATGTGGCCCGACAGGTGGCCATCAGAAATGAGATGCTGGGGCCGACACAGATGGTGAATATAACTACTCAATAAAATAAAGGACAGGCAGAGGGGTGCGCAGCCTGAGGATTTTTTTACACCACCCCTTACAGACTATTTTTCATTTAATACGAGCAATTTATGTCAACACAAGAAAAAGAACAATTGCTTCAGCAAATAGACGAAGCGCTGAATGATGTTCGCCCCCACCTTGCCGTAGACGGCGGGGACGTGGAAGTGGTGGATGTCACAGAGCACAATGTGGTCAAGATCAAATGGCTGGGCGCTTGTAAGAGTTGCAGCATGACAGAGATGACCATGAAGGCCGGGCTTGAGCAGGCCATTAAAGCAAAACTTCCTCAAATCGCAGGCGTCCAGGCTGTTAATGGATTGAAATTCTGAGCATGAACCTTCAGCAACTGGTTGATCAGATCCATCAAAAAAAGTCCTTTCTTTGTATCGGACTTGATCCTGATTTAGAAAAATTACCTAAGCCTTTTGTCCGCCGGCCGGAAGCTATTCTTCCTTTCCTTAAAGCGATTATTGAAGCTACCAGGGATCTCTGCATTGCCTACAAACCTAACCTGGCCTTTTTTGAGGCTTTTGGAAAAAAAGGCTGGGAGTTGTTTGAAGAAACGCTTTCTTTTATCCCTGATGAGCATTTCGTGATAGCTGATGCCAAGCGGGGAGATATCGGAAACACTTCCAGAAAATATGCCCAGGCTTTTTTCGAACAATTGCCTTGCGATGCCCTGACTGTAGCTCCTTACATGGGCGCCGATTCCGTTTTGCCATTTTTAAGTCTTCCTAATAAGTGGGTCATATTACTTGGTCTGACCTCCAACCCCGGAAGCGCCGATTTTCAAATGCAAAAACTGGAAAATGGCCGGTACCTATATGAAGAGCTTCTCCATTCCGCTAAAAACTGGGGAACCCCCGAACAGCTGATGTTCGTTATTGGTGCTACTCATCCGGAGTCTTTTCAAAGCATCCGAAAGATCGTGCCTGATCATTTCCTTTTAGTTCCCGGCCTCGGCGTACAGGGGGGAGAACTGGAGGCCGTCTGCCGGTATGGCTTAAATGACCAGGTAGGCTTGCTGGTGAATTCTTCCCGTGGTATTCTTTATGCCGGTAAAGGAACTGATTTTGCTGAGGCATCCAGAAAAGCTTCAAAGGAGATTCAAGAAAAAATGGAAGAAATATTAAAGCCATAAAAAAGGGCTTTCTCAGAAAGCCCTTTTTTATGGCTTTAATATTTCTTCGCCTTCAATTCCGGCAAAATAAAATCATCCAGCGGAGACGGCTGGGCCATGGTCGCTTCAATCTCCTCCACAGAGCGTGGTGCTCTTCCGGATAAATTTTCCCAACCATCCTCTGTGATCAGCATGCAATCCTCAATTCTAACGGCGATGCCCCACCATTTTTCATCGCAAGGACTTCCTTCGGGGATGTATATTCCCGGCTCTACCGTAATGATCGTATTAGGCTTAAAGGGCTCATAGGTGCCGGGATCGTGCACGTCCAATCCTACGTAATGTGAGGTGCCGTGAGGGAGATAATTGTGGTTTTCGCCTTCTTTGATGATGCCGTACTCAGCCAGCCGTTTATCGATGACAGCTTGAGCGGCCCGATTGGGAGCGCGGAAGTCATTTCCGACTTTACATTGCTCAAAACCAGCCTGTTGGGCTTCGAGTACGATATTGTAAATGATCTTTTGTTCTTCGCTGAAGGTGCCGTCTGCAGGAATGGTGCGGGTGACATCGGCCGTATAGCCATGGTATTCCGCCCCCAGGTCCATCAGGACCAGGTCGCTACCCAGGCGAGGCTTATTATTGTCGATGTAGTGAAGGATGCAGCCGTTGTTACCGCCCCCTACGATAGAAGGATAACCTTCATACTCAGCGCCGTACTTTTTAAAGACAAATTCGTGTATGCCCTGAACTTCTGTTTCGGACATTTCAGGATGCATAGCTTTCATCACTTCGATCTGGCCGACGGCGCTGATGTCGACGGCTTTGCGCATCATGACGACTTCTTCTTCTGTCTTGGTTTCGCGCAGTTTACCCAAAAATTGGGGGAGAGACTGGACATCCAGGTTGGTTTTGGGGACTTTTCTCAACACCTTCATTGCGATTTCATTATCCTGAACGGACATGAATTCCCGGACGACGGGATCGTTCAATGCGCGCGGATTTCTTCTGGATAGGCCGTACACCCTTTGTTTCTTTTCCTGAAGGCTCAGGCTGTTGTCGTTCAAAACGCCGTACATCATGTGTACGGTTCCGTTAAAATTTGCAGGAACACCGGCTTTTTCCTTGAACTGTTGTTTGAGATCATACAAGTCGGCTTCATCTCTGGGGTTGTCTCGAATATCCTCCATGAAATCCATGAAAAAGACCTTGTCGAAGCGTTTAAAGTTGAGGCTGTATTCCTTGAATTCCCGGTGGTCTTTAACCATATTAAAGCCTAATTTTTCTTTAACGCCTTCCACACCCAGCCGGCGGCCGTTCCACATTTCCATGCGGGGATCCCGGGCCTGCGCGAAGAGAATTTCCTTAAAACGCTGTCCGTCCTCCTCTTGCTCTTCAGAAAAGATCAGGAGAATAGAATGGGGTTCTTAATAGCCGGTGAGGTAGTAGAAATTAGGGTCCTGATGGTAGATGTAATCTACATCGTTGGCCCGGTTCCGAACAGGATTGGCAAAGAGAATAGCCACTGAGTTTTTGGGTAGTTGCCGGCGCAGCTCATCTCTGCGCGTCTGGTGAAATTCCGGAGATAAATAATCATCGGGTAATTCCTGGGCGCAGAGGTCTATGGTGAGCACCAGGCCCAGCAAAAATAACAGTGTGATTCGCATGGTCAATATTTTTTGATAAAAATAAGAAATATTGCGACATGGTACTAACATGCTTTTATTGTGGTGAAGGGGTAGGGAGGCAGACCTCTTCTTCACCAAAATAAAAAGAGCTCTTACCCTTTCAGGGATAAGAGCCCGGTATGCATTTTAAAACACCGACTGTTAAAAAATTAAATGAGATATAATTAATAACAAGTGCGGAAAAGTTCGGTTCGCGATTATTTTACTTTGGCGCGTACTTTTGGCGTTTCTGTTGTTTTCTGGGGTTCAACGGCAGGTTGTTCCTGATAAATACAATGGATTCCACCACCGTGGAAATTAAGCAATAAGGGGTTGATGCGCAGTATCTCCCGCTCGGGAAAGTACTTTTTGAAAATAGCCAGTACGGCCTGTTCTTTTTCTTTATGTCTTGGTGAAAAACCCTCCATCCAGTATTCGGGCAGTAAAATGAGGCCATTCGTTATCAAATAGTTCATATAGCTCGCACAACCGACATAATTAATGGTGTCTCCGGGTTGTGTTCCTGGGAAGGGCTTACTTATTATTGGCGGGAAATATTCGGGCCCGAGGATCATGGTTTCATAAAATAGGTCAGGATGAGGAATTTTGACGATATGGAAAGGGCGGCCTCTCTCGTCTCTGGATTTTTCCAGTACCTGATAGGCGTCGTTAAGCCTGTGATAATTCATAGCGTAGATGGGGTGCAGGCTGGTGTCCTTTTCGAGTACCCAGGAAAGGAACAAAGTGCTGTCGTTTACGAAGCGTACGAATTCATCGACATGACCGCCGGTGGCGCTGCCGTAAAAGGAGCCCGTGATATGGCTGTTATAGTATGGATCTTCCGCCAATCCTTCTTTCAGCCAGATGATCTGATGAGCTATACCCGCCTTTTTTAAACGATGCTCGATCTCCGCTTTTGTCAGATGAGGATTTCGGGGCAGGGTGACCGCCTCTACCAGGATCATAGTTCCCCGGCCATTAGTATGGAAAGCCCCTCCTTCCATGACGACCTCAATCCTTTTACTCATCGGCGTGACCATTTTCCCCAAAGTTCTATCGATACCTTCCTTCCGAATGACATCAGGTTTTCTTTTTTCCAATTCGATATTTTGGTGATCAGTATATTCAAAATCCAGGGCAACCAATTGATTTTGGTTGTTCCGGGCAAGAACAGGTCCTGGATCACGCAGCCACACTTCTGCGGGAGATTGATAGATGATTTTGATGCGGTTCAGATCAATGCCCCGGGCCTGAAAAAGTTGTGGGCCCTCCGGTAAAACGGCCGGTTGTTCGACTAGGACATTAACCGGTACGTATGGATGAACCTTTTTAATGACCTCCAGGATAACATCATCATATTGGCCGATGCTGTACAAGGATCGAAAGCCGATCCACAAGGCTTCATGCCGCTCCCAGTCGCCCGGAATGCGCAAGCCGTCGTTTTGGCCTTTGGTGGAAACGGGTGCAGCAAGGATCAGTAAATAGTACAGGCTTACAGCCGCAAGCATGGGGAATGAGTTGCGAATCATAATACACAATCGTTTTGTCGGTGATTTGATCCGCAATTAAACCCTGAATTCTGAGGGAATTTTGAAGAAAAAAAGTAGAAAGTTTGATCGGCTTGTTTAATGTATATTTTAAAAGAAAAGCTTTTGTTGAAAAAAATCGAGCTGGTACTCTTCTCCCGTAATTTCTGCGCCTGTGGACCCTTGGAAAAGAGCGTGATGCATTTGACTTTCCAAGCTGAGGAAATTAAAAATATCGATAAGATTCACAATGATCAGGATGCTGAAAACCAGGATAATAAAAGCGATGATAAAAATGAGCACCTGCTGCCAGAGCGGGCGCTTTTCTTTCTCCACGATGAATTCGCTGTCCAGGGGTAAGTTGTTGTTCATGGCTCGTATTGGTTTTCCTGAAAAGATAAAAAATATAACACAATGATGATTTTTTTTGGGGAATAAATCGGAAGATGTTGAAATCCAGCTTTTGTTAAATTTTTCACAAAATGATAGAAAAAGTTGCTATCTCCTGAAGGATGTCCGCTTTTGTCCTGTGGAAAACTCGCTTAGACCTCAAAGGTCTTTAAGACCTTTGAGGTCTAAAAACGGAAGTTTTTCACATTTTTGCAAATTTTAGCTCCTAACAATATGAAATATAGTCGTTTATATAGTGTTAAAAAAATCACAGACCTCGTAATGGATGTCCGCTTTTGTCCTGTGGAAAACTTTCCACACCTCAAAGGTCTTAAAGACCTTTGAGGTCTAGGAAAATCTCAGACAATCAGCTTCCTCATGGCGATCATCACACCCAGATGCATACTCTCATGTACGTTATTGAAAATAATGGCATCTTCAATAGAATGGAGTGTGATGCCATAACTGGTAGGGTATTCTTTGAATTCCGTGAAAAGCCCTTGGCTGTAATCTTTTTCCAACTGGGCCGGACTATTTTTAAGGCCTTCCTTGATCTGGTCGACCTCTTCCATGGAAACAACATCATCCGGTCGGGAGCCTTTGCGAAAGCGCTCGATGAACCCCTTTTCCAAAAAGGAAGGTCGACTGGAAAGTCCATAACAAAGCAACTGCTGGGTTACAAGGGTATGCCCAAGGTTCCAGACTAAATTGTTGTTTAAAGAAGGCGGGATGGCGTTGAACTGTTCTTCCGTGAGCCCTTCCGTTAGCTTTAAAATGTTATTACGAGTAGTGCGCAGTATCCGGCAGTGGTAATCGATCATGGTTTGAATTTTATAAAAAATAAGTATTTTGTTTTCCCGGATAAAATTAGATAATGATGGATCAATACAAGCTGGTTTTTTCTTTTTTATTTCTCGTGCTGACTATTCCCTTGTCTGCTCAGAGCGGCCGTACGCCGGCTCCGGCCAAAAATGGCATGGTCACGAGCAGCCATTACCTGGCTTCTGAGGCGGGAGCGCAAATACTAAAAGAGGGAGGTAATGCAGTTGATGCTACGGTGTCTACTGCTTTCGTGCTGGCGGTTACCTTGCCCTCCGCCGGCAATATCGGCGGCGGCGGCTTCCTGGTGTATCACGGGGCCGATGGAGAAGTTACGGCCTTTAACTTCCGGGAAAAAGCGCCTCTGGCCGCTACTAAAGATATGTACCTGGATGAGGACGGTAAGAGCAGGAATAATTCCAACCACCAGGGGCCGCTTTCTGTGGGAGTGCCGGGTACCGTTGCCGGTTTGTGGCTGGCTCACCAGAGGCTTGGAAAAATGGATTGGGAGGAATTAATTCAGCCGGCTATTGACCTGGCTGAAAATGGAATGCCTTCCACCTGGGCTATGCAGGGCTTTCTAAGTCGGCTGCAAAGCCTGGAAGAGCCTATGTACGAAGCGACAAAGAAGGCCTTTCTGAAAAACGGAAAAGCGTTATATGAGCCCGGAGAACTTTGGAAGCAACCTGAACTGGCGGCTACCCTGAAGAGAATACAGAAAAATGGTAAAGACGGCTTTTATAAAGGAAAAACGGCTAAGCTCATCGCCGAGTTCATGGAAAAACACGGCGGGCTGATCACTGAAGAGGACCTGGCCCGGTACGAAGCTGTCGAACAACCTCCTGTTCGGGGTAAATACCGCGGCTATGATGTATACGCAATGTCACCTCCCAGCTCCGGGGGAGTAGCGCTCATTGAGATGCTGAATATCTTGGAAGGCTTCGAACTCAGTAATTTCGGGCATAATTCGGCACTTTACCTTCACCTTCTCACCGAAGCCATGCGCAGAGCTTATGCCGACCGGGCACAATACCTGGGTGATCCGGCCTTCAATCCGGATATGCCCCTGGATAAGCTGACTTCCAAGCCCTATGCGAAAGAATTGCGCAATACCATCGACCTGTACAAAGCTTCAGAAAGTGATTCGGCTTTTTTCAATAAAAGTTTGCTGGCCTACGAGAGTGAGGAAACTACTCATTTTTCTGTGGTCGACCCTCAGGGAAATGCAGTTTCTTTAACTTATACCCTGGAGCAGGGCTATGGGTCCAGACTCACCGTGGAGGGCGCAGGCTTTCTGCTAAATAATGAGATGGGGGATTTTAATCCGGTTCCAGGACTGACAAACCGGAATGGATTGATCGGCACCGCTCCAAATCTGGTGGAGCCGGAAAAACGCATGCTTTCCAGTATGACACCTGCGATAGTGGCTAAAGAGGGTAAGCCGGTCATCGTCATCGGCAGCCCGGGAGGACGGACCATCATCAATACCGTCTTGCAGGTCATTTTAAATGTCATCGACCATGATATGAATATCGCGGAGGCTATAGAAGCCGGACGTATTCACCATCAATGGCTGCCGGATGTGACCTCTTTTGAAAAAGGAACCATCTCTCCGGATACAGAGCGCCTATATAAAATGATGGGACATCAGGTGCGAAGCAGGCCATGGGCCCAGGGTCAAGCCATGGGGATCTTTATTGATCATAAGACCGGCTTGATCTACGGCGCTGCAGATTCCAGAAGTTTTGATGGGAGAGCTGTAGGCTATTAGCATGAAATTAAAATAGAGGTTTGGCGCCGCAGGCGCCAAACCTCTATTTTTAGGTAAATTATTCTTGTTCATTTTTGAAGTTGTTTAACTATGGAAAATAAAAACTGCTCTCGTCGTCGATTCATCAAAAATACAGGCCTCGGACTGAGCGCCGCCTTTTTGCCTTTTCCCTACTCTCTTTTTCCCCGAAAAAAAGAAAAGCTGGGAGTAGCCCTCGTCGGACTGGGCTATTACAGTACGGATATCCTGGCTCCGGCTCTGCAGTTGACCCAACACTGTGAGCTGAAAGGCATCGTCACCGGCAGTCCATGGAAGATTCCCGTCTGGCAGCGCAAGTATGGCATTGAGGATAAAAATGTGTATGACTATAAAACCATGCACCAGGTCGCTGATAATGACGATATTGACGTGATCTACATTGTGCTGCCGACAAGCATGCACAGCGAATACAGCATTATTGCAGCCGAAGCGGGCAAGCATGTGTGGTGCGAAAAACCAATGGCCAGAACGGTGGAGGAGTGTCGGGCCATCATTGATGCCTGCCGGAAAAACAAAGTCAAGCTAACCATCGGTTATCGCATGCAGCATGAGCCGAATACGCAGACCATCATGCGCTATGCCAAAGAAAAACCATATGGCACTATTCAAAAATTAAAGGCGGAGGCAGGTTATTACGATAGCCGTACCGACCACTGGAAGCAGAAAAAAGAAATGGGAGGAGGGGCTTTATACGACATGGGCGTTTATCCCATCAATGCTTTGCGATATGCCACAGCACAGGAGCCTATTCGTGTGATAGAAGCTAGTCATACCACCAATCGGCCCGAAGTCTATACCGAAGTAGATGAAACGACCTTTTTTACCCTGGAATTTCCCGGAGGCATCACCGCCGAAGGCGCCACTTCCTTTGGACGCGGTATGAATGACCTCAGAGTTGACTGCGCCGAGGGCTGGTATGGCCTTTCTCCCTTCCAGTCTTATAGCGGCATTCGTGGAAAGACCAGTGACGGCAAAGTATTTGATCAAGTTATTCCCAATCAGCAAGCCAGGCAGATGGATAACGACGCCCTGGCTATAAAAGAAGATAAAAAGGTAATCGTCCCCGGAGAGGAAGGATTACGAGACATTCGGATAGTGGAAGCCATTTATGAGTCGGCGCGCACAAAAAAGAGCGTGAAGATCTAGTTACTTGCTGAGAACTGCCTTTTAGCCGACGTTAATATTTTCACATCAAGGTCAAATTTGAGGGTGATCTCATCCTTAACTTTGACGAGTCCAAGCAAGGCCGTAGGTGGATCAATGCCGAAGTCTGTCATTTTGATCTTTTTGGTAGCCTTTATATTGAATTTATCAGTGCCTATCTGTTGTGCACTTACCATCATTTCTACAGTTCGGGTAGTTCCTGCGATGGTGAGATTGGTCTCTGCTTTTATTTTTTGTGGTTCTTTTGCGTGGGCGGCTACAGGAAAGCTCAGGCTACACAGTTCCAGCTTAATATTGGGATGTTCGTCGGCTTTTAATGCTTGAGCCAGGTCTTTATTCATAGCCTTTTTACCGCAATCCAGTTTTTCGGTGGCAATTTTCATCTCAGTTTGGTTAAAATAGGCAGTCCCTTGTTGGGGTACACTGTTGTATTGAATCTGGGCTACGGGAAAATCTTCTCTACAATGGCAGGCAAATTGATTGATGTTGGTCTGGCCTTCCAGATAGAGTCTGCTGCTTTCCAGGATCTGAAGCTTCAGGTCTTGCTGAGCCTTCAAATTAATGAAAAAGCAACCGATGAGCGAGAGGGTTACGGTTGCAAGTTTTAACAGTTGAAAGGGCTGGCTTTTCATAGTTCGTGATTTTAGAAAATACATGACAGTGAAGTTTGGTTAAGACGATAATTCTGTCGTTCCTTGATTGTTTTGTATGGTTTAGTTTATGTTATTGGCGCGCAGATTTCGCTGATCAGCGAAATCTGCACGCTAAAATTGGCTTAATTTAATAGTATAAAAGCCAGGGAATTCCTTTTTAGCTCATTAGAATCCAACAGCAGCTTCAATCATGATTCCGTTGAAATTGCCTTCTTCAAGGATATTGCCTGCCGGGAAATCGTTATAGTTCTGATTAACATATTCTAGTTTGAACAGGATATTATTGGTAACGAACCATCCAGCACCAAGCTGAATTCTGTCTATACCGATTTCTGCTCCTGAAGGGTCATCGGCAGTTACAGTGTTGTAACGACCACCGATGTAGAAGTTTTCATTCGCGCCGATCCTGTAAAGTACGTCGGCGGCAAACTGGCTCATATTGCGCTTATTATCCGGAGATTCCGAATGTGCACGTCCCTGAGAAGTCTCAAAAGTACCGAAGAGTTCAAAACCTCCGGCTTTTAGAAAGGTGTTGAACATCAGGCTGGTTACCTCATCGGAAAATCCGGGGCTATATCTGCCAGATGGGAAGACGCCTCTGTCGCCTGCTCCAACTCCGGGAGGAACCATGACGAGGTAGTAGCGGGATCCGCTGCGGTCTCCACTATAAATGTGATTAGTATTCGAACTTTGAGTGGTGTAAATAGAACCGGTCAGGCGAAGTCGTACATCATCACTGAGTTGTTTGTCAAAGCCCAGTTTGCCGATGATGGAAGGCGCCTTAGCATCGCTGTCATCTACCTCGCTTGTTCTGGCAGGAGCTACGTTGCCATTGATCTCACCACCTGTCATACCAAGCATTCCAATGAAGCCATTGTTTTGATAGTAGATCTCACCGCCGATCTCGGTATTGAATCCATCTACGATATAGTTGCCGACAAATGGATTGTACATGGCGTTACCGTTGTCGGTGCGGCGGAAGTGATAGTCTCCATAGTTGACTTCCATGTGTCCGATGCGGATGGTTACTTTTTCCATTAGATTGTCGAAAAACTCACTTTCCAGGAAAGGTAATTCATCAAACTGAATGTATCCTCCTTTTACCCAGGCTTCCGGGTGGTGGCGGGAAGAAAGATAAGTAACCAGGTTTAATCTTACACCCTGCGCTAAAGCTACATCCAGGTTTAAGTTGGCGGTCGCCAGGTTGAAGCCAGGCGCCAGGTTGTAAAGCTCCGCTGCTCCGCTGTTGGAGTGATCGAGCATTTGAAACTGCTGGGTGAAGTTACCGCCTACCCGGACTTTTACGTTGTCAAACTCTACTTTATTTGCTTTCGGGTCTTCAAAGTATATTACGCCGCTCTTGTCATAAGGACGCCAGTGGCCGATCTGTTGTGCCTGCATGTGAACGTAACTCAAGGTCACAAAGAAAAAAAGGGCAGATATTATTTTTTGCGACATTTTCATAATGGTAGGTTTAATAGTTTGTTTATAGCTTAAGTTAGTGTTTGAAGATTACTTTGTATTAGCAGTAGCATCGGTTGGTTTCATCAGTACGGTAAAGTCGATAGTAATATCGTCCCCGGTTTTTAACGTGCCCAGAAGGGCTCTTGGAGGATCAATATTAAAATCTGTCATTTTCAAGGCTTTACTGCCGGTAAATTGAAGTTCACCTGAATTGATAATCTTTCCGGTGAAGTTCAGCGTAAGTGGTTTGGTCGTTCCTGCAATGGTTAGTTTTCCGTTGGCGGTTATGTTATATTGATTGTTTGCCTTTTTGATGTCAAAGCTATTCAGACTGCAAGTGATGTTGGGATGCTCCTCACTCTGAAGCGCTTCATAGGTTTTTTTATCCATCGTTTTTCCCTTGGTACTACTTATTCCTTCTACTGGAATAGTCAAATGTACATTTTTAATGGAAGCTAGCTTTGAATCTTCAGTTTGTACGTTTCCCTTAAAATTGATTTGTGTCACATCAGACACCCAGTCGTGTAGTGTAGAAGTGCCGGAAATGGTCATTTTTCCAGACTGGAAAGTGTAATTAGGCTGGCCGATGGTTTGAAGACTAAATAGCATCAACGCTAAAAAAGATAGCAAGGTTAGGTTTAATGGCTTGAATTTCATGGCTTTTTAAATTTAGTGTAGGTCAAAGGTATAGTGTAGAGCCAGTTGGTTCGTATGACAATAATCACACTGGCCAGTGATTTTGATCACAGATGAGGGGAGGCTAAACCTTGCTTTTATTTCTGGTTGAAAGGCAGAGAATAGTGAAAAATGACATGGTACAATTATTATCGGAAATAGAATAAAATGTAAAAAAAGTGCGTAATTTTTTAGCTTTGAGCTATGGCGTGCATCTTAAAAAGCCAAAAGCTTATCTTTATTTTTGGCACTGTGGTCTGCTTTTCTTTATTTTTTCTAAAAAAAATAACATTTGCCGTAATGTAAATCGGATGGCTTTGAGAGGGAAAAACAACAACGAAATATTTCTGAAGGCAGGCATTTTGATAAGCCTGTTGATGAGTTTTCATCAAGCTAAAGCATCGGAAGCAGCTGCATTTCTTTCCTGCGATCTCATCTTCCCTCAAGCCGTTCAGGTAAATCCCAACACGGTATTTGTCCCCTTTCAGTTGACCGGACGTCTCATAACGGTGACGGCCCGGGTAGATACTATGGAAGGCGCTTTTTTTCTGGATACCGGCGCCGAGAGGTTGTTGCTGAATAAAAATTACTTTGAACTGAACAAGGGCGATCGGCGGGTAGCGGCGGCAGGTGCGACAGGACGGGTGGGGACCGCTTATTACCGAAGAGTGGATTCTTTGCATTGGGATGCGCTTTTTTTTCTCAACCAACAGGCTAACATCCTGGACCTGTCCCATATCGAGCGGAAAAAGAATATTCGCCTGATCGGAATCATCGGCTTTGAGGTGCTGCAGGATTTTGAAATATTCATCGACTACCGGCAAAAGTTGATTATTTTGTCTCGTCTGGATAAAAAAGGATATCGAATCGATGAAAATGCGATCCTGGAGGAGCCTTTTGATAGCCTGGACTTTAAAATGGCCCGACACCTGATCGTTCTTGAAGCAAATATCGACGGCACTAAGCTCAGGTTTGCCCTGGATACCGGAGCTGAGCTGAACCTGCTGGACCGATTGGTCAAAAGAAAAGTCCTGGACCACTTTGAAGTCATCAAACGGGTAAATATGACCGGCGCCGGAACCAGAGAGGTCGAGGTGCTGGCCGGCACCTTGTACCGGGTGGAATGCGGCCATCAGAAGAGCGGAGGAATGCGCACATTGCTGACCAACCTGGACGATATGGAAGAAGACCTCGACATCCGGCTGGATGGTTTTCTCGGCTATGAATTCTTATCCACCCGGCGAACATTGATCAACTATAGACGGCAAAAACTGTTTTTTTTCAAAACGATCAGACCTTGACAAAGAATGAAGGAAAAATGGCGACATCATATTAATTGCTTTTTGCTTTTGTCTTTTCTAAGCAGTTCCTGCTTATTTGCACAACCTCCTTCGGGGGCTTATTACTTCGAAGGCGAAGAGGTGGTTTTTGAATTCGATCCCCGTGATTACGCCAGAGCAATGATCGACGGCACAGCGCAAAACCTGGACTTTGCCGATCTGGATATTTACGAAGTAGTGGTAAGCGGTAATTTCAAAAACTGGTCCAGGAAAAAGTGGAAAATGAAAAGGGTAGGGGAGTATACCTACCAGCTACGCAAGAAAATTACCGAGCTCGACGATCGCTTCAGTTGGGAGTTTAAGTTCCTTGTCAACAACAAGTACATGGTAGTGCCTGACAAGGGAAGACAGGACTCAAAAAAGGTTTTTAACCACTCTTTCCTGGAGGAGGTCTATAATTTAAAGATGCACACCATCCAGCCGGATGAACGAGGGCGTACCCGCTTTTTTCTGAAAGGCTTCCCAGAGGCGAAAAAAGTGATCCTGGCCGGCACGTTCAACAGCTGGGACGAGCATTTTCTGGAAATGATCCGGGTGGAAGATGGATGGGAACTTCGCGCCAACCTGCCGCCGGGATACTACGAATACAAATTCATCGTAGACGGCCATTGGATGCGCGACCCGGCTAATCCCAACAAGGTCTTAAATGAACATCACACCTTCAACTCCATTCTGGAAGTGACTACGACGGTCACTTTCCGGCTGAAGGGTTTCCCCGGCGCTGAAAAGGTTGTACTGGCCGGCTCTTTTAATAACTGGAAGGAGAACAAGCTTCCCATGCGCCGCGAGGACAACGACTGGATCATCCACCTCGACCTGAAGGCCGGCAAGCACTGGTATAAATTTATTGTGGATGGAAAATGGATGGTCGATCCGGACAATCCGCTCAGGGAGCAGGATCGGGATGGCCATTTGAATTCGGTGTTGATCGTGAATTAAACAAACAGGGAAACCTATTTTTTTACAAATCGCCCTATGCCGGCCTCAGTCCTTAGGATATACATACCGGATGGCAGATGGCCAACAGAAATAAGGTTGGTCGCAACCCTGCTTGCCATGACCGGTTTTCCTGCACCATCAAATATTTGATATCCTTCTTCACAATCGACATACAGAAATTCACCGGCAGGGTTAGGGAAAACGGTTAAGGCTTTGAATCTTTCCGGACGGTTCAGGGAGGTGGTACTTTCATTATTCAAAAGGTACTCCCATACATCTGAATAGTAATAACCATTATAATTTTCAGCATTCGGCGTAAAGAAATCTACAATCACAAAATTATGTGGTCGAACATGCTCATTGGGCATAGGAGTATTCGAAAATAAACCGTGGACTTCATTGTAAGGAGGTGAACTGTTTTCAATGATTACAGGAGCACCATAATTCAAAATGCCATAGTCTTCCCAGGTAGGAATGATAATATTGGCTGCCGGCGTATCTTCCAGGTGAATGAATCCGTAATATCGATCTTCCGGGGTAGGCCCCGGCGTTCTTATCCATTGGGAAGTTTGCATTTGGACCCAATCCGAAGCTGCGATCATGATGCAACGGTCAACTTCAAAGCGTTTCGAAGCAAATCCTGCATGTCCTCCGCCCTGTGAATGCCCCGCGACGACAATGTTTTCCCAGGCCACCTTTTGGTCAACTAAAAATTGCCGCCAGTTTTCTTCAGGATGATTTTCCGACAGATAGGCTAAAAGTTTTTCTAAACGGTTTAAAATACTATTTTCAGGGGTTACCTCAATAATTTGATGGGTGTCTTCACCTGTCCATATCTCATTTCTGGCCCTGCCGTGGCAGGTAACATCCGTGGTCCCGCCGCAAGCGGTGTAATTCACGTCAATCAGGTTGTCGTAGCTGAGTACAATGGCGTGGTAGCCTAACTCCGCGGCTGTTTTCGAAAATTTCAGATAATCATAAGGACGAGCTCTTGATCCGGGAAAGAAGACCAGTAATTTGTTTAATTTTGGACGGCTTGCATCCGTCAAAGCATAATGGTGTTCATTATTTCCGGTAATATTGGAGTCGGTTTCCTGAGGTTTAATAAAATGAAAAGAAAGGTTGTCGCTGTTTAAAGTTTCCAGGTTGGTTCTTGCCCTAAATGCTTCAAAGGTGTTATTTTCGGCAATCACATTATAATAAATAAAAACCTCATCTTCGCCAATGTAAGTCTCTGGATCTGTACGGATAATCTCTTCCTGTCCGTCTTCCATTTTTAACTGAACTGCTGCTTCGCGCCCAAGGGCTACTCCCAGGCTGAAAAACCAGACTTCCGAGTTGCTGTAGGCATTCTCCTGTTCTTTTACGACACAGCTGATATAAGACTTTCCTGCAGCAACAAAAGCTTCCGGGGAGCCAAAATGGAGGTAAGAAGATGCTTGCGGAGCCTGGAATTCCAGAAAGATTTCCCAGACGCCGTCATTTTTCTTGTAAACGGCTATTTTTTTATCGTTGTCTACTAAACAAGCCACCAATAATTGGTGGTCATATTCAGGGGCAAACCAGCCGTAGCAATTGGATTTAGGCCTGCCGTCATTCGATATGATTTCTTCCGTACCGGTATCGGTATCATAAACGGCAATTTCCCCTTTGTGATCGCCGGACTGCTTGATGTAAGCCAGACTATTGGAGTGATCGATCCAGCGAATCCCGCGATCAACGGAATCTATGATCACTTCATTCTGTAAATCAGACAGGTCTTTCCAGGCCATGACCCCATCGAAACCACCGATGGAATAGACAATTTTGACCGAATTGGCCCCGGTGTTTTTAGAAGCTAAAACCGACTGGCGGTCCTCAGGCCCTGCAGCGACCTGGCTGGAAACATAAATCCCGTTTTCTTTTTTTATCTGCCAAACCTGATTGATATTGTCTACTTCTTTAGTGTAGAAAATGCGCCAGCCATTTTCGTCATACCCAAATTCCGGTCCGTTGAAAGTTTGGGATAAAGGAGCGGCATCATCGCCTACTTTTTCATCGTTCCCATACTGATTGTTGAAAAGGCCTGTTACGGGATCTAATGCTGCTATCCATATCTCTCCGTTGGGCTTTTGGTAAGTCATGAGCCCGTGGATATTATTTATTTCAGGGTCAAAGTAGGACGTTCCTGCAGGCGAGATTCTTTCTCCTTTTTGACCGAACAGGGAACAAGATAATAGCGGAAGAACAAGTAAAAACAACCTTTTCATTTGGCAGATTTTTAGTCATTTAAAAAATACTGTTCTATTGACTAAAAAAAACGGCAGTGGTTTAATGGTTGTTTTTTTGTTTGTGGAACGGAAAACTTGAATTTGGGGCACTCGCCAAGGGCTTTTTTCCGAAAAACGAAAGTTTTGGGGAATTAAAATATTGAGCAAATTTTAGTTTTTTTTCTGATTAAAAGAAAATTTTAATTTTATTTTCTATTTTTACAGCATAAGAAATTTCTTTCTTTAGAACGCAATTCTCTTTTTAATCTCGAACACTTTCTACTTGTCTTATCATAATCCATGGGTTGTAATATTCAGCACACAGTAAGTGAGTTAGTAATGTTATGTTATGTAGTATTATTTCCTCTGCGCTGCGGGGGAATTGTATTTCAATCTGTCCACTGCCAGCGGCCGTGGATAGACGGAAATGATTTTCACGCTCTGGCTAACATTAAAAATATGCTTATTCTTTTTTAGAAAACAACCCACTATTAGAGTTTCCCCTTTTTTAAATGTTTATTCAATCATTTGATTTATGCTGCGCTGCGGGGTATAGTATGCTTCTATGGCGTCACTTATTACTTTATTTATTAAAAAAACTCAAAACAACATGAAACTAAGATCAACATGTGTAATACTGCTGGTTTTTGGACTATTCTTTTTTTCTATCTCTCAGATGGAGGCGCAAAGTCGCCGGATCAGTATCCAGGGTACGTTAAAGGATGCCTCTGGTGCGGCGGTCAGTGACGGAGAGCAGGAGCTGATTTTTAAATTATATCATGGTTCAGGTTCGAGTGAAGTGAAATGGGAGGAAACCGCCACGGTTCCGGTAGTTGGGGGGATTTACAGCCACAATTTGGGAAGCGTGGTCGACTTTCCTGAAGACATTTTCGGCCAAACGCTGTACTTAGGAGTTACTGTGGGCGGCCGCGAATTGACGCCCCGTACAGAATTGACCTACGCACCTTACGCCATTTCAGTGGCTTCTACTTTGAAAATTGCAACAGGCGGCTGTTCCGGACAGGTAGGGGACGTCAAGTATTCCATTTTGGCGCCTGAAGATTTTGCTAAAGAAAACGGCGACTGCTGGGTGCCTATGGATGGACGCGATATCCCAGGCACTAAGTTGGCTGAATATGGGATATCTTTTTTGCCGGATGCCGGTGGTTTATTCCTTCGCGCCCAGGAATTCAGGAACGGGGCCAATAATGACCCCAACAGGGACTGGCAAAGCCCGATCGCTCAAACCCAGGATCAGTCCTTACAATCGCATAATCATGGAAGCGGCAACCTAACTGCTAATGCAGCAGGAAACCATAACCATAATTGGAGATACCCTTTTTCTTCCAGCGAAGGGGGGAATGGCAGAAACTCTATATTAGGTGATGACGAAAATTTTGGCGCCGCACAAGATTGGATAATCAATACCTCTACTTCCGGCAACCACACCCACACCATAAGTGGGGCCACCTCATCTACCGGTGCAGCTGAAACTCGTCCGAAAAACCTGAATCTGTGGATATACATTCGAGTCAATTAACAGCCGTTTCTCACCTTTTTTTCAACTAAAAAGTTAATTGACCATGAAAAAATACATCATCTTAAGCAGCTTTTGGCTGCTATGCTTATTCTATATTCATCCTTTATCAGGTCAGATAGACTGTAAACCTGACCGGGATACTGCTGTTATTACGCAGGGGGAAGTCCTCTTTTATTACGGCAGCACGACTAATGCTTTTAATTTTACCAGACGATCGGACATATCCCTTGGCCAGCCGCTGGTAGGCCAGTCACTGAGCCAAAGGAACATAATTGACTTCGGCTTCTGGTCGCGTTTTTTATTACCCCCATCATCTCCGACCGTATCCGCCACCCAGGGCGAAATACTAGACCGCATAAGGGTGTCCTGGTCCATTGATCCCTTAAGCCCTGCCCCTGATGGTTATAATATTTTCAGGGATGGAGTTTTCCTGGACAAAGTGGATCAGGAAATTCGTAATTATAATGATTTTAATGTTATTGCAGGCGTGCCCTATACCTACGAGGTTAGCGCCGTCAATAAATACGGAGAGAGTCCTTTAGGTTCGGCCCTTGGCTTTCAGGTGCCTAACGGCACTATAACGGGTGTGGTTCAGACGCCCAGCGGCAATCCGGTGCCGGATGCGCTTATTACACTGACCCCCATGCAAGGTTTTGCCATACAGTTTGGAAGCAATGACGGCGCCTATCTGGACACGGTCAATACGAACTTGGAAAGCTTATTGCCTGCACAAGGTGACTGGAGTTTGACTTTTTGGCTAAAAACGGACCAGGCGGTTGCCTCATCTACCATTCTGGATTTAGCGCCTCATGCGCTGGAAATCCGTCCCCTTGGAAACAGTAGTGAAGGAGTAGCAATTTTTCTGAACGACAGTAAACTCCTGGAGGCTAATTTCCCGGAATCCTCAAATAACGACTGGAACCATCTGGGGTTAACCTACGATGGAAAGCAGTATCGTTTGTATATCAATGGGGAATTAGCGGCGCTAAACCCGGGCGCTCCTGTTAGTTCTGTAACTCAGATCGAAATAGGTGCGGCAGGGACTGCCGGCTGGGCAGGAAACTTAGATGAACTTCGCATTTACCATAGCTTACTGGATGAACTGGATTTTGACAATGTCAAGAATGGCACCGCTTCCACCCTCACGCCGGGGCTGGTGGCCTACTGGAAGTTTGACGAGGGCCAGGGACAAAAGTCTTTTGACCTTTTTAATCGAAGCGAGGTCATTTTTTGCGGAGCTCAATTTGATAATGATCGTCCGCCAGTGCGCATTGCCGGCGTAACCAATGAAGATGGTTATTACCGCATAGAGGCTGCCAGCTACGGCACAGGAACTACTTTTTTGGCATTTCCTTCTAAGAACTTCTATTCCCAGCGGGCGCTTGAGTTCGTTCGGGATGAAGAAGACTATGCCACTTTGCCCGATTTTTCCATTACAGAAAAAGCAACTTTGGAACTCTGGCTCAATTCAGCCGGGCCGGATGGAGAACAATGTATATTGTCTAAACAATGGAGTGAAGGAACATTTCAACTGCGCTTACAACCCAATGGCACCGATAACGACATCATATTGAGCCTGGATGGCGCTCAAACGATCCTTGGCAGCCTGGGAATGAAATATCAGCACCTGGCTTTTACCATTGATAACGAAAATCAGCTGATTCAGGCTTACAAAAATGGGGAACCCCTCGGCTCAGCCGTCAGCATACCAGGCAGCTTTAATGACTGGACCGACGATTTTCAAGACTGGATCGTGGGGGCTTGTGTGAATGGTGTCGATACAACTGATCATTTCGGAGGGCTTATTGCAGAAGTGGCTGTTTATGATACGACCCTGGATCAAAGCACCATTCAAGATCACGTAAATACAACCCGTAATCCCCAGGAACCCGGCTTGCGCATCTTTTTCTCGATGAATGAAGGCAATGGAAGCCAATTGAATAATATGGGATCAGTGCTGACTGGAAGGGGAAGTATTAATGGTGCTTCCTGGTCGAATTTTGCGCCTAATCAAAGCACTACACCTCATGTGCTGACGCCCAGGAGCAGGCAGGTAACCCTGAATCCCAGCGTAACTTCGGTGGATCAGGTTGATTTTACGGATCGATCCACCGTACCCGTTATCGGTTATGTCAGGTACAGCGGTACAGATTGTTTCGCTCCGGATGTAGAAATACTGGTCAATGGAGCATCCAATAATCCGGCTATTTTTACAGATTCCACCGGACGGTTTGTGATTGACGTTGACCCTGGAACAACGGCCCTATTGAGTCCTAAATTTGAAGACCACCGGTTTGAGCCTAGATCCTGGCAAGTCAATAATGTGGTGAATCCGATTGCCGGCATTTTATTTAATGATGTAACAAAACGGACCATTAGTGGTCAGGTGGCTGGTGGAGAGTGCAAAAAATCCATTATCCAGGCGCCGCCAGGCGAAGGCCAGGGAACGGTCGCCATTGTTAAAATCCGTTCTGTCGACGGTTGTTACGAGCGGCAGTTAACCATCGACAACCAGGAAGGGAATTATGTTTTTGAAAATGTGCCTCCATTGAGTGCCATCACTGTAGCTGTAGTAGAACATTCCGATCCGAAGATAAAAGCAGCTTTCCAGACAGAAGGTGGGATCACCGTGGATCTTTCGGACCGAAGAGACACCATCGTCGATTTCATCTATTTTGCCGAGCCGCAAGTGCGAATTTCTGGTTTTGAAACCTTTTCTGACGATTGCGATATCATCGTTTTAGAGCAAAACAGCAGGCAGAAAGTAAATATCGAGCTTTTTGAACAATACGTACCTACGGAGTCCGGTGATGACGGGGTCTGCCTTCTGGATACCGGCAACATTCGAATCA
The DNA here is from genome assembly GCA_964548175.1 of uncultured Saprospiraceae bacterium. GTDB lineage: Bacteria > Bacteroidota > Bacteroidia > Chitinophagales > Saprospiraceae > JANQPA01. Next base: position 58,109 of record CAZJQS010000008.1, read on the forward strand.
TAAACGGCCTGGCCGACATGGTTCTGGATACCATTCTGAGTGGAAAAAAGCTGGAGTATGAATTTAGGGCAGGAACGCCGAATCCTTCGCCACCATTTTTCAAGACCTTCCAGGCGATAGGGGAGACGATCGAAGGGCGAGAGGGCTCTAGTACAGTACAAGCAATTGTAACGGGAAGGCTAAATAAAACGCCTACTTTTACCACCCAATTACCTGAGGTTCCCTGGTTGGTGCTTAGAGATCCTCCGGGTGACGCCAGCTACTCGTTTTGGGAAAAAGACAATAAAGTCTGTAGAACGATGAAGTCACTCTTCGAGTCCGAGCAAGTTGTAGGAGGCGGGAAGACGATACTGACCGGTGTGAAAACAAAGATCACGCTGCCATTCGGAGGTCCGATCATAGAAACAGATATCAAAGCTGCAGTAAACATAAAAGGGAAAGTATCCTTTAAGCAGGTTAAGAGCGGCGCCTTGGAAGTTTGTATGTCTACCTCTGAACGGATTTCTACCAGCAGTGAGGAATATTTTATTGGGGAAAATGGAGATGTGTTTGTCGGAATGGGCATCAATCTTAAGGTCGGACTGACGGATGTGGTAGAGTTTGACCCTGATAGTTGTAAGGTAGATTTATCTGAAGAAGTCAGTGTGGAGCCTCTTACACCTACGACATTTATGTATTCTCAATACCATATCGAGAATAACGTTATCCGTTTTTTGGATAAAATATTGAGCGATGAAATTCCTGAAAGCGAAGCAGACTCTACTAATTATGCCCAATCCATTACGACCTGGCAAAGAATTCTTGCCGATAATGCCGATCAAAAAGAAAGGGCATCTGCGCCTCTGACCAATGTAGCCTCACAAAACATCTCTTTTGATGCGGGAGCCAGCTATGAGTACAAAGTTTCCAGCGATACCACAAGTGTGAGTAGCTTGGAAGTGACCAATAAAAACGAGTTCGAAACGGAAACGGAATTTGGCGGGGAGATTAACGGGGTCGGATTGACCGGAAAGATCATTTTAGGCGGTTCGCTTACCTTTGGGATAGAGAACAAACAGGAGTCCTCGCAAGTGGGCGTAACCACAGGTTTTAGTTTGGCTGATAATGATATAGGGGATGCTTTTACAGTTGATGTGGTTATGGACAGCGTTTATCAAACGCCTGTTTTTCGCCTGATCGCTGGTCAATCGTCTTGCCCCTGGGAACCCGAAACGGCCAACAGAGAATATCCCAATATTCAAGTAGCGGAGGGTTCCAGTTTCCAGGCAGTGAATGTCCCTGCCCATGAAGCAGCCGTTTTCCGGTTTAACCTGGGAAACCTGAGCGCCACCGCTGAGGATTTTACCTACGGCCTTACCGCTGTGCCGGCAAAAAACCCGCATGGCGCCCGGATTAAGGTGAATGGGACAGCATTAAACGGCAATGTGATCCGGTATACTATTCCGTTTGGAGAGTCTATCCCGGTAACGATTACGGTAGAAAGAGGTCCAATTGAGTACGATTATGAAGGTTTACGCCTGATGTTGTTTTCAGAATGTGAGGCAGATTACAATTTTACGCTGGGTACGCCTATTGATAAACTGGATACTTCTTTGCTATTTTCTCATGTGGACCTGAATGTGAATTTCATCAGGCCTTGCAGTGAAGTAGATATCAATGTGCCCGAACAGAATTGGGTGGTCCGGAATAATGATCGGGCTCAGCCGGGCACCACTAGGCGAATTACGGCATCTGGTTATGATTTAAGTGTGCCGGACTTTAAACTGGTAAGGGTGCAGTATCGTCGGTCGGATGGAGACGGGGCCTGGATCAACCTTCCGGTGCCGGAAGGCGAGCATTTTGAAGCTTATAACCCTAACTGGTCAGGCTTCAAGGGGCGATCAAGGGATCAAATTGGTTCTGACACTATTTTGTTGAATGCTGATTTTACTCAATTTATATGGGAAACGGTCGGCCTGGCCGACGGCAATTACGAGATACACGCCTGGGCAGTATGCTCTGGAGATGCCGCTGATAAACCGGGCTTTTCCGAGATCATCAAAGGTCGTATCGACAGGGAGCCTCCGAAGATCGTAGGGCTTACCGAGCCGGCGGATGGGGTGTATCATGTCGGAGATGAGATCTCTGCCACTTTTAACAAGTGGATTAATTGCGATAGCGCTCTCATCGGATTTAATGCACAAAAGAATAAGCTGGTCAAAACAGTTACTGGCGAGCTTATCGATGCTACTGCTTCTTGTTATGAAAATAAGCTTATCATTCATCCGAGTTTTCTGAATCCAAACAGCTTCCTGGAAAACCAGCTTTTGCGGGTAGAATTGGGTAGCCTGCAGGATCTTACCGGCAATAAAATCGCGGAGCCGCTGGTATGGGAGTTTTTCGTTGACCGTAACGAACTGGCCTGGCTTACCGATAGTGTTGGTATGACCAAGTATGAAGATGAAACCTCCAGGGTAAGCGCTAAGGTTCATAACAGAAGTGGCTCGGCTATGCCCTTCTCTATTGAGGGTACTCCGGATTGGGTTCGGGTTTATCCCGATACAGGTTATCTCGTTCCTAACGAAGTGCTGGAAATTATCTTTGAGGTTGAAGAAAATACCCTGGCCTTCGGCAACTGGTCGGATACTGTTTTTATGAAAACCCATCCGGGGCAGAATCCTAACTATTGGGGCGGAGAAGAGCCGCTGCGTTTGGGCGCCAGAGTCATCTGCCGTCCTCCAGCATGGACATTTGAACCAGGACAGTTCCTGAATACCATGAATTTATCTCTGGATTTGGTCATTGAGGGTGTGCCCTCAAAAGATGAAGAGGATATCCTGGTAGCATTGATCGACGGAGAGGTGCGTGGTAAATCCTATCTGGAATACGTCCCGGTCCGGGATAGCTATTTTGCCTTCCTCACTATTTATGGAGAAGAATCCGATCTGGACAAACCTATTGAATGGAGAGTATGGGATGCCTCTACTTGCCTGGTCTATGAAGGAGAGTTTTTGAACCCAGGAGAAACCGCCGGCCAAACCCTGTCTTTTTCTATAGATCATTATAAAGAAGGTACTATCCGGACTCAGGGAGACATCAACGAAGAAATACCATTGAACGTGGGCTGGAATTGGCTTTCCTTCAATTTGGACTTTCCGGTCAATGACCTTAATACCGTCTTTTCAGGAAATACCCTTCTGGATGGAAACCTTCTCAGGTCCCAGATAAGTCTGGCCGAATATTTTGAAGGTACCTGGTTCGGTACTTTAAATAGTATTGATGTCAGGCAGATGTATTTGTTGAATGCCGGGCGGATCGACACCCTCAGTCTTTGGGGGAAAGTGCTCAACCCAGGCACGCCGATCCCGCTACAAAAGAACTGGAACTGGATCAGTTACCTGCCTAAGTTCAACTTGCCGGTTAAGTCGGCGATGCAATCTTACCAGCCACAGGATCAGGATATCATAAAAAGCCAAACGTCCTTTGCCGTTTATGTGGAAGATATCGATGCCTGGCTTGGGAACCTGCGCTTTATGGAACCGCATAAAGGATATCAACTCTACACTAGCCAGGATAATCCTTCCCAACTGATCTATCCGGACCATCCATTGGGCATTCCGAAATCTAATGACCAGGACACTACCGGGGCATCCCCTTTCTGGGCCTTGAACCCGCTGGAATATGAGTTCAGTATGACCCTGATAGGAATGGTCTCGGCGGAAGGCCTGAACGTAACAGATGAAAATATGGAGTTGGGTGCATTTCACGGTGAAGAAGTCAGGGGAAGCACCAAAGCTGTTTTTGTAGAACCGCTGAATGCTTACCTGTTCTTTATGACCTGTTATGCTAACGAGAATGGAGAAATGATTAGCTTCAAACTTTTCGATTCTGAAATGAATGAAGTAAAAGAGCTAACAGAAGCCATTCCGTTTGTAGTGAATCTGCACAGCGGAGGCATAAAAGATCCGGTGCCTTTTACCTTCCTGACCACCAACACGAAGGAGGAGGCTTTCCAGTCTGATTTTACCGTCATTCCGAATCCATTCCGCTCAGAAACGGTATTCCAGTTCAGTTTACCTAATGCACAAGACATCACCCTTCGTATTGTTGATATTGGCGGAAAAGAAGTGAGGCAGATCCGTACGCAAGGGAATGCAGGCTTGAATGCGATAAGTTGGAATGGTCAAACGACCGAAGGTACCCGATTACAAGCAGGGGTATATTTCGTCCGACTCCAAACGGAGCAAGGCAATATGATCAGGAAGGTCATATTGATGGATTAGTATTGAGTTTTTGGAGAATCTTAACAGGACCACATTCTGAAGAATAGTGGTCCTGTTTTTTTAGCGTATTTGTAAAAAGCCTGTTTCCCACAAAAGGCAGCGATGCGGAAGTGAGACAATTTACTTTACCTGTGGTTTGTGACCGAATGGCCAAAAAATACAGGTAAAATAATTTTGATAAAAACGTTTTCACTCCAGCTTGATCGTTTGCAAATGTTTCTTTCCCTTATTCATATACCGTTGTATAATTCCCAGATTTTCCGGGGAGTGCGGATAGGGATCAATGGCATTGCGGAGTTCTTCCAGATTGTGAAAACCTTCTTCGGCGCTGATGAACCCAAATCCCTGAAAACGATTATTCTCTACCAAGACCACAGATCGTTCATCTTCATGCCTGCCCTGGTCGATCAGAATAAAATCCTCATCAAAGGCAATGCCGAGATAGGGAATGGCTTCTTCCACTTTAGCATTGTAGGACGCCGGCGGCTCCTGTCCGACACAGGCGCCCTGGCATTGTTTGAGGTGAAAACCAAAACAAGGGCCCGTGCCTTTGTCTTTTCCGGAAAGGATGCCGCATAAGCCAAATTCTTCCTGTATGATGCCGATGCGCCCTCTGGCCGAGGCTATGCTGGGATATTCGCCGATGATGCGAAGTTTTTTGCGGTCCCGGAGCTTTACCTTGTCGGTTGTCAACCTCAGATAGCCCTTGTCGTCTTTCCAGCAATACATGACATAGGGGAAGGTGACGCGGCGCTGGGCCCGGTTAATAGACGGTTGGAGGCGTTTGATCTCAAAGGATTCAAGCAATAAGGCAATAAGCTCCGAGCCTGTCTCCTCATACGAAATGTCGCGGACAATGCGATGAACTTTCCCCCCTTTTTTGTCGAGATCGGAAAAATGATCCGCTATTCTTTTTTTGATATTGATGCTTTTACCGACATAGGCTATATTGCCTTGCTCATCGTGCAGGTAATAAACGCCGCAGGTTTCCGGTAAAGCGTGGATTTTTTCCATGTCGATACCCGGGGGCAGCAAAGATTCCCTGATGCCGAGATTGATCATGTCTCTGATCTCGGTTCCCTCGCGCTGTTTTTCCAGGATGTATTCAAACAATTGGGTGGTGGCCATGGCGTCGCCCATGGCCCGGTGCCGGTCGGAAATGGGAATGCTGAAATGGCTAATGAGGTTGCCCAGGCTGTACGAGTGCAGCCCGGGGAACGTCTTTCGGCTTAGCCGAACGGTGCACAGCTGCTTGCGGGTATAGGCATAGCCCAGGCGGGAAAATTCTTTTTTGATGAAGCCATAATCGAATCGGACATTATGTGCCACAAATACCGCTCCCTTGGTCATTTCCACGATTTGTCTGGCTACCTCATAAAACTTGGGCGCCTGATCGACCATCTCCTGAGTGATGCCCGTCAATTCGGTGATGCCTGCCGGAATATAACGCTCCGGATTGATCAGACTCTCAAAACGGTCGATAATCCGCTCTCCGTCATGGAGGACAATCGCAATTTCCGTAATTTTATCCCGCGAGGTGTTGCCTCCTGTCGTTTCAATGTCGATTATGGCGTATTTCATCGGTATTAAGTAGAAGGTACAAAGTAGGAGGATTAAAAAGTGATTCGACCCGTTGTCTTTCTACTTTCTACCTTCTACTTTATACTATTTTAAAACAAATTGATGGTGAAAATAAATAAAATTGTTGTATTTCTGCTGCTTTTGCAACTAAATTGTAGTAATGTGCCTGCTCCGGATGGCCTGTCCTCCTATCCGATTGCTGAATCTGCTCCCATTGTCAAGGTAGGCGCCGAAAGCATGAGTGAATATTTGCCTTTTTTACAGCAGGGCAGAGGGGCATTGGTCGTCAACCATACTTCCATCGTTCCGCAAGGGCATCTGGTGGATGTATTGAAAGAAAATGGAGTGGACATTGCCCGGATCTTTTCTCCCGAGCATGGCTTTCGCGGCACGGCGGATGCCGGGGAAAAAATCAGGGATGGGGTGGATCCTCAATCTGGAATTCCGCTCGTTTCGCTTTACGGTAGTAAAAGAAAACCGGCTGTTGAGGACCTTCAGGATCTGGATTGGGTGGTCTTTGATATTCAGGACGTGGGCGCCCGATTTTATACCTACATTTCCACTATGCACTACGTCATGGAAGCCTGCGCTGAAAACGATAAACCATTAATTATCCTGGACCGGCCTAATCCCAACGGCCATTATGTGGATGGGCCTATACGACAGGAGGGGTATCAGTCTTTTGTAGGTATGCATCCCGTGCCGGTTGTACATGGCATGACGATTGGAGAATACGCCAAAATGATCAACGGGGAAGGCTGGCTGGCCGGAGGCCGGCAATGTGAACTGACCGTCATTCCTTGTCAGAACTATACCCACCAGACAACATACGACTTGCCGGTTAACCCTTCGCCTAATTTGCCTAATATGCGTTCCATTTATTTGTATCCTTCTCTTTGCTTTTTTGAGGGGACGCTATTGAGCGTAGGGCGTGGCACGGATAAGCAATTTCAGGTCCTGGGACATCCCGATCTGCCTGTAGGCGATTACCGGTTCACGCCTCAACCGAACGACGGAGCGAAATATCCGAAGCTGCAAGGTGAAGAATGCCGCGGTTGGGATCTGACCAATTTATCTCCCGAAAGGATACGGGAAAAAGCACGTATCGACCTAAGCTACCTGATCGATATGTATCAGGCTTTTCCGGATAAGGCTGTTTTTTTTCTGTCTAATAATTTTATCGATAAACTGGCCGGCGGCCCGGACTTGAAAAACCAGATCATTAAAGGAATGAGTGAAGGTGAAATCAGAAAGAGCTGGGAGGATGGCCTGAGGGAATTCAGGGCTAAAAGAGAAAAGTATTTGATTTATGAATGAGTTGTTTGGTTATTGAGGCTGTCTCAGAAAGACCTACGGCCTTTTTTCGCAGCCAATAATATATTTTTTAGCGGCATTTTAAGAGGAAGAATTTTATTTTTCTCTTAAAATGCCGCTAAAAAAGAAATTTATTAGGCTGCGAAAACCTGCAGGATGCTTTTGAGACAGCCTCAATAACCGACAACCAAATTACCAGGAAAAAGCCCTTAACTCGGTCAGCGAGCTCATCAGGTCAGGTAATTTCATATTACCGACGGTTTTTCCTTCGGAGCTGGTCGTTTCGGTATATTTGGTAGGCGGAAGCTTAGCAGTAGCTGTGAAAACAGCTAAGCCATATTCCTTTCTTCCTTTAACATAAGGCACCCAACGGCCTTCTTTAAGCTCTTCATTTTTCTCGTAGTAGCCGGTGCTGATGCCGAAAGGACCTGACTTAAGCAGCTTGCCATTGCTGTCATACACTTGAAGGGTATACTCCACTTCCGGTTCGACCTGGACGATAAAAGGCTCTACATCGGTAAATTTTTCTTCAGCAACGACTTCCTCTCCTTTAAGTATTTTTACCTTGCCTTCAGAGATCTTTTTACCTTTCGCCACGTCTCTCATTTCAGTGTAGGCATAACCTTTAAAAGACACTTTATTGTCTTCATTTTTCTCTTTATCCTGAGCAAGGATTGGAGAAGTACCTGCCATAATAAAAAGGGCGGCAAAAAGAACGAATAAGTTTTTCATATGTGTTCTTATTTTTTTGGGATAAAAACGTTGTTAAATAAAAAAAATTGGAGGCTAAAGCCTTTTCTTAGTAACAAATCTAACGCTAAATATGTTAAGAGGCTCCTAAGTTAAGCTTTTTGTATGGTTAAATAATTTCACAAAGAAAAAGGAGAAAAAATAGGAGTCATCCCTTAAATCGGATAAAAAGGTTGAAGTTTCTCCCTATAAATGGATGCTGGCTTATCTACCGCCAGGTGAGATAAGCCAGCATCTTCCAGATAAAATCAAGCTGTCATCCGTTTTATTGGACGATATGTTTTTTAAAAGTCACTTTTGATCATTCAGTTACCTATAAAAAGGAAAGGATGGCCAAAAATAAGGTAAGAACGATTGGGTTGGGCAGGTTCTTTCTAAAATGCATGAGTATTTTGTTTTTTGTTTGTTGTGGTCTTTTTCCAAAAAAAATGAGAAAGACGACACCTTAAATTTATTCCTTAACATCAGGGAAAGAACGGATGTTTGATCCGGGGGCGAAACTAGAATTGATACCTGATCTGAGCGCCCACCTCTGTTCTTACCGGCCCGTTGATTTCCTCAAGGCCGGAGCCGATCTCACTGCGGTTAGTCCAGAAGGTCTGTGCGATCCTTCCTTCAATGGTGAGCGCTTTTACAGGACGATAGCGGAGGTTGAAGTAAAATCTGCTGCCTTTATTGTAGTAAGCAGGTATGGAAAAGTTGTACAATAACCCATTTTCAAAATGATAAAACCGCACATCATATCCATCGGTATCGAACAAGGCAAAGCGGGTGGTAAAGGAAAAGGGAGAATCGGATGGCCGGAATAAAACATCATGTAAGATAGAAAATCCTTTTTGATAACCTTCCACTTCATTGTAAGCATACCCGTAATCGAGGCGGCTGCGCAATTCCATGCTTTTATTGAGGGTATAGGCAAAATGAAGCCGTGTTTGAAGCAATCGGTAAGGGATGAGCACATTGAGGTTGCTTTCATTGTTGGGAGCATTTCTTTCCTTAACCTCCTGACGGACTTCCAGGTAGGAACGGAGCCTGCGTTTGAGGTAATAGGTTAATCGCACCCGGTATTCGTATCCGCGTGACGGAGCGTCTACCTGAAAGCGAAGCCAGGGGTACCGCCAGGTGTCGAAATAGGCGTTCAAAGTAAAATGATCAACAGGGCGGAGTTCAACGCCCATATACCAGCCGGTCTCATTGCGCCCCCCCGCCGTTTCGGCCAGTGGGTTGGCGTTCAGGGCCTGGTAGTCCCTTGGAAAATGACGAAAGGCTAATGCCAAATCGATAAAGCGATCCAGGCTGACCAGCAGTCCGTTAATGGTGGCAATGCTTCCGTTATCGCTGTAGGCGGTCTCTCCGAATAAGTTGACGTTCCGCCAGCGATAGTTGTAATCCAGGCTGGCATTCATCAATCTGTCACCGTTAAAAAAATATTGATTGTACGGGCGGATCGTCCGGAGCAGTGGTTTATCGAACTGATCGTACAAAACATTCAACGCAATATGCCCACGATCGAGCTTGTACTTTATACTGGAGCCGAGAGTAAACTGGCCCACGACATTTTCATCTTCGATCTCAGAGGCAGTACGGTGCAAGCCGTCCAGGTCGAAGGAGGTGAGGCTGAAGATGGCCTGCTCTGTATCGGTGGTATCGGGCAGCAGGATATTGCCGTCTCTTTTTTTGTAGGACGCCAGAATACTTATTTCCAATTGTTCGCCTGGCGCCAGGGTGGCGGCAGCTCCTCGCATGAAATTTACCTCATTAACGGAAGTATAGGGGGTGATGGTGCGCGAAGTCCGCTTGATCAAAGTAGCTACTGAACTTTTTCCATAACCAAAACCGGAGTACAGGATAAGTCCTTGCCCAAAGCTGACGTTAAAATCACCCAAAGCCAGCGTTTTCAGCCACTTGCGGTAATTTCTCAAATACACATGCCCTGAATAGTAATCGAATCCCTGGGGATTGGAGCCTCGGAAAAAAGCTTCCCCCCTGTCTTTCTCCGCCGTAAAGCCGAAGCTGAGCCGGTTAGAGTACGCATGCTTGTAGCGCAAATACAACTGATTGGGATCGCCTTCATAGCGTGGTCGAAGCGTTTCTTCGTCGACTTCTGCAAAGCCTCTCTGTCGTTCCAAAATGCGGTTCCAGCGCAGGTACAGTTCATTCCTGCCTTCACTGAGCATTTCTCCTACGGATACCTGAAAGTCGTCAATATCCGAACGGATAGTAACAAAAGGTTGTATCCTTCGAATAGTAGCCAGGTCAAAAGAAGGTATGGACTGTAGTTCGTAAAGGGCGATCAACGGCCCTGCGGTTCGCCGGTATTCAAGAAAATTAAAAACCTGTCCGTCGGATAATAGTTGCAACGATTGCAGCTCGGCTTCGTCCGCCCTGTTTAGATCGATTGGGTTTTCCAGGTAGCCTTCAAGGGTCTCTATGAGCGTATTGAAGTCAAACACCCCCTCACTCTCAGTATTTTGGAGAAAATCCTCGATGATTTCTTGTATGTAGGGAGGTAAAGTGGAGGGGAAGGTGTCTCGCTGAGCTGTTAATAAGCAAGGCCAAAGCATTAAAAAGATCAGTAGACATCTCATATGGTCGGTGGCTTAATGGGGGCTAACAATCTAATCAGCATTAAAAATAGGCCTATTTTTTCTGGGATATTGAAAAAAAATAAAAAAAGTTGCAGAATTAATTTCCGTAAAAAAAGAGGGCAAAAGGAGAAAATGAAGAAATTTTTTTCGAGAAAAAACACTTTGTAAAATTATGTTCGGAAATGAAAAATGATGGTTGATCAGGGGTATTGTGGATATTGTAAAAAAATTAAAGGTATTTTGAAAGAAATATATAATTCAATATTTTTGGTTAAATATTTATTAACAACACATGAAAAAAATTGAAGCAATCATCCGGCTGTCCCGGTTCGACAGCGTTCGGGATGCGCTGGCCAAAGTCGGCGTCCGTTTTTTCACCTTAAAAGAAGTCAAAGGATTTGGTTTACAACAGGGTGAAAAGCTGATGTACCGCGGTAGTGTTTATGATGCAGATTACATTGCCCGGCTACAGTTGGATATCCTGACGACGGGCGACAAAGTAGACTCGATTGTTGAGGCCATTCTTCAATCCGCCAGGACAGGAGACGTTGGCGATGGAAAGATCAGCGTGCTTGACGTGCAGCAGGTAGTGCGTATCCGCACAGCCGAGAAAGATGCCAAAGCCATTTAATAAAGTATCGTTTTTTTGACTTGAGTTTCCTCCTGCCTTAACCATATCATCCAAATAAGATCGCTTTACCCTGAAATATAATTTACCTGCGCTGCAGGCTAAATGTTAATAATGAGGTTGTGTGAAAAAGTCATTTTGCCTGCCTGCGGGCAAAATGACTTTTTTACACAACCTCGCCTTCATAAACAAGGCAACAGGCTGCATACTTCGGTGAGCCGTCTTCGATACAGGATCAGTAAATGGGAATTATTAAAAAACATAAATCAACGCAATACAATGAACGAAGCATTATTTACGGCGAATAATGTATGGATGTTAGTAGCCACGGTGCTGGTTTTTATTATGCACCTGGGATTCTCTGCATTAGAAGCAGGTTTTGTACAGCGAAAAAACACGGTCAATATTCTTTTTAAGAATGCCATGATTATTTCGATCGGCCTGTTGACTTATTGTCTAATGGGCTTTAATCTGATGTATCCGGATTCGGAGATCATTCCCGGTTTGTTGGGGTTCAATGGTTTTGGTTTGAGCATGCCTGAGGGCGATGCAGGAGGCATCGCGTATGCGGAGGGCGGATATACTTACTGGACGGATTTCATATTCCAGGGGATGTTCGCTGCTACGGCTGCGACCATTGTTTCCGGGGCTGTAGCCGAGCGGATCAAGCTCAATGCCTTTTTGATTTTCGCGGCTGTTTTCGTTATGATCAGTTATCCGGTGACCGGGATGTGGAAATGGGGAGAGGGATGGTTGCATGCCCAGGAGTTCTATGATTTTGCAGGATCTACTCTGGTCCATGCGGTAGGTGGATGGGCGGCCCTGGCATCGGTTTTATTATTGGGGCCTCGCAATGGGAAATACACCAAAAACGGGATCAAGCCAATTCCCGGCCACAGCATGCCGCTGGCGGCGCTGGGTGTTTTTCTGCTCTGGTTCGGATGGTTCGGCTTCAACGGCGGATCCGTGCTTTCGGCAGATCCGGTGGCGGTTTCCCTGGTCTTTGTAACCACCGCCTTGTCAGCTGCGGCCGGCGCCATAGGGGCATTTATCGTCTCCTATGCTTTGTTCAAATCCCACGATCTTTCCATGGTGCTCAACGGCATACTCGGCGGCCTGGTCGGCATAACTGCCGGGGCTGACTTGATGAGCCCGACCGAAGCGATCATCATCGGTCTTATTGCGGGGTCGATCATCCCCTTGTCAGTCGTATTCTTCGACCGGCGGAAGATCGATGATCCTGTAGGGGCAACTTCCGTACACCTGGTTTGCGGGATATGGGGAACACTGGCGGTAGGTCTTTTCGGCGCCCAGGCTGGCCTTCAGCAATTTTGGGTGCAATTATACGGTTCGCTGGCGGTAGGCGCTTTTACCTTCTCTTTCGCCTTCGGCCTGATGTATCTGTTAAAGGTAACCATCGGTATACGGGTAAGCTATGAGCAGGAGGAAAAAGGCCTCGACATAGCCGAACACGATATGCATGCTTATGAGTCCAGCTTTGAACAGTCCGCTTATCATTTAACCGTTAAGTAGGCGTACGGATATAATAAAAAACGCTACTTTTTTCCTAATTGAAAATTAATTTAAGCAATGAAAAAGTTCAAATTTGAGTACATCTGGTTAGACGGCTACAAACCAGAACCCAACCTCAGAAGCAAGACCAAAGTCTTAGACATGGAGTATTTTGACGGCAATGTTGACAATTTGCCAGAATGGTCTTTTGATGGAAGTTCTACCGCCCAGGCCGAAGGGCATTCTTCAGATTGTTTATTGAAGCCGGTGCAGGTATACCCCGATTCAGACCGGAAGGATGCGTATCTGGTCATCTGTGAAGTGCTGAGTGCGGATGGAACCCCGCATCCTTCTAATACCAGGTCCTTGGTTACGGACGAAAGCGATAATTATTGGTTCGGTTTTGAACAGGAATATGTGCTGACCGTCGATAGCCTGCCCCTCGGATTTCCCAGCTCGGGATATCCTCGTCCGCAAGGTCCTTACTATTGCGCCGTAGGCGCTACGAATATTTCCGGCAGGGAGATCGTCGAGGAACATCTGGATGTATGCCTGGATGCGGGATTAAACATCACCGGCATCAATGCCGAGGTAATGCTCGGGCAGTGGGAGTACCAGTGCTTTGGAAAAGGAGCTAAGAAGGCGTCAGATGATTTGGTCTTGTCCAGATATTTACTTCAGCGCACGGCAGAGAAGTACGGCGTTCATGTAGAACTCCACCCAAAACCCGTAAAAGGAGACTGGAATGGTTCCGGCATGCACACCAATTTTTCTAATCACGCCATGCGGGAGACCGGAGGAAAGGAACTTTTCGAGGCCATCTGCGAGGCTTTCCGCCCTGTTCATCATGATCACATTAAAGTATACGGCTCTGATAACGATCAGCGCCTGACGGGACTGCATGAGACGCAGAGCATCGATAAGTTCAGCTACGGCATCAGCGATCGCGGAGCGTCCATCCGTATCCCCGTTTCTACCGCCCAAACATGGAAGGGCTATCTCGAAGACCGTCGCCCTGCTTCTAACGCCGATCCATATTTGGTAACGGCCAGGATCATAAAAACAGTGGAAAGTGCAATGATCCCTGAAAGTGTGTAAATTAATTTTCCTCTTAGGAAATTACTGTTATCGGCAGGTCCGGTGAAAACCGGGCTTGCTTTTTAATACGCCTGACTGACCTTTCTGTATTTTCCCTGATAAGTATCATCCTCCTCCCCATCGCCGTCCCAGTCAAGAGAAGCACTGAAAGTAGCAATGCCCTTTCCGATATTCACCTGATAGGTGTAGGAAGCATTCGGCTCGATCATCATCAGCGTGTCACCGAAAACGTTCCAGATGCCTCTGACTTCGTTGATCAGCGAATCCATATCGTTGCGAAATTCCTGGCGGTACTTTTTGTCGGGCTGAAAAACCACTACTACCGGTTTGAGGGTGTATTTTTCCACCCAATATTCTTCACTGACTTCGAAAACAGAGTCTGCTTCCGTACCATCAACAGTAGGGATATCGGTCCTTATGGATACCGCTTCCCAGGTGCCGGGTAGTTGAGCAAGCAAATCTACCTTTTCTTCCGATCGGGCAGCTTGTTTACCGTCCTCTCTTTCGCAGGCAGCGAACATCATGCCGGATAACATAATGACTGTTGTTATTGATAAGCTCCATTTCATCTTCGATCTGTTTTTGATGGCAAAAATAAGAAAAGACCGGCGTATTATATGGAGCGTAAGAATGAAGTAATTAATAGGCGATGGTGGGCCTTAGAATTAAAATTAAATTAACCTATTCCCGCATGCGGGAATAGGTTAATTTAACTTTGTTCAGGGAGTGTATAAAAGTAATCATAATCGCCCGCCTATCGGCCGGCAGGAGCAGCTGGCTTTTTACACAACCCCAATCAGTTACCTGCGAATTTTACATTACCGGAGCCGGATACTTTGGAATTGATCCTCGGACGGCCTTTGTATTCCACATCGCCGGACCCGGAAGAACGCACATTCAATTCCTCATTTGCATAGATCCGGACATCGCCTGAGCCCGAGATGGAAACATTGCAATTATCGACCATCATATTACCGGCATCAATATCTCCTGAACCCGAAATGGTCATTTCTATGGCTTTGGCTTTTCCCTTCAGGGCAATGTCCCCTGAACCGCTGATCTTGCTGTCGATGCTTTCAGCTTCCACGTTCAGCCTGATGTCGCCTGATCCGGATACACCGACTTTCAGGTTGCCTAGATTAGTGAATTGATCTTCGGAGACAATGTCGCCGGATCCGCTGATCATAGCGCTCGTCAGGGTTGGAATGGTGATGTAGATGTCCAGTTTTTTATACCCCCGAACGTTTTTATCGAACTTGATTTTCCAGTGCTTATCCGATACTTCTTTTTCAATGTTGTCAATGATGTTCTGATGTGACTCGATGACTACGGATTGCGTGTTTCCTTTTTTCAGGAAAATATTGCCGGAGCCGTAGAGGGTAAAACCGTCAAATTCATCCAGTTCAATGGATTTTTTCACAACGGGACCTTCACCCTTTATGCCCGTATTCCACCAGTTCTGTGCGTGTAGGGTACTTAAGGTGAAAACAGTCAGTGCAATTAATAAGAGCTTGCTTTTCATTATTTTGATTTTTGATGAACTATTTAATGGTTTACTTTATTGGCCTGAATTAAACAAAAGACCTTGAATTCCTTAAATGACGCAATAAATTTCCTTCAGGTTGCAAATCTTTCTATGTTTGCGCAAGTATTGGAGATGAAGTACGCTTATTTTTAGATGAGCAAAAGGCCGGGGCGAATTACCGCTTGCACCGGTCGAAAAGAAAAGCATCACTTAATAAAAACTGCAGATATGAAAAAGAACTCCTTTTGGCTAATTGCTTTTTGCCTGCTCTCCTTTACAGGGTGTCAAAACCTCTCACCTGCACCGGACTACAATAATTTACCGGCTTTTTCCGAAAATGGCAACCTTAATGTAGTCGTTGAAATACCTGCCGGCACTAATCATAAGATCGAGTATAGAAAGGATACAAAACGATTCGAGAACGACCAGGAAAACGACCAGGTTCGCGTCATTCGTTTTCTGCCGTATCCGGGAAATTATGGCTTTATCCCCTCTACTTACCTGGACCCTGCCCTAGGAGGGGACGGCGATGCACTCGATGTACTGCTGATCGCCGAACACCTGCCAACCGGGTCTGTAGTGGAAGCCCGGCCAATTGCTGCGCTCCGATTGAGTGATGGTGGAGAGATCGATACGAAGATCATTGCCGTTCCCGCCAATCCCGAACAGCAGTTGATCAAAGCCGGGGATTTTATTCAGTTCATGATGGAATATGATGCCGCACGGCTGATCATCGAAGAATGGTTCCTAAACTACAAGGGGTTGGGCAATACCGAATTGCTAGGCTGGGAAAATGAATCTTTTGCTCTGGAGGAGATAAAAAAATGGACGGAATAACGCCTGGCTTTTCTGTTCTGGGATATCGTCCCGGCCATTATACCTGGACATTGGTATGTACCGGCGCCATTTTTCCTTTATCTAAAAATTGTTTGGGAATACATTCCTTAATCAATGTGCCGATTTTTTCCAGCGTTTCTGCCCTTGTATGATTGGGAAGGTGAAGCAGGCTAATCTCTCTGACCCTTCTGGGCCCGGCCAGCTTTTTGATCATCGCCTCACGCTCACCGTCGAAGTACAAGGTGGTCAGTTCCGGCAAAACCGTAATCCCACCCTTGTATTCTACGATTCGGCAAAGGGACTCAATGGAGTTGCTCTCAAAATAGAACAGCGGGGGACTGTCTTTTTTTCTCACTTGAATGTTGCAGATATCATCTACCTGATTTCTCAGGCAGTTTCCCTCTTTTAACAGCCAAAGGTCGTCCAGCGGAATGTCGTTCAATTCGATGATCTCTTTATGGAAAAGCGGATGCTTTTGGGAGATAAACAGCGAAAAAGGTTCGTAGAATAAAGGATGGATGGAAAATTGAATTTTCGTTTTTATCGGTGTGGCTATAATACCCGCATCCAGGTCGCCGGATTTAATCCCGTGGACAATCTCTTCTGTGACGGCTTCCCGGACGTACATTTTTAACTTTGGGAACTGCTCATTCAGTTTATGGAGAAATAACGGCAATAAATAAGGGGCTACGGTTGGAATGATCCCTATTTTTAATTTTCCGGTAAATTCTTCGCTCAACTGAAAGGCCAGGTTTTTTAATTGCTTGGTTTCAGTGAGCAATACCTGTGCACGTTCCAGGAATACTTTTCCCTCAGGCGTGATATCGACCTTTTTTTGCGTGCGATCGAATAGGGTCAATCCAAGGTCTTCTTCCAGCTTCCTGATCTGGATACTCAAAGCAGGCTGAGAAATGCCCACCGATTGAGCTGCACGGCGGTAACTTCGGTGTTTGTAAAGCGCCAGGGCATATTCCAGTTGGGAAAAGGTCATGATGGTTTTTTTATTGAATAGCGAAAATAATATTCTTTTTGGACAGACTCAACCTGTCCCTGGTCTGCAAAGAAAAGTATACACTAAGAGAGAGGCCGGTGGCGGGTATGTATTATAGGTTAATTTGTTTTAGTATCTGGACAAAATTAACTTAGCCTATCCTGCGGCGAGGGGATAGGCTAAGTTACCAAACGGGGTTGGCAATTGAAATCTGTCCGATCACTAAAAATGATGGTAATCTAATCTGTCATTTCTTCCTGATAGGCCGGCACAAGTTTTCTGGCTCTTGAGCCTTCAGTGATCCGGTTACTTTTTTCTTTATAATGATTTTGGTACTCGATTACTGTAACCGGATTGAGGTCACTTTCGCCTTCCTGAACGGCCAGGTCTTCGAGAAAACGAGGACTATGGTCTTCCATGACCCTGACCGGGCCGGATTTAGATTCGAAAGTGATGGATAAAAGCCCGATGAGGACAACCAGGGCCAGGAGGGCGGCCACCATGCCCATGATCCGGGATGCCTGGTATCGGCTATGGCGCTGATGGGCATCCAGTCTGCGCTCCAACCTGCGCCAGGTGCGAGGGGTAGGGGATTCCGCCATTTTGTGGCTGTTTTCCCTAAACAATTCAAAAAAGTCCTTATGTTGAGTCATATTTTTATGATTTTTTCCATGCTATTTTACCTTTGAAATGCCAGGATAGTTCGCTTCCTCCAGCAATTCCCGCAGCCTTTTTTTAGCCAGGATCAGCTGGGATTTTGAGGTATTAATGCTGATGCCCAGCAATTCCGCTATTTCACGATGCTTGTACCCTTCAATGACATACAGGTTAAAAATCGTGCGGTATCCTGTCGGCAACTGCCCTAAAAAGTACAGGATGTCCTCCGCTTCTAGTTTTTTCAAGGCGGTCGTAGCCGTGACTGTATCGGAAGGGTTGAGTTCTACCCTGATGTGAAAATTGTGTTTTTTTCTCAGAAACATCAGCGATTCGTTAATCACTATCCTTCTGACCCATCCCTCAAAGCTTCCTTCACCTTTGAATTGGTGAATATTGGTGAACACCTTAAAAAAGGCTTCCATCAGCACATCTTCCGCATCTTCCTTATTTTTTACATAACGTCTGCAAACGCCAAACATTTGTGGAGCATACTGGTTATATAATGCCTTTTGTGCGCTGCGATCCTGTCGCTTACAAGCTTCTATGAGTTTCGTTTCATCCAAGTAGAGAAGGTTTTTCTATAATATTAAGGTTTTTTCTACGAACCTGGTAGTTTTTAATAGACAGATGCGGATGGCCGGTAAATTGGTGTGTGGAGAAATTTTTATGGCTGATACAGCCTCAGGTAAAAAAAACTATTTTCTTATCTTGCAACCTAAAATTTTTGATCATGCAATTGGAAAATGGACAATACCTCCTGAGCGGAGGGTTGGATCCGCTTGAGCTGGCGGAAAAATATGATCTGCCGTTGTATGTCTACGACAGCGCTGTGATGAAGCGGCAATACGACAGGATAATGAAGGCCTTTCAGGGGACGAATGTGAGGGTACACTATGCTTGTAAAGCCTTGAGCAATATCAATATCCTTCGGCTGTTTAAAGAATATGGCGCAGGCCTCGACACCGTTTCCATCCAGGAGGTGGAATTGGGTATGAAAGCGGGTTTTGATCCACAGGACATCATTTACACCCCTAACTGCGTTAGCCTTGAAGAAATTGAAGAGGCAGTGGCACTGGGCGTAAAGATCAATATCGACAATACCTCCATTCTGGAACAATTCGGGCAGGTACATCCCGATGTTCCAGTTTGTATTCGCATCAATCCCCACATTATGGCAGGAGGGAATTCGAAGACATCCGTGGGGCATATCGACTCCAAATTCGGCATTTCTTTTCATCAGATGCCTCTGGTGCACCGCATCGTTGAGGCAACGGGCCTCCGCGTGGAGGGATTACACATGCATACGGGTTCCGGTATTCTGGATACGGATGTATTCCTGAGCGGCGCCGAAATTTTGCTGAACATAGCCAACGAATTTCCGGACCTGGATTACATCGACTTCGGAAGCGGATTTAAAGTGCCCTACAAAGAAGGGGATGTCGAGACCAATATCGAAGAACTTGGTAAAAAAATAGCTGAGCGGTTTCAGGTGTTTTGTAACAATTACGGAAAAGAATTGACGCTGATCTTTGAGCCCGGAAAATTCCTGGTCAGTGAAGCTGGCTATTTCCTTGCCAGAGTAAATGTCATTAAACAGACCACGTCTACCGTTTTTGCGGGTATTGACTCGGGCTTGAACCACCTTATCCGGCCCATGTTTTATAATGCCTATCACGAAATGATCAACCTATCTAATCCTTCGGGCCGGGCCCGCTTCTATACCGTAGTCGGTTATATTTGCGAAACCGATACTTTTGGCGTGAACAGGCGTATTTCGGAGATCAGGGAACACGATGTGCTTTGCATCCAGAATGCCGGCGCTTACTGTTTCTCTATGGCATCGAATTACAACTCCCGATTCCGCCCTGCAGAAGTGTTGGTTCACGAGGGAAAAGACTATTTGATCAGGAAAAGGGAAACGATGGAAGACCTGCTGAAAAACCAGGTAGAAGCACTCTTGTTTCAAAAATTGGTTTCTTAAAAAATAAGTTCTTCAGTTTTTAAACATTAAACTGTTGCTTTAGAACAAAAAATGCTTATCTTTGTATAGATTTTAAGCGAATTCTTTATTTTAGTTTAGATTTACTTCTCTCCGAGAGTTTTCTTTCCTACTTTAATGTTTACTCGCGTTTTTTTTAATTTTCAATTTTTTTTATGAACATTTTTGTTGCAAGATTAAATTATGACACGGATGAGTCTGGTCTTCAGGCTGCATTCGAAGAGTTCGGAGCAGTTGATTCTGTTAAAATTGTGATGGACAAATTTACCGGACGTTCAAAAGGTTTCGGTTTCGTGGAAATGCCTAATGATGATGAGGCCCGCGACGCTATTTCAGACCTGAACGATTCTGAACTTGATGGAAGGACCATCGTAGTAAAAGAAGCCGAAGACAGAGGTAATCGTCGTGGCGGCGGTGGCGGCGGTGGCGGCTACAACCGAGGTGGCGGCGGTGGTTATAACCGCGGCGGCGGTGGCGGATATAACAGATACTGATCAAACCGCTTTTTAAAGCATAAATTATAAGGAGCCGGCCGGCAGTATTGCCAGCCGGCTCTTTCTGTTTTTAAGGGGTAATCAAAAGGCCGGCCGGCCTTTTGATTACCCCTTAAATAATTTATCTTTGCTGCGTTTTTTTGAAACTATCCACCCTCGTTTTGGGGTTGTCCAATAAACCTTTTTCTAAGATGACTATTTCGAGCCGTTATAATCCTAAAGAAACAGAGTCTCGCTGGTATCAGCATTGGCTGGGGAAAAAGTACTTTCATTCCAAACCGGATGACAGAGCGCCTTTTACCATTATGATCCCGCCTCCGAATGTTACCGGCCGACTGCATATGGGGCACATGCTCAACAATACCATTCAGGATATCCTCATCCGCAAAGCACGCCTGGACGGCAAAAACGCCTGCTGGGTGCCCGGCATGGACCATGCTTCAATCGCCACTGAAGCCAAGGTCGTACAAATGCTGCGCAAAAGAAATATCAAAAAATCAGAACTGAGCCGCGAAGAATTCCTGAAATACGCCTGGGAATGGAAGGAAGAATACGGCGGCATTATCCTCGATCAATTACAAAAGCTAGGCGCCTCCTGCGATTGGGACCGCACCTACTTCACCATGGATCCATGGTACAGCAAAACGGTTATTCGCGTATTCGTCGACCTGTATAGAAAAGGAAAACTATACCGCGGACTCCGCATGACCAACTGGGATCCGGAAGCCCAGACAGTGTTGTCGAATGAGGAAGTGATCTATTCCGATCAGCAGTCTCAACTTTTTCATCTGCGCTATTTTGTAGAAGGGGAGGATGGTCAGTTTCTGATCATTGCCACACAGCGCCCCGAAACCATTATGGCGGATACTGCTGTGGCAGTGCACCCTGAGGACGAGCGGTACACCCACCTTGTAGGAAAAAAGGTGTTGATCCCACTGATCAACAGGGCAATTCCCATTATTGCCGATCCTTATGTTGACCGGGAGTTCGGAACAGGAGCCCTGAAAATTACCCCTGCTCATGATCCTAATGATTATGAGATCGGACTGAAGCACAACCTGGAGGTTATCGATATCCTGCATCCGGACGGCACCCTCAACGAAAAAGCTCAGATACTGGTCGGGGAGGATCGCTTCGATGCCCGCAAAAAGATCAAGAAAATG
Organism: uncultured Saprospiraceae bacterium; assembly: GCA_964548175.1. GTDB lineage: Bacteria > Bacteroidota > Bacteroidia > Chitinophagales > Saprospiraceae > JANQPA01. Next base: position 79,508 of record CAZJQS010000008.1, read on the forward strand.
CTGGAAGAATCCGGCCATCTGGTAGAGTTGGAAAACTACTTGACCAGCGTCGGCTTGTCGGAACGCACCGATTCAGTAGTAGAGCCCCGGCTGACCGAGCAGTGGTTCATGGATATGAAAGAAATGGCCAGAGTAGCTCGCCATGCCGTCCGGGGTGGGGATGTGACCTTCTATCCGGAGCATATCTGGAATATGTACAACAATTGGCTCAAAGAAGAGAATGTCCGCGACTGGTGTATTTCCCGTCAGCTGTGGTGGGGGCAGCGCATTCCGGCCTGGTACTACAAAGAGGATCACTTTGTGGCGGAAACCGCTGAGGAAGCCCTGGAAATGGCGCAAATAAAATACCCGGAGGATAATCTCCGGCTGGAGGACCTTCATCAGGACGAAGACGTTGTCGATACCTGGTTCTCTTCCTGGCTGGTCCCTTTGACTACCTTCCATGGGTTTGAATCGGCAGAAGAATTGAAATATTACTACCCCACTTCGGTTTTGGTGACCGGTTGGGATATCATCTATCTCTGGGTCGCGCGGATGATCATGGCTGGCTATGAATATTCCGGGGACCTGTTGGGGCTGGATTTTGTGATGCAGAACGGGCGGATGCCTTTCAAGGACGTATTCTTTACCGGTATGGTACGGGATAATAAACGCCGTAAAATGAGCAAGTCTCTCGGCAATTCGCCGGACGCCTTGAAGTTGATCGAGATTTACGGAGCCGACGGCGTCCGGTTTGGGATGTTGTCAAGTGCTGCCGCAGGAAATGACATCATCTTCGACGCGCCTATCGATCTTGAGACCAAAACTGTCAAGGACGAAAGCAAACTCTGCGAGCAGGGCCGCAATTTCTGTAACAAAATGTGGAATGCGCTCCGCCTGATCAAGGGCTGGGAAGTGACCGAGCTGCCCCTGGATGAGAAAACCCGCATCATCAATGACTTGGCCTTCAATTGGCTACATAACAAACTGCAAAGATCTATTGCAGAGATCGAAGAGCACTTCAAGGCCTATCGCTTATCTGAAGCACTCATGATATTGTATAAATTCATCTGGGATGACTTTTGCTCCTGGTACCTGGAAATGATCAAACCCGGCTATGAACAACCGGTTGACCAGGCTACTTTAGAGCGTACATTGGATGTTTTTGAACAACTTATGAGCATGCTGCATCCTTTCATGCCTTTCGTTACGGAAGAGATCTGGCACCAGCTGAAAAGCCGAAAAGAAGGGGAGGACTGCATCGTAAGCCGGTATCCTACAGCAGCTGACTTCGATAAAGACTTGATCGATAAGGTCGAACGCGCCAAGGACGTTGTAACAAATATTCGGGACACCCGTAACAGCAAAGGCCTCAAGATGAAAGAGGAACTAAAAGTGTTCATCCAGAAAAATGAGCGATCGCAGGGGCTTTATTCGTTGGAGGGCCTCCGTCAAATGGTAATGAAAATGGCCACCCTCTCTGCTTTCGATTTTACAGAAAAGGATATTGACAACAGCATTTCCTTCCTCGCCGGCCCGGAAAAATATTTCGTAGAATTAACTATTGAGATCGATAAGGAGGAGGAATGTGAAAAGCTTAGTAAGGAACTCGAATACTACCGGGGCTTTATCCAGCAAGTCCGCAAAAAGCTGGATAATGAGCGCTTTGTAAGTAATGCACCAGCTGCCGTCGTAGATAAAGAACGCAAGAAACTGGCCGATGGCGAGGCAAAGGTCAGTAGTTTGGAAGAGGCGCTGGCTCAATTGAATTGCCATTAAAACAACTAGGGATATAAGGCGCAACATTAACGCCAGCCAGGAGCTTTGGAAAGACCTCAAGAGCTCAAACCTGCGAAACGCCTTTTCAGAAGACTCCCGGTCTTTGCAAAACTATTTCATATTCCTCTTTCAATTGATCGAGGTCTACCGGAACGACCCCTACTTTTTCACAAACCTGACCACCTGCCAGGTTGGATAGCATGGCAATATCTTTAATATTCATCCCGGCGGCCAAACCGAGGGAAGCGATGCTGATGACGGTATCCCCTGCGCCGCAGACGTCAGCGATGATGCGCTCCTGAGTGGGGACGATCAGGCCCTGGCCTTCTTTTTCGATGAACAAGCCTTTTTCCGATAAAGTGATCAATGTGATCTGGTTGCCAAGTTTGCTGCGGACTTTATCAGAAGCCTTTTGCAGGCTTTCCAGCGTGGGCTCTACCTCCTCTTGGAATTGAGCCCTGACTTCCTTTAAATTAGGTTTGAAAAGGGTGACACGCTTGTAAGACCAGAAATTTTTGAACTTGGGATCCACCGCCGTCGGGATATCTCTTTTCACCGCCTCCAACATGATCTCATTAATGACCTTATGAGACAAGACGCCCTTGTTGTAATCCTGAAATAAGATGATGTGTATGTCTTTGCCATCCATCAGCTTGCGGATGGCTTCAAGGTATTTCCCGGCTTCTTTTTTGGACAGGTCATGCACGTCCTCGGAGTCTACCCTGAGCAACTGCTGGTTCTGTGCAAGAATGCGGGTCTTTACAGTAGTGCTTCTCTCACCTGATCTTAAAATATATTTATTCGACAAGCCGGACTGCGGAAGAAGCTGAACAAACTGATCGCCGAAGTCATCGGCGCCGACCAGGCTGCACAAATAGGGATTGGCGCCGACTGCCTTGAGGTTTAAAGCAACATTCGCTGCACCCCCAAGGCGGTTTTCGCTTTGCTGGAGATGAACGACCGGCACAGGGGCTTCCGGTGATATCCGGCTTACTTTTCCATTCAGGTAACGATCGATCATGACATCGCCGACGATCAGAACGTTGAATTGACTAAAGACTTTGAGAATATTGTTCGCGTTGATCATGTGTTATTGGAAGATGGCTTGTGTGCGATGAATAAACGGAATACCCACCAGCAGGTTGTCAAAAATATAAAAATTAGGTCCGATTTTGAAAATACGAAAAAATGATGTTTGTGGCTCCCTGATTGTCTACAATATATTGGCGCGCTTTTACCGAAGCCTTTTGGTACAGAGAGGTATGCTCTGCAAGCGATTTAAAGACCTTGGTGATTTCCTGTGTGGAACGGATGGAAAAAGCTCCTCCTTCTTTTACCAGACTTACAGCCTCCTCAAATTTGGTGTAATTTGGACCAAAAATAACCGGCAAACCAAAAGTAATAGGCTCCAGGGTGTTGTGGATGCCTTTCCCAAAACCTCCGCCGATATAGGCGATTTTCCCATAACGGTACAAAAAGGCCAGCATACCGATATTGTCAATAATGAGGTAGCGGAATTCCTGAAATGCCGTTTCTTGACTTAATTGTGAATATCGGATGGACTTATTTTCCAGCATTTCTTCTATTTTCTGAAGATGGCCGGGATCGATCTCGTGCGGGGCGATGATGACTTTCCAGTCCGGAGGAAGGTCTTTTTTCAGGAAGGGCAACAAAACTTCTTCGTCCTCCGGCCATGTGCTTCCGGCCACCAGAACGGGATGATCGCTTACAAATTGTGCTACGAGCGTAAAAGACCTTTTCTTTTTGGCCAGCGCCACCACACGATCCACCCTTGTATCACCGGCAATGGTCTGGTGGTTTACTCCGGCTTGATCGAGTAACTTAGCCGAAGCCTCATTTTGTACGAAAATGTGGGTAAAGAAAAAAAGCATTTTTTTGAAAAAGCTACCATAGGGCCTGAAAAAGATTTGATCAGGGCGGAAAAGCCCGGAAATGAGATAAGTGGGAACTTTTTTACGGTTCAATTGGCGTAAAAAGAAATACCAGAACTCGTATTTCACGAAAATGGCCATATCAGGCTGAAGCAGGTCGACAAAATCCCGGCTATTGGACGGTGTGTCCAGAGGCAGGTAGAGCACCAGATCAGCCTGTTCGTACTTTTTTCTGACCTCATAACCGGAAGGAGAAAAAAACGTCAGAATAATTTGAACCGCCTCCTGCTGATTTTTGAATTGCTCGATTAGGGGTCTGCCTTGTTCAAATTCGCCCAGGGAGGCGCAATGCACCCAGATCTTTCTGGTATTGTCCGGCCAGATTTTTTCTTTCAGCACATCCCGCCAACGCTTGCGTCCATATTTCCAAAGCCTGGCCTTAGGATGGAACCAGGCGGCCATACTTACCACCAGCTGAAAAATATACAGTCCAAAAATATAGAGCCATTTCATGAACAAGGTTTTTTAGTAGCTGATCTCGTCTTGTGCTTTACCATAATAAAAGGGCAGCACCCAGCCTGCCCGGATGCCAAAGGAGAGATCCAGCCGGTTTTCCGTATCGCTGGATTGAGTGTCGAAATTAAAAGAGCGCCGGTTGGCCGTAAACGCCTGTATGCTTTCGATGCCGATGAAAAAATTCAGGCCGCGGTCAGGAGCTAATTTTTGATAGCCGACAAATTGGTTCAGGGCCAGTCCATTGGTCAGCCGGTCGTATCCTTTTTTGTATTCCTGGGAAAGCTGCGGCACCGACCGGGAGGGATCATCTTGTATGCGTATCTTGTGTTGGAGAAAGCCGATGCCGAGGGTAAGTTTTAGGCCCGCCCTTGGATTATCGGCTGCGGGCAGGATTATTTTGCCGATTTTCCCACCAACATAAAAACCGCGTTGTCGCAGCTGAATGTCTGCGATGCTTTTGTCGTTACCGTAAATATAACCTTCAGGAGTACGCAGTGCTGCGAGGACATCTGTTTTGACCTGCTGCCCGAAGATGAACTGTCCGTCAAGCCCAAAGATGATGTCTTTTTTTGGGGTTATCCATTCCGTGGACAAACCCGCACTGAAGTGCTGTCCGAAGCGATCAGATAGATCGGCAGCCGGCCAATTTAAACCATAGCTGAACCCCAGCAAAAAACCCGTACCTTGATTGAGCCTTTGCTCTTGAGCGCAGGATAAAAAAGGGGAGATGAATAACACAAGCGCAGCTAGAAATACTCTCATAAATGCATTTTTCCTTAAGGGCAAAGGTAAAATTTTTTTCTACCCATTTATACTCTTATCTTGGGGCCGCATTAAAGACATGACTTTTTGTACAATCCTTTACTTACTTACCCAAAACTATTTGATCTGTGAAAAGAGTGCTCATCACCGGCGCGGCCGGGTTTCTGGGATCGCATTTGTGCGATCGTTTCATTAAAGAGGGATACCAGGTCATCGGCATGGATAATTTGCTGACGGGTTCCCTGGACAACATCGCTCACCTTTTTCCGCTTAAAGAATTTGAATATTATCATCACGACGTTACCAAGTTCGTTCACGTGCCTGGTAAGCTGGATTATATTCTCCATTTTGCTTCTCCTGCCAGTCCTATTGATTACCTGAAAATGCCTATTCAGACCTTAAAGGTCGGTGCTTTGGGTACGCATAATTGTCTGGGACTGGCGAAAGCCAAAAAAGCCAGAATACTGGTGGCGTCAACTTCTGAGGTATACGGCGACCCATTGGTGCACCCCCAATCTGAAGATTACTGGGGGAACGTCAACCCGGTAGGGCCGAGAGGTGTTTATGATGAAGCCAAGCGCTTTTTGGAAGCCATTACGATGGCTTATCATAATTTCCATGGAGTAGAAACCCGGATCGTACGCATATTTAATACCTATGGACCCCGAATGCGGGTGAATGATGGACGGGCACTCCCGGCCTTCTTTTCTCAGGCCATCCGAGGAGAGGGCATTACTGTTTTCGGTGATGGCTCCCAGACGCGTTCTTTCTGCTATGTTGATGACCTGATCGACGGCATCTACCGGCTCCTGCATAGCAATTATCATCTGCCCGTCAATATTGGTAATCCTGATGAGATCAGCATCAAAGCATTTGGAGAGGAAATACTCGAACTGGTGGGCAATCCAAAGGCACATTTGACTTACAAGCCGCTGCCCGTCGATGATCCCAAGGTCCGCAAACCAGATATCAGTAAAGCACGCGAGATCCTGGGTTGGCAACCAAAAGTAAGCAGAATGGACGGACTTAAAGTCACCCTGGAATATTTCAAGGAAAAAGTACCTGTTAATTAATCTATACTCAAATATGAGCTTCGACCGTACCCTCTTGATCACCGGCGGCGCCGGCTTTATCGGTTCGCACCTGGTGCGCCGGGTAGTAAAAAAATACCCCAATTATCACATTGTTAACCTCGATAAGTTAACCTATGCCGGTAACCTGGAAAACCTCAAAGACATCAATTCTTTGACCAACTATTCTTTCGAAAGGGGAGATATAGTAGATGCCGGGTTCGTAGGCCGGCTTTTTGAAAAATACAACTTCGACGGAATCATCCATCTGGCGGCGGAATCCCACGTCGACCGGTCCATTGCCAATCCCATGGCTTTCATCGAAACGAATATCGTGGGGACCGTGACCCTGTTAAACGCAGCAAAGCATCACTGGAATGATTTCAACGGCAAATTGTTCCATCACATTTCTACGGATGAAGTGTACGGCAGTCTGGGCGAAACAGGCTTTTTTAAAGAAACTACCGCCTACGATCCTCGCTCCCCTTATTCGGCATCCAAGGCCAGTTCCGATCACTTGGTAAGAGCCTATTATCATACCTATGGGCTGCCCGTGATTGTTTCCAATTGCTCTAATAACTACGGACCGTATCAATTTCCTGAAAAACTGATCCCTTTGATGATCAATAACATCAAACAGAACAAGCCTTTACCTATTTATGGTGATGGAAAATATACCCGGGATTGGTTATGGGTGGGCGACCATGCAGACGCCATCGATCTGATCTTCCACCAGGGAAAGCCTGGAGAGACTTATAACATCGGAGGCAAAAACGAATGGACGAACATTGCCCTGGTCAAACTATTGTGCAGCATCGTTGATGAATTACTGGAGCGTCCCAAAGGTAGCTCCGAACAACTGATCACCTTCGTCAAAGACCGTCCCGGCCATGATCGCCGCTATGCTATTGACGCCAGCAAACTGAAATATGAACTGGGCTGGGAGCCTTCCGTTCAGGCGGAAGAAGGCCTCCGCAAAACTGCCCAGTGGTACCTGGCTAATACGGAATGGATGGATCATGTGACTTCCGGCGCTTATCAGGAGTACTACGAGAAGATGTATAAAGACCGTTAGGGCAGCTGTCAGTTAACAGATAACCGATAACTATCAACTGATAAGTAAAAGTAAGCAAGCCAATTCAAATATAGGTTTTGTTGGCGCCTAAGGCGCCAACAAAACCTATATTTGAAGATAATTGGCCGATTTAAGGATGAAACAATTCGATTTCAGGATGGAAGGCCGCCCATGCAAACCACATTCCGATATAGGCATCCAAGGGTTTCAATCGTTGGCCGGCATAAGGACCATTGAGGGCTTCTCCAAAAATACTCCATTGATGGCCGTCCTGATCTTGCAAAATGACTTGTCCATTGCCGATAACGGGAAAAAAATCCAGAATAACTCCTTCTTTGATCTCCCGGTTGTAGGCGACCATGAAATTTCGGCTGCTGCTGCCAGCTACAACAATTGCTTTTCCATTCAGGTTATCATGATAACTTACTACTTCTGCTGAGCTGAAATCGCGGAATCGATAAAACCTGCTTTGACCATCTACAGAAACACCTAATCCCCTTTCCTTTTTTGGAAGGCGGTTGTCATTATTACTTATTGGAAAAAGCAGGAAATCATGATTGGTCTTATAATCACCATAAGGGTATTGGCCATATGCCCGGTTGAAGCCAGTTTGAAGATTTAATACTTCAGCATTAGGAAACATATTCTTCCATTCTTTCCAACTGGTTTCGACAACCGGATAAGTATTAATTTCCTTCCTGATGTGAGGGCCGTTGACACCTTTCAGGAGCATTTGTGACCAGGTACTATTGGTGGCCCGGTCATAGGGCATTAGGTTAGTATTGTACAACAGACCCGATACACCGAAGGTCGTCGTTTCTCCATTGAGGGTTCTTTCCCAGCCGATGGCGGTTCCGGTGAGCGGGCAGTAAGTTATGGCCAGGGGAAGCCCGCTTAATTCGTCGTTTACAATTTCATGCCAATCCAAAATAGGATGTGGATATGCCCGGATGACGTCTCCTACTTTGACGCCAACCACCAAGTCCTGGTCTGTTAAAAAACTAAGGTCAGCTATTGCATCCGCTTTGGAAAAGCGGGGATTATCGATCGAGGGGATACCGTCTTTCCCGGGCCCGCCATTTAAAATCTGACTGGTGGGGATGAGCCATTCGGAACTTGATTGATCAGGAAGGCTACCAGTAGGATCGTCTTTTTGTACAGAGCAGCCAGTAATAAGAAATAGATTAGCCAGGAACAGGAATAGAATCGGGATCTTTTTCATAATTATTCTGGTTCATTTTTGCAAATTTAACGTTTTGATTCTAAGGGTGTTTGTGTATATTAACGGAAAGTATTGCTGTTGTCCGGGAAAGGACAAGGATGCTGTAATCAAAGAGACAATTCTGAATTATGATCCAATTTAAAAAGCCCGCCACCGGCGATTATGCACCTTATTTTCAAAGATACATTGATCTTGTGGAGGATGGCAGTATCCAGGGAATACTGCGATTGTCAGCTTTTGAAACCATCATTTTTCTGGAAAACCTTACGGAAGAACAATGGCTTTTTCGTTATGAGGAAAACAAGTGGTCCATCAAGGAGTCCATGGTTCATCTGATGGATACGGAGAGGGTTATGGCTTACCGGGCACTTCGGTTGGCCAGAAAGGACACTACGGAGTTACCGGGATTTGACCATACTGCTTACGTGCCGGCTTCCCAGGCAGATGAAAGGAAGTCCGAATCGATCATTGAGGAATATCAGGCTGTACGGCAGGCCACGATACAGTTGTTCAATAATATTCCTTCAGATTCCTGGGAGCGAAATGCAATAGCCAGTGGGCATAAGGTTACGGTAAGAGCATTGGCTTACATCATCGCCGGTCATGAAAAGCATCATATGAAAATCTTTAAAGCCAAATACCTGAGATCATAAAACTGTCCAAATATTTTTCATCCAATTATGGGAGAATGTTGTCCAACCTGTCTGATCAGGCGCAATTCAGCTTTTACTCAGCCTCAGGAACAGCCGGATCAACTTCCTAAAAGATTTTAAGACCCGGGTGGCCTTATTTGGTCCGAAAAAGCCCATTTAAAGTTCCAGTGAATAACATATATCACAGGCAGAATGCCCTGTATTTCCCAATTTTTTATTCAGTCTTTTAAAGCCGCTGCGCTGATAAAGCCGGTTAGCTTCCGTCATAGATTCGATGGTTTCCAGGTAGCAAATACGATAATTCCTTTTTCGAGCTGCTTTCAGACAGGTCTTGATCATTTCTTTTCCCAACCCTTTTCCTCTCAGTTCGGAGTAAAAATACATTTTCTTTAATTCACAGGTGTCGGCATTTCCTCCGGCCAGCGGACCTATTCCGGCGCAGCCCAGGACCCGGGTATTTTTTTCCACTACAAAAAAGGCAGCCTTTTCATGATCATAAGCCTCAAACATGGCATCTACTTCGGGGTCATTGATGCTGTAGCCTTCTCCTGTAGCGCCATATTCGGCCATCACTGTTCTGATCAAAGCAGCTACTGCGACATTGTCCTGAGGTTGAATTTCACGAATGAAGTATTCAGGTGATGACATTTTGTTGTTTTTGGTGAACGAATCAAAAAAAATGAACGAATAGTTAAGCGGTTACTTCGAAAAATACTTAATTCCATTCAAAGGCCAATTCAGGAATTTCGATAATAAAAAAAATGTGGAAGATCATCCTTTTAAGAGTTGATCCATGCTATGAGCAAATAAATTGAAGCAGGTATTTGTTGTGATCAGATAAGATTCGCCAGCCAGACGAGTAGCGGTTGCAGGATCATCATGCCGTCCAGCCATCCGGTGAAGTAATGATCCGGGCGATCCGGAGAAGCTTCAAGAATGAATAAGTAGCTGATCAGGGCGGAAAGAAAAAGGGCCAGGACCATCTTCCAGGTATAGATATCAAGCCAAAAACTCCATCCGGCGCAGAGTAACATCACGCTTAACGACAAGCCTGCAAGCCAACGCGTAGCCTTCAGCCCTATGGCGGAAGGCAAGGTCCTGACATTCGCCTCTCGATCTATCTTAAGGTCTCTTATGTCAAAAGGCAGCGTAATAGCAAAAACGAAAAAAAAGCGTTCTAGGCTCAGCGCCAGGATTTGATTTTGGGTTGCTGCGTCCACAAAAAAGGTTGGCAGAAATGCCGTAAGCCAGGACCAGGCGCCGGCGATGAGGAAGATCTTTATGTAATTGACATCCCTGAGGCGCTTCTTTTTTTTCAAAAATGGCACCACATAAGCCAGCGATGCCAATCCGGCAGGAATAAACCAAAGCATCAACCGGAAAGATAACAGGCTCGCAAAGTATAGACCGGCAAGGGAAGAAAGTATGGCCAGGATCAGCACCAAAGTGCGCAATTGACGTATAATAGCATAGCGCCCTTCCTGATGAGACCATATCCTGCTTAACCCGATTAGCCGGTGAGTGGCGTACAAGGCCAGAGAACCAAAAAAAAGCAAACCGTGAAAGGGTTGTAATTGGGCCTTCTGCTCCAGAATGAGCTGACTCTGCAAAGCCATGGCCACAGCTGCCAGGGCAATCCAGACATTGCTGTAAAGAACCAGGTTGATGATCAGTACGGTGATTTTTTTGATCAAGTCGTAAAATTCTTTTTTTAGTGTTTTGCCGAAGAAAATCACAGATTTTCTTCGGCAAAACACTAAAAAATAGAATCATTTAGCTGCGTAAACCTGCCGGCCGTCAGGGCGGGAAGAGTATGAAGATTTTTACACAACTCCAGGCTATTCAACACCTACTTCACAATATACTTGAAGTTGTGTTTATATTCAATACTTTTCAAGGATTCGTAAATGAGTCTGATGACATCGCTGACATCCTGTTTGTGAGCCATTTCTACTGTAGTATGCATATACCTGAGCGGCAGGGAGATCAGAGCAGACGGAACGCCGCCGTTGGAGTAGGCAAAGGCATCTGTGTCAGTGCTGGTGCGCCGGGAGGAAGCCTCCCGCTGAACGGGGATATTATGCTTCTCGGCTGTTCCCAGGATCAGCTGCAATAATTTGTTGTGTACAGAGGGAGCATAAGTAACGGAAGGCCCCTTTCCGGACTGGATGTCGCCATGCTTTTTGGAGCTGACCAGGGGCGTATGTGTATCGTGAGTGACATCGGTGACGATAGCCACATCAGGTTTAATGGTGTGGGCGATCATTTCGGCGCCGCGTAGCCCGACTTCCTCCTGTACGGAATTGACCACATAGAGAGAAAAGGGAAGATCTGTCTTGTTTTCGTGAATCAGTCTGGCCACTTCTGCGATACAGAAGCCTCCGATGCGGTTGTCCAGGGCGCGGCCTACGTAGTAACGGTCGTTTAGGACGATCATATCATCTTCATAGGTGATGACGCAGCCGACATGGATGCCCATATCCAGCACTTCCTTTTTGTTTTCTGCGCCGACGTCGATAAAGATGTTTTCGATCTTCGGAACAAGCTTGGCGTCTTCTCCATGGCGGGTATGGATAGCCGGCCAGCCGAAGATGCCTTTGACGATCCCTTTCTGGGTGTGAATATTAACCCGTTTGGAGGGGGCGATCATGTGATCTGAGCCGCCATTACGGATAACATTGATAAATCCGTCCTCAGAAATGTGGTGAACAAACCACGATATCTCATCAGCATGACCTTCGATGACGACTTTAAAATCTTTTCCCGGATTGATAATGCCATAAGCTGTACCGTAATTGTCGACATCCCAATCCTGAATGTATGGTTTTATATAATCCAGCCATAGCTGTTGGCCTGGCGATTCGAATCCTGTAGGAGAGGCATTGTTGAGGTATTTTTTTAGAAACTCTTCTGACCTGGGTGTAATCACAGACATCTCTATGTTTTTTTGCTTAAAAATTGGTGTTATTGGCTTAGGTCGGTCAACCTGCCGGCTATCTGGCCGGCTTTCTTTACATTAACCCATAAATATAATATTAATATCGGTTTATATGATTTTCATTGAATATGAAAAACAGAAGTTGACCAAAAAAAGACGATTAGTTTTCGAACTCAGTACTCCAGGCGTGGGGGTCTTCTCTCCAGGCCTTCAAACTTTTCAGGGCTTTTTTGTCGATATAGTTTTCCTTTTCGGCCAGTTCGATCAAGGTACTATAATTACTCAGGGTGTCCAGCTGGCACCTGGCGTCTTCAAAAGCTGAGCGGGCCTGTTCGAACTGGTAGCTGAAAATGGCCATGACGGCCTGAACGTCCGCGGAAGCTTCCCTGATGGCATCCACAGCTTTCAGGCTGCTTCCTCCAGTGGAGATCAGGTCTTCTATTACCAATACCTTGGCGCCTTCCTCCAGCCTTCCTTCGATCAGGTTTTGCCGCCCATGGGCCTTGGGTTTGGAACGAACGTAGACCATGGGCAGAGCCAGCCTCTCGGCCAGCAAGGCGCCATGAGGAATCCCAGCCGTAGCTACTCCGGCAATATAGTCGACCTCAGGAAATTGTAACGCTTTAATGCGAAAGCAATCGATAATGAATTTCCTGACCGCAGGGTAGGAGAGGATCAGCCTGTTGTCACAATAAATGGGCGATCTTAAACCCGAAGCCCAGGTAAATGGTTTTTGTGGGCTTAGTTTTATTGCATTAATTTGCAATAAACTTCTGGCTACCTTAGCTGCTATTTCTTGGTTGTACATAAATTAAATCAATCACTTCTATCTTAAAAATTGGGGCAAATGTACAAAATATACATCAATGAAACGCCACTTTTTCTGATCTCACAAAAAGAACTATCGCATTGGAAGCCTGCTGACGCAGAAAATATGGTCGCTAGATACACAGGCAAACCCAAATTTCTGATGGCTTACATAGATATGCTCGAAAAATCCCGCCGCTTTCAATCCGTCACCTTATATGCCGATGACCTTGAACAGCTGAAAGCTGATTTCGACAGCCATTTCACCATTCTTGAGGCAGCAGGCGGACTCGTCCTGAACCCTGAGCACAAAATCCTGTTCATCTATAGAAGAAATTCCTGGGACCTGCCGAAAGGGAAAATCGATGAGGGAGAAAGTGCCCGTGACGCAGCCATCAGAGAGGTTCAGGAAGAAACCGGACTAAAAGAGGTGTTCATCGTGCGGCCATTATTCCCTACTTTACATATTTATAGGGAAAAAAAAGAACGAATTTTGAAGCGCACCTTCTGGTTCGAAATGGAAACTTTTGAGTTGGATTTGGTCCCGCAAACCGAAGAGGACATAGATCATGCCGTTTGGATGGATATTGAAACCTTCCGCGCTGAACCGCGTAAAGTATATGGAAATATTAACGATCTGTTGAATTTTTGGGCGGCGGACAACAAAACCTGACTTTTTTCGTTTCTCCCACAGAAAACAATTTCACGATCGACTTCACTCCAGTGTAAGCGTTAAATTTTCCGAATTGATCAATATTTTAGCTTTTTTTAAATATATTCGTTTCGGTTTTTGACACAATGAAGATATCCAAACTTAATTGACCTAATTCTTAAACAATGTCACTTCGTCGAATCACTACCTGCGCAGGTATTGCCTTGTTATTCGCAATAGGCCTGCAAGCACAATCCGCCAGCAATATCAATCCTTCAGATCTCAGGACATGGGTGGAGAAGCTCAAAAAGATCGAAGTTCCTGCCTCCTCAGACGAGTACTCTTCCTGGACGCTGTTCGAAGATCAGGTCGAAAGAGCGTTTTATATCGATTTTGATAGTTTTAACCTCAATCTTAAGGAAGTACTGATCAAAAACATCCAGGGAGATGTGATCTTTCGCCAGGAAGTTTACGATCTCCCGGTTGACGCCATCTATGAGTTGGATTTTAGCGCTTATCCTCAGGGCTATTATACCATCGAAGTCCATTCCTTTATTAATACTTTTTCCAAATCAGTAGAACTGTTTTAAAATAAGTAAGCCAACCATTTCAAAAATAGGTTAGAGCATCAATCTCTCCATAAAAAAGGAAAAAGCACCAGGCTCATTCCTACCAGCAATGCATCTATAGCCAACAGAATGGTAATATCCTGATCTGCACCCTCATTGTCGAATTCCCCAAGTGCGCCCGCCGATAATTTGATCAGGGTCATTAAAATGGGAATGATTACAGGAAAGCTCAATATGGCCATGAGGGTAGCACTGTTTTGCGCCTTCGAGGCTATGGCTGCCGTGAACGTAAAGGCTATCGAAAAACCCAGGCTGCCGAGAAAAAGCGCAAGAAAGAAAGTCCAGGTATCCTTAACAGGGTTACCCGCCACAAAACTAAACCCCAACCAACACAGCAGACTTAATATGAATAGCAGGCTAATATTGTATAGCATTTTAGAAAGAATCACCGCAACCGGGTGGGCAATGCTGTAGTAATACAATTGGCGGTCGCTGTCCTCCAACACAAAACTCTTACCTACCGCATTAACCGCTGCAAACAGGATGACGATCCAAAATACCGCATTCCAGGTCAGGGGCTCAATGCGTACAAAAGAACTGAACACAATAAAAACGGTCGACAAAACGTACAACAAAATACCGCTCAGCGCGTACTTAAGTCTAAGTTCCAGGGTGAAATCTTTATTGATCAGCGCTAAAGTTTCTTTGATTATATTCATCTTTCTTCTCGAAGTTTATTTTCTTGAAGGGATGTCAAATTTAATTTATTTTAGCAAATAATTGAAAAAAGCGTTTGTGGTTGAGGCTGTCTGAGATCAGGTCAATGGTCCATTCGTCCAGAAAGGATTCGTACCTGGAAAGACCTGCGTTGAGACTGCCTGGGCTTACAGACAAGTAACCTGATTTTCCTATGTGCCGAATCTTGCTCTTTTTTTTAGTTTTACTGACAGGGAGCATCGCTAAATCTGAAACGGTGCCGAAAGCGGAAGAGAAATACTTTGAAGTGGTGGCCCAAAGTGGGGATGGGATCTATTCCCTACTTAGGAAATATGAACTGGACACCTACAGTTGTAATTTTGAACAGTTCTACAAACTCAATCAGCTGAAAAAAAATTCCCCGCTTTTTGTCGGTAAAAAATACGTATTACCTATCCTCATCTACACCTTCAACGGTAAAACCATTCGTTCGAGCATCGGGATCAACGATTGGGATCTGGCCGTTAGAATACAAAGCTACAACGAACGCATGTTCGAAGCTAAGGTCAAATCAGGCGCCTTCAACGAGGATAAAGTGCTTTGGGTGCCCTTCCACGAACTGAACTGCCCGGAAGCAGACCTGAAAATTCCCGAACCTGAGGTGGAAACAGAGCCCGATAGTGGCGAAGAAACAGCCACTGCTACAACTATGAACACCACCAGCGGGAAGCGCAATTTTCCCATTTTCGGAAAAAAATACGCCTATACGCCTTTGTCCAGCACCGCACTGAAGGGAAAGGTTTTCTATGTCGTAAGCGGTCATGGCGGGCCTGATCCGGGTGCTATGAGCAGCAAGGGCAAAAATCAGCTTTGTGAAGACGAATACGCATATGACGTAGCCTTGCGCCTGTGCCGCAACCTCATCGCCCATGGCGCTACTGCTTATATGATCACCCGTGACGCCAATGACGGCATCCGGGAAGGAAAATACCTGGATTGCGATGAGGATGAGGTGCTTTGGGAAAACATCACCATGGTGGCCTCCCAGCGCGCGCGATTATTTCAGCGTTCCAACGTGATCAATACCTTGTATGAAGACAACCGGAAAAAGGGCGTCACCGATCAGAAAATGATCGTCATCCATGTGGATTCACGCTCCCAGGGAACTCAAATTGACCTGTTCTTTTACTTTAAACCCGGCGATGACAAGGGACAGCAACTGGCTTCCCAGCTTCAAAAGACGATGAAACAAAAATACGCCCGCTATCGCCACTATAATGGGACCATTTCTTCCCGTAGCCTACATATGCTGAGGGAAGCCAAACCTACCGGCGTTTATATCGAACTGGGTAATATCCGCAACACCAGAGACCAGCAAAGGATCTTGCTGGAAAGTAATCGACAGGCCCTTGCCAACTGGCTGTTCGACGGTTTACTGGAGAGCAGCAAGTGAAACCCGGTCGCCCTCGGCCGGCTTTTACTGGCTGCTCTCCAACAAACTAAGCGGAGCTACCAGCGATTCCTCTTTGAAAGAATCCAGCGCATCATACACCACCTGATGCATCCGGCGTCTGATTTCCAGCTTGTTCAGTAAAGGGTTTCTGGCCTTGGGATAAACCCGGTTAGAGAGAAAGATGAAGATGAGTTCCTCTTCCGGATCCGCCCATACACAGGCGCCGGTGAAACCCGTATGGCCGAAGGAAGCCTCAGAAGCATCCTGGGCTATGGCCGATTCATTTTTTGCACTGGGTTTGTCAAAACCCAATCCCCGTGAAGTACCGTATTGTTTGTCGGTGAAAAGGTCGATGGTTTTTGGGAAAAAATATTGTTTACCTCCATACACGCCGCCATTAAGCAGCATCTGGAAGAGTACGGCCAGTTCTTCAGCAGTGCTGAAAAGCCCTGCATGGCCCGCCACGCCCCCCAGTAAGGCGGCCGTCTCATCATGAACGTACCCCTGCACCAGTTGCTGTCGCCAGCGCTGGTCCAGTTCCGTAGGCGGCAAAGCATTCTTATCGAATTTACGATAGGCATTGAAAGTGGTGCGCCGCAGCCCGAGCGGCTGGTAAAATTCCGATTCGGCCAGTTGGTCCAGAGGCTTCCCCGTCTGATATTCGATGACCTTTTGAAGCAGATAAAAATTGACGTCGCTGTAGCGCGTTCGGCTTTTGCGAAATAGCGGGAGGTGGCAAACATCGTCCCAGATCTTTTCCTGATACCTTTGGTCAAAATAAAAACGATCGGCAATTTTCACCGAAAAAGTGTCGGTTTGGTTTTTACAGAAAAAGCTGTCGCATTCTGCATTGGGTTGATCCCGGAACAACAGGTAAGGGGCTACAGGCATGTAAATCTGCAGGCCCGATTGATGGGTCATCAGCTTTTTAATGTTGATGCTCTGCAGCGTGGAAGTCTCCGGAAGCTCAATAACTTCTTTCAAACGGGAGTTCAGGTTGATTTTTTTCTCTTCATACAGGCGCATCAAGGCCAGCGTAGTGGCGCTTACCTTGGTAATAGAAGCTACATCATACAGATCCTTTGTGCTGACCGGCTGTTGCTTACGGTAAGTATGGTGGCCGAAAGCTTTATCGTAAATGATCTTTCCGTTCTTGGCGACCAACACCTGGCAGCCGGGCATGACGCCCTCCTGAATGGCTTGCTGGGCGATGGCGTCAATGCCCACCAGCCGGGCAGGATCTATGCCCACTTCCTGGGGAAGGCCATACTTCAGGCGAACCGGATAGAAAGTAGCCGGATGTAAATCTTTTCTGTTCTGCAAAGCCAGCGGCAGCTTCCCTTGCGGCTGGATTGCCCCGAACAGTAACTGGGCGCCGAGGGATTCCGTGACCTCATTACGCTCATACAATTGGATCATGGCAGCTGATGACGGTACGGTCAGCAGGTTTTGCGGCCGACCAAAGTTGACTATGACCAGATGCACCCCCTGCGGCTTGGCTTCCAACGAACGCAGGAATAAAGAGTCCTTTTCTTCGAGTTTGTGTTGGTCGAGTAAAACGACATGGGTCTCATTCCTCCTGAAGCGTAAAGCCGGCAGGGGCTGAGTGGGATCTGCATTTCGGCGGATTGTAAAATCCGTATATTTCTCTAAGTAGTTCCTGAAAGCACGCAGTGGTTCGTCGCTGAATTCCCAAAGACGGAAGCTTTGCTCTCCCGAATGAACAAAAGGGATCATGCCATTGGGATTGTTCACAAGGGAAATGCTTTTTTCGTAGAGGCGGCTTCTGAATAATTCCCATTGGGGCGAAGAAAAGTGAGCCTCCAGTCCAGAGCGGTCCAATCGCTTGTCCGAGCTTTTGAGATTCATCTGGAAAGGTTGAACTGAGGCCTGAAGGGCCAGTAGCTCGCTGTCTCTTCCATTGCTTCGGTCTTCCATTTGTCGCTGACGCCAGCGTTTGGCCAGCAGCACCTTGCGGAGTTTGGCATTCAGTTCTTCTTCAGAAAACGATCCTCGCTCAAGGGCATTTTTCAGGGCAAAGATCAGCTTTGCCGGGGCCTGCTCCGTGATGAAAAGGTCCACGCCTGCCGCCAGCTGATCCGTCAGCTGATCAACAGACCAGTAGGCCAGCACCAGGCCGTCGAATTGTAATTGTTCGTTCAGGCAATGCCGGAGCTGGGATGCCGATTCCTTTTTTTGCCACAGATCCGTTCCAAGCATCATACCGGTTAACCCGGCAGCGATCAAGGTGCGAATGGCGTCGGTGTGCTGAGGCGACATGACCAGCGAATCTGCACTTCCTTTTTGAAAAAGGTCGCTTGTGATCGTTTCAAAATTAAATAAGCCGTTTTCGTTCAGTTGGCGGATTGCAGCGGGAGAAAGGTTCTGAGCGGACTGCCGCCAGTTGATGTCCAGAGCTTGGGCCTGCTGAATAAAAAGTTGATCGATGGCGCTGAGCAAGGAATCATCAGCCATCTCCCTCAAAGAGCGAGAGTCCGGTAGTTGAACGAGATCCGCAAACTGATTGTTGAGCAACCCCTGTTCTTCCGTTCCCGTCAGAAGGGGAAGCCTGCTGAGTTCCCGGCAACTGTCGGTAAAATTCAGATAGTCCCTGACCGGCATATCGCGGATCAGTAACCCGCTCATCTGCCCGGATATGGCGGCATTGTAAAGCCGTATCCTTTCCACCGGGCTGAGCCCGGCGCCTTTGAAAATGATCAACTGCCCCAGCTTTTCTTCAAGGGTGAGCGTCGTCGCTACTGAATCCGCCCATTGAATAGATTCATTCAAAAAGGGAACATCAGAAGGTTTGCCCTTTCCATGAGAACGATCACAACTCATACCAAGAACGAGCATCACTAAAATCATCAAAAACCATTGTCTCATCGCTGATCAGGATTTTTTACTTTAAATAAAAAAATCAATTGTTATGGGCTTTTCGGCCAAGTAGGCTTCATTGTATCGAAAGGGCCTAACAGACAATGCACCCCGCTGCTCTTTTTGGCGCATGGCCGCACGTTCGGCTTTCGATACGGTCCCGTAAATATGGGCCGGTGAAAAAGGTATGTAGTTTACTTTTTTAAGATGCCGACCAAGGCATCGATCAGTTTTTGGGCTTCCGCTTCCTGATCTTTCCACCAAAGAACAGACCAGATGGGAATTAAGGCAATGCCTTTGTTGATATAGTGGGTTTGCTGGTTGTATTCCCAGAGCATATGGGTAGATGGCGATTCGCTGAAGAAACCATCGGGAAGAATGGCTGCCCGGCGTATGGGTTCCTCTTCTGAGGCCACAAGTAAAATTTTTGAAGAAGGCATTGACTCTTTATATAGTTTTAAACGGTGAGCAGCCAATAAAGGTTTCAATTGATCGGATACTTCTTTGACAAAATATAATTCGGCTGATGGTTGCTGTGGAGCTTTTGGCGCTTCAATGAAGGGCTGAGGGCTGTCAAAAAGCTGATGGGATATTTCCTGGGGAAACGAGCCAAAATATGAGGCTAAGCCCTCATCCGACTGGGCAAGTTTTCTCAGATCGTTCATCGGAATGGAATTGATCAGGACGACCTGTTGGAAGGGTTTTTTCAAAACCATTTTAAGTTGTTCCTTGAACCTTGGTTTTTGCAGCCGTTGTGTTTTTTCGCTCAGCCCTCCCTGTCCCCGCACCGGGCCGAAGGTATGGTTAAAGATTAACACATCTGCCGGGGGGAGCGGAACTTCATCAATGGAGAAAACAGAGAGGCCGTTGCGTTCCAAATGCTGAATTTTTTCCTTTTCCGGCATATTTTTTTGCTTGATATCCAGAAAATGGGAGTAAAGAAGATCCCGTTGCGCCTGTGTCATGCAAAGAATGTGGACACGTGGATAGGTCTGCTGCGGAGTCGGAGGGAGTTGTTGAAGGACCTGCAGGGTTTCCAGAGCTTCAGTCGCATTGATCTCCTGGTCTTCGTCAAAAATCCCGTTTGTGGAAATAAAGGAAAGCTGTTCCGTTTTGACGGTTGACTCAGAGGAGTCGGCGGACGTTGTTCGCCCTGAGGATAGTGCGTAGCTAGGCAGTTCATTAAGGTATTGCCATAGTGGCTGTTGATGTGGATTAAGCACTTGCTGGGTTTCTTCTCCGAGAATGACGACTTTTTTTCCCAGCTGCAGAGCTGCCTGCGCCTGTTGCAGGCCTTCCATGGCGCCGTCTAAAATCAGTACGTTATCGAAAGGAGGAGCGGAGCTTTTTCCGGTCAGGTTCAGTGCGGCGAAAGGAGTGGTGAGGAAAACGGGGAACCTTGTGCTGACCAGTTCGATATGCTGCCTGAACAGGTTTACATAAGGAGAGAGCCCTTCGAGCCCGTGCTGATCGGTAAAAAACTGCTGATAAGACAGTTTGTCTTCCGTTTTCCATTGTTTTATGGAACGATTCATCCGGTTGGCCCACAAAGCCTGGATCTGTTTCGGCATTTGCTGCTGGAGTGCAGCCAGCTGCCCGGCGAATTCGGCGATGGGAGGCGTATGCTCGGGTAGCCGATCATTGCAAGCTTTGCGCAGACGGTGATGCAAGAACCAGCTCTTGTAAGCGGTCATCCAGTTTCGAGGCTTGGCGCTGATCAGTGCTTTGATCAACGAACGAGCGGTTGGACTTAGTGACAACCAGCATTTTTTCCACCTGAAATAGTCCGAAAAATCACGAAGAAATGCCTGGGCCTGTTCAATTTTACCGATGACAGCCCCCAGGTATTGGCGTTGTTTTTCGGTGGTCAGCATAACATTTCTGAACTGTTCCTGAAACAGACTGGCCTTGTTCAGACGGCCGAGCGCCTCTTCAAGGGCAGTTTCCAAAGACCGGATCTCCTCGCTCATCCCTATTTTTTCTTTTGAGTTGCCCGGGCTGAGGCGAAGCATTTCGGTTTTGATCTGGCTGGGAATTTGTGCCTGCCATGTCTTCAGGGCCTCCCTGAAGGCCTCCATATCCGTTGACCAGCGGGCGATATTGCGTTTTTCCCCTTCTGCGGTGAAGGAGAAATCGAAGTAGGCATTTTGTTGATAATCCTGGTGTAGTTTCCGGAATAACCCGATCACTTCTTGCTTTGCCTGGAGAATGGTTTTGTATTTATTTGAAAAACGACTGATGAGTTTCAGACTAGCCAGGCTGGTCAATTGGAAGTCAATACCGTGTTGCTGACTGTACTGCTTCATTTTTATCTCCAATTGCTGCAGCGTATCAGAAAGCTGGCGGCTTATGTTGTCATAGTATCCGCTAAGTTGGTCCCGGTACTGGTCTGTGGCGGAAAGATAACGGTGTTGCAGTTGGGTTAATTCCTCTTCAGCGGCGGAAAGCTTCGATCTCAGCTTTTGAGTGGCTTCTGCTTCTTCATTTTCGGTGAAAATGGAGGGCTGGAGCATTTCCAGCGGATGGTTCAGGGTATTGACTTTCTGGAACAAAGGAGAGGCGGTTTCAATGGCTTTGCAGAGTTCCTGGTATTCTGCATCGGAGAAGGAAAAATCATCCGCTTCCAGTTGGCTGTTCAGTAATTCTCTTCCTTCCTGTTTTTGATGATGCAAAAAATATCCGACGGTTTCCTGGAAATTCCGATCCTGGAAGACTATTTCCTGAGTGGACTGGTAGGTTTGATGAAGTTCCTGATGTTGTTTGATCAGGTTGCTCTGCAGGTTTTCGAAGGAGGCATTATCGAATGAGCGGTAATTTTTATCTTCAGCCTTTTGAGTGATCAGCTGATGGAGCAGCGCCCAGTCGGCAGCAGTGTTCCGGAATAAAAAGGTGTGTTTATCCAATTGGTCGGCGGTCAGGACTTCCTGTATTTCCTGTAATTGATGGAGTTGAGCTGATACTACCAGGGTGGTTCGCCCATTGGAAGGGGCATTACTGAGCAGGTGACGGACCAGGGCAAGGCGCTGCTGATCGTCTCCGTTAATGACACAGCTGCGGTATTGCCGGATGATAGTCAGGGCGGAGTCTTGCTCCGGGGTAAGAGCAGAAATGCCGAACGGGCTGTCCGGTCGCTGCATATTTTCTTTTTTCAACAAAGCAATTTGTATCGGGAGATGGGTGAAAACAGGAGGAAAGTACCCCAGGACAGCCGACCATGAGATGGCGAGCTGATGGGCCGTGGCGTCTATTTCTTCCACTGTGGGCAGCGGGTTCATGGAAAAGGGAGGATGCTGATGGATCATGGGGTTGTCGGGTTGCTGTTTGGCGAACTCCTTCTCGAGCAGGCCCAGCAATTCATTGACTGTTTTTTGTAATAAACCAGGGTAGGTCTTATAGTTGTTGAGTATTTCCTGGTAGTTCCAGCCATAGAAATTTTGCCAGTGGTGCAATAAAAAAGGGTTGATCTGAATATGGTGGGAAGGATGGAAGTGAAAACGCCATTGCCCGGGATCTTGTGGGTGAGGATACAGCTGAACGGGCCAGATCAGCAGCGGAGCGCTGATCAGCTGGCGGTTGTGAATAAAGTTAATGAGCGGATATCCCAGTCCTAGGCTGGCAAGTCCGCTTTGCTTTTCTGCATTGCGGCTTTGAAAAAAGAGGGGACGCACCTCCGGGATGGAGCAGTGGACCGTTTCTTCATAGGGTTTGTTTTTTAAAAGCTGTCCAATGCAAAGGGCGGCCTGCTGTTGGCCAAAAAAATCAACAAAGTCGATCATTCCCGGGTAACCACTTACTGCCCGATGATAGATAAAAGGAGTTTCGGCAGGTGTTTTTGGGCTGGATATGTTCATCAAGGTCAATATTTATTACGTAAATATATCTTTTTTCGCTTGCTAAACCATAAAAGGGTCCGTAGAAAAGTGCCTGTCCTGAGGATACCCGGTCATTTCTTCTTTTTTCCGGTTGCGTAAGGAAAGCTCCGCCTGAAAAAGAATCATCAGAAAGTAAAATTTCAATTTGCTAAAATTCAATTAATATTGAAAAATCTATATTCTTATATGTTTATGCGTTTTGTAAGGCTACCATTAACAAGGGGTGTTGTGAGACCCCTATGCCGGATGCTGTATTTTGTTTAATAAATCATCAAACAAAAGCTGCTTTGTCTTTGAGAGGTGATTAATTTCATTTGATTATTATTGAGAAAAAAGTCGGTTGATAAGAAAAAAAAAAGCTTAAATTGTAATTGATAATCAGTGAATTAAATTGTTTAACGAATTGCTGACATCTTTATTAAATCATTAAACAAAAAACGAAAAACAATATAATGGTTCCACATATTGCGGTTATATTAACGGACAAGGAGCGGAAGATTTTGTGGGTCAATCAGGATTTTACTGAGATGACGGGATACTCACTGGATGAGGTTATAGGTCGGTCACCGGGGCATATTCTTCAGGGGCCTGATTCTGAGATAGAAGCCATCAACCGGATTCGCAAAGGACTGGAGAACCGGACTCCGCTGAAAGATCAACTGATCAATTACCGGAAAAATGGAGAGCCTTACATCTGCAAGCTTGTCATCCATCCTATTTTCGGTTCTGATCAGGAGTTAACTCATTTTATTGCTTTTGAGGTGGACGGCGAGCTGATACAAGAGGAGGAGGAGGATCTTTCCTTGTTGAATCTGAGCACCAAGTACAACTCCAGCAGTTTAAAGGGGCTGGAAGAGGTCAAGCTTTATTTCAAACTTAAGGACCTGATGCAGAAGGAGGAGCTCTTTTTTGATCCCCACTTAACTTTGAAAACGGTGGCGGACCGCCTCGCCACCAATACAAAATACCTCTCGCAGGTCGTCAATCACCATTCCGGCAATAACTTCCAGCATTTCATCAACAATTACCGGGTGGAGGAAGCGAAAAGGCAGATTGCCGACAGTACGAACAATAACCTCACACTCTACGGTATAGCCGTGCAATGTGGGTTCAAGAACAAATCGACTTTTTACAAGGTATTTAAGGAAATCACCGGAATGCCCCCCCGGGAATTCCAGAAACAGCAAGCCGATTTCTAAGGCTTTGGTTTACAATAATCTAAGTCGCTACTTTACTTCGTGTCCGCATTCATGAATTCATACGTTAGTTCGATTCGAAAAATTGCTTTTCGTGTCTATATAGAAGAACTTGGATACAGTAAGAACATTAGTGTATGTTGATTAAGTATGCGAAATGATACTTCTATAAACGTCATTCCCCCAGTTTTTTCAACTATTTTATCAAAAAAATCGAAACTATTATGGGAGGAATAAAAGATTTACTGGGATTCCATTTCTGGCTTGACAATAACAAGCGTAGCGCATTGGAGTCTCTACTCGCCAATCAGCGACAAATTCCGAAGGACCGGCAAAGCATACTCAAAGATTTGCAGTTTGAAGCGTCGGCCTTAAATAAAAATGAATTGAAGAAATACAGCAATAATGAATCTAAAATTTGATCTATAAATCGATACAGGCCGGAGAGCGTCCGATGTTTTTCCGGCCTCTATCCATTATTGGACTTCAACTGCCCCGCCACCTACTTTTTTTCCGTTTTTATAATCGTACTCCATTACCATCTGCCCTTTCTCATTATAGAAGCGATATTTGCCGTCGATCTCTCCTGCCCTATATTGGATCTCTTCCTGTATTTGGGTTTTGTTCTGATAATACTTCCGGTAAATACCATCAAGTTTTCCATCTTTATAATTGGCAATGATCTCAGGCCGGCTGAAGTGATATTTTCCCCAGAATCCGTGGAGTTTATTGTCCTTGTAGTTTGCCATCAGATTGATCTGGCCTCTGGAAGTGTATTCCAGGTACAGGCCATTGTACTTGCCATTGATCATGGATACCTGGGTCCATGGAAAACCGGTATCCGGGAAGTAGGTTGTCCAGGTTCCCGTGCGAACAGCGCCGTCGAGAAAACCGGTTTCGAGCAATTGGCCGGTGGAGTCTCTTCTTTCCGCTCTTTTAATGGTGGAACCGGGCACATCTTGCAGCAGATATGCCCCAGGATCAAAAGATTCCGGCTGCTTGGCAGCCTCGCCTTCCGCTTTGCTTCCCTGATCGGGTTGGCAGGAGAAAAAGGCCGTCATGAACAAAAAACTAAGTAAAAGAGTCTGCTTTTTCATAGAATTCTTCTTTTGTTTTGGGTTTATAATGCGATAAAGGTACTTTTATCCAAGCAAGCAAGGAACAAATTTAGGTTCTCCATTTTTTTTAACAAAAAAATCCCTTGATGACCAATAAAACCTTATTGCTCATCTTTTTATTTTTTGTAGGGCTCTATCTGATCTTCAGCAAGGTCTTGTCCAGCCGGGCGACTTCCGACTTCAGCACAGAGGTCATTAAAGTAGATACCGCTCAGATAACTACCATCGAGATCAGTCCGCAGGGGGGCGCTGCTTATGCGATTCATCGGACCGACAGGAACTGGATCGTGACGAACGGCAACGTCAATGTCCGGGCGGCCTCTGCACAACTAAAAGCAGTGTTGGATCAGGTCGACACCATCAGGACTATTCAGTTGGTTAGCAGCCAAAAGGAAGATTGGATCGAGTATGGCGTGGGGCCTGCTCAGGGCAGCCGCATTAAGATCTACCTAGCCGACGGCAGCGTGGAGGACTTCATCATCGGCAAAACCGCCTTTGATGCGACGCTCCAGCGAAGCATCGCCTATTTGCGATTGACGCACCAAAATGAGGTCTATTCTGTCAATGGGTTTTTGCCTTTTCAGCTGGAAAAACATTTTGACGACTTCAGAAGCCGGGAGCTCTTCTTCAAGGCCATCCAATTCTTCCCGCCCGATCGCTTCCTTTACCAAAATCAGGACACGCAAATTCTGGTCATCAGGCAGGAAGGCTCCCTTTGGGCTGCTGTAGGCAATGAACCTCTGGACTCTGCCCGGATATACCACTATCTGGACTGGATCCTTAAGGCCAAGGGGCGGATCTTTGTAGATGATTTCGATGAATTGAGTGCTCCTCGTTTTTTTCATCAAAGCATACGTTTTTATTTTGATGACATCCAGGATTCCGTCTCTCTGACCTGCTACAGGGATTCGACCAGGGCCTTACCGTTCATCATACATTCTTCTCAAAACCCGAAAGCTTATTTCGGCAGCGATTCGACGGGGCTTTATCAAGGTGTTTTTGAAGGTCTACGGCAGCTGCTTTTCTACTAAAATGCATCCTGAGCCGGCCTACTGCGGAAGAAGTAGCATCTCTTAATAAAGGATTGTTATTTTTACGGCCTGATGACGAGCCTTTGTGGAATTAAGGATGTTTATGAAATAAATATTCGAATTCCGAGGCTTTCTCACAACTCAAGTGTTATGAAAGAATTAATCAAATCCTATGAGCCGGCTCAGTCTGAAGATCAATTGTATCTTTGGCTGGGTGTGATCGTTGGAGTAGCGGCTTTCACTGCCATGGGCATGGTGATCCGCAAAAAATTTTCCTATGAAGAGCAAACAAAAAAGTGGCTGATCGCCCTTTTGCTTTTTTTCCTGGGATTGATCGCCGGCGGGACAGCCTTATTTTCGTGGCTGGCCTACCAAAGAGCAGGCGTGGTGAATATATACGCCGATCACCTGGAATTGGGAAAGAGAAGCATCCCTTTTGATAGGATCAAAAAGATCCATATAGAAAAAGAAAAAGAGACTTCTTTCGTTAACCCTAATATTGTTCAGGAAGAATACGAACTGATGTTTATAGAAGACACCGAGGGAGGCCTGTATGTTATTTCTGAAAAAAGCTATCCGGTGCGCGAGATCATGAAGGAACTCAAACAATTAATGGGAGATTAGAAGAACCATAGCCGTTAGAAAAAAAACACAAACAAACATATGCTTAGATCAAGTTGGTGGAAAATATTGGGAGTATTGATCATTATCTACACCTTCATAGCCGGGATGGTCGTGCCGCTGAAACCCGGGATCATCAAAGTTGCTCCGGGTAGTGCGCGGACCGGGGAAATGGTCGAGATCGAGGTAAAAGGATACAATACGCACTACAAGCAGGCAGAAGACAGTCTTCGCGCCTGGTTGAAGATGGATGACGAACGGGCACTGGGAGCGGTAGGATTAGAGGTAAAAGATGACCGGAACCTCATAGTACAGTTTCGAATACCGGAATACCTGCCGACCAGTGAGCGGATCGAGGATTTTACGCTGGTGCTGGACAACACCATTGACGGTTATTCTTTTTTACCCTCTGCTGTCTTCATTACACAGGATTCCATAGACCCGGACATGGGAATGAAGGAATGGGAAGATAGTCCGTTAACCGCGCTGAACGAAAAGCCAGGGATCTCTTTTCCTTTTCGTAATATCTTAAAGGAAACCATACGCAACACCTATTTCCACGTATCGCTCTGGTTTAGCATGGTGTTGTTGTTCATCGGCTCGGTGGTATTTAGCGTGCGTTATCTGCGTAGGCATCAACTGGAAGATGATCTGAAAGCCCTTTCGCTTACCCGTATCGGAACATTATTTGGTTTTTTAGGGTTGATCACCGGCGCCATTTGGGCCAAGAACACCTGGGGTGCTTATTGGAGCTGGGATGTCAAACAAAATATGACCGCCATCGCTTTGTTGATCTACTGTGCCTATTTCGTGTTGCGTTCTTCTTTTGAGGATCAGGAAAAAAGTGCGCGCCTGGGGGCAGTATATAATATTTTTGCCTTTGCCGCCCTTATTCCTCTGATTTATGTCATTCCCAGGCTTACCGATAGTCTTCATCCCGGCGCAGGAGGAAATCCTGCTTTGGGAGGTGAAGACCTGGATAATACGATGCGCATGGTGTTCTACCCGGCCATCATCGGCTGGACACTCATCGGGCTTTGGATGGCCAGTCTTTGGTATCGCACTGACCGGCTGGAGCAAAAAATCTATGAATAAGGCAGAAAAGACGAAGGGGGGCAGCAAAAACCCGCCAACAGAAATCCAAATAATGTTTGGTAGAATAAAAAAAATCTACGACTTTTGGCTCTACAAAATTTAACATGATAAACAGGAAAATCTTATCGATTCTGATGTTTCAGTTATGGGCAGTTAGTTCCTTTGGGCAGAATACTGATGCAGACTTTATGAGCAGTATTGGGAAAATATACGTAGTCGTGGCTGTCATAGTAGCTGTCTTTGTCGGGATCGTTATTTTTTTGATTTATTTGGATCGTAAACTAACCAAATTAGAGGACCAAATTAAAGAAAATGACTAAAGCGAATCTGCAGCAGACATTAAGTTTCTATGACAGTGTACAGTCTTATTTTGACAAGGCGGCTGCCCATACCGGTCTTCCGAAAGGTCTTTTAGACCAGATCAAGGTATGCAATGCGGTATATCGGATGAAGTTCCCGGTAAAGATCAATGACGGTGTACAGGTTATTGAAGCTTACCGGGTACAGCACTCTCATCATCGCTCTCCTACAAAAGGGGGGATACGGTACAGTAATCACGTAAACCAGGAAGAGGTGATGGCGCTGGCTACATTAATGACCTTCAAGTGCGCCATTGTTGATGTGCCTTTTGGGGGAGCCAAGGGCGGAGTGAAGATCAATCCCTGGGATTATACTCCGGAACAACTCGAAAAAATTACCCGCCGCTATACTGCGGAATTGGTGAAACATAATTTTATCGGCCCTTCCATCGACGTTCCTGCTCCCGATTATGGCACAGGGGAACGGGAAATGGCCTGGATCTATGATACCTACCGCACTTTTAAAGGGCATGATATTGACGCGGCCGGTTGTGTGACCGGTAAGCCGGTAACTCAACAGGGGATCAGAGGGCGGACCGAAGCCACCGGGCGCGGCGTATTCTACGGCATCCGCGAAGCTTGCGAGCACAAAGAAGATATGAAAAAGCTGGGGCTTGACACAGGTATGGAAGGTAAAACCATGGTGATCCAGGGCTTAGGTAATGTGGGCTCTTACACAGGTATGCTTTCGCAGGATGAAGGCGGCGCCAAGATCATCGGCGTCGGTGAAGTGGAAGGCGCCATCTACAAACCGGACGGCATCAACATTCACGACCTGATCCGGTTCAGAAAAGAAACGGGCTCTATTCTTAATTATCCCGGGGCAACTAACTTTGGAAAAGAAGACAGAAGCAAAGTACTTGAATTCGAATGTGATATTCTGGTGCCAGCCGCCCTGGAAAATGAGATCACAATGAAAAATGCAAACAGCATAAAGGCTAAGATCATAGCAGAAGCAGCCAACGGCCCGATCACTTCCGAGGCCGAGGAGATACTGATCAAAAAGGGAGTACTGATCATCCCTGACCTGTTCCTGAACGCGGGGGGGGTAACCGTGTCTTATTTCGAGTGGCTGAAAAACCTGTCGCACATGCGTTTCGGCCGTATGGAAAAAAGGTTCAACCAAAATATCATGGCCGAAATGGTAAGAGTGATCGAGGAAAAAACAGGCAAACCGGTTACCGAGATCCAACGCCAAACTCTGGTGCGTGGAGCCGATGAGATAGACCTGGTCCGCTCCGGACTCGAAGAAACCATGATCAGCGCTTATAATCAAATCCGGGAGATCATGCTTCGTAAATCGGATATCGAAGATCTTAGAACAGCTGCCTTTGTTAATGCGATTAATAAAATCAGCAGCGATTATCTGAATTTGGGAATCTTTCCGTAACGGAGGTCGGTTGTCGGTTAACTGATAAGTGCTTATACAAAAATATTTAAAGATAACGGGAGTTCGGAGACTTCCCTTTTGATAATCAGCCAACTAGCCCCGTTAGGGGCTGAATGTTGGTAGAAAAAAAGATTGACCACAAAAAACCGTGCCGCAGGTACGGAATAAATGACGTACTTACGGATACGGAACGCTATCCTTTAATTTCAATTTTTTTTACCAACATTTTGCCCCTCTGGGGCCTTAGGAATCTCCGAACTCACGTTCAAGATAATTTGCCGCCCAGAGGGCGGCAAATTATCTTGAAATATTTTTGTACAAGTACTTTACCGATAACAAAATTAAATTGTAAATAATTTGGTAAAATATAGTTAAAAAAAAATTTACCAAGGTTTTTTAGGCTATTCTTTGTATTTTGTTTTTTAAGCGATATCTTTGAGCGATTTTACATAGGATTTATAAAATGATAATTTACGTCCCATGTCTGAAAAGTTGGATAAAATAGACCTTAAGATCCTAAAGATCTTACAAGAAAACAGCAAGATTACAAACCTGGACCTTTCGAAGAAGATCGGATTGTCCCCGGCGCCCACATTAGAGCGAGTTAAAAAACTGGAAAACAGTTACGTTATAGAAAGCTATCACGCCAAGGTCAACCCTCAGTCGATTGGGTTGAATGTGAAAACTTTTGTACTGGTGTCACTGGCCTGGCAAAAAGAAAATGCGCTGAATAACTTTCTGGATAAGATCCGTCAGATCGAAGAAATTACAGAGTGTTACATCATTACGGGTGAGGCGGATTTTCTCATCAAGATCGTTTGCAAAGACATTCCTACCTATGAGCAGTTGCTGTTCAAAACGCTTTCTCAGATTGAAGAAATTGAACGGTTAAAGACCTTGATGACCTTGTCTACTGTCAAGGACTCCAAGCTCCTTCCTTATAAGTACGACTAAGACAAAGAAAGGAACAGATTAGGTGAAAAGTTAACGGCTTTTGCATCGTCTGTGCCATTTTTGAGCTTTTCGCCGGAAAAACGCTGATCTTTCTGGTGAAAAGCTCAATAACATTCATAGCTGGACAAACGGGTAAAACAATCCTGTTCGTGTTTGCGGCTGTTTGCAAATTTGGTAATGACATCCAAAAATACCTTCCTCTGGCAATTAACGCCGGCTGCTGATCTTCCGCCTTCCTACCTGCTGGGCACCATGCACGTCAAAGACGCGCGGGCCTTCGTTATGCAGCATCATTTACTGGAACTCATCCGCGCGGTCACCTGCTTTGCCGCTGAAACGGATATCCGCGAGCTTCGGCAAATGACCGATCCCTTCTCCCTGATGATGCCCGACGGCCGGCGCTTGTCTGACTTTTATTCAGAAAAACAATATCAGAAGATACAGTCCATGCTTAAAAAAGCTTTTGGGGTGGATATAGCGCGGCTACAGTTTTTCCGTCCTTTCTTCGTGGCAAGCCTGGTCGATGAATCCATCCTTGCCCAGGATATGCCCTATTCACTGGACGAGTCCCTCTGGCGGTTTGCCGAACAGGCCGGAAAGGAAATGACGGGTATCGAGACCTTTGACCTCCAGCTCGACATTATGAGGCGTATTCCCCTGGAGGATCAAGCAGCACATCTGCTTCAAATGGCAAGGAACGTTAAAGCTCACCGGCGGCATTTACTCCATATGACTGCGATGTATGTTCGTGGCGACATTGTCCGGTTGCACCGCTCCGCCAAATCGGGGCTGGGCAAGCTTCGACAGCTGATGCTTTACCAGCGTAATGCCCATATGGCGGATCGGATCTATGAATTGATCCACCGGCAAAGTTCCTTCTGTGCGCTAGGCGCCGGGCATTTGTGGGGAAAAAAGGGCGTGCTGAAGTACCTCAAGGACAAAGGGGTGGGGGTGAGGCCGCTGGAGTGGGAAAGGTAGCCTCTTTTTTGTGGTTTTTTTACTATTGTTTTTTTAGTAAAAGTTTGATTTTTAAAGCGTTAAGTTCTGTTTTGCTGTATTTTTTGCTCATTTTTTTCCTACAATCGCATTTTTTTTGGTTTGTCGAGGCATCTTGAATACCTGCATGAAAACGAACTGACCTTAAATAAAGGTTTGCCGTCGCCGGGAGGGGCGCCGGCAGAACCTGAATAGTTTACTTCCGGTGTTCGGTAGATGTGGCCTGTAAACTTGCCTCGCTTTCCAGTTTTAAACCAGGTAAACTGACTACGGGGTCCATGAGATCCCCGATAATCCCGTTGGATCCAGCTCCCGTGCTGTCAGGAGGCATACTGTCCTTCCGGCTGAGATAGGAATCCATGCCTCGAAACACCTGATTGGTATGGTTGCTTAAAAGCACGGAATCTTCCACCAGTTTCGGCAATTCAGACTCCAGCGCTTCGCAATTTGTTAATCCGATGAAGGCCAGGCATAGTATGACCGTTCTAGCTGCATAGCTAGTAATTCTTGTTAGATTCATAGCTTGTACTTGTTTTTAATTAAAATTGAATGAGTAATTGATAGGACAAAATTAACTTAACCTATCCCCGCGTCGCGGGGATAGGTTAAGTTAATTTTGTCCTATCGCTTATGATCCAGTGTGATCACTTTCGATAGCCTCAAAAAAAAACAGGGCTAATTACTTAATTATTAAGCAATTAGCCCTGTTTTTTTTCGCGGAGGAGGAGGGATTCGAACCCCCGGTACGGTTTCCCGTACGCCGGTTTTCAAGACCGGTGCATTAAACCAGCTCTGCCACTCCTCCGGTAAACCATTCCGTTATCCGGCCATGGGTTTCTCGTTTATGTAGGATAGTACAACTATATCCCTTTTGAAGCGGTTGCAAATGTAAGGGGTTTTTCCATTTTAAGCAACAATATCCCGGGGGTTTTCTTTTTTAAATTTCCGTAAACTGACATCTTTTTTAACATATGACAGTTATCCCGAAATTCAGGTCAATAATTGCCTATATGAAAATTTTTACTATCTTTGTATTGTCTATATAAAGTAGAAATACAGATAAAACAGAAAACTACATTCCGGCTATGCCGGACTATAAACAGCTTTCCAGGACTTTCTTAGCGTATCACAATCACTAAAGGCACTTACAGACAAGCACACAGAATACCTTAAGGTTA
Source organism: uncultured Saprospiraceae bacterium (assembly GCA_964548175.1). Lineage (GTDB taxonomy): Bacteria > Bacteroidota > Bacteroidia > Chitinophagales > Saprospiraceae > JANQPA01. The sequence continues at coordinate 112,258 of CAZJQS010000008.1, forward strand.
TTCGTGCTGAAGGTCAGTGATTTTTTTCCAAAATCGGATACAAACATTTTACCCAAACTGAAAGCATGGATTCAGGGATAAAATTGCCCGGATTCCATTAAGAACACACAAAAACTACTGAAATGTTTAACAAGGCATGTTACAGAACGTGGTTGTCTGTCTGCTGCCTTTCGGTCTTTGTTTGGCAAATAGGCATCGGACAAGAAGACGGAAATAAGCCCGGTTGTCTACCTTACTCATTAACCCCGGCCGAAAAGCTTTTTTCGAAAGGTTCTCCTTTGGATCAGCCGAATACGGAAACTCCACAAGTACATTATTTTTCTCCACCTCTTTCTTGGCCTTCCTCTAGCCCTGTTGCACAGGAGGATAACGCTGACTTAACCCTTCCCATAGTCGATTTGCCGCCTTTTACCCCGGCTCCGGCAACCAAAAAGTTCGCTGAGATGATCAGGGTGGAACAACCACTGGACGTCCCCTGGAATCAGCAAGTCCGGCTTTTTGTCACTGCCGCCGATGGTCGGCAATTTTCCTGTACCGGAACATTGATCGACGCGGCTCATGTCATCACAGCCTGTCACTGTGTATACGCATCAGATAAAGGCGGATGGGCCAGGGAAATTACAGCAGTCCCTGCTTTCGGGCAAGGGCGGATGCCTTATGGTGCAGCGAGAGTGACCGAAGTGCTGTATTGGTCTGATTGGATAGAACGGCAAGATTACCAGGAGGATATGGCGGTGCTTCGCCTCGATCGTCCTGTCGGCGCCCTGACCGGATGGATGAGCTACAGCTATAATACTGACCGGCAATTTTTTAGTAGTACCTCGTTCGATAACGCTTCCTATCCCTCGGCAGGGCCTTATGACGGGCAGCAACTCTACAACAGAAAGGGAACCTTTGACTTTTTCTATGGCGATAAGCTGGTATATCATTACAATCAAGGCTTTGCAGGGCAAAGCGGCAGCAGCGCTTTCGTGCGTGAAGGCAAACACAAGTATACCGTATATACCGTTTTATCTCACGGAACACCTGCGCCACACGCCTTCACCGGTCATGTACGGATTACCGAAAAGAAATACGAGAACATCCGGGCTTTTATTCAATCCGGCAGGAGCAGCAGCCTGCCTGATCTTCAACCGCTGGCCCTGGAAGCTCCGGCCGGCAAATTCACTTTGGACGAAAAGCTGGACGCCTTTTCTTTTGTATTGTACAATAATGCTCAAAAAGACTATTCCGGAGACCTGGTCACAGTACTCGACCTCATCCTGCCTGATCAAAGCACTTATGAACTAGGAAGGGCTTCATTGACGATCGATAATCTGCCCGGAGGAGAAAGCAAAAAGGTCGAAGCGAAAAAGCTGGCCTGGAGATGGCCCTCATCGCTGAACCCAGGCGATTATGCGTTGTCCGTTCGACTGGTTATCGAAGATGCGCAGCCTAAGAATAACCAGACAACAATTGAGGATCAGTTTTGGATAACTATTGATAAAGGCTTGGAGACGCCCTTTCTCGAGATCGATGTCGATACTTTTTCCTTTCCTTCAAATGGGGGCGTGGCCGGCATGCAAATCCGCTCCAACCAGCAATGGGAGGTTCAGACTACCGCCTCCTGGATTGCCGTGAGCTCACCGGAAGGCTCCGGAGATGAGGCCTTAAATTTGAAAATCGAAAAAAACGAAAAAGGCGCTATGCGGACCGCTGAGTTGATCGTTCAAACCGAAATCCAGGAAAAGAGAATGCTCATCAAACAGAATGGCTGGTTGACAACGGATAGTATCCGGCTATATCCCGGATGGAATCTCATCTCTGTGGACGTAGAGCCAGAAGATTCAGCCGTAGCGTTATGGACACAGAGATTACGACCTGGAAACCTGATCCAGATCAACGGGCTCGAGAATGGACTGTATTCCTATTATCGCCCGGGCAATCCATTAGGCAATACTTTAAAATATTTTAAAAAAGGAGCCGCTTACTGGATTCAGGTGAAAGCCCTGGATTGGTTGGTGGTAGAAGGTAAGCCGATCGATCCTTCCTATCGCTCCACCCTTCTTCCAGGAAGGAACCTGGTGGCTTACCTGCCCGAAGAAGCGCAATCGCCTGAAAAATTTTTCAGCTTCTACCAGGAGAAAGGGCTCATCGAATTTATCATAGGCTACAAGGAAGGCAGGCTGCTCCGATATGATCCCCGGCGGCCTGGAAGCAGTAATTTGGTTAAGCTGGAAAACGGGCATGGATATTGGGTGGAATTAAAGCGCCAGTCCTTTTTTCAGGAAAGAAGGAATAACCTGCCGGATGAATACGTATTGTCTGCCGGCGCCACCAGCCGGATCGCCCCGGAGCTTCGCATTACGCCATTCCTGGCGGATAAAAGAATAAATATTCAGCTTCAGTCGGAGTTGGAGGGTACTTTATTGTTAATGTTAACCGATTTAAATGGCCGGATATTAAAGAGAGCAAAGCTTCCATTTACCGGTAAAGGCCATTCGGAGTTCCAGTGGAGTCTGGAAAAAATGCCTCCATCTGTACTGGTGCTTTCGGTTTTTTGGAACGGTCAACACATTGACAGCAGAGTATACCTAAACGACTGATTTTTTGATGAAGGGCCTTTCGGCTCTTCATCCTTTTTTTATGCAGAATTTATTTTAAAAATAAATATATATCGAATCCTCCCTTTTGTAATGGCATTCTTCTCGAGAAAACTTTATATTAGCGGACACACTGTACTTGCAATTTAAAGAGCAAAAGCTTTCAGAGTTATCACTACACTTCATTTTATCCCCCCTGCATCTGTTTGAACGATATCAAAAAACACAATGCTATGAGAATGAAAGCGATCATAGGCCTGGGGTTATTATTGTGGGTGATTTTATCGATTTGCGGGACTTCACTATCTGCTCAGACAGTGATGACCTTCAAATATGGAGAACGGGAAGAATATGAGGGGCAGTTGAAAGCCTATGTATTCATACTTGGACAGGACAGGGTGTCAAAAGAAAGGATATCCATGCTGCTGACCGCTGAAAACCACAGTGTCGACCTTTCCAGATACGATCAACTGATGGTCGTATTACAGCTTACAGACTTTACATTAGCAGATACTTCCCACTACCGGTCCTGCTGGTTGGAGATACCTCTACAGGCTTACTTCAACAAAAGGCCTCCCGGATTAGATTTGCGCTCTAAGACGGTTGTGGTAACTATTGGTGACAAGTCTATCCCACAAGCAAGAGAGACGGCAGATATTCGCTTTACGCCTGCTGAAGGACTGAAAGGCACTACAGCCGGAAAGATCGATTTTTCATTTGATTTTATCTCCTCTCAATTCCCTTGGCGAAAGATCCCCTTTCGTCCGACTTTACCCTACATCCTTAAGAGCCATCTTTCGATCAGTGAAGCAGAAAACCCTGAAGCTTCAGGTGAGCAGCAGGCAGCCTTTGACGATGAATTGGATAATGATTATGAGCCGGAAAGTCGGCAAGGATCACCTTCTTTCGAAAATCCTTCTGAAGAGGAAGTGGATTTAATGGCGGACATTCAGCAAGAGAATGACAGCAAAAAGGTACTTAGCCTCTGCGAAAAATACACCAACACTTTTCCTGATGGACATTTTACAGAGGAGGTCCTCTATAAACAAATTACTCATGCCTCCGGACCGGAAGATAAAAGAGCGTATCTGGAAACCTATCTAAGGATGTTCCCGGAAGGTAAATACCTTTTGAAAGTAAACGAGGCCGTCCTTGCCGAATTTCCTGAAATGTCACTGGATTACAAAAGTCCGAAAGGCGTATCCGGTAGGTCAAAGTCTGCAGTAGAGGTCGATTTTCAGGTTGCGGGCGGCATTTTAGCCATTGACAAGATCGAAGGAGGCCAACCTCCCTATCGTTTGGAATTCTATGAAGTCGATGATCCTGACTTCAAAAGTTATGTCTTATATATAGGTGAAAATCACTCCTTTCAGACTAACCTTCATGCGTTGCCTCTGGAAAAAGACAAATACGTTATCGGTCTTGTGGATGCCTCCCAATCAACCCTTTATCTCTCCAAACCTGTCAGCGTGAATCCTTCTGATCGGAAGCTCAGGGTGGAAGGGTCATTTATTTTTATGGTTCTGGGTGGGGCAATACTGGCGGTTGCTCTGTCCTTATTGCTCATCAGTAATTTTTTCAGGAAAAAGAGAAGGAGAAAAAGAGGACATTATTCCCGCTCTTACAGATGATGCATGAATTGCCGCAAAACAGGTGGCTTCCTGGAATTAGGCGTGGCTAATGGTTCTCCGGAAATTCACTTTTTTACTTTTTTTTGTAACCCTGTATTTTTTTTACCGTATCTGAAAAGCAAGAGATCCGGTATTCACTTTCTTTCCCAAAACCATATTTCACCACGATTTAAGTATTTCTGATTGTTAATATTCTATAATTTGAAGGCCTGCAATGATGTACGGCAGAAAAAATTGATTACTTTTGTGCAGGAAGGCAAAAAAAAAGAATAAGATATTATACAATACTTCGCACAGCAAATCTTACATCTCAAACAGATACACAAGGCACAGCAATACAACCATCGCTGATTCCTTAGAAAAAAGTAGACACGTTAATTCAATCGACTTCCTCAACAAAAAAAGGAGAAAAAAATTATACTTTTTGGCGATTAAAGTGATAAGCTTTTTTGCGGGCTTATAAGTTTAATTTGACCATACATATATCATAAAGTGGGGAAACTACGTTCATTTTCAAATTATTAACCAAAACCCGGCCCAAAACCAACGGAACAATTTAGTTGCGCTTAAAATTGAAAGAATACTATTAGTGAACCGATAAACATGTTGTATCCAAATTCCGTTGTGGCTGAACTCAAAGTCCCGAAAACAAAATCGATCCCTGACCGGGGATCAGCCTTTAGTTTGGAGTGGATAATTTCAGTCAAAAAACGATAAATTATATCCCATAACTAATGAGAAAATTAAGCCATACCCACGTGTTTGTAAAGGGAATAGCCTTGTTGCTGTTCACATTCTTTGCGTTCGCTACTCTCGACGCACAAAATATTCCGGAGGTTTCCAATTTTACACCAAGGTCGCTTTGCAGCAGCCAGTCTTTAAGAATACAAGGCTCAAAACTGGATATGATCAAAGGCATCCAGGTGGGTAATAATGTGGTGCCTAAAGCATTGTATGAAGCGAACCTGACCGCTACTATGGTGACCATCAGCAATTTGCAATTACCCAGCCTGCGCTCAGGTAATTATGATCTGATCATTTCCGGGGATGGATTCAGAGATACGATCGGAGAATTAACCATTAAAGTCCTGGAAGTCGAAATCGACATCCCCGACAGCCGAAATACAGTCTGCGAAGGAACTACCGTAAGGCTCGTTGCTTCTGTAGACCAGGTGTCCTATGAGTGGAGCAACGGCGCGACCTCCCGTTCTATGGAAGCGATCGTCACTGAAGAGACTACCTTTTCCCTAACGATAACCGACAGCGATGGTTGTCAGGCTACTGCCGAACAAAGAGTATTCACCCTTCCCAATCCTACCGCCAGTATTTCTGTTTCTCCCGCTACTGAAGTTTGCGCAGGCCAGGAGGTGACCCTTACCTCCAGCCCGGCCGATCGCTACTTTTGGTCTACCGGTGATGAGACCAGGACCATTACTCAACGGCCTACAGAAACCACCACCTATGAACTGGAAGTGGAAGGCGCCAATGGGTGCCGAACCACCACAGAAGTAGACATAAAGACCACTCCCGGTCCTGATGTCCGGATCACCGGCCCTACGGATGTATGTGCAGGAGAACCCTTTACTTTAACAGCCAGCGGAGGAACTTCCTATGAATGGCATGACGGTGAAAGGACCCCTTCCATCAACCTGGTGCTTGATCAGAACAAAACCTATACTGTTAAAGCCAAAAACAGTGAAGGTTGTGAAGCAGAGGCTAGCATCGATATCTCGGTAAAGTCCGGCCCCGGAGAGGTCTCCATCAACGGCCCTTCAGAGATCTGCAAAGGCCAGGTCGTTCAACTGAGCGTCCCCACCAGTCGAAACTGGACGTACAAGTGGAGCCAGAGCGCCATGGGAAGCATCCTGTCCACTGTAAATGTATCTCCTCAACAGAATACAACTTATGGAGTAACCGTTACGGATAAAAATACCGGCTGTTTCGCTGAAGCTTTGCAAACCATCGAGATCAATAACACCCTTGCCTTTACCATTATGGGCCCGGATTCCGTTTGTCGCGGGGAAGAAGCCATGCTCTCTATCATCCAAAATGACAATTACCAGTACAAATGGAGTACCGGGGGCTCCGGAAATGAGGAAACGGTGGTTCCGATGGGCAATACCATATACAGCGCTACGGTTACAGATCCTACGCGAGGTTGTACAGGGGTGTCTTCCAAGCTGGTCAAAACCAGGGTAGTCATTCCAAAAATACACGGGCCCAGTGAAGTCTGCGCCGGCGAAACCGTCGAGCTGCGTGCAGGAGGTGGCGTACAGTACGTTTGGGGAGATGGCGGAACAGATGATACCATAAGGGTGCAACTCATGCAGACGACCGACTTTTTCCTTACGGTTACCGACGCAATCAATTGTAAGGCTGATGTTCGCAAAAGGATTGAGGTCTATCCGTCTCCTACACTCGAAATAGAGGGTCCCCGGGAGCTCTGCAGCGATGAGTCAATGGACCTGTTTCTGAATACTAATGTCAGAGACGCCGTCATTACCTGGACATCGGACGGACGGCTTGGCGCTTCCTCGGGTAGCGGCCCAAATGGCAGCATGATCACCGATCGACTGAGGAACGACTCCTCGGACGTTCAAACCACTACTTACACCATCAGGGCAGAAGCGCCGAATGGTTGCGGCAGTTCGGAAAAAAGAGTCACGATAACCGTTAATCCTGTAACCGCCAATTCCATCCTGCCTTTTGCCTATCTGAGCGTACTCACAGGGGATGAAATTAGCATTGAAACAGGAGTGACCAGCGTGGAATGGCGCCCGGTAAACATAGAGGGGTTAGTGGAAGGGGCCAGCTCAGGCTCCGGCAATACTTTCCAACAAGTCCTGACTCTATCGAGTTCAAAAAGCTGGGGGATCGTTCGTTATCAGCTGGAAACAACAGGCGGCAACGGCGGACTGGCTTGTTCTCAAGGCTCCCAGTTCCTGGATGTAAAAGTACTCCCTCGTTCTCTGGTCAATAATATTTTCATTCCTAATTTATTTACCCCCAATGGTGACGGCGTTAATGATAATTGGGGCATCGAATACGTCTCCACGGTCAATCCGACGGACTACTTCATTACCGTATTTTCTCGAAACGGAGGCATTGTATTGCCCGAAAGAAATCTGATCGAGGCTGCTTTTTGGGAAGCGCAGGGCGTTCCGGCAGGAGCTTACATTTATTTATTGAAAGGCCCGGAAACGACTTATAAAGGTGCATTGACCATCCAAAAATAATCCGATTAAACAATGTTTATACCCATGAAACACATTTACACTACACTGCTTTTCTCCTTCTTATTGTCCACAAGTTTCTTGTTTGGACAGCAAAACCCTCGCTTTGCTCATTTCCTGTTTAATGAAAGCGCCTTCAATCCTGCTATGGCGGGAGTGAATAAAACCGAGATTTTTCTTTATCATCGCCAACAATGGTCGGGGCTGGATGACGGGGCTTTTACCAGCCAGCTGATCGGCGCCAGCGTCCGTCCTTTCGGCTTTTTGAATCGCGTCGGCTTCGGCTTATTACTCAACCTGGACCAGGCGCACATCATTAATAACGGTAATTATGGACTCACTTTTGCCTACCGCATTCTAGATGGCGAAAGTATTCCGCACACCCTTTCTATAGGAGTACTTGGCGGGGTCATCAACAATCGTCTCGCTTACGAATCGGCTCAGATCAATAATCCGTTCGATATCTTGCTTTTTGACCGTGGCGTTAATGAAACCGCTTTCAATTACGGTATGGGGATCGCCTACAGAGGGCAGGTCGGGCCGGGCATGCTCTCATTAAACGTGGCCAGCAATCAGTCCGCCAACGATCTGATGTTCGATAATCCCGAAACAGATTTCTTATACGGCCTGGAACGTAACCTGATCGCCAATGCACATTATTCCTTCGCCCTGAATGACAAGATCAATATTGCTCCGGGAGTGCTGTATCGCAGACTGCTGGTCAACAGTGAGCTGAAAAACGATATCCTGGTCGGCATCAAAGGAGATTTTCTGGGGACAGTATCTGCAGGCGTTACCTATGCCACCGTTTCTAATTCCGTAGGGGTTGTCCTGGGTATTAACCTGGGCAAAGCTCAGACCTCCGGCGCCTTCGAAATGCCTATGGGCGCAGGCGCCGACCTGGGCATGACCTATGAGCTTGGCATAACGGCCCATCTGGAGAAAAAAGCCAGGGAAAAAGAAGTAGCCGTTAAGCCTGATCAATCCGGCCTGCCGCCAGTTGAGGAAGAACCGTCCGGGGAGATCACCCGCGCCAGGTTGATGCGGCAGTTACAGACCGTTGATAACAGGCCTTTTAGCATTAACATTGAAGTGGATAAAAATGCAAAAAATACAATCGTTACTTATCGTCTCGTTAACCTGTTCAGCGCTTATCAGGGCGTCCCTCAGATCGAAAACTTCATCAACCACCTTGTTGAGTTGAATAAAGAATGGGAAGCCATGGGCTACCAAAACCGTCAAACCCTGCTGACTTCCACCACTTATGAAAATGAACAGATCATGAACGCCATCATTGATATGAAATATAAAGGCGAATTCGGCCAGATCAACCGGGTGCCCTACCGCTATAATAATGAAGCATCGACCATCACCATCGAAGAAAAATTGCTGAGCATTCGAGACAGGGAATTCCTGAAGCTCTATCGCTTTGTCAATGCGCTTCGCACCCATACAGATCAGGTCGATATACACATCAAAAGTAATCAGTCTGTATTCGAAACAGTTATTGAATTTAGACTGGAAAAATAATATCTTACCTTTAAAACGGAAAAGGATGCCGCCGGCATCCTTTTCCGTTTTAATTATGAACACATTAACCCAACACTCCTAATGTTTAAATTCAAATACGGCGGAAAAGAAGGGGAAGAATACACCCTGGTGGAAGCCTCTGATCTGGTAGTTGTTCGTACGGAACAAGAACAGGAACTGAACAAAATGGATATGTCCACCGAATCTCGTTCCCTGGTGCCCAACCTTCTTCCGATCGCTTCTTTCCCTGAAGCCAATGTCAAGGTATTCAAGATCGTTTGTAAGGAGCCGGAGAAGGTGTTGAGCATGCGTAATGCGATCCGCAAGAACCTATCTCAGGAAGAAGGTATTCGGTTTGCGGGCCGCGTATTCAAAGATCAGAAGACCGGGACCATATTCATTTACACCGAAAATTTTTTCGTCAAATTCAAAAAGGAGGTGAGTGAATCGGATTGCCTGGCGTTATTAAAGAAACACCAGCTGAAGGTAAAGGAAAAACTGGTCTTTGCTCCAAATGCTTATTTTGCCGAAGCCAGCGAAGGCACCGGAACCAAAGTCTTTGAAATTGCAAACGCCCTTCTTGAAGAAGATAAAGTTGAGGCGGCTCATCCGGAGTTGGTTCGGGAAAAAAAAATTAAAGGGATCTATCCGCTTCAGTGGCATTTAAAAAGGGCGGTCATTAACGGCAGAGTGATCGATCAGCATGTAGATCTCGAAAATGCCTGGTCCGTTACACGCGGCGCTAATACCATTATTGCGGTAATTGATGATGGCGTGGATGTTGACCATGAAGAATTTGAGGGGCGTATTCTCGCCCCCCGCGATACTATTCACAACAGCGATGATGCGCGTCCGAAAAGTGAAGAAGAAAACCATGGTACTGCCTGTGCAGGTGTGGCCTGTGGTGCAGGAAACCATAAAGCAGCCGGAGTAGCTCCTGAAGCCCAACTCATTCCCATTCGTTCGGGCGGGCTGGGATCGGTTGCCGAAGCCAAAGCCTTCGCCTGGGCAGCTGATAGCAAGGCCGATGTGATCTCCTGCAGCTGGGGCCCCCGGGACGGCGCCTGGTGGAATCCCGGCGATCCGCTGCATACTACCTTTTTTGCCTTGCCCGACAGCACCAGGTATGCGCTGGATTATGCCATTGAGTCGGGCCGGGGAGGGAAAGGTTGTGTCATCGTCTGGGCCGCCGGTAACGGAAATGAGGATGTAAGCTTCGACGGCTATGCCAGTCACCCCAATGTCATCGCGATAGCCGCCTGTAATGACCGGGGGCGACGCAGCGTCTACAGCGATTTCGGTAATGCAGTATGGTGTTGCTTTCCATCCAGCGACATACACGTTCCGGAGTGGAATCATCCCAGGCCTTTAACAGCAGGCATCTGGACCACCGACCGCAGCGGTAACCGAGGGTATAACGAAGGAGGGATTGACGCCGAAGTATTCCTTGGAGACGGAGCCGGAAATTATACGGCTACTTTCGGAGGCACCTCATCCTCCTGCCCCGGAGTGGCGGGCGTCGCAGCGCTTGTCTTATCCGTTAACCCAAATCTGACCTGGGCGCAGGTCAAAGAACTGATCAAAGGCTCCTGTGACCGCATCGATGAGATCAATGGGAATTACGACGCTCTCGGACATAGCCCGCTTTACGGCTACGGCAGATTGAATGCGGCTAAGGCGGTGCAAAATGCACAGGCAACCCTGGAGATAAAAGAAGAATTCGACCTGTCCGGAACCGCCTTCTTTAGTCGGCATTCTGAAGTGCCGATCCTGGAAAATACCATAACAGAGGACGATTTCGAAAATAATCGCTTGCTCGGCTTTCGCCTGAAATTGAAGCCTTTTCACCCTCAACTGCATCTAACTTACAGCGTCAACATCAACAATCTTGGATTTACTGAACCCGTAAGTGACGGAGCTTTCGCCGGTACTACCGACGGCCGCCGAAAACTGATCGGCTTCTGGATTCGCCTGGAAGGGCCGCTGGCCTATGAATATGACCTGCTCTATGAAGCGGAGATCCGCAATAGCGACCAACGGTCAAAAGCCAGGAACGGTGAAGTGTGCGGAACCGATAAAAAAAGAGGGGAAGCCATCAAGGAAATTAAAATTCAGATAGTTAAAAAAAACTGAATTCATAATTTCTTTACATGCTTATTTTTGAATTTTTCAAATAGATTTTTAAATTTACAGCATATTAATCCTCACCAAAATTAATCATACGTAAATAACGAATGGTACACAGCAAAAGCCTTCTGAGGAATATGCGCCTTATCTTATCTGCAGTTGAAACCAACGAACATTTTTTTGAATCAAATGATGTCTATTGGTATCCATAGACCTAATTGACCATTTATGCCGAAACATTAATGAGCTAAATCCGTTTGTTTTCCTTGAAGTAAATCCATCGATGAAAAAGGAAAATATACTATTATTCTGGTTTTTTTATTTGATATTTTTTGTTATTTAGCTCATTTAAAAATATATTTGAAAATAATTTATAAAGAGACGACGAACATTAAGTAAAGTTCAAGAACATTAATTTTCAGACGACCTAATTCGACAGTTGGCTATCGACCTATGGCCTAACTGTTTATATATTAATTGTTTCTTTAACCTAATTCTTTTAATTAATTGTAATTGTAATCTTATGGAAAAAGCGAATTTTACTTTCGTGAAAAGTTGGCTTTCCCTGAATAGACTGCTTCCCTTTGTTGCATTGGGATGCTTTCTTTTTTTGGGGCTAGGCCTAAACGCTCAAACGGTTACTGATATCCGTTCGGGCAATGTCTTTCCTGAGCTTTCTGTGGATGAAGATGGTATTACCATCCGTTTCAGAGAGTTTGACAATGGAAACGGCGCTGAAGTTTTCTTAGGACAAGACGACGGTCTTCCTAACGACATTCAAGGTAACTTCGGTGCTCCTGGTTGGGCTTCAAACACCAACTATCCTTTTACTGTCACCTATGACGGAGTAGCGAACACGCTGACCCTCGATATTCGTGGACAGCAGTTCGTTTTCGATGGTGAAGCCAGAGGTTTTACCTTCGATTGCGGTGATGAGACCTTCAACTCTCTGCAATTGTTCGTTAACAACCGTGGTCAGAACGCTGTAATCACTAAGTTCGAGAACATGGCCATCGACGGTGCTCCATTGAGCAATCCAGATGACGGTGGAAGCAGTGACTTCGGCTCAGGCGGAGCTGATAATGCGAAAGCTTATACCATTACTGGTTTTGACCCTGACAAAGGCTTCACTTTGACCGGTGAAGTTGCCGTTGGCGATCTGCCCGGCACCAGCGATGAAGCTCCTCGCATGGAAATCGTTTTGGGAAGACTGGCTAGCGTTGCAGCTAACGTATTTGATCCAGTTCCTGGTAGCATCATCGCTCAGAATGCTAATGTAACTATCCCTAACTGTGAAGATGAGGCGCCTTTCTGGTACTCTGTTAACATCATCGATTGTGCGGGTTTTGCTAATGCTGCAGATGTTGTAGCGAATTTGAGCGTTACTACTGCTCAGACAACCGGTACTGCAGCTTTAACTCTTGATCCGATTAATCCTCTTACTGTTCAGATCTCTGACGACGGCACCGTTGCTCAGGTCGATGTTTCCGGTACCGTTACCGGCGAAGGTGAAGTTACGCTTAATCTTCAGTGGAAGGGCGGCAACATCGTTGCTCCTGTAGTAAGCATCGTTCAGTCTGATTCTCCAGTTG
>CAZJQS010000009.1:0-122536 GCA_964548175.1 uncultured Saprospiraceae bacterium
AAACACACTCCCGAAGTGGTGAATGGTAGACTTAATGAAATATTTTTTTAAAAAATTACTACCAAAACACACTCCCGAAGTGGTGAATGGTAGACTTAATGAAATATTTTTTTTAAAAAAATATTTCCAAAACACACTTGCCGAAGTGGTGAAATTGGTAGACACGCACGTTTCAGGGGCGTGTGGCTTCACGGCCGTGGGGGTTCGAGTCCCCCCTTCGGCACCCAAAACTCAAAAAGAGGCTGTCTCGTAAGCAGGCAACCTCTTTTTTATTTAATCAAGACCACTCCTGCAAGGTTCCCTCACGCAAGGCATCAATAGCCATACGCACGCTAACCGCTGCTGTAGCCCCGGTTCTCACATTAGAAATGGGCTCTTTTCCGGAAACAATAGACTCGTAAAAATCCATAAAAGCATAGTGGGTACCCTCCCAACGCTCATTTTCTTTTCTTACTTCGATGGGATAAGGTTTCCCGTCTCCTTTATTAACCGTAGCCCCGGAGACGCCATCTACCGTTCCCATCTCCTTTTTGTTAGGTGTTTCGAGGAAATACCAGCCTTGATCGATCTTCAACTCAATCGTAGCCAGACTACCCTTAAATTTAAACTGATAGCCTTCGTGCGCATTTGCAGTCAGGGAAAGGCAATTGACCTTCATCCCGTCAGGATATTCAAGGATCGTATTGACATTATCGAAAGTCTCCCGGCCATCTTTCCAGTAGTCGATACCGCCAAAGCCAATGATACGGGACGGGTGGCTGTCGAACACCCAGTTGACAAAGTCAATCTGATGGGAGTGCAGCTCCGCAGTCAGACCACCGGAATATTCCTTATACATTCGCCAGTTGATCATTCGCTCGTATTGCGGATCAGGAACAGGCCGGCGCCAGTCTCCGTTCCGGTTCCACTGAATGTAGATGTTCGTAATGTCCCCCAGATAACCTTCCCGTATAATATCCGCAACTTTAAAATAAAGCGGATGATAGCGGTATTGATGGCCGACCAAAAAAACACGATCCGTGGCTTCCACTTTTTTGACCAAATCCCATGCTTGTTTTTTCTCATAAGTCATCGTCTTCTCGCAGTAAACATGTTTTCCACTTTCCAGGGCATCTACTGCCATGTCATAATGCATAGACAAGGGCGTGGCAATGACCACTGCATCCACATCAGGGTCTGCCAGTAATTGACGATACTCTTTATATGCCTTACAACCTTTACCAGCCAGCTCCATCGCTTTTTCCAATCGAAAAGGAAGGATGTCACAGACGGCCACTGTTTTAAACTGAGGCAGTTCTTTCAGAATACTGATAATGCCTCCTCCCCTGTCGCCCGTACCGATAATACCTACCTGAATAACATCGTTATTTCCAGGTCTCATCCCTCGTGCGCCTGAGCTAAGGGTTAAACCGGCAGCAGCCAAACTGCTTTTTAACAGAAAATCTCTTCTATTCATATTCTACTTTTTGTCCAAATCCATGGTTCTGTAGCCTAATTCTATCTACCCATATGGAACCCCCTATTGGCGTTCTGAATGATTGGCCTTGATTTTTGCTTTTTCCTCCGCACTATTCTAATTCACGTATTTTAATACTTCTGAAAGACACCCTGTCCCCATGATCCTGAAGCAGGATATGTCCCTGGGGCAATTCTCCGAAACCAGACCATACCCGATATTTGCTGTAAGCCACTAAAGCCCTGTACATAGGCGTATTGCGCTCATATTCTATAACTTTAAAACCATTAAGCCAGTGCTGAATGTGATTCCCTCGAACAACTAACCGGGCCTGATTCCATTCGCCAATTCCGCGAAAGAGTTTACCTGTGCCCGGCACAGAAAGATTCTCGGCAGGGATAAGGTCGTACAAGGAAGCCAGCGTGCGGTTGCCTTTGACTCCTTCTTTAGCGTCGGGATGCTTCTCGTCATCCAGAATTTGGTATTCCAGCCCGATGGAAGAGCCCGGACCTTTGTTGAGCTCGGGATCAACAAAATATTTGATCCCGCTATTGGCGCCTTCTGTCAGCTTGAATTCCAGCTTTAACTCGAAACTGCTGAATTTTTTATGGGTAATGATGTCTCCGCCGTTAGCGGATTCTGCTCCACCTGAAGCTAAGACTGTTAAAACGCCGTCTTTGATTTCCCAGCCTCTTTCGGGAAATTCCGGACCACGGGCGCTGCGCCATCCTTCAGTCGTCTTTCCGTCCCAAAGCATCCGCCAGCCCTTGCGCTTTTCATAATCGGTCAACGTGTTAGGGATCAGGTTGATCTCGGCCAGATGAGGATCGACAGGCCAACGCTCTTTTTCCAGGTTCTCTGTTTTAATACGAATACTGCGCCAGCGTATCTCGCGCCCCGACAGTTCTTCGCGATCTGGAATGCTGTGGACCTGCAAGCCGATAAAGCCAGAGCTGGTCATGTTATCCACGAGGAAAGCAGTTTGAATCCCGTTAACCCAGACTCGGAGTTCCGGTCCGATCGCTTCGATCCGGTAATGATTCCACTGACCAGGATGATATGCTGTTCGTCCTTTCGGATTGTCGGCCAGGTTGTACAACCATCCCCTGCGAGCTTCGTCGTATATGCCTCCACTATAAGCACGAGGACTGGGATCAATCTCGGTCTGGTAGCCATGCACGCGGCCATCTCTGTAATCTTGGGTGCTGTTGCTTCTGAACTGGACGCCTGAGTTGATGGCGGCGTCTCCCCAGACTTCAAATTCCAGGATAAAATCCTCGAACTTTTCTTTCGTGCAGAGAAAAGAATTGGGAGTCTTGGTTTTTGTAATGCCGACAATGGCGCCATCACGCACTTCGTACTCGGCTTCTCCGTTTAACTGTTCCCATCCCTCCAGATCTTGACCGTTGAATAGTGCTCTCCAGCCATCATCACTTTGGGTAGAGCCGACCAGCGGCTGGATTAGGATCAGAGTAAGCCATATGTAATTGATGAGTGGTATTTCTTTCATTATGATGTTTTTATGTTTAGCTAATGAAATAGTTATCGGTTAACGGTTAAGTGCCTGGACAAAAATATTGAAAGATAATTTGCCGCCCCCTGGGCGGCAAATTATCTTTAACGTGAGTTCGGAGATTCCTAAGGCCTCGTTAGGGGTTAGCCGGCGCCCAGCCCTTTTCATATTCCCGCTTCCAATATTTTTTCATGACCTTTTTATCTTCGAAGTGGCCGTTGGAAGGATCAATAGCGAGTTGTTTGTTTCCTTCCCGATAGGAAATATTCGCATAATGACAAAGGTGGGTGCTGATCGCGCCTTCGTCAATCGGGCAATTCAGGCTTTCCTTACCGCGGATGGTCTCCAGGAAGTTTTTGACATGCAAGGTCGTCATATCCCCGCCGCCGCCCAGGGCCGTGCCGGCTTCCTCGCCGCCCTTGCGCTCACGCAACAACTTCCCTTGCCTGTCGAACAATTGGTATCCATTACGGTTAACGAAAACGGTACCTTCAGAACCGTAGATGATAGTGCCTCGATCAGAGCCGTAGGTCGAATATCCTGAGCGACTTTTCCCATCCCACTTTACGGTTTTATTTCCGGGAAAAACAAAAGTAGCGTCCATGGTATCATACATGGTCCAGGGATCGTCTTTAAAATGAAACTTTCCGGCATTCACTTTGACCTCCTGCGGGTAAGTCGCCTGTAAGGCCCAACGACCGACGTCCAGTTCATGGGTGGCGTTGTTGCCGGTTTCTCCTGTGCCCCAGTTCCAGAACCAATGCCAGTTGTAGTCGCCTACGATATCGATAAAGTCTGTTCGGGGCGCCGGCCCCTGGAACAGCTCCCAATCGAGATAATCCGGTACGGGTATTTTCCTGGCGTCCGGTACCCGTCCTCTGCTGTTGGAATAAAAAGCTGTAGCCAGGTATGCTTCTCCGATTACGCCGTTATGTATTTCGCGTATGATCTCTATGGTTTCCGGGGCCGATCGTTGTTGAGCGCCCATTTGCACGACCAGGCCCGTTTTCTTTTGCCAGTCGGTGAGCAAATCATCTTCAAAAGGGTTATGGCTGCAAGGCTTTTCAACATATACATGCTTTTCTGCCTGCAAGGACAGAACCGTTCCCGGCGCATGCCAATGGTCGGGCGTGGCGTGGAACAAGGCATCGACGTCTTTCTGGGTTAATATCTTACGCATATCTTTTTCTCCTTTAGGACGTTTGCCCATGGCCTCCTCTACTCTATCCGCTCCATTTTCCTGTCGGCGCGCATCGACATCGCAGACGTAGGTGATGTCCACATTTTCGAGGGTCTTAAGGGCGTCGACTAACCCGGGAAACCGGCGGAAGCAGCCGATCATAGCACAGCGGATCCGGTCATTAGCCCCGAGGATGCGGCTGTAGCTGCGAGCGGTCAGTGGCATACCCGAAAAGGAAAGGGCTGCCGCGCCTGCGGCGGTGGTTTGGATGAATTTTCTTCGTTTCATAATTCTATATTTTTATTTATTACCAGGACGGAGAAAAGTTTTTTTCGTGTAAGATCAAATATAAAAAGATTATCGTGTCGAAAAATCCCTTTTCCTGCCCTTACAGGTGAGTCACCCAGCCTAAATTTAATACTTTCCGTATCCCCTCCACCCTATTTCACCGAACATTTTCGTTACTCATTCAGATTTACAATAAAAACGAATTATGCAAAAAACAATCATAACCACACTGATTTTCCTTTTTTTCACCATTTTCCTATACCCCCAGGAAGCACCCATTGTCCTTTCTAAAACCAACGAACAGATACCCGATTCCCTGTACACTGCCTTTTATCCAGACACGCTATTCTCCTCTTCACCCATCATCCAAATCAACAATCAATACACCGGGAGCCTCATTTCCGAAAACGGACTTGTTCTTACCACTTTAAAAGCTTTAACAGATAAATATCCGGAAATTAGCCTATCCAACCAAAAAGAGACGCCCCTTCGAAACTGGTACGCGCGCCGGCAGCTGTACAGCAAAGACGTTACTGATATTATATTTGAGGGGATTGATTCCACTTTTTCGTCTGTCCGAAAAAACCTGGCCGTTGGCCGCAACATTCGAAAGCTGATCAACGAAACGCCAAAACAGGAAAACGAACAGTTGAAAGTAGAAGAAGCCTACAATGGACAGCGTTATTTTCTCTATGCCTGGGAAAATTTCACCGATCTGCGATTGGTTAAAGCCGACAGCTCGAATGGCCAGCTCCTGCTGCGCCTGTATAGAAGGGACCAACCCTATCCATCGTCTAATTTTCTGACAAAGGCAGACAGCCTGCCCTCTGAAGGTTCCTGGACGGCCGTCCTGGGTTATCCCAAACGCACGGTGAACAACCTGCTGCCCCTCCAGAAAATCCTTTTTTTCAACGACCTCCTGCCCAGCCAGATCAGCCGTCGCCAGCTGATGCTGGAAGCCTGGGAAAAACAGCGCAACCTAAGCCCTGATCTTACCCGGCAGTTGGATCGGCTAAAAAAAGAACAAACCACCTGGGAGGAACTCGCTTACCAAAGCCTCACCCTGTATGTGCCGGCACGTCTTCAGCAACAACACAATCGCATCCTGGGCACAGCCAAAGCAAATCATCCCTACCGGCAAAGCCTGGTCGAACAGCAAAAACTACTGAAGGAATACCACGTTGTGGAGGAGGCAGCACTAATATTCGAAGAAGTATTAAACAAAAACCTGCAACTATTCCGCCTTTTCCGTCAAATCCAACAAATCAGGGATGGCTATTCCCGCTCAGAAGCAGAAAAGCAGGAAAGGCTGGCCACAACCCTGGGTGATTTTTACGAGACTTTCGACCGCGAATTAGAGGTGTATCTTCTCGAAAATGCTGTGATCCTGTATTTTGAAAAAATGCCGGTTCGTTTCATTTCTCCGGAAGCCGGACAAAAATACGCCGAGTCTAAAAAAGAGCCGGAGGAAATGGCCCGCATCGCCTTTTCGTCCTCCTTGTTTTTCAAGCCTAAGTTGCTGCAGGCCAAACTCGAGCAAGGCCCGGATGCATTCATGGCCATGACAGAACGCGACTATTTGTTCTCTTTATGGCAACTGATCAAAGAGGGGTATGATTTTTTGAAAAAAGAGGAAATCAGACCGATTAATCAAGCACTACAAGAAATTCAAAATCACTACCTGGACTTGCTGAGGAAAAAAGATAAACTCATTCCGGAAGCGAAAGGCCATTTGCGGATTAGTCTCGGTCAGCTGCTTGCTTCACAAGGCGTCATGGATCATCACCTGGCAAAAGGAATGGAAGGTGCGCCTGTTATTAATAAAAATGGAAAAATGGTCGGCATTTTCACTGAAGGAGAGCCTGCCTGGCTGGATCTTGGAGAATGGCTTTATGAGAGGGGCATGTTTGAGTGGGAATATAAAAAGATCAAGGAGTGACCTCGCGGTCACTCCTTGAAGGCATTAAATCGCTAGCGTTAGCATTATAAAATACTAACCACAACTTATTTTTTATCATCTACTTCTTCAAACTCTACGTCGGTCACATCGTCGGCACTATCGCTACCTCCTGATGCATCCTCGCCGCCGGCTGCCTGGCCATCGCCTTGCTGCGCTTGTTGAGAAGCCTGGTACATTTCCTGGCTGGCATTCTGCCAGGCGGCATTCAATTTTTCAGTAGCCTCGTCGATCTTGTCGAGATCTTGTGACTGTTGAGCGGTTTTGAGTTCGCTCAGTGCAGATTCGATAGCTTCTTTCTTCTCGCCAGGCATCTTATCGCCATAATCTTTCAGTTGCTTTTCGGTTTGGAAAATCAGGCTGTCCGCCGTATTAAGCTTATCGGCTCTCTCCTTAGCCTTACGGTCGGAGTCGGCATTAGCCTCTGCTTCTGCTTTCATTCTGGCAATCTCTTCTTTGGACAATCCGGTAGAAGCTTCGATTCGGATCGATTGTTCCTTACCAGTACCTTTGTCCTTAGCGGATACGTTCAAAATACCGTTAGCATCAATATCGAAAGTGACTTCGATCTGAGGTACTCCGCGTGGAGCGGGTGGAAGGTCACTTAGAATAAACTTACCTACGGTACGATTATCTTTTGCCATCGGACGCTCGCCCTGAAGGATGTGGATCTCTACGGAAGGCTGATTGTCAGCGGCGGTGGAATAAGTTTTCGATTTTTTAGTAGGGATGGTGGAGTTAGCCTCGATCACTACATCGTACACTCCTCCCATGGTTTCGATACCCAGTGAAAGCGGAGTAACGTCCAGCAGCAGCACATCCTGTACATCACCGCTTAATACACCACCCTGAATAGAGGCACCAACGGCCACTACTTCATCTGGGTTTACGCCCTTGTTAGGCTTTTTATTAAAGAACTTTTCTACGGCCTCCTGAATTCTTGGAATACGGGTAGAACCACCCACCAGGATAACCTCATCGATCTCGCTGGTGCTTAGTCCGGCATCTTTCAAAGCCAGACGACAAGGCTCGAGTGTGCGTTCCACCAGATTATCAGCCAGTTGCTCAAACTTAGAGCGGCTCAGTTTCATAACCAGGTGCTTGGGCACACCATCGACAGCAGTGATGTAAGGTAGGTTGATCTCTGTCTCTGTAGAAGAAGACAACTCGATCTTGGCTTTTTCCGCTGCATCTTTAAGGCGCTGAAGGGCCATTGGATCTTTGCGCAGGTCCATGTTCTCCTGGCTCCTGAATTCTTCAGCCAGCCAGTCGATAATCACACGGTCAAAGTCGTCGCCCCCCAGGTGGGTATCACCGTTGGTTGATTTCACTTCGAAAGTAGAGTCACCGTCCACATCGTACATTTCCAGTATAGAAATATCGAAAGTACCACCACCGAGGTCGAAAACGGCGATGGTCATATCTTTATGCTTCTTATCCAGACCATAAGCCAGGGCAGCAGCAGTAGGCTCGTTGATGATCCTGCGAATCTTTAGCCCTGCGATCTCACCGGCTTCTTTGGTTGCCTGACGCTGAGAGTCATTAAAATAAGCAGGAACCGTTACTACGGCTTCCGTTACTTCGCTGCCGAGGAAATCTTCAGCAGTTTTTTTCATCTTTTGCAAGATCATAGCAGAAAGCTCCTGCGGCGTATACTTGCGATCATCGATCTCTACACGCACCGTATCGTTATCTCCCTTGATCACCTTATAAGACACCCGCTCGGCTTCCTCTCCTAATTCGCTGAAGCGTTGTCCCATGAAACGTTTAATAGAAGAAACGGTACGAGTAGGGTTCGTGATGGCCTGACGCTTGGCGGGGTCGCCGATCTTACGCTCCCCATTGTCCATAAAAGCCACTACAGAAGGTGTGGTCCTTCTACCTTCTTCATTAGGAATCACCACCGGTTCATTCCCTTCCATCACGGCCACTACAGAGTTGGTCGTTCCTAAGTCAATCCCTATAATTTTACTCATGCTACTTTATTTATCGTTTAGTTGATTCAATACTTTTTGACATTAAATGATCATCAATACACATGCCAAGTACTTGTGAATGATCAATTCGTGCCAAAAATTCGGTTTTATCGTAATGAGACTGACAAATTAAAGACTATATGACTGACAGGATGACAGGATAAAAAGCTTCATGCTTGCTGTGTCTTTTTGAATAAAATGCCTTCTCCCGTCCAAAGAACACCTTAAATCTAAAGGGCCTTAAAAATTTAATCCTCTGGTTATGGACCCATTCCTTAAAGAGTCTAAAGAGACGGGGCTCAAGCTGATCCCCTTACGATGAGCACCAGAACGAGAGGTAAACACCCCTATCCCTCCCGTTACGTTACTGTAGATGGGATCAAACTGAGCACTCGTAATACCCGTAGCGGCATTATTAAGTCTGAGTATTTCTTCAAATTCCGCCCCCATCGAAACGACCTCTATTTCAATTCCAAGCCATTCCCGCTGAATGCCGGGCGCCTCGATTAGTTGTGCAGCTAAAAACTCGTAAAACTCCCTTCCCCGGAAGGTCATCGTCTCTAAACTGGCGCCTGGGGTATCGTCAATCCGGTCGGAAAGGGTCCAGACCAATACTTTTTCTTCCCAGTCTTCCGGAACCTGGCGTTCACGATAGCGAATGATCCACCGAAGCAAATGTAAGGCTGCTGCTTCGCCACTGCTCCAGGAAGTGCGGATAACACGATCGTACCCCATATTAACCGAGCTGGGCGGACTGACATTGCTGATCGAAACGGGCTCCAAAACGGTAGTTTCGGCCATAGCAGTGGAGTGGCTTTCGGAAAAATCGAGCTTGAGGGTGATCTTTTCCCCGCCATCTAAACGAAAATCGCGGGTGTCGATCTTATATAAAATATTTGGAGCAGTAGCAAAAGGACCCTCTTCCCTGGCAAACCCTTCCCGGGCTCCATCCACCCGCTTGAGCGGAATTTCCATTTCATTTTCCTTAGCTATAAAAACGGACATTTCGTCTTCTGCATAATAAATAAACTGTGGATCTTGCGCCAGTCGCTCTGCATTGCCTCCTTGCGTTTGGAATACTTTCTCGATGCGGATGTAATGAGCTGTATCGGCCGCATTGATGATGCCGTACACTACCGGGACCGGATTGCCGGGACCTTCTAACTGTATATCAGTAGAGCAGCAGGTAAGGAATAAAAGAAAAATGGGAAAAAAAAGCGGGTTTAACTTCATCTTTGGTTGTTGAATTGTTGGGTTATAAGTAAGCGATAGGACAAAATTAACCTAACCTACCCCCGCGTCGCAGGGGTAGGTTAGGTTAACACCAAACACAAACATAGTTCAATTTCATTCAACCCCATTCGTAAAAGGGATACTTTGTTCAGATATCGACAATAATAGCTATCTTTCCGGTTCAGAAAAATCAACCCAAATGTCAATCAATAAGGAAGTAAAAAGAGTGACTACGCATGTCATTCAATCAATGAAAAATCGGGGTGAAAAGATCACTATCCTGACGGCCTATGATTTTTCAATGGCCAGGATACTGGATGCAGCGGGTGTCGATGTGCTGCTGGTAGGCGATTCCGCATCTAACGTAATGGCCGGCCATGAAACGACGCTGCCCATTACCCTTGATCAGATGATCTATCATGCTTCATCTGTAGTGAGGGGTGTCAAAAGAGCACTGGTCGTAGTGGACCTTCCCTTCGGTTCTTACCAGGGCAATTCCAAGATCGCACTGGAGTCGACCATACGGATTATGAAGGAATCCGGGGCCCATGCCGTCAAACTGGAAGGGGGAGCGGAAATGGAAGAATCCATTAGGCGGATCTTATCTGCCGGCGTCCCAATTATGGGCCACCTGGGCCTGACGCCCCAGTCCATATACAAGTTCGGCACATATACCGTCCGCGCCAAGCAGGAAGCAGAGGCTCAAAAATTGATTAGTGATGCTCAACTCCTGCAGGACCTTGGTTGTTTTGCTATTGTCCTGGAAAAAATACCGGCAGATCTTGCCGAAAAGGTATCGAAGCAATTGGCGATTCCAACCATAGGCATCGGCGGAGGCCCCCATACCGACGGACAGGTGCTCGTCACCCATGACATGCTAGGCATCACCAAGGATTTCAAACCCCGTTTTTTGAGAAGATATCTGGAGCTTTTTGATACAATAAAAGAGGCCACTAAACAGTATATAGAAGATGTAAAATCAGGGGATTTTCCCAACGAAAAAGAACAGTATTAAAGTATTGAGCGGCATGACCAGACTTATTCGGACCATTTTTATCATGGGGTCGTTGATCCTGATCACAGCGGGGGTATACCTCTACCAGGCTTTTTACAAGAAACCTGTCGTCACGGAAACATTGGAAGATCCTTACCTCTACATCCCAACCGGAGCCTCTTACCAGGAGGTCAAAAACATCCTGAAAGACAAGGGACTGATGCCTAACGAGATGACTTTTGATAAAACGGCCGATTACATGAACTACATCAAAGACCCCATGCGCAGCGGCCGTTTCAAAATCGAAAAAGGCTGGACTTTGGTCGACCTCCTCCGCCACTTGCGGTCGGGGCAACAGGCCCCCGTCAATGTGGTGATGACCAACGAACGCCTGGTGGAAGAGGTGGCTGGAAAAGTCGCCCGTTATATCGAGCCTGACTCCACCGAACTGCTGAATCTGTTCTTCGATCCTCAATTTCTCGAGGAGATCGGCTACACGCGCGAAACATTGATGAGTTTGTTCATCCCCAATACTTATGAAGTATACTGGGATTCCTCACCACGACAGTTTATCGAGCGCATGATCCGCGAGCACAAGCTTTTCTGGAACCGGGACAATCGTCTTAAGAAGGCGAAAAAGTTAAACATGACTCCTGAAGAGGTATATACGCTGGCTTCTATTGTAGAAAAAGAGACCCTGAGGAATGAAGAAAAAAAGCGCATGGCCGGCGTCTATCTGAACCGGATAAAAAAAGGCATGCGCTTGCAGGCTGACCCTACCGCCGTTTTTGCCACCCGTGACTTCGGCACTCCCCGCGTGACTAATTTTCATACTAAGTACGATTCGCCCTATAACACTTACATGTACGCAGGCCTTCCACCCGGCCCCATTACCATGACCTCTATTTCCAGTATCGATGCCGTACTGAATGCTGAACAGCATGATTATCTATATTTCTGTGCGGTTGGGGACGGTTCCGGGCTGCACAACTTTGCCCGCACCTTGACTCAGCATAACCGCAATGCGGAAATTTACAGGCAGAATTTAAGAAAAAGAGGGTTGAGGTAAAAAACTTCAACCTTTTTATCCGATTTAAGAGGTGACTAATGTTTTGATTTGTTTATTATTTTGCAGGCAAAAAATTCCATGAAAAACCGAATCCTTACCCCGATCCTAATACTTCTCTTTTCCGCTACACTTAAAGCGCAGTTAACTATTGTTGTCACCAGTTTGCCTACCTATACTTCCGACCGCGTCGAACTCTACCTGGCCGGTACGTTTAACAACTGGGCCCCCGACAATAAAGACTACCGGCTTACTAAAAACAAGGATGGTTTTTACAGCCTGACCCTCGATCCGCCTAAAGGCGAACTCAAATTCAAGTTCACACGCGGCAGCTGGGCTACTGTCGAAGGGAACAGAGAAGGCAGCTACCGCCCCGATCGCATCTTGAATTATTTCGGCAAAAAACAAACCGTCTACTGTAACATAAATTCCTGGGAAGGCAATAATACCAATAAAGCCGGAACTGCCCAGCCTAATGTACTGATCCTGGACCCCGCTTTCAAAATGCCTCAATTGGACCGCAACCGCAGAATATGGATCTACCTGCCACCGGATTACGATCAAACCGACCGGTCCTACCCTGTCATTTATCTCCAGGACGGACAAAACCTCTTTGATAAAGCTACCAGTTTTTCCGGGGAATGGAAGGTGGACGAAACGCTTAATCAGATCGCACAGCAGAGTGGACAGGGTTTCATCGCTGTAGGAATAGATAACGGCAGTTCCGACCGGATGGCGGAATATTCTCCGTGGCCTAATACTCAATATGGCGGTGGTCGGGGCGGCCAATACGTTAAGTTCCTTGTGGAAACCCTTAAGCCCTTTATCGATAAAAACTTCCGGACCTTGTCCGGTCCAGAAAATACGGCCATTATCGGGTCTTCCCTCGGTGGGTTGATCTCCTTTTATGCCGCTATAGAATACCCTGAGGTATTCGGCAAGGCCGGAGTGTTCTCCCCTGCTTTCTGGTACACCGAAGGCTGGTCTTTCTGGCACGTAGTAGAAGAAGGCAGAAAAAGCGATGTACAGATCTATATGATCGGCGGCGCCCAGGAGAAATCCAACATGGCGGGCAACCTACTTGCTATGGCCCGCACCTTGCTCGCCACTGGTTTTTCTCCACA
The DNA here is from genome assembly GCA_964548175.1 of uncultured Saprospiraceae bacterium. Classification (GTDB taxonomy): domain Bacteria; phylum Bacteroidota; class Bacteroidia; order Chitinophagales; family Saprospiraceae; genus JANQPA01. Next base: position 12,788 of record CAZJQS010000009.1, read on the forward strand.
GGAAATTCACTATCAGATCCATGCCGACGGCGAGCATAAAGAAAGGTACTGGGCCCGTGAGTTTTCCCAGGCCGTTTATTGGCTGTTCGGGAACAACGAGCGCTCCTTATCGGAGGACGCCTGGGAACTGAATCCTTTGGACGTGCAACCCCTTACAGCAAACGCTTATCAATTGACCTTCAGCGAAAATTTAGATAACCCCAAATACAGCCTGATCAGTACAGGCGGAACAATCCTTTCCAAACCGAAAAAGATCAGGCTGAAAAACATCAGGGAAATGGAGGGCCGCAAAACCGGGCAATTCAAGATCAAACCACCCAAGACCGGTCCTTTCTATCTTCAACTGCTGGATGATACCCAGCTTTTACTGGTAGAGCAATTTTAGTTTTTAGCGTGGCCTGAAAAAAATGACTACCGCATCTTTTTATACGCATTAATCAAGCCATTGGTAGAGGCATCGTGAGTAGTGACCTCATGCTCGCCTTCCAACTCAGGCAGGATGGCGTTGGCCAGTTGTTTACCCAATTCCACGCCCCACTGATCAAAGCTGTAAATATTCCAGATGATCCCTTGTACGAATATCTTATGCTCATATAAAGCGATCAGGCTGCCCAGTGCTTGGGGCGTTATTTGTTTTACCAAAATTGAATTAGTAGGTTTATTGCCCTGGAAGACCTTAAAAGGCGTTAGCCGGTCAATGGTATCCTCTGACTTACCGAGCGCTTTCAGTTCTGAGCGGACTTCAGCTTCCGTTTTACCTTTCAGCAAAGCTTCCGTTTGGGCGAAAAAATTAGACAACAAGATCTTGTGATGGTTACCTACGGGATTATGGCTAACTGCGGGAGCTATAAAGTCACAGGGGATTAGTTTAGTGCCCTGATGAATAAGCTGATAGAAAGCATGCTGGCCGTTTGTTCCCGGTTCTCCCCAAATGATCGGCCCTGTTTGATAATTTACAACCTCACCGGATCGGTCGACGAATTTTCCGTTGCTCTCCATGTTGCCTTGCTGAAAATACGCAGCAAAGCGGTGGAGGTACTGATCGTAAGGCAGGATGGCTTCCGTCTCGGCGCCAAAAAAGTTGTTGTACCAGACGCCGATCAGGGCCAGGATCACCGGGAGGTTTTCCCTCAGCGGCGCCTCCCGGAAATGATTGTCCATATCGTGAAAACCCTGCAATAGCTCTTCAAATTTATCAAAACCGACCATACAGGCGATCGACAGGCCGATCGCAGAAGTCAGGCTATAGCGCCCTCCTACCCAATCCCAAAACTGGAACATGTTTTCGGTGTCGATACCAAATTTGGATACGCCTTCGGCATTAGTGGAGATCGCCACAAAATGCCTGGCCACTTCTTCTTCCTGCCTGGCCGCCGTCAAAAACCATTTTCTGGCTGTGAAAGCATTGGTCATGGTCTCCTGGGTGGTGAAAGACTTGGAAGCGATCATAAAAAGAGTCGTTTCAGGATCTACCCTTTTCAACGTTTCGGCAATATGCGTACCGTCCACATTCGAAACAAAATGCACCTGGAGCCCTTCTTTCCAGTAAGGGCGCAAAGCTTCTGTAACCATTACCGGGCCAAGGTCAGACCCGCCGATACCGATATTCACAATGTCTTTGATGGGTTTTCCGGTATAGCCTTTCCATTCGCCGTTAATGATCTTCGTGGAAAAGGCCTTCATCTGGTCCAGCACCTTATTGACTTCCGGCATGACATCCTCACCATCCACCAGTATAGGAGTGTTGGATCGATTTCTAAGGGCAACGTGCAAAACGGCACGATTTTCAGTGGCGTTGATCTTAGCACCGGTAAACATCTGTTCGATCCCGGCCTTAACCTTCGACTCCTCGGCCAGCTCCAGCAGCAGTTCGAGCGTCGTATCATCCATGATGTTTTTTGAAAAATCGACAAGAATATCCTGGAAACGAAGGGAAAAGCGATGAAAACGCTCATCATCCTGTTCGAAAAGATGTTTCATGTGAACGTTTTTCATTTCTTCGAAATGAGCTTCCAGCTTCTTCCAGGCGCTTGTTTTAGTTGGGTTGATCGTCGGTAGCATATGGTTTGATTTTTAAGTGTTCTCTATATTTTGGTGTTCAGGTGTTCAGGTTTGGGCAAAGACCTGCCTGATTTAAGGTAACTTGAACCCTTGAATACGTGCATACTTGAGCGCAATATTTTACCTTTGAGCAAACAGTTTATCGGAAGGGCAAAATACTTTATTCTGATAAGCTCCGCAATTAATATAAAGAGTTTTGAGTACGCAATCCAGGACATCTCCGTTACTATACCAAACCATCGCCATTGTCATTGGGGTGTTTTTAACTGTGGTAAAATTTATTGCATGGGGCCTCACCAATTCCAATGCCATCCTTACCGACGCCATGGAGAACATCATCAACGTAGTAGCCGGCGGCATCGGTTGGTACAGCTTGTGGTTATCCTCCCAGCCCAGCGACCGCAACCATCCTTATGGGCATGGCAAGATAGAATTTGTTTCCACAGGTTTCGAAGGCGGGTTGATCTTCATCACCGGGTTGCTGATCATCAGTAAAGCTATTTACAATCTTTTTGTGCCTACGACGATCAGCCGGCTGGAAGAAGGGATGGGGCTGGTGCTGTTCTCCGGCCTGATCAATTTCCTGACCGGCTGGTGGCTACTGAACCTGGGAAAAAAGAAGAGGGTCCTGGTGTTGAAATCAGAAGGCCGCCACTTGCTGAGCGATGCCTACTCTTCGGCAGGACTGATTTTGGGCCTGGTCATTGTCTGGTGGACTCAGATCCAATGGCTGGATCATGTAGTGGCTATCTTTTTCGGTTCCATTATTTTATACACCGGCTCTAAGCTCCTGCGAACCTCTTTTGCCGGCATTATGGACGAGGCGGATTACGAATTGATAGCAGATATGGTTGATGTTTTGGAACAAAAGCGACAGGATAACTGGATCGACGTGCACAACTTTCGCGTCATTAAATACGGGAATGACTACCACATTGACTGCCACCTGACTTTGCCCTGGTATTTTGATCTCCAAAAAGGTCATGATGAGGTAATGGCCTTTGAAGCATTGCTCAAACAACACGACCCTTCCGTAAATGAGTTTTTCATTCACGTTGATCCCTGCTCTCCGCCCTTTTCGTGTAAGATCTGTCAGAAAAAAGATTGCGCAGTACGAAGAGCCCCTTTTGAAATCTATGTGAAGTGGGAACTGGACAATGTGATGGAGAATCAGGGACATAGTCCGGATATCGGACTCGATAACCAGCGGCAGGAAAACTCCGGCCAGGGACATTCTGGCTGATAAACCCCAGAAACAGCATCAGGCTGATAAAAATCAGCCCGGCAGGTTAAGATATCTCATCAGCCACTCTTGATTAATTCCCCATTTTTAATCTAACACAGAAAGTTTTTCTCAAACATGATAAATGCACAGCCATGAAAAGAATATTGGTCCCAACAGATTTTTCCGTAGCCGCTCAGGATGCATTCACCTATGCACAGCAATTTGCAGAAGTATTGGAAGGGGCGACCATTACGGCTGCGCACGTTTTTATGCCGCCCATGGAGTCTGAATATCCCAACATGTTTCCTCCCGTAACAGAACTGATGGAGGTCCGGGAAAAAATGTTGTCAGACTTTATCCAGCAACATCGCATTACTGAAGCGGGCAGCGTGGTCACTTCTCTTCAGATCGAAAAAGAACTGTTGATAGGCTTCCCTGCTGACGAAATCGTTCAGGCCTCCAAAGAATACGATCTGATCGTGATGGGAATGACGGGTGAAAACGACCTCATTGATAAGGTTTTAGGTAGCGTTTCCATCAGTGTGGCCAAGAGAGCAGAGTGTCCGGTTATTCTGGTCCCCAAAAAGACAACTTTCAAAGGTATCCGTCATATGCTCTACGCCAGCAATTATGAGTCCGCAAATCAAAGCATGATCGAAAACCTGATCGCTTTCAACCAACCATTGAATGCGTGTGTACATTTCGTGCATGTAGCGGATAAATCAGAAAAGGACTACAACAAAACCAGGTCCGAGCTTTTTGAAGAGCTGTTCGAGGAAGGGGAACCTTGCTTTGCCTTTGAAATGGCCGAAATTGAGGCCGACAACATTACCGAAGGGCTGATCAACTATGCAAAGGATTATCCGATCGACCTCCTGGTGATCGTTAACCACCAGCGACACAGCTTCTGGGATAAGCTTTTCCATAAAAGCCAAACCAAGCTTCTGGCACAAAAAACAGATATGCCTTTAATGGTCTTTCATTTGAAGGAATAAGACTACGTTAATTGACGAACAGCTCGTATCCTTTGCTATTGATGCTGTAGATCATTCTATTCCCCTCCAACATGAAGTAAAACCGGTATTTTCCTTCTTCCAGTGCCGGTAAAGAACTTTTCCAGGTCGCGTTTACGGTGGATCGCCCTGGGATGGAACTGAGATGCAGACGGGCCTCCGATTCCCATTCCATGCCTGACCCTACGATGTACAAAATAGGGCGAACCGGCCACAAGCGATCGTGCAGATTGATTTCATGAGTATATGGGTTATGAATAACGACCTCCCATTCCACCTCCGAACCACTTTGCGCTGCAAGGCCTTGTTCCTGTTTTATTTTAATTTCCAATTGCTGAACGATCTGGATGTCATCGACCGCACAAGTTTTCCTGTTTTTTCTAAATACCGTAAAAGGTTGCATTTCACGACAATAGCACCATTCGGGCAAGCCGAAAAGCAGAACGTCCTTGCCATGGTAACGCTCTTCAAAAGACCAGATATCAAATTGATTTCGACGATAGCTGACCGGATCGTTTACAGCCGCAGAAAAATCTCCGCTGTAGAAGCTGTAAGTCGAAGGATCACGGTAATTGTCAACAAAAAGAACAGGCCTGTTGCCGGCTCGTTCTTTCAGGGCCCTGACCCATTCCTTTTTGTGAAACTCGGGTATCAGTCCGGCGCTTAATTCCGTCATAAGCAGTATTCTAACCGTCAGGACCAATGCAACGGAAATCATGCTTAACCGGTAAAATAATCGGCGTCTGTGGGGATGTTTTTTCAAATATGACCACCCCATTAAAGCCAGAGGAATAGTAAGCACTACCGTCCACTGCGGTTCTGCATGACCCTTTAGGGTGGCCAGCAAAAAGAAACCCCAAAAGCCAACTGTAGTATACAGATAGGCCCGTTGCATAGCAGTACCCGCAGGCCATTTTCTAAGAACCATGATCCAAAGAGGAAAGAGCAAAGGACTGAAGTTCACCACCTGGTTGATCACGAAATTTAAGGTGTGTTTTATGGCGTAAGGATTATTTCGCCCTACCAAATGATATTTTAAAGAAGGAAATTCATTGGCCACCTGCCACCACAAATGAGGAATAAACAAAAAAGCGCCCAAAAAGGAAGCGACATAAAAGCGTGGCCGTAACAACAGCCGCAGGTTAGAGCCAAGAGTAAACAAAATGACCAGCACCCCATGATACTTGCTGTACAACATCAAAACCATAGCCAAGCCCAACAGCACGGTATTCCAGCAATTTTGATTTTTCAAAAAAAACTGATACCGCCAAAAGAAAAAAGCCGTAAAAAAAAGAAGCGGCGGATCCGGTGTAGTTATGAACCCATAAAGTTGGAACATCGGCATGGCGCCCAGCAGCAAAAACAACAACACCAGCTCCCTTTTTTCTTCCGGCTTTCCGGCCAGCAGCCAAACCAGGAAAACGGTCCCGGCATGCATCAATATGGTCATCAGACGGACGCCCAGCTCATTGGGAATCAGCTCATAGCCTGCCCGGATCATCAAAGCCACCATCGGTGGATGATCAAAAAAACCCCAGGCCAGCTTTTGGGCATACATCCAATAGTAGGCTTCATCGGGATCCAGTTCCGTAAAATAAGATTGCAAACTGTTCACCAGCATCCAAATCAACAAACCGGACAGCAACCAGCGGGAAGACTTCTTCATGTCGTTTTATTCCAATGCTTGAATTTACCACAAACATAATTAAACTATTGCAAACCCTTTTCCGGGCCTCCGAACGCGGAAATGGGTTTACAATAGAACCCCGACAAGGGGGTTCTTATAGGTAGAGCCTGCTTATTCTGTCGCTTATTTAATCTGAAAAACGAAATTCTTTTGAAAGGATGGGCTTTAAGTCATCAAAAGACACCAGGAAAGAGATGGATCCATTGGCGTAGTCAGAAGCTTCGTAAGGATTGTAGAAAAGCAGAATGCCATCTTCCTTGATCGCAAAATTTTCAGGAAGCATGAAGAAGGACTCGCTGGTCAATTCAATGAGAGGCTGCTCGTCGGTATCCTGCCTTTTCTTTTTCCCGAAAAGAATATCTTCTGCAATGACTTTGAATTGCTCCACATCTCGCACCACATCACCGAGATCCAGCAAGTCACCGGTTTGGGTGTTGAAATTAAGCAAGGTGGTATGATGATTAGGATGAGCGCCGCCGGTATAGGAATTATTGTCAAGCCGCAAGCAGACCGTATGGTCGGATTGGTATTCTACTTTGCCCTGTATTTTCAACTCCCAGGGGATGGTAAAAAATTCTGCTCTGGTTACATATTGTTCATAAAGTTTGATGAATTCGGACATGGCCGAATCCAGGTTGACGACCAGCTTCTGATTATCTGAAAAAACGGCAAGCGATTCCAGAACTTTTTGTTCCGTGACCCGGTTGATTCTGCTCTGGACCTCCGGATTTCCTGAGATAACTCGCGGATAGCGCACACTGACCTTGGCGCAGTCCATCTCGCAGGTTTTTGACCGCTTAATTAGAGTAACCTCTTTGAAATTAAGCTGCGCATTGTCCGGAAGATCAGAGGTTTGATCATTTAAGCAAGACCATAATCCAACTAAAATAACGATCGGCAAAGGGATCATCCACACACGCAGCTTCATAATTTTAACATTCAAAATGTGACAAAACGGTTATCAGGAAATGTCAGACAGCAGTTCAAACATAATTTTATTTCAAATATGTCCAGAACTCATATTTTCTTATATGGGGAAAATACGGAATTTACCGGCATAAATCAAATGTTAACCGACTGATATTACAGAAATTAATTTAATTATTTGCGTAAAAGGTCTCCTAAAGTTTTATTGCCTCGTTTTTGAAGTCGATCCAGCATTTTCAAGAACAGAACAGCGGTAATATAGGCATCTCCCGGAGCCGTGTGACGCCCACTGAGAGGAATGCGGTAGTTTTTGGCTAGCTGATCCAGGGAAAGCTCACCTGCCAGCAAGTGATGATGAGGCGGCAGCAATCTGCGAGCCAGATGAATGGTATCGATCTTATGGTTGCGGAGTTTTACCTTTTCCCCGGTTAATTCTTCAAGAGACTGGTTGATCATGCTCACGTCAAAGCTAATGTGATGCCCAATGAGGACGGCGTCCTTGACATAAGCCAGAAAATCAGCAATGGCGACCGATTCGAGCAAGCTCTCCTCTCTGCTGACCGGCAGGATGCCGTGAATGGTCACGCTTTCGCCTATGGGTTCATAGGCTTGATGGATAAGGCACTCAAACCGGTCTTCGATATCGATAGCCCAATTCTGGATGGCCACTGCCCCGATCGACAGCATCTGGTCGTTGCTCGGATCCAGCCCTGTGGTTTCAGTATCGAAACAAACAAACCTGATCTTTTCGATAGGTGAGGACTTGGCGTAAGTCGTCTGAAAGTACTGCAGATACGCCCTCCAGAATTCCGGAAGGTCGGTGGTGTTTTTGTGTTTGGATTTGAACCAATTCTTAAACATTGCAGGTTCAATTATTTGGATTCAAAGATATATCGATTTTACCTAACATACATCACCTGAAATCTCGTAGCGATCAGGGTTTGCAGATCGCCTATAGGTTTGAAGCTGTTTCTGAGGTGTAGCCTTTCCATTTTAGACAGATCTGAAGGATTGATGAACCGGCCTGAATCATTGTTTTTCAATCCCTGCAGAGCACGGTATCGCATGAGGATCTCATAGGCATCCGCTGCTTGCTGATACAATTCTTCGTTTTGAGGTTCCAGTTCAGCCAGTTTTTCAAACCGCCGGAAGGTATTGTTGACGCCCCCCTTTCGCGCATGAAGAATTAACAGTCTGGCGGCATCAGCGAGCGGCATCATGGCTCTTCCTTTGATGTCGAATTCATCCTTGTGTTCTCCACTTTTTTCAACCACAAAATTTCTGAAAAAGGTCAATAGCGGCGGCCGTTCGATGGCATTTTTGGCCAGATAGGTTATAAAAAGGGATTGCTTGTCGAGAGACTGAAAGATGTGTTCGGTCAATGCCTCCGCCAAAGTGAATTGGCCAAACACAGGTCTGAAATCAAAGAAAATGGTGCTGTGCAAGACTGCTATGGGAGTGGGTTCGTTGATCCAGGAGGAAAACTGCTGTTTCCATTCTTCCAGAGAAAGGCACCAGCGCGGATTGCTTGCCATCATTTCAGCGGGGCAATATTCGAAGCCGCATTCATTCAGGATTTCGGTGGTATATGCGGCCATTTTCAGGAAATAGCCTTTAACGTCCGCATAGGCGTCTTTGGAAACCGGCTCGAATATCAGCGCATTGTCCTGATCAGTGCGCAGCAGCTGTTCCCGGCGTCCTTCACTACCAAGCGCCAGCCAGCAAAAAGCCACACCGGGATGCTGTTCCCCTTCCTGATCCAGCCGTTTAATGGATAATTGCACGGCGCGCACGATCAAAGCATCATTAACTTCAGAGATGATATTAGTGATATAGGCGATAGATACCTCCTGAAAAAGGTATTTCTCCAGCAGTTGCTCCGCCCGCTCCCGTATCTGCCGAAGTTGAGCGGCATTCTCGCTTCTGCTGACCTCCCGGATGAGAATGGCGGGATTGCTTCCTTGCAGGACCATCAGATCATGCTCGGAGATTACACCTTTAAGGGAAGACTGATCCGTTCCGTCTTCTGTCAGGCAAAGATGATTGATCTTGTGACGGATCATCCGGATCTGAACATCCGCTACACTCAACTGAGGTAAAGCAGTAATGACCGGGCTCGACATAATATGCTTAACCGGCTGGTCAAGTGTAAACAAACCGGTGGCCACTTTTTTGCGAAGGTCTTTGTCCGTGATGATCCCGACGGGATGGTTCTGCTCGTTGACGATAATGATGGATCCGACTTCCTTTTCCGACATGATGCCTGCTGCCGACTGAATGCTGGTGTCCGGAGAACAACTAACTGGAGATTTGCTGCTTTCAATCGATTGTACTTCCACCAGGTTTACCTCCTCCAGTAAAGACCGCACCTGATGGTCCGGACCGTATCCCGTTTTAGCATTGAAAGCCTTCGGCCGGGCGCCTGCGGCAAAGGTAGAAGCCAGATACAAGGCGATCCGTGAATTTGACTCCATGATACGTCTGAAGTCCTTAGTCCGGATTGCGTAAAGCAGGCATTCCTCGCCCGCCCGGGCCGTCAGTGCATAGGCTTCTTCCGCCAGCAGGGGACGTATTCCGAAAAGGTCGCCTTCATCGCATTCATCCATCAACAAGGGGCCACCTTCTTCCTCCCGAATCAGCTGAACTGCTCCTTCGTGGACGATATAAAAAAAAGCGCTGGGCTCATCTCCCTGCCTGAATATGACCTCCCCTACCTTTTTATACTGAACCACAACCTTAGCAGAGACACGCATCAGATCTTCTTCATCCATTAAGCTAAAGGGAGGATAAGCTTTTAAAAAATCAAAAATGCGCTGTGGGATGGTGTTTTGCATAAGGTTTATTTCCAGAATTAAAATAAAAATTGATGCTTTGAACCATTTATCTATATATATTTGTTAATAAGTAACCAAGCAAACCATTTCAAATATAGTTTTGATGCCTGATGCGCCAAACCTGCATTGATAGCCACGTTCTGCCGCCACATAAGCCCGGTCGGTAAACTGTATTTGAGACAGCCTCAAAATGGTGTGATTAAGTGGTTGGACAAAAATCATAAAATAATGAAAACTCACTTCAAAGAAAGTTTTCTTGAAAATTCAACGGAAACCCTAAGGGCCATAGCCCACCCCATACGCATTGCCATCCTGGACCTGCTTCACAAGAACGGTCAAATGACCGTGACCGATATCTATACCCGGTTAAATATCGAACAAGCCATCGCTTCCCATCACCTCCGAATATTAAAAAACAAAAATGTTGTCGCAGTGCAAAGGGACGGCAAGAACTCCCTCTATTCCCTAGCCTCCTCCGAGTTTTATGATATCGTGGAAACCCTGACTAAAGTCCTTTAACCTTTCTGCTAAAGTACAAAAAACATATATCTATCTTTATATACAAATATTCTTTGGAATATTTTTCCTCTTCCTGTTCGTTGTTCTGAAATTTCCTCGCCGTAAGGCTTCAATAAATCTCCCTAAACAATTAATTACCAATAGCTTATCAACAAACACCTTGCTTCTTTTTACAGCCAAATTATGTAAGGCAACCCTTTAAAAGGCCAAAAAAGTAACGGTTTTTTAGCTTCAAATGAACATAAAATTTGTTTTCAGGATTTTTTTCGGTCATTTTATTTATATATATATAGATATCTGTATACTTTAGTGTCAACAAAACGAAAGACGGTCGAACAAAATGAAATTCCAACTTAAAAAACTCCTCTCATGGTTAAGCAAGTAATTAGTGTAATGTTTATTACCCTGTTGCTGGTAGCCTTCAACAAACGGCTCGGTGCGCAGGAAAACGCGGATCATTCGTATAAGCCATTGACGCTCAAGTTAGACGAAAGTGGCCAGAAATACATCCGCTTTATCACGTGGCATCAGATCTGGGCGACGACCAATGACCTGAACAGCGAGTCTGAGTTGCAAATAACTCCCAGCATTCGCCGTTCCCGATTTCTGGCATATGCGCAGGTTTCTCTGAAGTTCCTCATTTTGACACACTTTGGCTTAAACGGACTAACGCCTTCGAATTTAACCTCACTTGGCAACAACGGGGATGCCCCGCAGCTTTTTTTGCACGATGCCTGGACGGAGTTCAAAGTCGGCAATAACCATTACATTGGAGGAGGGCTTCATTATTGGAAAGGACTGACGCGTCTGGCCAGTCAGAGCACCTTGAATTTCATGACGCTGGACCAGTCCAGACCGTTCACACACTGGCATTCTTTGGGCATTTCGGATCAATTTGCACGTCATCTGGGCATTTACGCCAAGGGATCATTGGGCAAAATAGATTACCGAATTGCCCTGAATGCCCCTGCAATCCGATCAGCGACGGCAGAGATTTCGGTTTAAACAACAGCAACCTTACTTACACAGGCGTTTCCACACCTAACGAACTGGGAGAAGCAGCCGGAGGAAGCATTCTTGAAGGATATTTCAACTTCAGCTTTTTTGAAAAAGAATCAACCAAACTTCCTTATTACGTAGGCTCTTACCTGGGGAAAAAGAAAATATTCAATATCGGCGCCGGCTTTTTCACCCACCCGGATGGGATGTATAATAGCAATACCGGAGAACACGAAAGTGTAGGCCACTTTGCCGCAGATGCCTTCTTAGACTTGCCTACCGGCTCGGGCGGATTAACGGCTTACACTTCTTTCAGCAGCTTTAATTACGGCGAAAACTACGTCAGCCGCTGGGCTGGCACGGGGACGGTGGTCTATGCTCATGTGGGATATTACATCAACAGCGCCAAGATCATGCCCTACGTAGCCTTCCAGTCAGCGAATTACGAAGGCTTCCCCGATCATCGCCCTACCGCTCTGGACATTGGTTTGAATTATCATATTCTCGATCATAATGCTAAATTAACGCTGGAATATCATCGCATCGCTGATGACCCCCGGGAAGAGAGCAGCCAGCTTCGCCTGCAGGCCCATATTTTCCTTTAAGGACAAATTTTTTCAAAAAAAACTTTCAATCATGTCTGAAAAAAATTTACAACAATACTGGCGGACCAACGTCAGGTACCTTACGATCCTGCTGTCTATCTGGTTCGTGGTGTCTTACGGTTGCGGCATCTTATTCGCAGAGCAGCTGAACGCCTTTCAAATCGGAGGTTATCCGCTGGGCTTCTGGTTTGCTCAGCAAGGCTCTATCTATGTTTTCGTCATTCTCATTTTCGTTTATGTATACCTGATGAATAATCTGGACAAGAAGTACGATGTAGATGAAAAATAACGGACCTACTATTGCTTTAAAAAAATTCTCAACGGTTAAAAAAATACAATCATGGATGTTCAAACCTGGACGTTTATCATCGTGGGGCTGACCTTTGCCCTCTACATCGGCGTGGCCATTTGGTCAAGAGCCGGCTCCACTTCCGAATTTTATGTAGCGGGCGGCGGAGTGCCTCCTATCGTTAATGGCCTGGCAACGGCTGCTGACTGGATGTCGGCTGCTTCCTTTATTTCCATGGCCGGGCTCATTGCCTTTATGGGTTATCAAGGCGCTCAGTACCTGATGGGCTGGACGGGAGGATATGTGCTGCTGGCCTTATTGCTGGCCCCTTATCTTCGCAAATTTGGAAAATTTACCGTTCCTGATTTTATAGGCGAACGCTATTACTCCCAAACAGCGCGTCTGGTGGCGGCGCTTTGTGCTTTGTTCATATCATTCACCTATGTTGTCGGACAAATGAAAGGCGTTGGAGTTGCCTTCTCCAGGTTCCTGGAAGTGGATTATGAATGGGGAGTGGTCATTGGCGTCGGCATCGTTTTCTTTTATGCCGTGCTGGGTGGGATGAAAGGCATCACCTACACCCAGGTCGCACAGTATTGTGTGCTGATCTTCGCTTACATGGTCCCGGCTATTTTTATCTCCATCATGATGGTCGGAACACCCATTCCTCAGCTTGGATTGGGCGGAGATCTGGCGGACGGCACCCCGCTGCTGGCCAAATTAGATCAACTGTCCACAGACCTTGGCTTCAAGGAATATACTTCTTCGAAAAAGACCAGCGTAGACCTGTTCTTTGTAACGGCGGCGCTGATGCTGGGCACGGCCGGCTTGCCGCACGTCATTGTTCGCTTTTTCACCGTACCTAAGGTTTCCGGCGCACGGGTTTCGGCAGGATGGGCATTGATCTTTATAGCCTTGCTGTATACTACGGCGCCAGCCATCGCCGCTTTCGCCAAAACCAACCTGATCAATACCGTTAACAATAAGGAATATGCAGAGCTGCCCCCATGGTTTAACAACTGGGAAAGAACGGGACTGCTGACCTTTGAAGACAAAAACAACGACGGTAAGGTCCAGTATTATAATGACGCCAACAACGAATTTGTCAATAACATTGCCGCTCCCAAAGGCTGGGAAGGAAATGAACTGACGGTCGACCGGGACATCATGGTGCTTGCCAATCCGGAAATCGCCTCCTTACCTGGGTGGGTTGTCGCCCTGGTCGTGGCAGGTGGTCTGGCCTCAGCGCTATCCACTGCCGCCGGCCTGTTATTGGTGATCTCTTCTTCCATTTCCCATGACATCCTCAAGAAATGGCTGATGCCGCAAATCTCTGAAAAGGGCGAATTAAGAGCAGCTCGTATCGCGATCGCTATAGCCGTAGTGGTGGCAGGTTATGCCGGCATTAATCCTCCGGGCTTTGTGGCGCAGGTCGTGGCCTTCGCTTTTGGCCTGGCCGCAGCTTCCTTTTTCCCCGCCATCGTGCTGGGCATTTTTTCAAAGCGAATGAATATGCAAGGGGCTGTCGCAGGCATGATCATTGGCTTGATATTTACCGCTTCTTACATCATTTACTTCAAATATGGCGGCGGCACCCCGGACCAATACTGGTTCGGTATTTCTCCCGAGGGCATCGGCACTTTAGGTATGCTTATTAACTTTGTAGTGTCCATCACCGTCTCTCAATTAACGCCTGCTCCTCCTGCAAGTGTTCAGGATATTGTGGAGAACATACGCATACCAAGAGGATCTGGAGAGGCGACCGGGCATTGATGTTGGTTGGTGGCTAAACCTAAATCCTCCCGAATACAGAGGTATTTTTGTGAAATTCGCGAAATCTGCCCGATCTTTCTATTGTGGAAGCTACGCAGGTCAGAAGGCACTTAGCTGAAAAAAGGCTAGAATTCGGGATAATCTATATTCAACTGATCACCAACGCTACTGCCATGCACAGAAGCACACATTTTATGACAAAAGACAAATGGCAAAAGTTGGCCGGAGTATTTGCCCTGGCCTTCCTTTTGTTCAATTTCCCGATCATTAACTTGTTCAGCGGAAAAGGGTGGATCTTTTCCCTGCCCATTTTGTATGTTTATATTTTGGGGGTATGGCTGCTGATTATTTTGCTTACCTTTCGCATCAACAGGAATCAGAAAAGAAAGGACAAAAAGTCCAAACCCAAAAATAAAGATCAGGGAGTATGAGTCCAATAGTCATTGTTGGGGTTTCGATAGTCTATCTAGGCCTTTTATTCCTGATCGCCTTCTGGGTGGAGCGGGGTGGCCGGTTAAAGGAAAAGATCGTCAACAATGCCTATACCTATTCCCTTTCCCTTGCTGTTTATTGTACCGCCAGGACCTTTTACGGCAATGTAGGCAGGGCGGCTACTCAGGGCGTAGGCTTTTACCCATCTATCTGGGGCCGGCCATTGTAGCACCTGTTCTGTTTATTTTTTTGAGAAAAATTATATTGATCAGCAAAAATCAGCGCATCACTTCTATTGCTGATTTTATTTCTTCCAGGTATGGCAAGAGCACCATCCTTGGAGTAGTAAGCACGCTGATCGCACTGGTGGGCATCATCCCTTACATCTCCATTCAATTAAAAGCCATAACCCTGAGTTTTGAGCTTCTGAAATCTACAGATGTGGCGACAAATATCGGGCTTGCTCCATTCTACATGGATTCCGCCTTGTATATTACAATTGCCCTGACCTTTTTCGCCATCATATTCGGCACCCGCAAACTGGACCCCAATGAAAGGCATGACGGGCTTGTCACAGCCGTAGCCTTTGAATCGCTGGTCAAATTGATCGCCTTTCTATCTGTCGGGCTTTATGTTACCTACGGTATTTTTGAGGGCTTCGGAGATCTTTTTGAAAAAGGACGAACGCTGGAGCAGGTCGAACGCTTGTTTTCCTTCGAAAAGGTAGAGATTGACGGTGTCGAATGAGTGGGATTGATATTGCTCTCCATGTCTGCCGTACTGTTCCTCCCCCGGCAGTTCCACCTTGCGGTAGTGGAAAATACCCAACCCCATTTTCTGGAAAAGGCCTCCTGGATGTTCCCTCTTTACCTTTTGCTGATCAATCTTTTTGTATTACCCATTGCGATCGGAGGATTGTATTATTTTCAGGGACAAGCCGTGGAACCGGATACTTTTGTATTGACCCTCCCGCTGGCGATGGGGCAACAAAAACTGGCTTTGCTGGCGGCGCTGGGCGGTTTTTCGGCCGCTTCCAGCATGGTGATCGTTGCGGTTCTGGCACTGAGCATCATGATCAGTAACAACCTCATTTTGCCTACTTTAATTAAACCCAGGCTCTGGCGAACCGGAGATTCCTCAAATATTACCGCCCATCTATTGGGCATCAGAAGAGTAGCCATTGTAGTTGTATTGCTTTTATCCTATGGCTATTATAAAATGGTCGGTAACGCCTACTCCCTGGTTTTGATCGGTCTGATCTCCTTCACTGCCGTAGCCCAGTTTGCTCCCGCCATACTGGGAGGGATTTACTGGAAGCGAGCGACCAAGGCCGGAGCGTTAAGCGGATTATCAATCGGTTTTCTGATCTGGCTCATTACGCTACCCTTCCCTACATTGATCGAAAGCGGCTTGATCAACAGTACAATCCTGGAATCCGGCTTTTTCCAGAATAGGCTGCTTCGCCCCTACGCTTTGTTTGGGCTGGAAGGCTGGAATGAGATCGTACACGCTGCCTTCTGGAGCTTACTGTTCAATATTTCCGCCTATGACATTGTATCATTAAACACGCAACCCTCGCCGCTGGAAATCTCTCAGGCCGATCTGTTCGTCGATATCTACAAGTACAGCGCCGGAGGAGGCGCTGATTATGAAGTCTGGCGACGAA
The DNA here is from genome assembly GCA_964548175.1 of uncultured Saprospiraceae bacterium. Classification (GTDB taxonomy): domain Bacteria; phylum Bacteroidota; class Bacteroidia; order Chitinophagales; family Saprospiraceae; genus JANQPA01. The sequence continues at coordinate 28,818 of CAZJQS010000009.1, forward strand.
AAGCCAGAATTCAGGATTTGAAGATCCTGCTCAACCGCTTTCTGGGAGAAAAAAGAGCCTCCGAATTACTGGACCAATATGCCCGCCGGCGGCAGCTTGACTTAAACAGCCTCATGGTGGCTAATGCAGAACTCGTCAATTTTGCAGAAAAACACCTCACCGGAGCGATCGGGGCAGCTTCCGCCAAGGTCATCATCCAGTCCATCGCCAAAGAAGAGCCCATTAGCCTGGAAGAAATGTTTAAAATACTTGACCAAACCCAGGAAATCATCCGATACAGCAAGGCGCTGGAAATGAAATCCAATGAGCTCGAACGCACCACACAGGAACTTCGTTCCGCCAACAGCCGGCTAAGGAACTGGACGAATTAAAAGCCGATTTCATCACCACGGTCACCCATGAGCTCAGAACTCCCATTACCTCTATCAAAGCCTTATCCAAAATACTGATGGACAACCAAAACCTGGACGCCCCCGAAAAAGAAGAGTTCCTCGGGATCATCGCAAAAGAAAGTGAACGCATCACCAGATTGATCAATCAGGTGCTGGATCTCGAAAAAGTGCAGAAACAACCTCCAAAAGAACAGCAGGAAACACTTTCTCTGACAGAGGTGGTCCGACAAGCTCAACAAAGCTTGGTCAGCTTAATGGAAGAAAAAAGCATTCAATGTTTCTTTTTATCAGATCAAAAAGACATAATCGTGGAAGGCAATAGAGACCAACTCACTCAGGTAGCCGTCAACCTGCTCTCTAACGCCATCAAATTCTGTCATCCCACGCAGGGCCGAATCTGGATCAGATTGATCAAAAACCCTCCACTAGGGCGCCTGGAAATAGAAGATAACGGCAAAGGCATCTCCCCTTCAGAATTCGAGGTGATCTTTGAAAAATTCACTCAGCTAAACGACCGGGAAAGAGGCAAACCCAAAGGAAGCGGACTGGGACTGTTCATTTGTAAAACCATCATTGAGCAACATCTGGGACGAATATATGTGGAGAGCCCGCCCGGAAAAGGCGCCAGATTTTGCGTGGAATTGCCGCTCTTTGATTACGCGAACCAAACAATAGATTATCCTGAAAAAGAAAACAACGGAAATAATAATAATACAGAGAGATAAGTTTTGAATATTTTATTCTTTTTTTTGAAAATTTAATGTACTTTGGCAATAATATATTGTAACCATAGCTATTTCACCATTAATTTGCAGCTAAAGGCCGCAAACCATAGGTAAAATAATTACGGCACGGCTGCCTCCGGCAGCGACGAAGCAAATGATTACCATCGGCCCGCAGCGCGGGAAAGTACATTAGCTGGAGGAGCGCCCTGGATGGTCCAGGAAATCCGGCTATGGCTGACAAAGAAAAGACTTCCGTAATTCAGAGCTTTCCAAAGATGGCAAAAGATAGATCCAGCAACCAAATACTGATAGTCGATGACGAGCCAAATATCCTCGTAGTACTGGAATATTTGATTCGCCAACAAGGCTATCGGGTACTGAGAGCCAATAATGGAACTGAAGCGTTGAAAGTGATCGAAAAAGAAAAACCGTCAATAATTGTGCTGGACGTCATGATGCCGGAAATGGATGGCTTCGAGCTGGCTCGAAGGATCAGAAGGGACGAACGCTTCGATGATATCCGAATTATTTTCCTAACCGCCAAAGGCACCGAAGCCGATCAATTCGAAGGCTACGCCAACGGCGGAGAAGTCTACCTCACTAAACCCTTTGACAACGAAGAACTCGTCACCACCATCAATGAGGTGCTCGAATTTGACTTTTAACACCGTATTTTTTTAAAAAATCAAATATAAAAATCTAAATATCTATATCTACATATTTAATGCATCATAAGCAGATCTATTTTCCTCCCACGAAGCGGGAGGAAATATTCATATACTTGTGATGCAGCGTATTCAATAAAAAAGAAACTTATGACACTTCAGATCAAAACAACCGAAGAATACCAACAAGCCTATCAACGAAGCGTGGAAGACCCCGAAGGCTTCTGGGCGGAACAAGCAGAGACTTTTACCTGGAAAAAGAAATGGGACAAAGTCCTGGAATGGGATTTCAGGAAGCCGGACGTCAAATGGTTTATCGGAGGAAAGCTGAACATCACGGAAAACTGCCTGGACCGGCATTTGGAAACAAAGGGCGACCAGACGGCCATCATTTTTGAACACAACGATCCGAATAAAGCAGCGACTACCTACACCTACCGTCAGCTACACGCCGCCGTCTGCAAGGCTGCTAATGCCTTAAAAGCTATGGGCATAGCCAAAGGCGACCGCGTCTGTTTTTACATGCCTATGGTGCCTGAACTGGCCATAGGCATACTGGCCTGCGCCCGGATCGGCGCCGTCCACTCCGTGGTTTTCGCCGGCTTCTCCGCCCAGGCGCTGTCTGACCGGATCAAAGACGCCGAAGCAAAAATGGTCATCTGCTCGGATTTTAACAATCGGGGGGCCAAACATATTCCGGTAAAAGGGGTAGTAGACGAGGCCATCGCCATGGACTGTGACTCGGTGGAAACCGTCCTGGTCCATAAAAATGCCGACGATGAGATCGAATGGGTGGAAGGCAGGGACCAGTGGTGGCACGAACAGGTAGATCCCCAGAGCGATCAATGCGAAGCTGAAGAAATGGATGCCGAAGACCTTCTTTTTATCCTATATACTTCCGGCTCAACAGGCAAACCCAAAGGCGTTGTCCATACCTGCGGCGGCTACATGGTCTACACTACTTTCTCTTTCCGCAATGTATTCCAGTACCAGGAGGGAGATATCTACTGGTGTACCGCTGATATCGGCTGGATTACCGGCCATTCTTACATTGTTTATGGCCCGCTGGCTGCAGGCGCCACCTCGATCATGTTCGAAGGGGTGCCGACCTATCCCCACGCAGGACGTTTTTGGGAAATCTGCGAAAAACATAAGGTCAATCAATTCTATACGGCCCCAACAGCCATCCGGGCGCTGATGGCGCTTGGCGACGAGCACGTGGAAAAATATGACCTCAGCTCCATCAAGGTACTGGGCACCGTGGGCGAGCCCATCAACGAGGAAGCCTGGCACTGGTACAACGAAAAAGTCGGCAAGAAAAATGCGCCTATTGTAGACACCTGGTGGCAAACCGAAACAGGAGGCATCATGATCTCCCCCATTCCTAATGTAACCAAGCTCAAGCCATGCTACGCCACACTTCCGCTACCCGGCGTTCAACCTTGCCTGGTCGATCAGGAAGGAAATGAGATCGAAGGCAACGAGGTAGAAGGATTGCTCTGTATTAAATTCCCCTGGCCTTCCATACTAAGAACAACCTATGGCGATCACGAGCGTTGCCGGATGACCTACTTCGCCATGTTCCAGGATAAGTACTTTACCGGTGACGGCGCCCGCAGAGATGCCGACGGTATGTACCGCATCATCGGCCGTGTCGATGACGTCATCAATGTTTCCGGCCACCGCATGGGTACGGCCGAAGTGGAAAATGCCATCAATGAACACCCCAAAGTCATCGAATCAGCCGTAGTCGGTTATCCGCATGACATTAAAGGACAGGGCATCTATGCCTACGTGATCGTAGGCGAAATGGTGGATGATGTCGACGCCTTTAGGGCCGAGGTCATTGAAGTCGTCCGCAGAGAAATTGGACCTATCGCAAAGCCGGACATCATACAGGTGGTTTCCGGATTGCCCAAAACGAGATCCGGAAAGATCATGCGCAGAATCCTGCGTAAAGTTGCTTCGGGCGACACCTCTAACCTGGGCGACACCTCTACCCTACTGAATCCGGAAGTTGTGGAAGAAATCATTTCGGGCGCTATGCAAAAATAAGTTGTGATGACCTATCAGGAATTTTATAGCCGAAGTTTGCAGCAGCCGGAAGAATTCTGGAAGCAGCAGTCAGAAAAGATCAATTGGTTTAAACAACCGGAGCACATCCTTTCCAGGGATGATAGCGGTCTTTACCGTTGGTTTAAGGGCGGGCAACTGAACACCGCCTATCTTGCCCTGGACCACCACATCGAACAAGGTCGAGGCGATCAGGTGGCGCTGTATTATGACAGTCCGGTTACCGACACCAAACGATCCTATACCTACCACGAACTTCGGGAAGCCGTCAGTTTGTTTGCCGGCGTCCTTAAAGCTAAAGGAGTAGAAAAAGGAGACACCGTGGTTATTTACCTTCCCATGATCCCTGAAGCCGCCATTGCCATGCTGGCCTGCGCTCGTCTGGGCGCCGTTCATTCGGTCGTTTTCGGCGGTTTTGCTCCTCATGAGCTGGCCATTCGAATTGATGATGCCCAGCCCAAAGTGCTGGTAACCACCAGTGGCGGCATAGAGGTCACCCGGGTAATCGACTACATGAAGATCGTGAATGCCGCGCTGGAAGAAGCCAACCACCAAATCGATACCGTTATTGTCCATCAAAGAGCTTTCATTTCAGCGCCTTTGAAGCCGGGAAGAGATTTCGATTGGAATGATCTCTACCAACAGGCCTCCCCTGCGGATCCTGTCGCGGTGGACGCCACCGATCCCTTATACATCTTGTACACTTCCGGCACAACCGGCACGCCCAAGGGCGTTGTCCGCGATAATGGCGGCCATGCCGTTGCCATGAAGTTCAGCATGGAGTACGTGTACGGGCTAAAACCAGGCGAGGTATTCTGGGCAGCTTCGGACGTCGGCTGGGTCGTCGGGCATTCCTATATCGTTTATGCTCCACTCATCCACGGGTGTTCGACAATTCTTTATGAAGGTAAACCCATTAAAACTCCGGATGCCGGAGTTTTCTGGAGGGTAATGGAAGAATACGGCGTAAGTGTCATGTTCACGGCCCCAACGGCTTTTCGGGCCATAAAAAAAGAAGATCCCGAAGGTCGGCTCAAAGCAAAATACGATACCGGAAAACTACGTTTTCTTTTTCTGGCCGGAGAGCGCTGTGATGTTAATACCCTGGAGTGGGCCGGCCGGCTGTTGAACGTTCCTGTGATCGATCACTGGTGGCAAACCGAATCCGGATGGCCTATGCTGGCCAATATGGTGGGAGTCGAACTCCTGCCCATCAAACCCGGATCGGCAGCCAAACCGGTCTGTGGTTTTGATGTGCAGATCCTTTCACCCGGAGGAGAACCACTCGGCCCCGGAAAAGAAGGGGCCGTGGCGGTCAGACTACCCCTTGCCCCGGGATGTTTGCCCAACCTCTGGAAGGATACCCCCAGATTCATCAAATCTTACCTCTCTCCTTTCCCCGGGTTTTATTTTACCGGGGACGGTGGATATAAAGACGAGGAAGGGTACCTCTTCATTACCGGCCGTATCGATGACGTCATTAACGTGGCGGGGCACCGGCTGTCGACGGCGGAAATGGAGGAAGTTGTCTCCGGTCATCCCTCAGTAGCGGAATGTACGGTCATCGGCATAGCAGATGAGTTGAAAGGACAAATACCGGTAGGCTTTGTTGTTCTCAAGTCAGGCGTCGATCCTCAGTCCGGAGGAACCATACAACGTGAACTGGTCCAAATGGTCAGGGACACCATTGGCCCGGTTGCGGCCTTTAAGCGGGTCGTGATAGCTGAAAAACTGCCCAAAACGCGTTCAGGAAAGATCCTCCGAAAAATCATGCGGCAAATTGCCGACGGCGCAGCCTATCAGACGCCTTCCACTATTGAAGACATTGGGGTGTTGGGAGACCTGGAGCGGCTAATACAAGAAGAAAAAATCGGAATAGCGGGTAGTGAAACATGAGTAGAATTTTAATCTTTTTACACAATCCCAGGTTAAGTTAACATTTGATGCCGCCCGGCGGGCGGCATCAAATGTTAACTTAAATATGTCCAATCTCTTACTTACTGAACAGGTAATAAACTTACGTCAAATGATTAAAGGCAATGTCCCCTCCAAAAAGAAGGTTTTTTTTCCAATAAAAGAACCTTTACGGGCCTATTTGAAAAAATATAACCGGGTCACTACCCTGTCGGTCCATTATGAAGATCTCATGCGGTATTCTTCCTCCCTGCCCCTGCTGGACCAGGAGGACCACGACACTTTATGGGAAACCGTTTTCTACGACCCTTCTGATGAGCGCGACATTCATCAGGCGCTGACGTACATTTACGCCCTGTTGAAAACCGATGGAGATGTGGAGGTGCTGGAACATTTATCCGTTGCCCGAATCGACTTTTGTACGTTCGGGAACACGCACCCCTTCCGGGTGAGGATCATCAACCGGCTGAACGACAACTATGACCATTTTTATGTGAAAAAAGCGGATGCTTCGAGGATATACGGCCTTGAGTTGGAGGATCTACTTTCTCCCAATAACATGATGTACCTGGTGGATCGCGACACCCTGATCGAAGAGCATGTGATCGGAATTCCTTGTGATGATTTCATTAAAAAAAACCTGAACGAAACCCCCTTTAACCAGATCCGCATTGCCAAGGAATTTGTAAAATTCAACGAGCGCTGCTTTGTGCGGCTGCTGGGCGATATGCGGGCTTACAATTATGTGGTGGCGGTAACCCCCGACATCGAAGGCTCCCAATTTCGCATGCGGCCCATCGATTTTGACCAGCAGTCTTACGAAGGCTGGAAGAGTTTTTATTTGCCACAGTATTTTAAGGAAAACAATCCGATCATTTTTCTGGGTATCGGCCATATGTCTCCACAAACGGTCAAACAATATCAATTGGAAGAACGCAGCTTGATCGCCGCACGGGTGAAGGCGTCACAGAATCAGACTAAAGCTTTGTTTAAAGTAATGATCAAAGACCAGATTTCTTTTCCGGAAAAAGTGAAAAGCCTCAGGCAGGAGCTGGCCTACCACCATAAGAACGACATTTTTATGAAGTGCGAGAATATGGGGTCGATCGTACTGACGAATATTAAGTTATTATTGCAAAAAGATTTTAAGCAGAGTATGGCCGAAGAGTTTTTTCAATAAACAGGAATCGTCCCTGATTTCGGGAGGTCTCCTGCTTATTTATTCTTATTTCTTCTGGCTCTTTGACGTTGTCTTTTCCTTTTACGTTTTTCTCTTTGTTTTTTCTTATCAACCTTAAAGATGCTGTTCTTTTTGGCGATGACATACCGCATACTGATCCCGGACTGGCTGTAAAAGCGATGTTCTCCGCCGGTGATGTTTACTGCAGGTTTGATGTCGTAGGAAATATTCAACCTCGCCAGGGTCAGTTCGAGGCCGGCGATCATGGTCACGCCTGCCGGGTTGGTGTATTCAAGCTCCGGATCGCTGTTTATCCAGCCTTTGTGGAACCCGGCGCCATAGTAAAAGTTAAGTCTTCGGGTGAGGACCGGATTGTGTTGTTCCAGTAAAGCCGTAAACAGGATCTCTTCCCGCTGTAAGCTGGATTGTAGTATGCCTTCGATGGTCAGTTTCTTAGCAATGCGAAACTGCCCGGTCAGGCCCCAGTCGGTCCCCATGCGCATGCCGGCCGTAAAATCGTAAGATTGGCTAAATGCCAGGCTCCAGCTGCAGAAAAACAGGATTAAGACAAATAGTAGCTGCTTCATGCCATTCAGAACGATGACATAAAAAAGCTTATTACAAAAAAAATGTTAATTAAAAATATGTGTAGGTGGGAGGGTAAATTTAAATACTGTTTATTGGCGTTTCTTGCGCCAATAAACAGTATTCCTGACGATCCTTACTCAAAAAAACTATCGTACTGATTACGATGGCCTTGTTCTCTGACCTTTTCTTTGAGCGGTGCGTCCAGGTCGAGTATATCGGCGTCATTTTCAGCCTTTAGCAAGAGGGAGCTTTTCTCTTCACCGAGAATCAGGGAAGTACCTTCCTTTTCCCATTCTTCCAGCATTTTCAACCCTCTTTCTTCGAAAACACCATTTTGAAGGTCGACAGAATCCATGAAACTGGAAGACATTTCCATGAAACGTTCCATTTCTCCTACTTTCTTACTGACATCTTCGGCAACAGCCTCCATGGCAGCGTCAAACATAGCTCTTTTATCCGGATCGCCGGAGATGACGCTCATGGCGGATTTCATCGCGTTATGGCTGGCGTGAATGGCTTTCCTTTCCTGCTCTTTGACCTCCACCTGGTCTTTGATGTCCTCCATCAGGATCTGAGAATTTTCGTACATTCTGGTCAGCACGCGATAGAGAACTTCCATTTTTTTGTACAGATCCTCCAGGCGCATGTTAGACTCTTTCAGTCGGCCCGCCTTTCTGGACTTCAGTATCATTACCGCCCTTTTATCGGAAGCCTTGGCTTTACTGGCCAGTTCCAGGTTACTTTGGATATCTTTTTTATTGTTGTGAATAATTTCTCTGAGCTTATGCATCTGGCCGCGCAACTGGCTGATCTGCCGGTTCATCTTGCGAAGATTCTCCTTCAGGTCCTCCACATAAGACTTCAGAATACCTATCGGATCCAGGTTGACAAAAATACCGGTGATCCAGCGCATGACACTTTTATAAAAATACCAAACCAGGTTTCTCGCCTTAGGATCCAACACGACGTAAAGAATGGCCCCCAAAGCCAAAAGCAGGGCAGTCAGGGATAGCACATTTGACAGGGCGCCCAGTAAGATCGACCACAGGGAATAGAGCAGGTATCCTCCTCCGATAGCCAGGCCCGTCAGAAAGATCATTCCAGTCACTCCCTCAGGGCGTTCCCAAAAAGATTTCTTTTTTACCTCAAAACTTGAATTGTCCATAGATCAATTTAATGAAAAAACAGTAAACTATATTTGTCCTTTTGCTATTCGTTCTACTTCAAAAAAATAACTTTACTTTCGCAATATAGGGCAGAATTTATAAAATTGAAAAATTCCTAAAATTTTAAAAACTATATGGATCACATAATCAACGTTTCTTCAGAGATAGGCCGCTTAAAAAAAGTCATTGTTCACCGTCCCGACACTGGTATTGCCCGGATCACCCCTAAGCGTTCTGAAGAATTGTTATTTGACGACATTGTACATCTACCTTTAATGCAGGAAGAGCATGATGTGTTTGCCAATGTACTTAAATTATTTCTCGGAGCAGATAATGTTCTAGACACTACAGAATTGTTACAACAGGCGCTTTCGGAAAATGAAGAGGCCAAGAGTGAGATGATCGATATGATCGTCGATTATGAGGAATTGCCTTTCACAACCAAGAACATGCTCAAAAACATGCCCGCTAAAAAGCTGGCAAGCGTGCTGATTAACGGATATTATCCCGAAGAAGATTATATTCTTTTTGATCCCATCCCTAATTTCATTTTTACCAGAGATATCGCCGTAACGATCAACGACCATCTGGTCATCACCAAAGCAGCGAAGGAGGCTCGCTTCCGGGAGAACTTCCTTACGCGCTTCATCATGCACGCTCATCCGCTTTTTAAAGACCTCCGCCCCCAGGGACGTCTGATCAACCTCAATAACGTAGACCTTTTTCCGCCCAGCCGCAAGGCGCAGATGGTCTCCCTCGAAGGCGGCGACGCCATGATCATCAACGAAGATTATCTGCTTATCGGCTGCAGCGAAAGAACTTCCGCCCACGGTATTTATTCGCTGGCCAAAGTGTTGTTCGAAAAAAATGCCATTTCCAATGTCGTGAAAGTCAACATCCCTACCGACCGCTCGTATATGCACCTCGACACCATTTTCACCCAGATCAACCACAACCATTTCGTGGGCTTTAAGCCTATCGTCGAAGATGGCCTGGGGTCCAATGTAGAAGTCATGCGCAAAAATGGAGCCAATGCTGTTTACATCAGCCTGGCCGACTTCTTGCGCAAAGAGATCAGTGGCCAGATCGAATTCATCTGGAGCGGCGGGGGGGAAACGCCCTACCAGGAAAGAGAACAATGGACCGACGGTTGCAATCTTGTTGCCATCAAACCGGGCGTGGCGATCACCTATGACCGCAACCCCCATACGGAAAAGGCTTTTTCAAAGGCAGGATACAAAATTTTGCATGCCAAAGAATTATTGGAAAAAGCACAATTGGGCGCCCTCAACATCAACGAGATCGAAAATACGATCATTACCCTGCCGTCCAATGAGTTGTCCAGGGCCAGAGGAGGATCGCATTGTATGACCTGCCCCATTGAAAGAGAAAATTTGTAAAGAGGAAAAAAGGAATTTATCAGGCTACACTCGCCGGTCGAAAGACAGGCTAGCTTCGAGGCGTTTTTGACAGACTCTCCACAATCTAATTTTGTATGTACCAACACGATTACCACAAACGAGTCCGCTATGCAGAAACCGATAAAATGGGTTATCTTTACTATGGCCACTATGCCAAATATTATGAGATCGGCCGGGTAGAAATGCTGCGATCATTGGGGCTGACTTACCGCGAAATGGAGGATGAACTTCATGTCATAATGCCGGTGACCAGCCTTCAGTGCCGGTTTGTCAGGCCAGCCTATTACGACGAACTATTACGCGTTAGAACGACATTAAAAGAGCTGCCGGGAAAATTCATTACTTTCCACGTAGAAATATTCAACGAAAAAAATAAATTGGTCAATGGAGGGACCGTTCGTTTGTGTTTTGTGGATACCCAGACTAATCAGACTGTAACGGCTCCAACCCTATTAACTGAAAAATTAAAATCATATTTTACCGATAGTGAAACTCCCAGACTTTAATAAGCGGATACAAAAACTCAGACAGCACCGGCTGGTCAGAAAATTTCGGGTATGGACCAAAAGAAAGTCCCTTCCGGGATTTAAGGGCATACCCATATACGACGTCTTTGTATTCATTTTTAAGGAATTAAACCGATATGATTTGTTTACCCGGGCCAATTCGGCGGCCTTCAGTTTTTTTTTATCGCTGTTTCCTTCCATTATGGCCTTGTTCACCCTGATCCCTTATTTGAAGGATTATATTCTGAATTACCTCCCTGAGGGGGATAACTTTGACCAGATCCTTCAAACGGAGATCAACAAGATCATGCCGGGGGTGGCCGGAGACCGTTTGTTCCTTTTCATTGAAGACATCACGAACAATCCGCGGGTGGGTTTGCTATCGGTCGGCTTTTTAATGGCCATCATATTTGCCTCCAATGGTATGCTGGCGTTGATGAGGGGATTTGAAAAATCTTATGAGACGACATTCATCAGCCGGAATTTCTGGCGTAAGCGATTGGTCGCCGTAGGCCTGACTTTTTGGATCGGTCTGATGCTGATCGGGACGGTCATTCTGATCATACTGGGTAGCAGTATTATCCGCTGGGCTTCTGAAATACAGCTGATCGACCGAATGTCGGCCACGTTGTTGGAAATTTTCCGTTGGTTTGCCACCCTTACGCTTTTTTATACGTCCATTTCGTTTATTTACCGGTTCGGCCCGGCTACCAAACGCAAATTCGCCTTGTGGACGCCGGGCACAGCCCTGGCGACGGTGTTATGCGTACTGGCCTCGGTGCTTTTTTCGGCTTATGTAAATAATTTCAACACCTACAACGAATTGTACGGCTCCATCGGCACCATTATTTCCATTATGCTGTGGATACAATTCAACTGCCTGTTCCTGTTTCTGGGCTTTGAGCTCAACGCCAGCATCGCCGTCAACCGGGACCTGAAAAATGCCCGGCAGAAGACAGATTTATGAGTTTAATATTGGCCCGCATAAAGGGTGTTTGTAATTTCGCGTTAATGCAGCAATAAATCCACTTTCCCGAACAGAAAATCAGCTTTAATGACTATAAGAACCGTATTTGCTTTAGTTTTTTTCCTGATTAGCTTCACCGGGCTGTATGCTCAGAAATACAGCAACGAATTCCTTTCCATAGGCGTAGGCGCCCGTGCACAAGGCATGGGCAACTCTGTCATTGCCGGAATTGATGATGTGACAGCCGGGGTGTGGAACCCTGCGGGCCTGGCGCGAATGGATCTTTCCTCAGGCCTTCAATTCGGCGCCATGCACTCCGAATGGTTTGGCGGAGTCGGCAAATTTGACTATCTGGGGGTCGTCTTTCCCATCTCCCAGGGCAAAAGAAGACTGGGGCTTTCTCTCATCCGCTTCGGCATCGATGAGATACCCAACACACTAAGCCTGTACGAAAGCGACGGCACCATCAACTTTGACAACCTGCGTGAATTTTCAGCGGCTGATTATGCTTTCCTGATCAGCTATGCTCAAAAGCTGAATACCCAAAACGGTGACCTGGCGCTGGGAGGGAACGTCAAGGTCGTTCATCGCTCCATCGGGCCATTTGCAACCTCCTGGGGCTTTGGAGTGGATCTCAGCTTGCAGTACCAGGTCAATCGCTGGTATTTTGGGCTGGTCGCCAAAGACATTACCACCACTTTTAACGCCTGGTCCTTCAGTTTTACCGATCAGGAAAAAGAGATATTGGAGTTAACCAACAATGAAGTGCCCATCAACAGCGTCGAGATCACCAACCCCTCGGTCCTGCTGGGACTGGCCTACCGGTTCGATTTCGGCCAAAGCAGCCTTCGCCCCGAATTGAACTGGATCATCACCACAGATGGGCAACGCAATACTTTGCTCTCTGCCGATCCTTTCAGCCTGGATCCCACTTTCGGATTGGAATACGACTATCGCGGCTTCTTTGCCTTAAGAACAGGGGTAAGTCAGTTCCAGCGGGAGTTGGACTTCGACGGCTCCGAGAGCCTGACTTTTCGGCCCAGTTTAGGACTGGGCCTGAAACTGGGCGTTTTACAGGTCGATTATGCATTTACGGATCTGGGAAGCCAGGAAAATACGTTTTCGCATGTGATTTCAGCAATGCTGACCATAAAGCCCAAGGAGAGATGATATTGATCAAAAAACGCTCTCTACATCTGTCAGGCTAGGTAACTACTTCCCTCCCACCGGAAAACAATCAATCTTTAACTAAATTTTTAAACCGAATGGCTTTAAGAGCTGTTTTTTTCTATACCATGCAAGTATCTAAAAGTTTTGACTCTACAACTTACAAAAATTAGGGTCAGACTTGGTGTGACTAGGGCGGGCCTCAGTCCCGGCTATCCGGGATTCTCATTTAGAGACAAGGGGATTACTGAACCACGCCGGCTGCCTTATCCATGTCTTTATGAGGGTCAAAAACGTCCCGGGTGCTTGTGTGGTTTTTTGATTAATAGCTGGTAAGCAAGTGCTTGGAAGAGTTTAAGACAACATTTGGTCCTGCCGGGCGGGCAGGACCAAATGTTGTCTTAACTTCAAAACTTGGGAGGAATTAAATTCTTAAAATGTCCGTTCATCTGGATCTTCTGTCTTAATTTTTCCATTTCCTCTACAACTGGAATAAGCTTTTCAAGGTGTTTCTGGACAAAATCCTGGCGGCCTTTTTCATTTAAAATACTAAGCAACTGATACTCCTGTTCCACACTTAATCCGACGTGATGAGCAATGTCGTAAATGCGGAATTCCTGCAGGTTGGTGGGAATCTCCTTATCGATATTCAAAAGCTGGAACAATTTCGAGACCAGTTCCAGTATCTTTTCATTTTGCAAAATATCGCCGTCGTCTATGATGTCCATCTTTTCGATCCTCGCTCCAGCATAAAGTTTTTTGGGCATTTTGTCATAAAACTCTTCTATGCGGAACAAGCTCAGGCCACGAGTCCGTATGTCCATCTCTCCGGAGGGATAAACCTTTTCAATACTCACCAATTCGACCTCGGTGCCGACCTTTTGAACCTCCTGCTTGATAAAGGCTGGAATGCCAAAATGGATCCCCTTATCCCGGCATTCGCCGATCAACTGCCTGTAGCGGGGCTCAAAAATATGCAGATTGAGATCCTCGCCCGGGAAAACAACCAATTGCAACGGAAAAAGAGGAAGCAAACGCGCCATGAATTCTTTTTTTGAGAACGGGTTGTCAATAAATATGAAAATTCAATCTAAGAATTTCGTAATTTTAGTGGGTCCGCTCTTTTGTTACATAAAAGGAATGTACCCTACAAAAGTTGACAAAAAGCCCAAAGATTTTTTATTTACCATTTAAATGAAATGATAACTCCAAAACTTTCCAACATGTTTAACCGCATTGCCCTTTTTCAAAAGACCAGCCTTTTCCTATGCTTACTCTTGTTTCTTTTTTCCTGTCAAAAAAAGCAAAGCAGGAATCAATTGCCGGCTGAGATCAATAATTACGTCTACGGCTTCACCTCCGGGACCATTTCCAAAAGCAGCCCGGTAGTCATTAACTTCACTCAGGCGATAGCTGACGAGACCGGTTTGCAATCCTCGCCTGATGCCTCTATCCTTTCTTTCACGCCCGAAGCCAGCGGCGTTCTCAGTTGGGAAGATGCGCGGACCCTGCGTTTCGACCCGGATCCTTCTTTTGAGACCGGCACCGCTTATACAGCAAAAGTAAATCTGCAAAAGCTCATCTCCGGCCTGCCCAAAAATGCACGCTCTTTCGAGTTCAGCTTCCGCACCCGGGAGCAGTTTTTTGAAGTCGTCACAGTAGGACTGGAAACCCCCAATCCGCAGCAATTGAGCAACCAGGTCTTCAGCGGCCGCATCGTTACAGCTGATCAGGCCAGCCCTGAAGAAGTAGAGGCAGTACTGACCGCCTCTCAACAAAACGACAATCTGCCCATCGAATGGGAACATTATCCGGAGCAAAACGAACACCAGTTTTCCATCAAAAACATAAAACGAGCAGATCAGGCTTCAGCCGTACAACTGAAATGGGAAGGCCAAAAAATGGGCGTCAAATTGTCCGGAAAAGAAACTTTTGAAGTACCTGCCCTGGGAGACTTCAAGGTGATGAATGTCGAATCCTTTCAAAGCCCGGAGCAATACATCTCCATCCGCTTTTCCGATCCGTTAAAGCAAGACCAGAACCTGAACGGCCTTATTTCGGTCGGCAACAACAGCGATAACTTGCGATATATCATCGAAGGGCAGGAAGTGCGGGTTTTCCCCGGCAGTCGCCTGGAAGGTCGCTTAAACGTAAGCATTAACGGTGCTGTGCGCAATGTGCTTAACTCACGCATGGGCAACGACAGCCGCTGGGAAGTGCTGTTCCAATCCATCAGGCCGCAGCTTCGCCTGGCTGGTAGCGGAGTCATCTTACCGAATTCCGACGGCCTCTACTTCCCTTTTGAAGCCATCGGATTGAATGCTGTAGATGTTGAGATCTTTAAAATTTACAACAACAACATCCTCCAGTTTTTACAATCCAACCAACTGAGCGGTTCCTCTTCGCTTTATCAGGTAGGTCGCATTATCCTGCAGAAGAGCATCCCCTTACGCACCCTCAATCCGCAGGGGGAGGCCGGCAAATGGACCCGATACGCCCTCGATCTGGGCGAACTGATCGAAGAAGATCCGCAAGCCATCTACCAGGTGCGCATCGGCTTCCAACCTGCATACACCAACCTCAACTGCTCCGAAGGCAATATCGCCGAATACATGACGCCCGTAGAGCCCCAAGCGGATCAGGATGGAGAACAGATCAGCATGATGGACAATTGGTATGGCATTGCAGGTTACTATGAAGGTTATCGCTGGCCGCAAAGAGAAGATCCTTGTTATACCGCCTATTACAATTCCGACCAGTTTGTCAGCCGCAACGTAGTCGCTTCCAACCTGGGCATCATTGCCAAAGGCAGCGACAGCAAAAATTTCTTTGTAGTAGTTTCCGACCTGCGTACTACTCTTCCAAGGGCTAACGCCAAGGTCTCGTTCTACGACTACCAGCAACAATTACTGAAGGAAGCCACGACCAACAGCCAGGGGATCGCCGAGGTGCAACTTGATCGCGCTCCTTTTGTAGTAGTGGCGGATCACGAAGCCGATAAAGGCTATCTCCGTCTGCAGGATGGAGATGCTTTATCTATGAGCCGCTTCGACATCAGCGGGGCCGTTACGCAAAAAGGGCTGAAAGGCTTTCTATATGCCGAAAGAGGCGTATGGCGACCGGGCGATTCCATTTACCTTAACTTTATGCTGGAAAAATCAGACGGCGCCCTGCCCGCTAATTACCCCATTTCATTGGAACTGGTCGATCCCAGAGGACAGGTGCAGGAGCAACTGACCACTTCCCAAAACGTAAACGCCCTATATCCGCTGCGCCTTAAAACGGCCGCCGATGCTCCTACAGGAAGCTGGCTGGCGCGTATTAAAGCAGGCGGGGCTACTTTTATCAAAAGGTTACAAGTAGAAACCATCCAGCCCAACCGTATTGCGGTTGAACTGGATTTCGGAAAAGAAGAACTTAGCGCTGCGGATGAGCCCCTCGCTTTTAACCTCAATGCCCAATGGCTCCATGGCGCACCCGCAAGCGGGTTAAAAGCCCAGGTCGACGTCCAGCTGAATGCCGTGAACACCACGTTCCAAAAATATCCCAGCTTTGAATTCGACGATCCGGCCCGAAGAATGAACACCGTTTCCAAAACCATTTTTGACGGAACCTTAGACAACAGCGGAAGCGCCCGCATCCAAAACAGCCTGTACAGCAGCAATACGGCGCCCGGTAAACTGTCGGCCACCTTCCGCACCAGAGTATTCGAAAAAGGAGGCACTTTCAGCACCGATGTACAATCCATGCCTTATCTACCCTATCAAAGATTTACAGGCATCGCCATACCGGAAAACAAATACGGCGAGAAAAGACTCGATATGGGCCGAGACCAGTCCGTCCAGTTTGCCCTGGTGGACGACAACGGCAACCCCGTAGCTAATCGTACGCTTTCCGTAGGCCTATACCGGGTAGAATGGCGTTGGTGGTGGGACAGTGACGACGACAACATTTCGCGCTTCAACTCCAGTTCGCATTTTAACGCCGAAGAGACGATCACGCTGACCACCAATAATCAAGGGGAAGCCAACTGGAATGTGCGTGTGGACGACTGGGGCCGCTACCTGATCCGCGTTTGCGACGAAGAAGGCGGTCACTGCTCCGGCGACTTTTTCTACGCCGGCTATCCATGGTTTGAGGATGATGAAGCAGGCCGAAGAGCAGCAGCCATGTTGAATTTTGTCTCTGACAAACCGGCGTACCTGGTAGGCGAAGAAGTGACCCTCAGCATTCCTACAGGAGAATCCGGAAGAGCTTTAATCACCCTTGAAAACGGCGCCTCTGTAGTCGATCAATACTGGCTTGAAGTTGAAAAGGGCGAAACGCAATTCACCTTCAAGGCTGATGACCGCATGTCTCCCAACGTTTATGCGCATGTATCGCTATTGCAGCCACATGCCCAGACCGAAAACGACCTGCCTATCCGGATGTATGGCGTTATTCCGATAAAAGTAGACGATCCGGGCACCTACATCAAGCCTGTTCTGGATATGCCGGAGGAGTTAAAGCCTGAGGAAAAATTCACCGTTCAGGTCTCCGAAAGTGACGGCCGGCCTATGGCGTACACCATCGCGGTGGTGGATGAGGGATTGTTAGGCCTGACCAGGTTCCGGACCCCGGACCCCCATGCCAGTTTCTACGCCCGGGAAGCCCTGGGCGTGCGCACCTGGGATGTTTACGATCATGTACTGGGCGCTTTCGGCAGTCAGATGAACCGCATTCTGAGCATAGGCGGAGATGCGGAAGTCTCTCCTCCGGAGGAAGATACCGACGCTAATCGTTTTGAGCCGGTGGTCATGCATCTGGGACCTTTTTATCTGGAAAAAGGCAAAAAAGCCAAACATGAAATCACCATGCCGAATTACGTCGGCGCCGTACGTACTATGGTTGTAGCTTCCAGCGGCAGCGCTTATGGCCATGCCGAAAAAACTACTCCGGTAAGAAAGCCGCTGATGGTTTTGGCTACATTACCTCGCGTCCTAGGCCCGGGAGAAAGCCTCAAACTGCCGGTCAATGTGTTTACTACCGGAAACAAGGTCAAAACGGTAACCATAGAAGTGGAAGAGTCCAGCGGTCTGGCTTCCATTACCGGAGAATCTTCTCAGACCGTTACGATGAACCAGCCAGGACAGCAGCTGATCAATTTTGACGTGCAGGTAGATGAAAATATCGGAATAGCTAAATTCTCCATTCTGGCCAGAGGAGGAGGAGAAACCGCCCGCCAGGAGATAGAGATCCAGGTGCGGAATCCGAATCCTTACGTCACCGATCTTCAGGCTAAGGTGCTGGATCCCGGCCAATCCTGGGAAGGACGTATCCGGGCCCTCGGCATGCCGGGCACCAACGAGGGGGTGCTGGAAGTATCCACCATTCCACCGCTCAACCTCGACAAGCGCCTGGATTTCTTGCTGGAATATCCATACGGCTGTGTCGAACAAACCATCTCCGCCGGTTTTCCACAACTATACGTCAACCGGCTCATTCAATTGTCTGACGAGCAGTTGAAAAAACAACAAAATAACGTCATCGCCACGATCGACCGGATGCGACAATTCCAGACCAGCCAGGGGGGCTTTGCTTACTGGCCCGGCGGCAACCAGCCGAACCAGTGGGGCACCAATTATGCCGGTCATTTTCTTTTGGAGGCCAAAAACCAGGGTTATACCGTTCCGGTGGGACTACTGAACAAATGGATCGACTTCCAGCGCAATGCCGCCAAACTCTGGCGCGCCGACATGGAGGAATACGGTTTTTACAACCTTCAAAGCAACCAGTTGAATCAGGCTTACCGCTTATACACTCTTGCCCTGGCAGGCAAGCCTGAGCAATCCGCCATGAACCGCATGCTGGAAATGGCCAACCTGTCGCTGCAAGCCAAATGGCGCCTGGCCGCAGCTTATGCCGTTATGGGGAAAACAGAAGTCGCACAACGGCTGGTCAACGGCTTAACTACGCAAGTGGACGACTATCGCGAGCTGGGAAGCACCTACGGATCCGACGTACGAGATCAGGCTATGATCCTGGAAACCTTGCTGCTGCTCGGACAACGCGAGCAGGCCGCCAACGTAGTCCGGGCAATCTCGGATCTTATGTCCACTGACCGCTGGTATAGCACGCAAAGCACTGCTTATTCCTTGCTGGCGGTTTGTAAGTTCATAGGCGAGGGAGATGCGTTAGCGCCTATGCGCTTTGCCTACCAGGTCGGGAATGAAGCGATGAAAGATGCCGGTTCGTCCGACTTCCCCATGATGCAGATCAACATGCCGGTAGAGCGGAGAAATGGAGATCGGGTGACGATCAAAAACAACGGTGGCGCCCCTATGTTTGTCCGGCTGATCCAGAGAGGACAACCCCTAACCGGTCAGGAAACAGCTGCCGCTAATGACCTTCAGATCGCCGTTACGTATAAAAACGCCAATGGAAGCCTGCTTGACCCCGGTAATATCCCCCAAGGGACCGACTTCTACGCTGAGGTGCGCGTGACGCATCCCGGTACCCGCCCCATGTATTTCGAAGAAATGGTCGTCAACCAGATCTTCCCTTCCGGCTGGGAGATCATCAACACCCGGCTGACCGACTTCCAGGAAGTCGAACAGGGTGATCGGGCGGAATACCGTGATATTCGCGACGATCGGGTGAATACGTTTTTTGATATCCGTCAGAATACCTCCCGTGTTTATCGGGTGCAATTGAACGCCGCTTACCAGGGACGCTTCTACCTGCCGGCAGTCTCTTGCGAGGCCATGTATGATAAGACCATCAACGCGCGAAGACCCGGCCAGTGGGTGGAGGTGGCAGGACCTGGAAGTATTTGATTAGTTGATAGTTGTTTGTTGATAGGGACAGGTTCCACTATCAACAAACAACTATCAACCAATAAGCAACCTCCATGATAAAACGCCCAACTTTCCTTTCAGGGTTTCTCCTCTTGGCATTCACCGCTACCTCCTGTTTCACGCCCATCAACAGCAGCTTTGAGCGGGCGGGATCGTTGAAGAAAAAAGAGGTGGAATTCAGTGGTAGTCTGGACGGCAACTACGTCAGTGTACAGGATCGATTCGGCACGACGAATCTGGGTTTAAGGGGAGGATACGGCATTGCTAACTGGCTGGATGCCAAGTTGCAATACCGGATGCAGCTGAATGATGAAGAAAACGTCAGCATACAACATTTGAGTTTTTACCCCAAAGCTACGCTTATCAGTGAGCGACTGGCTGTGGCGCCTGAGGTAGGCGCCTACATTTTTGGCGGTAGCGGAGGTTCGGAAGTGACCTTCGTTTTCAGTCCGAGGCTTTGGTATTCTATTCCTTTGAGTGAGACTTTCGAAATGACTTTAAGCAGCAAGTTTGTTTTTTTTCTCGATGGCAATCCGGAAGAATTGTGGGGGTTTAATGTAGGATGGAATATTTTCGGGAAAAACAAACTGGAAAGCTTTCGTCCGGAGCTGGGTATGATGGTTTTGCCGGGAGAGTCCCCTGCATTGCTGACAATTGGTGTGGCGTATGTAAGAATTTTTGAGTGAATGCGTTATCTATTTATTGAGCGGATTTCGCGGATTAGTTTTGCACGCGGATTTCGCGGATTGAGCAGATAAAACCATTCTTATGCATATTAGACCGTTCTTTTTTTGGCTATCGATCATCCTTTTTTCCCATACGCTACCCGCGCAGCAATTTGACCTGGAAGCCTTAAAAAAGCTGATGGACGAAGCCGATATCCCCGGCATGAGCGTAGCCACCTTTAAGGGAGACAAGCTCTCTTTTTTCGAATTAGGCTATAAAAACATTAAAACCCTGGAAGAAGTCGAAAGTAATACCGTTTTCCAGGCTGCTTCCCTGACCAAGGTTATTATAGCCACCTTGTGTCTGCAATTGTACGAAGAACAAAAGATCAACCTCAGCGAACCTCTGTGGAGGACAGTCCCCTACCCCAAGTTGGAGGACCAAAGAGACGCCCGGAAGATCACGGCCCGGATGGTGCTCAGTCATACCACCGGCTTACCTAACTGGGGCGGCAATAAACTAACGTTCAGGAACAAGCCGGGAACCCGATGGGGCTATTCCGGCGAAGCTTTCGTCTGGTTGGGATTGGTCCTGGAAAAAATCAGCCAACGATCATTGGAAGAACTGGCTCAGGAACGCATTTTCGGGCCGCTGGAGATGACCGGAAGCCGGCTGGTTTGGGATGATGGTTTGACGGAACGGGTTTCCAAAGCTTACAATGATGTTGAAATAGAAGAACCTTTTGACCGGTTTGAGCGCGTTAACGCCGCGGCCAGCCTGTGGACGACCGCCCGGGATTATGCGGTATTCATGCAGGCTTTAATAAATGCGAAAATACTGCGGTACACCAGCATGGGTTTGATGTTCAACCCAAGAGCAGATATTGAGGACACCGATGGCCAGCTCAAATGGGGATATGGCATCGGGCTTGAGCTGGTAGACGGCAAGAAAGCCATATGGCATTGGGGAGACAACCGCCTGTTTCGTTGTTTTGTGTTTGCCTATCCGGACACGAAGGAAGGTTTTGTCTACTTCACCAATAGCGAGAACGGCTTGTCAATTTTAGGCGCCATGCTTCAAATGGGCTACCCTGGTCCGCATCCGCTGGTCGATTGGCTAAACTACCCGCTATATGACAGTCCGGGCCAAAAAGCCCGGAAAGAAATGAAACTGGCTTTTTTATACAAAGACAGCACGCAAGCATTACAGATCCTGGAGGAAGCCAGTCGCCAATACGAGCCTGAGCAGCTCTATGAGGTAGGCATGAGCACTTATCACTTGCTGATGAAGGAAAAAAAGGCGGAGACGACGCTTCCCATGCTCCGTTTTTTCCTGAAAAAAGAGCCTGCTAACGCGAATTTGTGGAAAGCCTATGCCAGTGCTCTTGCCCATTTGCACCGGTATGGAGCGGCCCGGGAGGCCTACAAGCGCGTTATTGCCGCGGATCCGGACAGTTATTATGAGATCAAGAACAAGTTTCGCTGGTTGGAGGAAGGGATGAAATCGGTAAGAGAAAAAAAGACGGTGACCAATCTTCAGGATTACGTTGGCCAATATCATGAGCTGAAGATTTCTTTGGAGGATGGGCAATTGTATGTTACTGCTAAAGACCGTAAGGCGCCCGTTCGCCTTATCCCCCTGGATGAGCAGATCTTTGACCTCGATGACCAGGTGATTTACCGGTACAAGTTTGAGTTGACACCAGATAAGCGAATAGAGGGCGTGGTGGTGTATGATATTGATGGGGGGATTAGTTATTATCCGCGGGAGTAGAGGTCCCGTTAGGCACTTGAATAGTGGTATTTTAATCTGGGCAATCACTTTACAAGGCCAGATCGCTGAGGAATTAACCCCGAGGCGCCTTACTGCTGGGCTGTGCTTACCGTACTTACTGCAGAGGAAATTTATTTGAAAATGCTGAAAAGGCAGCCGATAGAACTCTCGAATATCCCTCTCAAGCATTTAGCCTCCTATCTGGGAATTACTCCTAAAAGATTAAGCCGAATCCGGAAAAAAAACGAAAACTTGACATAGGTCAAGTCGAATTATTTTCTTCCCGATTAATTTTGCAAAAAAAATACGGGAGCAATGAAAATAATCATCCTATCATTATACGTAACCTTGTGTTGTGGTGTTGAACTGGTGGCACAATCAAGTTTTGAGCGAAAAGAGTCGTCTATTGATTTGAACGTTTATGATTTCAACATCGTTGCAATAAGCTGTTATGAGAAATTAGGTTTTTTGAAAACTCAGGAAATACAATTAACCGAATTTAAAGGAGAAATTTGGAAATCAATCAGAATGAATTTAAACATACAGCAATTCAAATTTTAATTTAGCATTGTCGCCTAATGAAAGAGAAGAAAATATACCTGCTTATAGGCCCAAAAGGAAGCGGCAAATCTTATATCGGCAATTTGATGGATAAAGCCTTTCAAATAAGGTTCGTCCGCCGGGTAGAGGATTGGGCCAAGACAGTCAAAAAGGATCGAGAAATCGATGATAAAGCATATATAGAAGAAATTTTTCAAGTAATTGAAAAAGGCGTCAGAAAAGAACTGACAAAGTATGATGATATTGTTTTTGAATCGACAGGGTTGTCAGAATATTTTGATGTAATGCTTGAAAACCTGCAAAGAGACTTTGATTTAAAGACAATTAGAATAATCGCCCACGATGAATTGTGCCTTTCAAGAGTGCGAACCAGGGATCTATCTATTCATGTTGATGTTTCTGATAATCAGGTAAAAAAAATAAATGAACAAGTCAGCGAAAAGGGGTTTATTGCAGCGTTTTCCATAACTAACAATGACAAAACTGATTTGGAATTAATTAGGGAGTTGAAAAGAATAATAGGACCGCCTTTCAACAATGTAAAAACGTAATGCGCCTTGAAAGGCTCAAATTGAGTATTTTGCAGCTATCAAAGTTTAGTGCAAGCTGCGAGCCCACAGGAAATTGCTCTGAAATCTGGACTAAGCTTAAACGAAACGGTCGTACGGCACAAAAAGTACTTTTCTTCATGGCAAAAAAATTGGCCCTTAGTATTCTGGTCAGCATTTCGGGTTGGTCCTTGAACGCCCAGAAGAATCTCGATTCTCTCTACATGCTCTGGCTCGATCCCACCCAAAGCGACTCTAACCGCGCTGACGCCTACAATGCCTATATCTGGCAGGGTTATCTTTTTTCCAAACCCGACACTGCCGCAGTTTTGGCTGAAGCGCTCGTTGATTATGCCAAAGAGCAAAACTACTCCAAAGCCGCTGCTCAGGGCTACAATCTGCAAGGCATCGCAAATACCCTTACAGCCGATTACACTCTTGCACTGGAATACTATGAAAAGTCGCTCACTATTCAGGAAGCGATCGGAGATAAGAACGGTGCTGCGAATTGCCTGAACAATATGGGCAACATTCACCTTTACCAAGGCAATTACCCTCTTGCCCTGGAGTACTACGAACAGTCACTCGCGATTCGGGAAGCGATCGGTGATAAAAAGGGCATTGCATCCAGCCTGGTCAATATTGGCGCCCTTTACCAAAATCGGGGCAATTATCCTCGCGCCTTGGAATACTACCAAAAAACGCTGGCAATTCGTCAAGAAATCGGAGATACCCAGGGCCTCTCCACCAGCTTGAACAATATCGGCGTTATTTACGAGAGTCAGGGCAATTATTCCCGCGCCCTGGAGTACTACCAAAGGTCGCTCGCCATTGAAGAAGAAACCGGGAACAATCAAGGCCTCGCCTATTCCTTGGGTAACATCGGTGTCATCTACCAAAGCCAGGGCAATTACTCCCGCGCCCTGGAGTACTACCAAAGGTCGCTCGCCATTGAAGAAGAAACCGGGAACAATCAAGGCCTCGCCTATTCCTTGGGTAACATCGGTGTCATCTACCAAAGCCAGGGCAATTACTCCCGCGCCCTGGAATACTACCAAAAGTCGCTCGCGATTCAGGAAGCGATCGGCAATAAACAGGGCATCGCCTCTAGCCTTAGCAATATCGGCAGCCTTTACCGGGAACAAGGCAACTACTCGCGAGCTCTGGACCGTTGCCGGAAAGGACTGGCATTGGCCGAAGAAATCGGCTATTTAGAAGAGCAAAAATCCTCCTGCCAATGCCTGTATGACGCCTATAAAGATTTGGGTAAAGGCAACGAAGCTTTGGTGTATTTGGAGAAAATGCGCATAGTGGAAGACAGCCTGTATAGCAAGGAAACCGCTAAAAAGCTGGAGCAAATGGAGTTTGCCAAGGTATTGTATCAGGACAGCATTACCAAAGCCGAAGAAGCCCGACTGATGCAAGAAGCCCATCAGGCGGAAGTGCGAAAGAAAAACCAAACCCGCAATGTGCTTATTGGGGCTACCCTGCTTTTTCTAGTATTGACAGGTGGGTTATACAACCGCTGGCGTTTTGTGCGCAAGTCGCGCGATATCATTTCCAGGGAACGGAACCGTTCCGAAGACCTTCTGCTCAACATCCTGCCTGCGGAAATCGCCGAAGAACTCAAAGCAAAAGGCCGGGCCGAAGCACGCAATTTTGATATGGTGAGCATCCTTTTCACCGATTTCAAAGGATTTACCGAGCAAAGCGCCAAACTGAGCCCAACAGAGCTGGTAAACGAAATAAATCATTGCTTTGAGGCTTTTGACGGCATCATGGAAAAGTATGGAATTGAGAAGATAAAAACCATAGGCGATGCCTATATGGCCGCAGGCGGTTTGCCCATGCCCACGGATGACTCGGTGAAAAATACGGTTTTGGCCGCGTTGGAGATGCAACATTTCATTGCCTCCCGCAAAGCCGAAAATGAAGCTGCCGGACGCCTCGCCTTCGAAATGCGCGTAGGCATCCACACCGGTCCGGTAGTCGCGGGCATTGTAGGCGTTAAAAAATTCCAGTACGACATTTGGGGCGATACGGTAAATATGGCCAGCCGCATGGAAAGCAACAGCGAAGTAGGACAAGTGAACATTAGCCAACCTACCTATGAGTTGTTGAAAGACGACCCGCAATTTGTTTTTCAAAACCGGGGGAAGATTGAGGCAAAAGGAAAAGGAAAAATTGAAATGTACTTCGTTAGATTAACGAAGTAACCACGGTCATTCTTACAAACAACCGCAGTTATGACTAACTAAGATGCCCAATCTGCTTCAGCAAAGAGAAGTGCTCGATTTATGCTTTCATGGTTTGCCGCTTTACCCCTAATATTTTAACCGCTCCTCAAAATCCCAAAGCCCCCAATAGGCGCCTACGTCTCCTTCAGCGCCAACCTTCCAGGATTCGTCGAAGGAAGAAAAGTAGAACATGTCGATGTCATCGGCTTTGGACCAGAGTTGTGCATTGATGAAATATTTTAGGGCGTTCTCTTTTGAAGCGTGAGCGTCTTTCAAGGCGCCGCCCTGACTGGGCCAGCCCGTCTCGGTGATGATCACTGGTTTGCCCCTGCCGGCCTGAAGGGCCTGCTGGTACATCTGCTTCATGTACACCAGGGAATAGTCGATATGACAACCTTCCCAGTAAGGATAACAATTGGCCAGAATGACATCGCAGGCGTCTACGATCTCAGGGTGGTTGACAAATTCGTAGTAAGCGTCAACATAACCTACAGGCGTGTCCGGAAGGGCTTCCTGCACCCGATGAATAAAAGATAAAAGCGTATCCAGGCTCAGGTCATTTCGATACAAAACTTCATTACCTACGGCCGCGATGTCGACATAGCCTTTTTGAGCCAGCTCGATCAGACCGGCTACTTCCCGCTCGTTTACTTCATCATCTTCCCCCAACCAGGCGCCCACCAGGGTTTTAATCCCCTGCTCTTTGGCGACCAATGGGATCAGTTCATTGCCATCCGTGCAGGAGAAGGAGCGAACCCACCTGATATAAGGCTTGATGATCCCCATTCTTCTCTCTACCTGCTCTCTTGATATGATGTCTCCAGGCTTTTGGCCTTCTTCATACAGGCTAAAACAGAGGCCGTGCATGCCTTGATCGAGCACCTCCCGAAACAATTCTTTTAATTCATCCAGATGCTGGTTGGAATAGTCGACTCCAGCCAAAGACATGATTTTATTTTTTCTGTAAGACATGTCGCGTTTTTCTTTTATTGGGCAATTTGATATTTTGTTTTTTTTGCCTACCGGCGCCTCGGCACTTTATTTTTAATTACAATTCTCCTCTTCGTCTGACCAATTCCGCCTGGATTTCACGCGCCCGCTCCTCTGTCAGGTCGTAATTCCACATGACCAGAATAGCCAGGCCGGCGGTCAGTGCCGGAATAATGATGTCCGCCAGCCGCAGGCGGATAATGGTTTCAGCACTCTGCACCACGGCCGTTTGATCAAAGCCGACTAATTTCAGCACCAGGCCGCCTAACACCAAAGCCAGCGCCTGTCCGAGTTTTACCATCCACCAGTAGATGGCCCCGAACGTTCCCTCTTTACGCGGCATGCCGTTTCTCAATTCGTCCAGATCACATACATCAGCCGTCATGCTCATCATCAGCGTGAACAAGCCTCCGATACCGAAGGACATCAATGGAATGGGAACGAACATCAACCAGGGATTTTCCGGATTGAACCCCCACCATTTCAGAAGATAGCCTACAATGGAAAGAGCCGTTGAAACAATAAATGCCTTGCGTTTCCCAATTTTATCCGACATCCAGGAAATAATCGGAATAACTAAAAAGGCCGTGGCAAAAGCACTGACGGTAGAAAACCAGGCAGGCCAGTTCCCCGTCTCAGCATAATCGCCGTTGAACATGTAAAACAGAATAATGAAATAACTGAAGGAGGCGACCATCTGAAATCCGTTAAATACCAGAAAGGTAGCCCCGCAGAGTCGCATGAACGGTATGTTCTTAGATACCTGGACAATGCCTTTGAAAAGATCCACCAGATTGGAGAACAAAGTGGAAAAGTTGATCTCTTTCCTGTTTTCCATCCTTGAAGCGTCAATACCTTTGCAGAATATAGCAGGTAATATCCCTAAGACGATACAGATGCTGCCGACAACGATAGACAGCTGCCTGACGCCAATGGCCTGGTTTTCGAAAAGCTTTGGATTGGCGATCAATACCCAAAACCATGGAACGATCATCCAGGCAATTTGCCCCATAGTCTGTGAGAAGGCCATTAATCGTGTCCGCTCATTATAGTCCGGCGTCATTTCATAGCCCAAACCGATCAGGGGCGTGGAGAAAATGGTGTTGCCGACCAAATAAACCATAGAGAAAATAAGGAAATACCAGAAATTATACATCTGCGAATTCTCTTCATCCAACTGCCATAAGACGGCAAATAACACTCCGCTTAATATGGCGCCGACAAAAATATAAGGCCTTCTTCTTCCAAATCTGGACCTCGTATTGTCTGAAATGAACCCCATGATAGGGTCTGTAAGGGCATCAAATATCCTGGGCAGCCCGCCCAGTAAGCCTGCCAGAAAAGGGTCCATGCCGAAGGCAGTGAGCAAAAAGAACATAAATACTCCTAACGAGCCAGGCAGTAAGTTATTGACAAGTTGTCCGGAACCGAAGGCAAACTTTTGTATAAACGGAATCTTGTCCTTCGCAGCAGTTTTGTATTTATTCATAATATTGCCTTTGTTGTGTAATTTAAATATTTAGGTGTCCAGCCAATTTCAAATGCACATTGAGCTCAGAACGGTGAGCACATCAAAATGTATTATGCTTAGTTATTTTCACCTCAAAGTCCGCTAATGTTTCGTCTTCCTTGTGTATTATCAGCCGGGAATCATAATCGTTTGCAGAGCCTGGCTGCTAATGGTCAATTCTGTGGCGTTTTCTCCCAACGAAAGAATGAAAGACCTGGGCTCTGTGTCCTGGTTTAAGATGACCACGGCTATGGAACCATCCGGGTTTTGAGCAGCGGTAACCATCAGCGCTTCATCGGCTAGTTCAAAACCTATTCTCTTAGCGCCGGGCCGGATGTATTTGCTGAAATGAGCAAGCGTATAGTAGAGAGGCGTAAAATAAACCTCGTCCGCATCAGGGTCCACAATAACCGGCGCCACACACCAGTTTTTAAACCAGTTTGGGCCGCCTTGCCTGTCCAGCACCATGTTCCAGTCAACCCAGCCATCTACCCAGTTATTCAAACAGCCGATGATGTCCCGGGCATAGCGGTAAACCGGAACGTATTTGGGGTGGAGACTTTTCTGCTCTTCCGGCGCCCAGTCCCAACCCCAATCCGTGGCTTCTTTTGACCAGTACCACTGATCGTCCCGCCATTTGGGGACTTCGGCGTCTACACAAGCTTCCGATTGGATCAGGTGCTTATCAGGCGCGGCTTCATGAGCCAGCTGAAGGTTTTCGGGAAACCACTCCACCGTGCTGGCGTACCAGTGTACGGCCATCCCATCGTAATATTTGGCTATTTCTTTGTCGTCATACATCGCTTCGACCCATTCTTTCATCTCCTCTCCTCTATTTTGATCGTATCCCAACAATTTCACATTAAGCCCGTCGGATTCCAGGCGAGGTCCCAGGTGGTTTTTCACGAACTCATTCATCTCCTCAGCAGTGAAATGCATGCTCTCCCAGTTGTTATCGTTCCCCAGCGGTTCATTTTCAACCGTAAACCCCCAGATGTCGATACCTTCTGCTTTGTAGGCATTGTAATATTTGGAGAAAAACAAAGCCCAGGTGTCGTAATATTCCGGTAAGAGTTTGCCTCCGCGCCAGTCATTATTATCTTTCATCCAGGGCGGGGCCGTCCACGGGGAAGAGATGATCTTAAAGCCATCTTTGGAAACGGCCATGGCATCCTTGATCATGGGGATGATATCGTCCCGGTCCTCTTCTATGGAAAAACTCGTCAATTCCTTATCCCCTTCCACCGGAGCGTAGGAATAATTGCTTAGGGAAAAATCGCAGGAATTCATATGCGTGCGGGTGAGGGAATAGCGGGCGCCTTCTTCTCCAAAATAAGCCGAGAGGATCTTATCCCGGTTGTCCTGACTTAATTGATTCAGCAAATAAGCGGAGGCTTCCGTGAAGGAGCCACCGAATCCGGTAATGGTCTGGAATTGCTGCTCCGGCAATAGTTTGATCGCGATCGTTGGATCGCCGGGAGAAAACTCAGTGATCCTGGTCAGCTGATTCCCGGCGGCGGAAGTTTCGTAGACTTCTGTCTCCAGAGGCTTTTCTGTTGTGCAGGTACTACACATGACTAGTACTGTTAAGGCGAGAATGGTTTTTCTAAACATGATTATTCATTTACTTCGAAGGCTTTCAATTCTTTTTTCACGGGAGGCAACAACACTTCTTTAAGCAAGGCTTCCTGATCGCCGCTATAAGTTTTGGTGATGGGTTTTCCTGCTCTGCCAAGCCCTTCAAAAACTCCTTGATCCACCAGATCCCACACGGCATATTTGGCCTTTCCATCGACTGTAAAGAGGCCGAAGTAGTTTTCTGAACCTCCTGGGTTCTGTGCGTCTTTCCAGGGCTCATCAAAGGCCTGGAAATAAAAGCAGGCGACACTTTCTTTCCCCGTCCATTCGCGCATTAGCTGATAATAGAGCGCTTCCTTGTATTCGTCGGTCGCTCTGGAGCCTTCCGGGCCGTAATGTTCATTGGAGGAAGAAGCCCAGCCCGTTTCGCCTATGTGCATGAGCTTTTCAATACCCAAGCCATTGATGTAATCGGCTACGCTTTGATATTGCGCTATGGCGTAATCTCGGGCTCTTTCCATGGCCTTATCGATCTTTTCCCGGTCAGACAGCTCTGCTTCTGCTGGGAGTATGCCCCAGAAATTGGGATTGTAATGGGTGTCGTGCATGGGATAGGTATGGAGGGAAATATAATCCACGGCCTTGATCAATGCTTCCAGATCCTCGACATGGTATTCGGCGCCACCGCCACCCCAGGAAGCGAAATTGTCGGAACTGGTAATCCAAAGCTCCTCAGGCAATTCCCCATTGGCTTTCATTTCCTGTAAGTGATTAACCCATCTGAGGATAACCCCGGGCTGAACGTAATAAGCCGCCGCCCATTTGACCATCGCTTCATTTCCAACGGCGATGACCTTAACAATATCAGGGTATTGCCTGGCCATTTCGACGGCTCTTTGGATCTCGGCGGCGTTGGCTTCCTCGTCTTCTCCATCATGATTGGGTTGGGCCGTAAAGGCGTTTTCACAGTTGATCCAGGCTCCGAGCATGACGTACATCTCAAAGTCCGGGTCTTCGTTTTTTAACTGCCGGATCGCCTTCAGCACATTGGAGGCATGCTTCAGCTTGGTGTTGTAGGTCCGCAATATTTTTACATTCATTGCGGACAGTATTTTCATATCCTCTTTTAACTGCTCTACTGTGGGTTGAATGTCGCGGGATTTTTCGCGATATCCTCCGTATGAAATAGCCAGGTAATCCGGATTACCTAAAATATCTTCAGCTGTCATGGCATTCTGTTCTTTCACAGTTTTTTCCTCTTGATTAGTTGTAATGGGATTACATGAAAAGCCGGCTAGGAGCACCATTAGAATAAGCACTGTTTTCATCGTTGCTTTCATTGCGTGGTGGTTTTGGTTAAAAAAGGCGTCTGGATCGCATCACTTCCGGTTTGTTTATTTTAAGATGTTCTCTTTAAGTCGAACCTTCACCTGGGTGACATCTCCGCTTCTTTCGAAAATAGCGCGGCTGGATGCCGGATCCAGCGTCCAGGAATCGGAGATCGAAACCGTTTGATCTTTTTTCCTCACCTCTATGCTGTCTTCTGCAGCAAGCTGGTATACCACAGGAACCTGACCATAGGTAAATCCCAGCGAACCTGGTTCCAGAGAAAGCGATCGCTCCTGACCGTGAATATCCACATATTTAAAAACGGCTGATTCTGTAAGAAACTCTTCTTTTCTCAACAAGTGCGGTTGGAAACTTAGCTGACCGTTTCGGATCACTACCCCCAATTCTCCAAACCTGCTTAAAATATCTTCTTTCACCTGTCCGGTCATCCCGGGCTGCTGCGCCCCCTTGCCCGCCGGCGTATGCGAATATGGATCGGTAGGAAAGGCACCATAAAGTGAGGGCGGCTTGTGTACCCCGATGCCGGCATTGATCTCGTAATAATGCTCCAGCAATCGACCGATCACTTCCTCGCTTTCCTGCTCTTCAATGGCTTTTAAGCAACACTCCTGAACCGCCAGTTGAAGCTTCGAAACCATATGCCAGTAAATGGAACCCAGGCCTTCATAACCGTAAAAAGTGCCCGAACGGCCGGTGAAGGATTTGTGGTTGAAGACTTCTTCAAAGATCTCCAATACCAGATCGGCATCTTTTTCCACCAGAGGTGCATAGCCGGCTAGGGAAAGATCCTCCAGCGCTTGCCTGAGATCATTGGCATTTTTAAAACTACCGTTAAAATGGTAACGGCCTTCCACATCTTTTTCAATGATTGCCTTATTTCCCGCTTCCAGTAACCGGCTTAGCAAAGCTGATTTCCTGACTGATGATTCCGGGATGTTGTTTTTTTCCCTAAAGCCGGGCAATTCCTTATTGGGATAGAGCAAATAACTGTATTGATCCGGTCTGAATAACGCGCTTTGTTTCAAAGCGTCTAAAACCTGCAGGGCTTCCCGGGACGACAAATAGCCCGAACTCAACACAGCTACCTGTCCTTCCAGCATCTCACTCAAATGAGAGAGGGAAATTTCGTCCTCGCCAGTAAGCGTCATTAAATTGTAGGCATGATATAAATGATCCGGTCTTTGATTGGCTGCTATCGAATGTTCCAGGTATTTTAAGCATAGCGCAGTAAAATCCTTTAAGCTATCCAAAGAAAGGGGCTGTTTTTTCCCAGAAAAGGCACGGTTATAGATCTGCGATCTGTAATCGCTGCCGGCCTTTCCCAGACTATCCAGGATAGCCCTGGCCTTTTTTCCTTCGATCGGGCCGGACAACAGATGCCGATAGGCCTCCAGGGTTTTCAGAACCTGTTCATAAAAAGGCGTCAGTTCTGAAGAGACCTGTATTTCTTTTTTCTCTGCTGTTTCTAAAACCGCTTTGAAAAAATTCAAAAATCGCCTCAGGTAGTACAAGGTCACCATAGACACCCCGTTCCCCACCAAAGCATTATTGGCGTCGTTCCATTCCGGCCGCTGGGTATTCATCCAGATACCGCCCTGTGGAATGAAATTGGACAGCTTGGCGAGCACCAGGGTCAATATTTTTTCGGTAAAATTTACCCGGTGAATGTGGCCCTCTCCATCTTGCAGCAGCGCCCCGTCTGCACCGATCTTTTCCCTTTTCTTGCGGATCCGTTCATCTGATTCGCGATCGAACTCGATCGTATCTTTAGGGTTTTTCAGGATGTCCGTATAGCTTTTTATCTTGTAGGGCACATTGGCATGTACAAAAATGGCTTCGTCAAAAAACCGTTCTAATTGCCCGGGATGGAATTTTTCCAAAAGCTCCAGCAGCTTCAACAGATAGATGATCTGATGATCTCCCCAGTAACCGATGTAAGACCAGGGGTCGTCTGGTTCTATGGTCTCCCAGTCAAATCCCCCCTTGGTCACCCGGTAGGGATTATAACCGTCGAAAGTAGTGGCGTTTAAAAACTTATGGATCGTGCTTTCTACAAATTCAGGGTAAGAAAACACCAGCGCTTCCCAATTCTGAAAAATATCCCGCCAGTTGCCCTCATAATCCAGGATCTTTGATCCGTCTACTTCACTGCGGGTGTTAATGGAAAAACGGTTCCAGGGCCTGCTGGGATCGCCATGCCTTCTACTGAACTTGAGGGGCAGGTATTCTAGACAAAGCCTTTTGAAGTCCTTATCGTTGCTCTGCCCGGCGATCTCTTTCAGCTGAGCTAAGGAGAACGCATCAGGAAGTGCTTCTACATTGGAAAGGAAATTTTTAAAAACCTCTTTATTGGCTTTTGAAAGGTAGTCCTCAAAATCCCGTTTCTCAATCTTGTAGTGATGATCGAAGATCCCCCCGCGCATGATGTTGAACAGCACATTCGAAAAATGCCGGGCGTCTCTTAACGGATCCGCCGTTCGTTGAAGCCCATCTGCAGCCGCATTTAAGGCGACCAGGTTCTGCACCCCTCTTGCTATGTCTTCTTTTACCAGCAGAGCCAGCCCCTCTTCCTCCTGGATGGTTTGTGAAAGCCTGGCGACAGCGGCGTGGTTTTTGTTGACATCCGCTATGATCATCCATTCTTTTTCGGAACCAGAAGCCAGTTTAACATCGGTACAGATGAAATAAGCGCCTTTTTCGGCTTTGACGTCCTCTTCTTCCGTAATGGGAAGGCCTTTTCTGAAGTCCCTTAATTGCAAAGAAGACAGTAAATATTTTGGCTGTTCAAAACCAAGCGACCAAACGATATTGGCTTTTAAAGCCTCGCTGGGTTCGGCTTTATCCACAATGATCGCGCTTAACGCATAAATACCTAAACCCGTTGCTTTGTCCAGTTCGCTCCTCTTGTAGGCATCGACCAGATTACTGGACTGGTTTTGCAGAAAACTGCCCACGCCGGCAGGCAGAATGTTCTGAATGCCGTCCAAAACGGAAACCTGAAGATCCTGCTCGGCATGATTGATCAAGGTGGAGATTCGCACAAACCCATACACATCGCTGGAACTCCATTGATAACGGTAAGTCAAACCTAGATCATGATTGATCTCTTCAAATATGATCTTGTTGCCGTAAATGTTCTTGTACAAGTTTCTGCTAACCTTGTACATCCCGTCATATCTTTCTGAAAAGGGTTCCCAAAGTTGGGCCTTCCCTCCTTCTTCTTTTACAGAAAAAACAGACTTGCTGCCAGTGATATCGGCTGATTCCGTTATCTTATCGTCCGTATAATAAGGAAATAAAGCATATTCCGCATTCTTCCGGCCTGCTGTCAATCCGCCGTTACTTGATATGAACATCCAGTGGTTGGAATCACTGACGATGCTCATAAAAAAAGGTCGCATCGCATCGTAATCAGAGAGCTTCAAGTATCGTTCGTCCTCCAGTTCAACAAGATCCAGGGCAATGTTTTTTGTTGTTTCGACGACTTGCATGTATATGTTTTTAGAAAAAAGAATAATTTCTTCTTTTTGTATTTTACTGAGTGACCTCCCTGTATACCCTCACATAATCCACCAGCATGGTTTGCGGAAAAGGAGTCCCGGCAGTGGGAAAGCCGACAAAATTACCTCCTACTGCGACATTTAAGATCAGGAAAAAGGGATCATCGTACACCCACTCTCCAGGCACGTCTTCCGGCCGAATGCGAAAATAAAGCGTATCATCGACATAATAATCGATAAAATCTTCCCCCCATTCTATGGCAAAGAGGTGAAAATCGACGTCAAACCGGTCATTTTCAAAACCAAAAGTACTGGTCTCCGGATTGCCGCCGTAATAGCCCGGTCCATGTACGGAACCATGGATCAGATTGGGCTCCTGGCCTCTGTATTCTACTATATCGATCTCTCCGCATTGCGGCCATTCCACCACATCAATATCCGACCCCAACATCCAAAAGGCGGGCCATATTCCCGGCCCCCAAGGCATTTTGATGCGCGCCTCAAAACGACCGTAGGCCTGGTCGAAAAGGCCTTTTGTGGTTATCCTGGCTGAAGTAAATCCCGCTCCGGCAAAACTCTCTGCAATAGCCGTGATCGCCAAATTGCCCTCACCATCCATGGCTACATTTTCGGGCCGGTCCGTGTAATACTGGAGTTCGGCATTTCCCCAGCCACAGCCCGCAGCTCTGTCACAACCGTTACCAATGTCGTAGGTCCATTTAGCAGGATCCACCGCCTGTCCGGCAGGGCCGTCAAATTCGTCCTGCCAAACGAGCTGCCAATCGCGTTGCACAATCAAATTGTCATCGTCTTCACAGCTTAAAACCGCCAGCGCCAGCAACAGTAAAAAAAAACCTCGGACGGACTGCTGCTGTACCTTTTTTTTATAGGAAAATTTCATGATCTTCTATTTTTATGCGTTACGCTTGTTGTTCCTTATTTATGAAAATATACATTATCTACATAGATGGTAGTCCCTCCCGTCGGTTGACCAACAAGTATATACTGGGCTATATTAGACCGTGTGGTCAGGCCTGTAAAATCGCTTAGCGGAATATCATAGCTGACCCAGCCGCCCTGAGCAGGCGCCTCAAAATTGATCTGATGCTCCACGTCATCCCCGCCGCCAAAGGCGCCGTCAGCACCGAAATCCACCAGCTTGATCCCGAAGAAAGTGAAATCAGCTGACCAGACGTCAAGACGAAAATGAGTCATCTCCGAAGCGTCTACCGTAGTGGATACCGTTTCTATCCCTACAAAATCAAGACTGGAATACTTCTTCGTCGAGTTGCCGTCCACTTGAACATCTTCAAAAACAGCAGCCGACCAGTCGGTTCGCCAGGTATCCACCGATACATCCGAATAGGCGTCGCTGAACAGGGAAATCACATCGGCTTCCTCTTCAGTCGGCGTCGGCGCCGCCTGGACAGGCTCAGTCAGTGGCTCCCCACCGCCTTCATCGTAGAAATAAAGATTGTCTATATAAACCGTGGTGGCGCCGCTCGGCTGTCCGACCAGTATGTACTGTGCTATATGCCCTTTGGTAACCAGGCCTGTAAAATCGCTTAGTGGAATATCATAGCTGACCCAGCTGCCCTGAGCAGGCATCTCAAAATTGATCTGATGCTCCACGTCATCCCCGCCGCCAAAGGCGCCGTCAGCGCCGAAATCCACCAGCTTGATCCCGAAGAAAGTGAAATCAGCTGACCAGGCATCCACATGAAGATGGGTCATAGCAGAAGCATCCACCGGATTGGATACCGTTTCTATCCCTACGAAATCAAGACTGGAATACTTCTTCGTCGGGTTGCCGTCCACTTGAACATCTTCAAAAACAGCAGCCGACCAGTCGGTTCGCCAGGTATCCACCGGTACATCCGAATAGGCGTCGCTGAACAGGGAGATCACATCAGCTTCATTTTGTGTTGGTGCCGGCGCCGCTGCAACAGGCTCGGTTGGGCCCCCACCGGCTTCATCATTATAGAAATATACGTTATCCACGTAAACGGTATTGGGATCCCCGGAAATGATCAGCTGAGCCAGATGTCCTCTCGTAGTAAGCCCGGAAAAATCAGACAAAGCCAGGTCAATGGCGACCCAGGTTTCAGTGGCCAGAGCCGGTGTTGTATTTGCATCAAGGGTCAGCTCGTGCTCTACATCGTCGCCTCCTCCGAAAGCGCCGTCGGCGCCAAAATCCACTAATTTGATTCTGAAGACAGCCGGGATGGAAGTGGGATCGGGCGTCCAGATGTCCATGTGGAAGCGATTCATCCCGGAAGCATCCACTGTCTGAGAGGTAAACTCGATTCCTGCAAAGGCCAGTCCTGTATAACGCTTTACATCGTCTCCGGCAATAGTAAGGTCTTCTACTTCCGCCTGATCCCAGATGGCGGACCAGGTGTCTACCGGTACATCCTCGTAGACATTACTGTACAGGGAAACGACATTAGCGGCATCCGC
The DNA here is from genome assembly GCA_964548175.1 of uncultured Saprospiraceae bacterium. GTDB lineage: Bacteria > Bacteroidota > Bacteroidia > Chitinophagales > Saprospiraceae > JANQPA01. Next base: position 65,591 of record CAZJQS010000009.1, read on the forward strand.
AGTGGGAGCAGGAGCCGGCTCTTCGGGCTCGACTATTCCGGTGGAACCGCTGTTATAATAATAGACGTTATCCACAAAGACGTTAGGTATATCTCCGGAAAGCACCAATTGGCCGATGTGCCCTCTATTGACCAGGCCTGTGAAATTTGCCAGCGGAATATCCAGACTCACCCAGGATTCAGAGGAAAGGGTGGTCGCCGTAAAGGTCAATTCATGAGAGGAATCATCCCCACCGCCAAAACTTCCGTTGGGACCGAAATCCACCAGCAATACTTTAAAGGCTTTAGGAGGGTCTGTGGGATCAGGCGTCCAGATATCGATATGGAAATGGGTCATTGCTGAGGCGTCAATAGGAGAAGATTCGGTCAGGATACCCACAAAATTCAGTTTTTTATACCGCTTCACATCATCATCTCCTATCTTCACATCTGTTACTTCGGTTGTAGAGAATTCCCAGAAAGGATTCCAGGTGTCGACCGTAACATCCTGATAAGCGTTACTGAACATAGAGATCACGTTATCCGGATCAATCATTGGCGTGGGTGCAGGAGTCGGAGGCAGCAGCGGCTCCCCGGTAGAAAGCAAGGTAAGCGAACCGGCCGCATCGAGTTCTCCGATTTTGGCGGTAATAACGGCCCGGCCGGAATCGATGACAGAGACCATTCCGGCTGCATTAACGGCAGCTACGGATGGATCGGAAGAAGAAAAAGTATAATAGCCCGGCGCCACTTCTATCCTTTGGTCTACTCCCGTAGGCATATTAAAAGTAGCGAACAATCCATCAATATTAAATTTATCGGTGGTTTCCGCATTGACGACCTGATCCTGCGCTCCCAATATGGCAGGCTGGGGATGAGCAATAGTGCCCAGCTTTTCGAATTTCAACTCATCGATCCAGAAGGTGTAGCCCTTTCCGTCTTCCGGGGCTTCTGAATAATAAAACATACCCCGTTCTCTGGTGAGTTTGGAAGGATCCGGGATTGGAATGATGTACTTTTGCCAGTTGGTGTTAACCTCTAAGCCTGCAATGGAGGCCGCATACCTGTTTTCGCCCAGATCATTACCAAACCCCACCACATCGATAGAAGCGGCTTTGGAAGCCCTGGCCCAGAAAGTCAGCGCGGTATAGCCGGATAAATCTCGTCCGACATCAGTGACAAAAGCTCCTCCGGCGTACTGTCCCAGCGGCTCTCCGGCATCGGGCACGGCAAACCTCATACTCGACTCTCCGGAATATTTAATTTCTCGATCGACATCAAAGGATCTGGTAAAAGAACCGGCAAAAGCTACGTAATTTAACCCTGAGCTAAAGCCGTCAATGAAGACATCCGCAATAGTGGGATAAGCGGCAGGCTCCAGTTCATCCAGGTCCCTTTCGGAACAGCTGTGAATGAAAAGGGCGAAGAATAGTGTTAAAAGCAGGAAAAATCCTGAACGGCTATATTTTACTTTAATTTTCATTTTACTCTTATTGACTTTATTGGATATTGATCTGTAAATAAGTTCTTAATTCCCATTCATTTCCATTGTCGAATCCGGGAGCGGTGGGATCACAGACGGAGCTTCCGTCAGGTCCGATCGTCGTCGTAGGGCAGTAGCGCGGAGAAAACTGATCCAGCGAACGCCACGTCATCCGGACCCCAGCCCTGGTATCGGGCATGTCTACCCAATTGGGCATGGATAAGGAAGTGGACACATCCGCCATCAGCTGAAGCGGAAAAGTTTGGTTAAAATCGCGGTGGTAATCGAAAGGCCCCCAGTCGTTCACTTTCACCATAGAAGTCAGCTTCATCTTTTTGTAGATCACCCTGAGGTCCGTTCCAAAACGCTCCACCAAACGGGGGTCGCTACCGTTAGCTTGTGCATTGCCTCCGTAGAGGTTAGCGATAAAGCCAAACTCGGGGGTTACTTTTGATACGATCCGGGCATAGACTTCCCAAAGGTCCTGAGCAGGAGGTGCTCCGGGGAAAGCAAAGATGGTGCGGCCGTCGGCAAAAATACCGATACCGGCATCCATAGTAGTGGGCAGATGGCGATAAACAAAGCCGGCGCTAACGGCCAGCGGGGCGTCCTCCACCATGTCGTTATTCCATTCATACATCCAGGTGCCCGGCGTGGGGTCAAAGGTGATCAACAACTCACCGGCAACGGTTTCTCTGTTGGATCTTACGGAAAAAGGATCGTCCAGTATGTTTCTCGGTCTTCCAGGGGCCGGCACATCAGCAGGAATAGGTCCGATAATCGGCTTTTGCCACAAAAAGTTAGGCCCAAATTGGAATTTGCCCACGGTATAAGTGAATCCCGACAAGAAGTTAACCTGATTACCGCTGCCGCTATCTTTCAACCGCCAGCCGGTAAAGGTTTGGGTATAGTCTGCTCCTCCGGTTGCCACCAGCCCCTGAGCAGCGCCCTGGGCATACCAGTTGATGGGACCTGCGGAGTAGGTTAACTTCATTTTTCCTCCCCAGGTATCCTTGGTTTTGATCTCGTCCTGGTATACAACAGTATTGCCTTCCTCCTCTCTTACCAATTGGAAAGTGCGGCCCACCAGCGGTTGCCCTCCCCAGATGCCGCCTAGTTCAACACCGACCGGGCCGATGTCGGTTTTTACGTGGAGTGTAGCTCTGCGGGTCTGAGGCATCGGTATTGCAAAAGAACTCACCGTTTGCGCCGGCCGGTCTATGTCCTCATGAAAAATACCTGTAATGTCAAACGCTCCCACTTTTCGGGAATATTTTAGCAAAAATGCGGGGTTAGCGCCCCACCATAACTCAGGACCGAAAGCGGCCTTAAACCCGCTGAGTTCTTTTTTCCCTTCCATTTCAAAACCGAAGGGAGCATTACCATTGTAGATATCGATGTTGGGACCATAATTGGCCTCGGGATAAAGCCCGAAAAAATCGCCCTCATACCCCCAATGGTAGTGCCCGGTCCGGTAGAAGGCTTTTAAATCAAACATCTCGTGGTTCCAGTTGACATCAAATTGGTAAAGCCTTACCCGTTCGATACCCGTCAATTGCACGGCCTGACTGCCTTCAACACCTGTATTGAATGTTTGCACTGATCTTACCCGGCCCCGGTTTTCATAAAAGATCTCGTTGATAGGGTTTTCGGCTACATTTCCCAAAATGTTGAAGGAAACATTAGCCCGAAAACTTTCACTGGGCTTGGCTTCCAAGCCTACAAAAAAGGATTGCATATGGTCAAAGCCAAGCTCACTGGGATAAGTTATTGTATTGGGCTGAGGAGCCTCCGGAGTGGAAACAAGGTTCCCACCTGTATTGAAAGTAGAAAGATCTGCTCTCAACTGACTGAGTCGTACTTGTTTTAGATTTTCACTGGCAAGCGCAGCTTCATCTCCTCTTGCCTGCAGTACCGCATCCATAATGATGATGCCCGAAAAGTGAGTCTGCACGGCATTTAGGGTCATACCTGCAGCATAAGGGTCTAAGCGGTGCACCTCTTTAAGAGCGTAATAAGCGGCGCGAGGATACAAGTCATACAAACCACGGGTATTGGTGGGACCTTTCGCACAAACCCCGAACCATTCCTCATTCATGTTGTTCTGCCCTTCTTCAAAATCACTCAAATAACCGCCGTTGGCCCAGGAAGCATTATTGTCGTGTACCTCCAGGTTTTCCGTCTGGCCATATTTCCACCAGCCGTCGCTGAACTGGAAGGTAAATCCACCGAGTGAGTTGCCCGCTTTATCAAGTCCGGCGGCATTCTCATAAATCTCCTGCCAGTTGCCTACCATAAAATAAGCCTGGGATTGCTGATCTTCCTCGTTCTCTATAGCATTGAAAGCATCTGCTCCGAATTCAGTGAACAAAATAGGCTTGTTCAATTCATCTCTGACCCGTTGGAAAGCATCGCCAAAGGAAACGCCACGATACATATTCGTACCGAAAATATCGATGTCTTTGCATTCTTCCGCTATGATGTCCAGGAACAACAGGTCTCCATTACAAATGGCAATAGGACGGGCCGTGCTGACCTTTTTCATTTCCACGACTGCTTCATTAAAAAGCTTATACATAGCCCTTGCACGGACGGTCGATTTGCGGTCCTCAACAGGGATATCCTCCGTCTCCGCTCCTCCCCAAAAAAGACCGTAGTTGTTCTCATTACCCAGCAGGAACATGAGCAAGCCCGGCGTATCCTTGTAGGCGTCCACCATCTGTGTCACTTCTGCAAGTAATAATTGCCGAACTCTGGGGTCGGAATATTCGGTATTGGCTACGTAAGTTCCTTCCAATGTCAGTCCGTATCGGCCGAAGGAATGATTAAGCATCGTATAAATGCCGTATTTTTCGTATATGTATTTAACCCACCTGGGTTGAACACCGGTATACTGGCGAATGACATTGACCCCCATGTTTTTCAACATGGACATCTCGGCGTCCAGCGCAGCCATGATGATGTCGTCCGGCTGATTCCACAAGCTGTAAGAAAAATTAGTGCCAATGGGGAAATAATCCCAGTTCATTCCATTGATCATAAAGTCCTTTCCATTGACGACCAGTCGCATTCCTTCTCTATCCTGAACGACGGAAACCTTATCCGACTGTGCGAATGTGGGTATGGCCAACAGGAAAAGGAATAGATTTAGAGCGATATTTTTCATTTTTTCGGTATTTGTGAGCTTAATGTAATGTCTCTACAGCCAGGCTGAACCGGTAGACCGGCGAATCAAAATTTTCCGCATTTCTTCCGGGGATAACCTTTTTAATTATTTTGCGAATCCGATTTTCGTTTTAAGTTAATTCTAAAAATCATTTCGATCACCTAAACAAATTTAGCCTTATATATGTGGATGAAAAAAATCTGACCTCATCAATTATTTCATCATTTTTTTTAATTATTACTACAAAACTATTCACAAAAAATACCTAACTTTTTGATAATTAACTAATATTGTAAATTCAAAAACTGCACACAACATATATCAGCAATAAAATGAAATATATTTTTTTTCTCCCCATATACATTTTGCCCCTACTCCCGCTACAAGCTGGTCCGGGTAAGTACATGATCCATCAATTCACCCCACAGGAGTACAAAGCCGGAATTCAGAATATCGACTTTGCGCAGAACCGGGACATGAGGTTATTTGTAGCCAACAATCTGGGAGTGCTCTCTTTCAATGGCAACGACTGGACCCTATACTCCTCCGATACAGGTAAGAAAAAAAGGTCGCTGGCATTCGATGAAAGCACTAACCGGTTGTATGTGGGCTCACAAGGGGAGTTCGGCTATTTTGAAGCCGACTGGCAGTATATTTCTCTTTCAGAAGAAGTAAGCGCTACCTTACCCGACTTTGATGAGGTCTGGGACGTATTTATTTTCAATTCCAATGTTTATTTCTGCACTTTCCAGGCCATATTTGTGTACGACGGTGACGCTATTTCCATTATTACACAGAAAAAAGGCTTCAACCGGTCTTTTTTGACCAACGGAAAGCTGTTTACCCAGACGCAAGGAGGAGACCTTCTTGAAATACAGGGCAGCCAACTGGTCAGCACCTATCAACAAAATCAAGACAACCAGGTCATTGCCGGAATGATCCCGGAAGATGAAGGTTACCTGTTGTTTTACAATTCCGGAGAAATTGAGCTGTCAACCCCTCACGGGGCAAGAAATAAATACGATGCCCTGATGAAAACCCTGCACGGCAAATACATCAACCATGTTCTTGAATTATCCGATACCCGAATTGCCGTTGCCACGCAAACCTCGGGTTTGTTTTTATTCGACCTGCAAACCCAAAATATAGAGAACATCACCGCCGCAGACGGACTACAATCCAATGCCTGTCTGCGCACTTTTCAGGACTATGCCGGCAATTTGTGGGTGGGTATGCAAAACGGAATCGCACTGATCGATATCAGTTCTCCCCTTCAACTGATCAACCAGGAGATAAACCTGCAAGGAAGCGGTTATGAGGCTTACGAGACCCCGGACGGCATCTATTATACTACCTCTAACGGCATTTATTTTCTGGCCAAAAGCGCCACTCAAAGTGAGTTTCTAGACGGCACCGAGGGTCCTGCATACGCCATTCAGGAAGTCATGGGAAAGCTGTATGCAGGGCATCACACCGGACTGTTTTTACTTGAAAAAGGGAAAGCCATACGAATAGCCGAGACGGATGGACTATGGCGGATCAAACAAGTTCAGGCCAGGCCCGACTATGCCATTGCCGGCACCTATTCCGGACTGTATTTGTTTAGAGTAAATGACCAAATGCAATTACAAGTTGTTCAAAAGATCCACGGGTTTAACGAATCCAGCCGTTTCTTTGAAGAAGACCGGAAAGGAAGGATCTGGGTCGGGCAGTTTTACAAAGGCCTGTATCAGCTGCAACTGAATGATGATTTAACGGAAGTAACTATTGAGAAAAAACCGGAAGAATACGATTTCCCTCTTGACGATCAGGTCACCCTCAGCAGAATCGACAATGAGCTTTATTTCGCCACCAAAGCGGGGGTATATACGATCGACCCAAAAACTGACTGCATCGTAAGAGCCGATAAATTCAATGCGCATATTGGCGAACAGGCGGTTTATCTATTTGCTCAGGACCGCCAAAACAACATCCACGTCTATGCCGAGAACCTATTCGGCTTTTTTAAACAGATCAGCCCCAACAATTATATTTTCATGCCCTCCTCTCTGTTTCAACTGCGCTATTCCCTCAATAATGACCTGTTAAATTTATCGGCCAATGTGGAGCGGGGGTTGCTTTTCAACGCTAATGAGGGTTTTATTCATTATGACCCTGTATTAGAAGATCGTCTGGTTATAGAAAGGCCTTTAATTGTGGACCGGATTTTCAGCGTATCGGAAGATAGTTTTTTATATATCCAGCCCCCTTTTGAAAAAGTAGGGGAAGATTCGGTTCAACTCGTTCTCGGGCAAAAGTCAAAAGTCTTGCAATTTCATATCGAATCTTTTGAATTCAAAAATGTGAATAACAGGCAATACCAATATTTTCTGAAAGGCTTTGACAAGGATTTCGGAGAATGGACCAACGCCACTACCAAAGAATACACCAACCTAAGGGAAGGAAATTATGAATTTATCGTTAACGCCCGCAACTACCTTGGACAAATAGTAAGCAGCCGACCGGTTTTGTTAAAGATCAAACCACCGGTTTACAGGAGCCTGCCGGCAAGAATAACGTACTTCCTGCTGGGTATTTCCTCATTGTTTCTTTTTTCCCGCATTCAAAAACGCAGGTTCAAAAAACAAACCGATGAAATAGAAACCACCCGGCAAAGAGAGCTTGAAGAAAAACAACAAAAACTGATCGAAATCGAAAAGCAAAAAGAGCAGGAATTATTATTGATGGAGGAAGAAAAAATGAAAAGTGAATTGCGACATCTCAATAACCTCCTCGCCGCCTCCACCATGAACCTGGTGGTGAAAAATGAATTTATCGAGACGATAAAGGAAAAGCTGAGCGAAGTCAAACGCAAAGGAGAAAATAAGGAAACCAGAAAAGCACTGGATCAATTGGTCAAAGAGATCGATATTACTATTAAACTTCAGGAAGACTGGGAACAGTTCAAGCATCACTTCGACCAGGTCCATGGAGATTTTTCAACTCGCCTGAGAGAGGAATTCTCGGACCTGACTCCTAATGAACAAAAACTTTGCGTTTTCCTTCGCCTCAATCTGAACACCAAGGAAATCGCCAATCTGATGGGCATCTCCCAACGTGGCGTAGAAGTAGCCCGTTACCGGCTAAGAAAAAAGCTGAACCTGGGAAAAGGACAGAACCTGTCTAAATTTATTTTGGAGTATTAAGCCGTAAAAACACCGTCAGCGGCATCAAAAAGTGAGGCAAACGAAACAGGGTCTCCGGCGCCCAGCGCCAAAAGACAAACTCCAGATTGTCAATATAAAAATGGGCCCAAATGCGGGCGGAAGTCGTGGCTACCCCCCAGAAAATAGCGTAGGCAATGATCCATTTGGAAAATTGGAAAGGTAAAAAAATGCCCAGGCCGATGACCATATCAAGTATCCCTGCCAAAAAGAGAAACTGGACGGCCTGCTCCTGACTCACTCCCAAAGTCTGCACCACCATCACGGTAAAATGACCGGGGATGGGAAAAACGCCCAAGGCAAATAACCCGTGCCCGACAAAAGTCAGGGCCACCGCTATTTTGAGCAGAAGAAGACCGTTGGGCGTCAATTTGCCTTCTTTCAACACTGCCAATAAAAACAGCGGCGCCGACCACTGCAGGGTATGCTCCATCAGTTGAGCGATAATGAAAAAATTTCCTTTCCAATATAATAAGAAGAGAAATGTTAAAATCACCATCCCTGCTACTATAAATGGCCTCGCCCATTTATGGTAAAACGGCAACAACCAAACAGCCACAGCCGCTAACAAAAGCATCACTCCGCTGATGATCACCCCTCTTTCTACCGAGGCATCCGAGCCAACGGATTCCAGGTATCCTGACCAGCTGCCGCCAAAGAAACGCACCACCGGCCCCATTACAGACTCATCCCAAAAAAGGGTCCGATAAGGAGCATCCCATAACAAAAACTGCCAGCCCCGCCCGAGAAAGACGCCAAAGGCGGAGAGTTGAAGCAGAGGGGTTAGTGATACTGAGTTGTTTTTCATGTAATAGTGCGCTTCTAATGAAACGAATTTGAGGTGTTTGGTTATTGATTAATGGTTATCCGGCAATCATTAACCACTCAATACCTCCAGCTCGTCAAATCAGCTCCTGCAGGCGCACTTTCCTCTATTCGCTGCATGATCTTCGGGACGTACATCCAGTTATACCTCAACCGAGTCAGGTGGTTGGGATTGTCATGATCGCCGTTCCAGCAGTGGCCGAAGCCGTCGCCGAAGTCCACCTCGCCGTCATAATAAGGATCCATAGTATTTTCAAGAAATTCCTCCATCAGTCGGGCGGCCTGGTCGAGATAGGAGTTGTCCATATCACCCATGTATATGTTGATCTTACCTTTCAATTTAGGGCCCAGCGTGGCCCAGTCCCGCTGCAGGATATAACGTAAATCGTAATTTTCGATCATATATTGAACGACTTCCCTGTTGATTTCACCGGATTCTTTGTCCCAGGCATGTCTGGGATAGCCGTCTGCTCCTTTGGGACCAAATACCGTCAGCCATACATCCCGCTGCCCGCAGGAACGTCCTTTTGTACCTATAACCCGTTCTTTTTGCTGCACATCCTTAAGCGTGGCCGTGACATAGCCGGTAGTGGTTCTGCTGCGAGGTATCTCCGTCTTTTTCCATTGGCTTTTGACGTAATAGGCATTTTCATCTTCAAACAAATTTAGCAGGGTAAACGCTCTGAAATCGATGGGGTCCGGGCAGGCGGCAAAACAGCCGTTGTACTCATCCGGATAAAGGACCTGATTGGCCAGTGCAATCCAGCCGCCGGTGGAGCCGCCGTATAAAAACCGGGCCCAGCCCTCTCCTATTCCGCGAAACTGCTCCTCTATATAAGGAATCAATTCGTAGGTAATGGCGTCGCCATACGGGCCGGTATTTACAGAGTTAACGGCATAAGAGTCATCAAAAAAAGGCGTCGGATGTTGGATCTCGATAATCAGCATGCGGGGAAAATCGTCGCTGGTCCATTTTTGATAAAACTTATAGGCTTCTTCCTGTACGACCCTGTTATAGCAGTCAACATCAAAGCGAGCGCTGTACTCACAAGGCTCTGTCGTATCCGGCGGTGTGGTGCGAAAGCCGCCGAAATCACTCGGATAGTGGCCGTGGAAAATGGCGAGCGGATAGCGGGCTTCCGGATGTTCGTCAAAGCCTTCGGGCAGCAGGATATGCGCGCCCAGGTACACATCGCGGCCCCAGAATTCCGACAGCAGATCACTCTTCATTTTGATGTGCTTGATGTACTTCGTGTCTTCCGGTTCCGGAATAGGTGGGATTTCTTCTTCCAGCTCGATGTTGATGATCTGGCTCTGACTGGGGTTAAAATTGACTTTCTTCGGCTTGCTGATCAGGTTGCCGGGCGTGCGGTTCCACTGAATACCCTCCCCTTTATCCATGGGGGGCAGCAGGAGGGTTTCGCCGTCTGAACGATTGTAGGTTTCATATTTGTACAAAACGGCCTGGACGTTGTACGATCCGGCAGGGATGTCTTTCAGGCTTTCCAGCGGATAACCCAGGACTTCCGAGTTAAAAACGGCCTGGTCGCCCGGTTTAAAATCCAGCACATCGATACCGAAAATGAGCTGCGTTTCCGGTCCGTTAGAGATCTGGAAGCGAGGCTCGGCGCTGTCGTCATTGGAAATGAGCAGCAACACGCGGCCGTTGATAGGATCCTGGTGAAGAGAAGCAGGAAAAGAAATGCTGAAAAAATCAGTCGCATCTTTAACACAAGCAGTACTCAATATCAGGAGAAAAAAAAGGGATAGAACTGTTAGGTTATACAACGTTTTTTTCATAAGGTGGTGTTTTAGTACTCTAACAAAAATCCTTTTTTATCCTTGTGGGCGCAGGATTTTGCTGAGGCATTCCTCTTCTATTTGGATTGTAGTATTGTTTCCAAGCTAAGTTTTAATTTCTTAGAATCCTCTACAACCGATTTATAACTATTTATCTTTTGCTCTATCAGTGATTCATACACTATTAGTTTGTTTCGGAGTGATACCAAATCATCTTTTGTTAACAATTTCATTTCTATTAAATCAACATTTTTAGTTAACCAGGTCAACAATTCATTGGCGAAATAATCTACTTGAAATTCACCTTTTTTTTCACTTTCAAACACTGATCCCTCGAAATAATCACTTAATTCCTTCTGTAGAGCCAAATCCTCAATCAATCTTAATTTACCAGCGTACTTCATTGAGTTGTAAGTTGATGTTGTCGGGGCATAATTTTCAACTTGAAAAATCAGGGACAGTTCATTACCTATATTATCAACACTGTCTTGTAATAGTAATTCCAAAAATTTTCCAATATCACGCTGTTGTCTGGTATTTTCTGGTATCTGAAATTCTTCATATATTTTTATGTCATTGGAGAGGTCCAAAACCAAAGAATTCATTAATATCTGACTTTCTTTTCTTTCTTTATTTATTGTTGCTTTTTCATTGATGTAAAAAGCCAGGTAAACTCCAAGTATTACTGACAGGAAGTTTAACATATGATTTACCCAATGGTATCTATTTTTCATCAATTCTATGTTAAATTAATTCTCACTATGCATCAAAAAGGCCTTCAAAAATTCATCCAGATCACCGTCTAAGACCGCCTCGGTCTGGCTGGTCTGGTAATTTGTGCGGTGGTCTTTGACCCGGCGATCGTCCAGTACGTAGGAACGGATCTGAGAGCCCCACTCGTTCGCCATTTTGCCGGCCTCGATTTTGTCTTTCTCGGCTCGTTTTCTTTCGAGTTCTTTTTCGTACAAACGAGACTTGAGCATCTGCATAGCTTTATCGCGGTTCATATGCTGGGAGCGTTCTTCCTGGCATTCTACGACGATGCCTGAAGGCAGGTGCCGCAGACGTACGGCCGATTCCGTTTTGTTGACGTGCTGACCACCCGCGCCGCTGGAACGGAAAGTGTCCCATTCGATATCGGCGGGATTGACCTCCACCTCGATGCGATCGTCGACCAGGGGATGCACAAAGACAGAAGAAAAGGAAGTCATCCGCTTGCCCTGGGCATTGAAAGGGCTGACGCGCACCAGGCGGTGTACGCCGTTTTCTCCTTTTAACAAGCCATAGGCAAAATCCCCTTTGATTTCTAAAGAGACAGATTTGATTCCGGCCACATCACCATCTTGTTTATTCAGCACGCTAAGTTTATAGCCTTGCCGCTCCGCCCACATGACATACATCCGCATGAGCATCTCCGACCAGTCGCAACTTTCCGTACCCCCGGCGCCAGCATTGATCTCCAGAATGGCGCCCAGTTCATCTTCAGGTTTATTGAGCGTGGAACGAAACTCGAGGTCTTCGATCTTTTCCAGGGCTTTTTCGTAAGCTTTATCGACTTCTTCTTCTGTAGCTTCCCCTTCTTTTTGAAATTCATCCAGGACTTCAATATCCTCTATGGCAGTCGCTACCTGATCGAATTGTTCCACCCAGTTTTTGTGGCTTTTCAACTCTTTCAGTATGGTCTCCGCCCGATCCGGTTCGTTCCAGAAGTTGGGATCCAGGGATAGCTGTTGTTTTTCTTCTATTTCCAGTAGCCGTTTATCGACGTCAAAGATACCTCCTTATCAAGGTCAGGCGCTCTTTGAGATCTTTCAATTGATCTGCTGTCATTTTCCTGTAAGCTTTATATGGTTTAAAAATAGGTTTGTCATTCACTATTCGATAATGGTAACTAACCGATAACAAAATAACCCGATAATCTAAAAACTAGTTCACTTCTTTTTGTGGTCGGGAGCTCAGGCTGACCACGTCTTTCAATTCCACGTAAAAGATCAGGTCTGCTCCGGGCGGGATGGGCCCCCTGCCTTCGGCGCCGTAGCCGAGGTCGGCGGGGACAAACAAATATCCTTTTCCGCCCTTTCTGAAATTAGGCAAGCCGATTTCCCATCCTTTGATGGCGCGAGCCTGGCCCACTGTAAAGTTGTAGGGTGAAGGTTTTTCGAAAGCATTATCGAATACTTCGCCGTTGCTCATCAGGGCGCCGCAATAAAAGACCGATACGTAAGCGCCGGTATCTGCTTTGGCCCCGCTGCCTTGGTCGAGCACCAGATATTCCAGGCCGGAAGGAGTAGCCAACAAAGTATCCTTTAAGCTGCCGGCGCGGTATTTTTGCGCCATTTGGGCCAGCTCTGCAGCGATTTCCGGTGCGCGAGCTTTAAGCTCCTGGATTTCCAGCCTTCGCCGGCGAATGGCTTCCTGCCTGTTGGCATTAAACGCTTCCTGGGTAAGGATATCTGTTACGACCATGTCATAATAAACGGTGTCGCCGGATTCCAGCCCCAGAATATTTCCGGATATCTGGTCTACAGGAATATCGATGGTTACACTATCTCCTTTGCGCAGTTCTTTCAATATTTCCTGTACCGCGATCAGGCTTCCGGGTTCATACTCGCCCATGTCCATCAGCGGTATTTGGTAATAAGGCTGATTCCCCATGGTTCGGGAGTTTTGCTGCACCATACCCTGATAACGCATCTGTACGTGATAATACACATAATCTCCCCGTTTGGCCGTTCTTCCCTGGCCTTTTTTATGGAGAATGTAATGATGACCACTTGCGCTGATGCGCCCTTTTTCCTCTTGACAAGCTGACAACAGCAGCAACATCAGCCCGGTCATGAGGGAAAAAACTACCTTTAAGTTAAGCTTCTGCATTTAAGATACTTTTATACCGGGGAAGCAAGTCCTTGAATTTTTTCACCGTCACCTCCAGCGGCTGGAAGGAAGCCCCACCTGCTGCATTCTTATGCCCTCCGCCCCGGAAATATTTTTTGGCCACTTCCTGTACAGAAAAATCCCCCTTAGACCGAAGCGAGATTTTAACAATAGTGGGTTGTTCCATGATGAAAGCCGCCATTTTGACGTTCTTTAATTTTAAAATAAAATTGACGATACCCTCCGTATCCCCTCTCTGGATGTCAAATGTTTGATAATCTTCTTTCGTCAGGGTAATGATGCCGGTTTTGAATTCATCCAGCACTTCCAGGCGATTATTGAGGCAATGCCCCAGTAAGCGCAGGTTTTTCTCGCTGAGCGAATTAAAGATCAGGTCCTGCAACAGGTAGTCATCTACGCCCACCTCCAGCAATTCCGCCACGATGCGGAACAGCCTTGCTGAGGTACTGTATTTGAAAGAGCCGGTATCTGTCACTATGCCCGTATACAGGCACTCGCCTATGGTCTTATCCAACTCGTTCTTTTTCCCCAACAAACCGATAAACTCAAAAACAAGTTCGCAGGTAGAACTGACGGTGGTGTCGGAAAGGACAAACTTTGCAAAAGGCTCCGGAAACAAATGGTGATCGATCATAACTACTGGAGTATTCAAAGGTTGGATCAACTCCCCCACCTTGTCGATGCGGTCCAGTGAATTAAAGTCCAGGCAGAAAATCAGCGCTGCTTTTTCGATCGCTTCCCGAGCTTTTTCCGGCTCATCATCATAGATGATCATCTTATCCGCTTCAGGCATCCAGGAAAAGGTTTCCGGGTATTCTGAAGGGGTGATGATCTTGACATCGTGAAAACCGGTCTTTTTCAAAAAATGAAGCAAGCCGAGGGAAGAACCAATGGCGTCCCCATCCGGATTTCGATGAGTAGTGATGACAATATCTTTCGGCCGCGAAAGCAACTCCCTTAATTCGTGTAAATTTTCCATTTGTATTCTCCTGTCAAAAGTGCGAAAATGGGAAAAAATATGAATTTAACCAAAATATAGTCTGAGAGGTTTGGATTGAATACAAGTGATTCTGTAGCTTTGCGCTGCTTAATAAAAAGGCGGTGACGGGCCGTCTTTTTGTTTGATCCATTTTTAAAAAAAAATAAACACACACCATGGCTGGAAACATCACTTTTACCATGATTAAGCCGGATGCGGTTAAGAACGGGCACATCGGCCCTATCCTGGCAAAGATCAACGAAGCCGGATTCCGCATCGTTGCAATGAAACTCACTAAATTATCCAAAGAAAAAGCCGGAGAATTTTACGAAGTACACAAAGAACGCCCTTTTTATGGCGAACTGGTAGACTTCATGTCCTCAGGCCCTATTGTAGCGGCTGTTCTGGAAAAAGAAAATGCCGTTGAAGATTTCAGAACCCTCATCGGCGCCACTAATCCTGCTGATGCCGCTCCTGGCACCATCCGCGCGCTTTATGCCACCAGCATAGGCGAAAATGCGGTCCACGGCGCTGACTCTGACGAAAACGCCGCTCGCGAAGCGAGCTTCCATTTCGCCGCAACGGAAATGTTTTAATTGAATGCAGTTAAATGTGCCTCGCACATTTAACTGCATTTTATTCTATGTCAATTATTGACACGCCATCCCCCCCAAACTCCGGCTCCGGGTGCGTTGTTGTCGTATTTAAATTATACTCTTTAAGCTTGGTTTGTACAGCGTTTCTAAGAATTCCGTTCCCCTTTCCATGGATCACTCTAAGCTGGGTAGCCCCGACCATTAGGGCCTGATCGAAGAAGTCTTCCAATACTTTATAAGCTTCCTCAAAGCGCATCCCGCGGATATCGATCTTCGACTGGAAGGAGGAATTCTGTGTAATGGTGTCGGTGTTCACACTTTGGGTTTTCTGCACATTCAAAGGTTCGCCGGCATGCTGAAGGTCTTTGATCCTGGCGGTCATCCGCATCAGCCCCATTTGCACAACGGCTTTATCTTTTTCGATGGATTCAACCTGACCGGTGGCGCCGCCGGTTCTCAGCTTCACATAGTCGCCGACTTTGATCGGACCTTTTTTGCGTTCCTTGGCCGTGGGCGTGTAATACACTTGATCGCGAAGGACGGTCACCTCCTGGCCGATCTTCTGGCGTTCTTTTTTGACCTTAGCCGCTACCTCTTTCGCTTTTTCCAGATTCTCTTCCAGGTCAACAGGCTGTTTTTCTTTTTGCCTTTCCTTGATCTCACGGATGAGGTTTTCCAGCTCTTTATTCTCTCGAGCGACTTGCTGGAGCGCCTGTTCTTTGGCTTCCAGCTTAACCCGTTTTCTGCGCACCTCCAGTTCGGTATGCAGGTGATCATAGTTACGGATCAGTTTGTCCAGTTGCTCTTCTTTGTCGAGGATCTTGGCCATTTTTTCTTCCAGTTCCTGCTTTTCCTGCTGCAGATCCACTAGGAGCTGATCCACGGCTTTTTCGTTCTCGCCGGTACGATGCTTGGCATATTCCATGATCTCTTTCGTCAGGCCGCTTTTCTCTGCAATCTCAAAAGCATAGGAACTGCCCGGTTTACCTATTCTCAGCTGGAAAGTAGGCGCCAAATGCTCCCGGTCGAAAGCCATAGAGCCATTGACGATGCCTTTAGTTTTGTAAGCAAAGATCTTGAGGTTGGAAAAGTGAGTGGTGATCACTCCAAACAATTTGCGATGATTAAACTCTTTCAAAATAGCTTCGGCTATGGCCCCTCCGATCTTGGGATCGGTTCCCGCTCCAAACTCATCGATCAGAATGAGCGTCTGCCGATCGGCATGTTCCAGAAAAATTTTCATATTGCGCAGCCTCGAGCTGTAGGTGCTCAAATCATCCTCCAGCGATTGCTGGTCGCCGATATCGGAGAAGATCTTGTGAAAAATTCCCATTTCCGACTCTTCATGCACCGGAACGAGCAGCCCCGACTGCAACATCAGCTGCAACAAACCGACTGCTTTCATGGTGATGGACTTGCCCCCGGCATTCGGACCGCTCAACACCAACAAACGATTGGGTTTAAACAGCTTCATATCGAAAGGCACCGTTACCTTACCCACTTCGTTGTTTTTCAACAACAATAAAGGATGGTAGGCTTCCTGAAAACTAAAGATGGGTTTTTCCCGTAACCTGGGCTTATTAGCCAACATGCGCACCGCGATCTTAGCCTTAGCCTGGATCACGTCATAGCGCACCAGTATCCTGAGGTATTCCTCCATATTCGGTGCATATGGACGCAGCACGGCGCTCAGCTCTTTCAGGATGCGATAGATCTCTCGCTTTTCTTCCTGCTCCAGGTCGAAAATGTCGTTGTTGATGCCGATAATCGCTTCCGGCTCAATGAAGGCCGTTTTCCCTGTAGCCGACTCATCGTGTATGATGCCTCGTATCTTTCTCTTGTGTTCGGAAGGGACGCTCAATACCCTGCGGCCGTTACGGAAACT
Organism: uncultured Saprospiraceae bacterium; assembly: GCA_964548175.1. Classification (GTDB taxonomy): domain Bacteria; phylum Bacteroidota; class Bacteroidia; order Chitinophagales; family Saprospiraceae; genus JANQPA01. The sequence continues at coordinate 82,401 of CAZJQS010000009.1, forward strand.
TTCCACATTATCGGATAACCAGCCTTTATTTCGATATTCGTTGATGACCAGGCGGAACTGCTTGTCCAGTTCTTTCTGCTTGGCGCCTATGTTCTTCCGGATCTTTTGCAGTTTGGGCGAGGCGTCCGTCCGTATTTCGCCTTCTTCATCGATCACCTTTTCGATCTCATCAATAAGACTGGAGTCGAAAACCAGTTCGCTGATGATGTCGTGCAAGCCAGGATAGAGCTCCCTGCGGTCGTCATTAAAGTACTTCACGATATCGTGCACGAATCGCAAAACGATGTTGACCCTGCCCAGTGCTTCTTCCGGCAACACAAAGTCCGGCACTTTCAACAGTTCCAAGTCCCGGTTGATATCGGCATAGGAGGTAATGGGAAAGCGATCATTATTGTCGATAGACCGTTTAAACTCCTCTACTTCTTTTAACAGTCGGTCGATCTTCGCTTTGCGGGTAAGGGGCTGAATTTTCTGCACCTCCGTTCTTCCGAGCTCGCCCAGGCATTCGGCCTCAATCAATCTCAGTACTTTGTCAAATTCTAGCTTTTCGTATAGATCTTGCGGTTCCAGCTGCATAATAACGGTTGTTCAAGAGTAGGCCTGCGGTCGGCCACTATGCTATTGCTATGCAAAATTATAAAATAATTTCACCTAATTTTTTACAGATAAATAAACAACAATATACCTTGCGGGAAGTTCCATTTTCAAAAAAAAAGTAAAAAATCATACCTGATATGGCCGGCAATTCATTCGGACAAGCTTTTAAAATCCATACTTTCGGAGAATCTCATGGGAAAGCCATAGGCGTTATACTGGATGGATGCCCAGCGGGGCTGCCGATAGATGAAGCGTTCATTCAGCGGGAGTTAGACCGGCGCAGACCGGGGCAGTCAAAGATTGTCACACAACGAAAAGAGAGCGATACCGTGCAGCTGTTGTCGGGTGTTTTTGAGGGTAAAGCCACAGGCACCCCTATTGCTATGGTGATCTACAACGCGGACGCTCGTTCCAAGGATTACAGCCACATTGCTGATAAATTCCGTCCCTCTCATGCTGATTTTACTTATCAGGCAAAATACGGGCTGCGGGATTATCGCGGCGGCGGTCGTTCTTCGGCCCGGGAAACGGCAGCCAGAGTAGCCGCCGGCGCTATCGCTAAAATGCTTCTACAAAAAGAGGGAATAGCCATAGCAGCTTATGTGAGCCAGGTAGGGGAAATGGCCATGGAAACGGCTTACCACGAACTGGATATGAGCAAAAGAGAGGAAAACCCCGTGCGCTGCCCTGATCCCGACATGGCGGCGCAAATGGAACAGTACATCAAAGAAGTGCGCAAAGAGGGCGACACCATCGGCGGCGTGGTCAATGGCGTTATACAGGGCTGCCCGGCCGGGTTGGGAGAACCGGCTTTCGATAAGCTTCACGCAGACCTCGCAAAGGCCATGCTGAGCATCAATGCCTGCAAGGGCTTTGAATATGGTTCCGGCTTTGAAGGAGTGAAAATGAAAGGATCAGCACATAACGATGTTTTTTATGCTGAAAATGATGTGGTGAAAACCAAAACCAACCATTCCGGGGGTATACAGGGCGGGATTTCCAACGGTATGGATATTTACTTCCGGGTGGCCTTTAAGCCGGTAGCGACCATCGTTCCGGAGCAGGATTCCGTTAATGAATCCGGTGAAGAGGTGAAAGTCGTCGGTAAAGGCCGCCATGATCCTTGTGTGGTGCCCAGGGCGGTGCCTATCGTGGAGGCAATGGCGGCTTTGGTGCTGGCCGATCATTTGCTTAGGCAACGAATGGTGAGAATATGAGGATGGTTAAGTGCCGGATTTGGTCTCATCCGCCGTTTTACGGAAACTTTTCAGAAAATCGCTGAACGATTCAAATTCCTTTCTAAAGCTCAGGCCCGTCCCGATCTGGAAGCGGCGACCGGAGCCGATGTCAGGCTCAAGACGCTGGTAAACACGGAGTTTAAGACTGCGGTCTTTTGTGAGTATGTATTCTAGTACAAAATCATTGCCAATGAAGGCGCCGTTGGTCTCCGGAGTAGCACGGACGGAGTTCCCGATATCAAGGTTCCCGCCGACAAGAATAGAGAGCCGGTCGTTGAAGAAGTTTTGTTTCAGGCGGACGCGAAGCTCATCACCCCGATTAAAATCCTGCCCTTCGCCGAGATCAACGCTCTGGTATTGGTTGTAGGCAATGTCGAAGTCGATGCTGGTGAGTACTTCATCGTCGCCGATAAACTCAGAGAACAAGGTCGTGAGCATAAGCGACAATTGATTGGAAACAAACTCACTTACCGTATTATACAGGATCTGACTGCCCTGCAAGTTGAAGTCTGTGGGCAGGAACTGCCCGGCAATGATCAATCCGAAGACCTGTTTGTTGAGCTCGTTCTGGTCCTGTTTAAGGACGCGTAGTTTACTTTCGGTGTAAGTCTGAAGCTGACCACGCAATTCAGGGAAGGCGATGTCAAAAGAGACGATAGGCTGCAGCAGCTCTCCCCGCAGATTTAATATCAGGTTGACATCTGTGGTGTTGGTAGCTTCATTTTTCAGGTCGCTATCGGCATTCAACAGATATTCCTGGATGAAATTGGCCACGGAGGTATTGAGGTCTTTATATTCGGCCTGTATATTGATCTCTGCGCCGAAGGGATCGCCGTTCCAGTTAACAGTGCCACCTCGCCGGATGCGGAAGTCTTTATTAACGATGCTGTAGAGGGTAAACAAATAATCGCCTTCTTCAATGATGTAGTTGCCGTACATCTGGAAGGTTTGTCCCCGAGGGAGCAGTATTCTCAGGTTGCCGCGGCCTGAGCCTTCAATGATGTCGCCGGCTTGTTCATCAAAAACAATGCGTACCTGTGACTCTTCGGTGACTACCAGGTCCATTTCAAAGCTCAGCCCGTCAGGATCTTTCAGCCGGGCTTCTGCGGCTAGCTTTTCTTTCTTTTCTTCCTGTTTGTTGACAAAACGCAGGTAATTCAAATTAGAAGCATCACGTTCGGAATTGACGGGGATAGTTAAAGTAGTACTGTCGCCCACACTGGCATTGACGTAAATGTCGGTCTGTTCGAAAGAGCCGGAAAAACGGATATCGCCTTTGCCCAGGGCCTGGCCGTAGAACATATCGTTATCGCCTTTTTTGGTATCCAGCGCCAGGAAGCGTTCTGTACGCAAACGGGCGTTGATGCCGAATTTTTTGAGGTGGTCGTGGGAGATGCCTCCATACAGGGTGGCGGTATGTCCGAATTTATCTTTTAATATGGTTCCGGTGGCGCTGAACATTTTATTGTCCACATTAACGATCGCATCGTCAAAGGAATAGCGGGTTTTCAGATAATCGATCGTCAGCCGGCCGTCGTGCATACCGATGGTTCCGTCTACATTGGGTTGCCTGGGCAGACCAAAGAAGCGCAGATTGGCTTCCAGGCTGCCCTCCACATCGCGCACTTCAGGAGCGATGAAGTATTCGGAAATGTTTAGCGGAAAATTGATCAGCCGGAGGTCGTAGTCAAAATACATACGCTCTTCTTCGGGTCGGGAGGGGTTTTCTTTGAGTGGTCCCAACTGCAGATAGCCTTCAGCAATGAGTTGCCTGGTGTCTTTAGTAATGGTCAGATCGGAAGTCATCCTGCTCTTGAGGTCAGATGCTGTAGCGTTTAACCGGAACTGTCCCCAGTCATCCTCGTTGATCCAGAGGGTGTCCGACATCATACTGACGGAGAGGTTTTTCATGTCAAAAAGGTCGCCTACTTCAACCGAAATACTGTATTCTCCGCCAAAATCGAGTTTTTCATATTCCCATAGCTCATCGAGGTAAGTGAAAGAGAAATTTTCCAGATTCAGCCGGGCGCCTTTGCCTCTGACCTCCTCCAGCTGAATGGTCTTTTTTCCCCGGTTCAGGCGGAAATTTTCCACTTCGATCCGGCTGCTGTCAAAAAGCAGGTAATTTTGAGGAAGTATGTTCCACTTTTCTTCTAAAATAACCAGATCGGAGGGATAAAACTCCAGCTTCAGGGCGAAGCTGTCCACTATAGAAAGCTCTCCGTTGAGATTCAGTTTGTCGATGACCTTCGAATTAGGAAGATAAGGTTGTTGATTCAAGGGAGACAGGGGCGAATAATTGACGCCGAAAATGAGCGAATCGCCTTCGATGAGGCTGATGTAGGTCAGTAAAGTCAGCCCATATTTTTTCGCAATAATGGTGGAGTCGATACCCAGGTCAAGGTTGGCTTCCCTTCCCTCAGCTTCAAATAATAAGACCAGATCCTCCAGTTCGATTTGATCGTATTGAAGATAAGGGACCGAAAGATCGACAAGCATGGAATCTTTAAACCCATCATAATAGCCTTCAATATCAGCATCGGTTATGGCTCCGAGCTTATCCGTCAATAAAGTCTCGAAGCCCTTGGTGTCTATGATGCGGATCTTGTAATCAAAAGTACTGGGGGCCACTTCTTTTTTCGGAGGCTTCAGGCCGAATTTCCGGAAAAAGCCAGGATAGTGTTTGTTGAAAAAATAGGACAAGGTGCCGGGAATCTTATCGAGATCGAATATGCCGTAGAAATAACACTCCAGCAGTTCTGAATCTACCTTAAAGGTTTTGTTCCCGAAAAAATCCAGCTTTGAAGTTACTACTACCGAGTTAAGCCGGTATTCCTCTTCCTGGTTTTTGATGATGCGAAAGTTTTCCAGATTGATCTCTCCTTCGAGGTCTGAAACTTCCTTGTTTTGCAGTTCCAGCCGCAAGTCGCCACTCAGCACGAGATCTTGCTTGCTCAGGTTCAGGTCCTTTAGGTCCAGCTTTCTGACGAAGGCGTCAAAGTTGTAGAAAGGGATGCCCTCCGTGAGGTTAATTTCACCTATAAATTCCAGGTCTACATTATTGTCCATTATGACGAGCGAGCCGTCGAAAAGGTTGTAACTGATTTTCCCTTCGATCACGGCATTTTCATAGGCGTAACCCCGGTAGCCAAAGGTTTCCACATTCGCGATCAGTTGGGCGTCAATGTTCTTGCTGGTCAGTCCCTTTCCGTTTTCGATATTGGTAGTCAGGTTAACGATGCCGAAATCAGGATTGTCGGTCCAGCGGCCAAGGTCAAAATCGCGAAGCACCAGCTTTCCGGAATATTCCGCATTATCCTTCCCGTTTTTGATGTTCATCCGCATTTCTTCTACACTGGCGTTGCCCAGCTCGGTGGAAAGGTTACCATCTGCTACAAAGTCCTGTAACAGCCCATCAAAAGAACCGTTAAAGCGCAAGGTGCCGAGCTTTCTAAAATTTACGGGCGGGTTAAAGCGTGGTATGAGCTGCCGTAGGGTATTTACGCTGGTTTCCAGATTATTCAATCGCAAACTTAATACCTCTTCATTAGGAATCGTAAGGTTGTTAAAACTAAAACGGCCTACGACCCGGGTGTCGTCCGCCAGTTGCATGTTCAACCGTCTTCCTCTCAGATCATTGACGGTGCCCAGAATGTGACCGTCAATGGTGATGGTTTCTTCTTTATTATTGGAAAAAAAAGTGTTTTCCTCCAACTTCGGAACAAATACGAGAATATCCTTGATCGCAACATCAGCCCCGTTGAGTTTGGCGTCCATTCGGACTGCATTCTCAAAATTTTCAAAGTCGAGGTATTCGTCGTATCTGAAAACAAGGGTATCTCCTATCTCACTATTGGGCGTGATGATTTCCAGCCCGTTCAAAACAACCTCCTCAGGGCCCACTTCTACTTCTGAAGCGGCCAGTTTTTCCAGTACAAAACCGCTAAGCTCCCTGGCGGCTATGCGGTTAGCCCTGCCTTTGAAACTAAAGTCCTCATCATCAAACCGAAAACTGTCGATATCCATATGAATATCCATCACGCGCATGTGCTTATAGTCCAGTTCGTCATCAGCAGTGGTCTTAACGGGGTCTTTGCGGTAATTATCCAGATGAAAGGCGCCGTTCGTGAATTTAAATTCATGGACGGCGATCTTTAAAAAGAAAGTGTCCACTGGCAGGGAATCCAGATTAAAGGCTTCCGGAGGCGGTTGATAAGCAAGGGTGTCGGTTACCAGGCTGTTTTCGATCCTGACTCTGGTCCCATCCAGCCCGGCATAGCTTAAGATGATGCGCTCATTTGCAAAATCCAGCAACTCCGCTCTTATCTCTCCCTTGCGCAGGAAGATCTCCAGCAGGTTGCCTTTGTTCTGATTCCATTGAAAAAAGCGGACATTTTGCAGGTTTACATAATCGATCTCTAAAGGTAAGGGATTGCGCTCCCGGTCGGGCTTTTTTTCTTTTTTGGGGAAAATCCGGTTAAAAACCTGACTAAGGGTCGTTTTTTCGTCACCGATATGGTGCACAAGCTTGGCCTCAGCATCGGTCAGTTGAATACCCTGGACAACCAGGCCCCGCCTGAAGATGACCAGGGGGTTGAGGTTGAAGTCTACGACCAGCTCTTTAGCGGCCAATAGAGTATCCTGGTCCTCATTCGCCAGGACGAAACCCCTCATAGCCAGTTTGTCAAAAAAAGAAAGATACACATAGTCAATGGATACCTGTGCGTCGGCAGATTGTGCAATACGCTGTGTTAGCTGACGCACGGTCCAGCTTTGAACGGCAGGGACCTGAAATAACAAGAACAGCAATACGAATGCCAGCAGTAAACCCAGAAAAACGGATTTAACCCAGCGAAAAAATAAGGCAAAGCGGCTTCCCTCTCTTCGTTCCGGTTGTTGTTCTTCGTACTGTTCCTGTTCTTCTTTCATTATATATAAGACGAATGAATCCGTCCTGAAGGTTCTTAATGGTTAGTGTTTTAACAAACAATTATGTTCCCTTTCAAACGCGGATACTTTTAGTAATGTTTTCCAGATCGGGTCTTACGTTAAATAATTCAAACATGCGAGTCTGTTGGCGAACCGAACATTTCAGAAATCTCCGAATTCGATCTTTATTACGTTGACTTCGGGCACGTAGCCCAGCTGGCGGACCTTTCGCCTGACCTCCTGCAAGTCGGTCAAAGCCTGCTCCCTGTCCAGGTAAAGTTGCCCCAGAAAAACCAGATAGTCATTGCCCTGATCGAAACAGCCTTTCCAGAGGACGGAGGCTGTTACGCCTCTTCGGTTTAATCTTCGAGTTACTTCTTTGGCTCTGTCCAGAGAGGAATAAGTACCGGCGTTCAGGGCATATTTGGTCAGGTAAAGGTCGTGAATGGTTTCGCAGGCGTATTCTTCAAACAGCCCCTCATCTGACAGAATGATCAGCCCGGGTTGCAGGAAATCCGAGTTATCCAGGTCATAGGGCTGGGCCTTCCGATCGAAGGGGATGGAGCGCACGTAGGGTGTGTCCAGGATATCGATGGTATCCGGCCCGAGGAATGGGTAGGGATAGAGGCGCAACTCCGCCATTTCTTCGCGATGAACTTCACGGTCCACCACTGTAAAGTTTTTTTCTTTTTCGTATTCTCTGAAAAGGACAGCGAACAATATGACCAAGCTAACCAGAGCGATAAAAACCTGATAGCCGTAAAAGCGCCTAAAGCGGGTCAGCTTCAGTTTATCCGGATCAAAGGAAATGGGCGATTTGGGGAGGTATTTCATCAAGCCTTTGGGACGTTCCCGGTCCAGGCGCATGCGTTTGGACCATTCTTCGGTGGAAATGAACTGCAGCAACTTTCTTCTTTCCCTGAACAGGTCCACCTGAGCGGGCGCTGCCTTGATATGCGGTTCGCCCTTTTCATTTACAATGATCAGTCCCACCCCGTTATAAACACATTGATGGCGAAGTTCCTGGTAGTATTTATCCTCTTTATCGGGGAAAATGCGCTCCGCCACTGCAATCCATTGATGGTTGGCATGATAACGTTTGAACTGTTCGATGGCATATATGTACCGGTATCGCCTTCGCACCCTCAATATCAGGAAAAAGAAGAAAGCCAGCAAAAAAAGCCCTGCAAGGGTAATGAGGACGGAAGCATACCAGCCGTAACGGGGAACCCAGTAGTTATTGGCAAAAAGGTGCTCCCATACCATGGCGAGCATACCTAAGAAGCTCGCCACAGCGATGCTGTCCAGGACCAATAGTTCTTTCTGCAGCCTGAAGAGGACTTCTTTTCTTTTGGCCAGGCTGGTTGCCTCAAAAGTAGCCGTGAAGGAGGAGCCATCTTCCTGGGTGAAAGACAGATAGCCATCTGCAATGATATCGCCTTCCGCCCGCTGGTTCAGGCGAACTTCAGTACTTCCCGCACGAGGATAATACTTATAGAAGGATCTCAGACAGCTCAGCGCGACGTGTTTAATATCGTCTTCGCTCAATGGTTCCTGCGGTATCTTTTGAAGTTCAAAGCTCATAAATTTTATGTATTAGCCAGCATCTGCCACAAGGCTATCGTTTGCCGGGCTTCTTTCACATCGTGCACCCGGAGGATCCTACTGCCCTCCTGGAGCGCGACCATATGCAGGGCGGTAGTGCCGTTCAAGGCATCTGCAGGGCGGATATTCAAAACTTTATTGATCATAGATTTTCGGGACAAGCCTGTCAGCACCGGACACCCCAGTATTTTAAATACATGAAGGTTTTTTAGTAACTGATAGTTGTGTTGCAGTGTTTTGCCAAAACCGAAACCGGGGTCAATGACCACATCTTTAACGCCGAGAGCTCTCAGCTTTCCTAATTGTTCGATAAAAAAATCCACCACCTCCTGCACAACATCCTGATATTGGGGCTCTTTTTGCATGTCGGCCGGTTTTCCCTGCATGTGCATGAGCACATAAGGCACATCCAGGTCGGCTACGGTAGCATACATGCGCTCGTCAAACCGTCCGGCTGAAATGTCATTTACGATATGAGCGCCTGCTGCTATCGCTTCAGCCGCTACTGCAGCACGCACGGTATCGACGGAGAGCACCGCTTCGGGGAAACGTTGATGAATCATTTCCACAACAGGAATGACCCTGCGAAGTTCTTCTTCTGTGGGAATGATCTCTGCTCCCGGCCGGGAGGACATTCCTCCAATGTCAATGAGGTCGACTCCTTCCCTGAGCATCTGTTCGGTATGAGCCAAAACGGCGGATCGCTCCTGGAATTTTCCGCCATCGTAAAAGGAATCCGGAGTAATATTGAGGATGCCCATGACCAGAGGCCTTTCCAGGCTCAGGATTTTCCCTTTGCAATTGAGTGTATATTGTTGATCGAGCATGATAGCACTTGTAATTCTGAAAACATATCCGCTAAAATTATAAAAAATCTGGTTCTCTGTTCGAGGTACAAACAAACAAGCTGAGACAGATATTTTTTTGCCCTTCTTTAAGAACTTAAACATCAAAAAAAAACTTATTTAAGTGTAGGATGTATTGTATAAAAAGCATCGAAAAATGACTTTTGATGCTTATATTGGTGAGGTCAGGTAAAAGGCCGGTTGCTGCGTTTTACCTAACCCGGGAACCCGAATAACCTAAATTGTAAAAAGAAAATTATGAGTAATCAATTACCCTCCGGAAGAAATCTGGCTTTAGGCCGGTTGATATTGGCTGTGCTGGTATTGAGTCTTGTGGGTATAATCGTATACAGGCACTACCTTAAATCCAGGGGTGGAAATTTCACCCATGTACCTAAGGAACTGCAGATCAATTATATTCCATCTGATTTCAAATTGGATCTGGACGAAGAAAGGGTGCTGACCATTCTCGCCAATCCGCAAAAGCGTCGTAAGGAATTCAACCAGCTGGTCTATGACATCAATGTAGCCATGCTGCACTATGTGGCCGACCGGATGGACCTTAGCACCGCTGACAAGGCCCGGATCGAAAGTGAGTATGAAAAGCACCATCCGTACCTGCGCAACCTCTACTACAATGATTTTTTAGCCCTAAAAGACACTACTTCTCTGGATATCCAAACCTGGTACGAAAGTGAATCTTCATCGTCCATAGAATTCCTCAGAGAGGTCGCTTCCAAGTATACCTGCTTTCTGGTCAATCATGTCATTACCAGCATCATTGAAACCGATGCAGGCAGGGTAATGGCCCGGGGCAGCAACGTAGAGACACCTTGTGGCGTCGCTTTAACCGAAGCGCTCAAGCCTATGATGGACCGGCTAAAAGAAAAAGCAGCCGTCAGGGACATCTCCCGGTCGCGCGGACTCATGCAGGAGCGGGTGGAAAAAGTCCTGGCCCAGCTGATCACCTACGAGGTAAGCGATAAAAAAGCCATTAGCAAGAACCTGCAAACCAAGATCTGGGGCTTTACCGTTTCTTCTTCCGATATAGAGATTTCCGCACTTAGCGTGATCAAAGTAGGTTTTGATCTGCAAAAATATTTTGAAGTTCAGGCCGATGCCCGTAACAGACTCGTGACTATTACACTGCCCCAGCCCGAGATCATTTCTCAGGATATTTATCCGAGATTTGAAAAACTGGATATCGGATGGCTTCGGGAGGTGGAAAGCGTAGACCTCAATAAATCCATAGATGTGTTGCGAGAAGAATTCCGAAGAGACGCTATGTCCATGACCGTTATGGATCAGGCAAAAACGGAAGCTGCCAATTTAATGAAAACCATGTTCATTCCTGTAGTGAATTCTATCAATAACAAATATCAACTCAGGGTCAGATTCCAGGAAGCTCCGGATCCTAATGATTATCAAGATAACTTTTTAAAAGAACAGGCCTCTGTGAAATAATTTTTTTGCGGTTCAGGCCTTTTTGGCAAACCAAAGTGTGTTTATTCGGTTTTGTGAGTAAGAAACTCGAACTTATCTGAATTAAGTCTAAATAAATTTGAATAAACAGTCGAGTCGTTATATTTTAGTGAAATAGTACAAATCGCTTATGGAAAAGCCGATATCTATAGTTATTGCCGATTCGCAGGTGCTGGTAAGAGTAGGGCTTAAACATCTGCTTAAGGATGCCGATCGGTACCTTGTAGTTGCTGAAGTACCCAATGAATATGAGCTGCTCGAGCAGTTGCAGGCCCGACACATTGATGTTGTGATCATGGATTACAACCAACCGGAGAATTTCAGCCACGAAACTATTGAGCGGCTGCGAAAAGAATATCCTCAGACCAATATCCTCGTTATCAGCAGTGATCAGGATAAACAGGGGATCTATCAGGTCCTGGAGTCTGGTGTTCACAGCTATTTAACAAAAACCTGCGGTGTGGATGAGATCCACGATGCAGTCGCCGCCACCGCAAAGGGCGAAAAATTCTATTGCACCCGCATCATCGATTGCTTACTGGAGAAGAGTTTTGCCAAAGAAGAGGATCAAAACTGCTCCCCTACCCCTCTGTCACCAAGAGAGGTTGAGATCGTACGGCTGATCGCCAAAGGCCTCATCGCCAAGGAGATTGCAAATGAATTAAACCTGAGCACCCATACCATTTATACGCATCGAAAGAACATCATGAAAAAGCTCAACCTTAATTCCAGTTCCGAACTGATCCTTTATGCGCTGAATAATGGACTGGTTGCCAGCGAATCTAACTGAACCTATAGCTGATCCAACCTCTTTCTTTCCCGGTTAATGCTCACCTTTTTTTAGCTGCATCAAATATTTGCCGGCATAAAACGTTTTGTTTGATGTACTATTCCGGACAATAAAGGCCTTCTACCGGGATATTATGCCGTTTCCATAAAAAAGAGTTGTGTAAAAACTTGATTTTATGTAATTTACGGTTTTAATAAAAGTATAAAGATTGTGTAATCAAGCATTACTCATGAGAAAAATTCTTTTCATCCCCCTATTCCTGCTTATTGGCTGCTTCACCTTAGAAGCTGCTGACTTTTATCTTATGTACGATCCCAACTGCATGAACCGGCTGGTTTATCAGTCTCAGGTTGGAGCGGAGATCGTAAAATACAGCATACAACTCAGTGACAAGGAGCAGATTATGCTGGAAGTACCTTCTGAAGAGCAGGGTCGCCTGCAGAGCTTTTTACCAAGCCAGGCTTTTCGCTGCGGCAACAGCTTCATCAGCCAGAACCTGACCGGCATATTACAGAACAAGACCAATAACGTTTACCTGGTCAAGCCTGCGTCCAATAACGGCTACCAGATTCTTCCGGTGCGCTCCTATGATTATTACCTCCAGGAAGGCAATTACATGGCTTATAACGGCCAGCAGTTTCGCTTTACCTTTTCCCCGACTCAAGCAGCCATCGGCCAGGACCTGTCAAGCAACGATCCCAGAGGAAGGGTGACTTTTGAAGGCCGCATACAATACAATTGCGCCAATGCCTTGTTATTCAAGCAGAGTTCCAGCCTGTCTCCCAATGCTTCCATCGATATAGTTTTCGTGCCTCAATTGGGGGTGGTGGAACAAAAAAGCCCTCAATTCAACAATACACTGAAACTGGTTCAGGTCAACGATATGGCCACTGCTACTTTCCTGCAACAACAGTTCTGCCCGAATGCCAATCAAATAACCGACAATACCGGTCTGACCGACTACAGCAAAGGAGCGTTTCAACAGCCTCAGCCGCCTTCAGACATCCTGGACAGCCGCGGCGAGCAACAACAAAAAACAGCACAGTTCCATGTGGTGGAAAAAGGAGAAACCCTCTACGGCATCGCCAGAAAGTATGACGTTGATATCGACAACCTGCGCAACTGGAATGATATGGCGCCTAACAGCTCTTTCCTTCGGACGGGTACTAAGCTTAGAGTTGGTCCATTTACAGAGGACTTTTCTTCCCGCTCCGTTTCCAATTACGATATGCCAATGAATAACCGGCCTGTTTTTAAAAACCAAAGCAGCATCCTGCCGGCCTGGAAAACAACCTCCGGCATCCATGTCGTAAAACCCGGAGAAACTCTCAATTCGATTGCTCAAATGTATGGCTATACTCCTGAACGCTTCCGGGACTTTAACAACCTGGCTCCTAATGTCAGATTAAGGGAAGGGCAGAGACTAAGTTCAGACCATTGCATCACAAACGGCAATGCCGTTAATGACAATACCTTTAGCCCCGAAAATTATAACGATAACAGCTTCCAGCCTTCACAACCTGATTTTTTCATCGATAAGCCTTCCGGGGCACAGCAGGGTAATTCTAATTACGACAACCAATTCTTCAATAGAAGCGCTCGTCCGGGAAACTATAACTTTTCCTCTCCGGGAGAACTAAATCAGGACAATACAGCTCCTCCTTCGAATCAAACCGAAACCTTTGAGCCGTATTCTATTTTCAATAATGAAGGCAATACCAACATCAATAGCAATACGGCAAAGGGAGGCTCTAACTTGAACATTTCTCCATCCCAGTACGATAACATGGGCAGCAGGAATAACTCTTTCGGCACACCGGTGCCTAATACGGCCGCACCTGCGATAGACAACACAGGGACACGTAGGGAGCCTTTTCAGAATTTCAACTCTCCCGTTCCCGGCGTTAATCCCAGTGGCCCGGTTAATCCCAATAGCAATCCTAACCGGTTTAACGTATCCCCGCCAACGAAAAACGATTCAAATACCTTTAGATTGGGCGGCACCACTGAATTTTACAACACACCCGGCAGCGCAAGGCGAATTTCCCATATCGTGCAGCAGGGAGAGACCATAGAAACCATCGCCCGCAAATACGACATTCCGCTCAGCAGACTGCTGGAACTGAACCAGATGAAAAGAGGCGATACCGTTCTTCCTGATCAACGGATCTTTCTAAATTAACTGCCCTCTTTATCACACGAATGACCGCTTCGCAAGGCCGGTTTGTTTAGCTTGATCAAATTCTCTTTACGGATAGGATTAAAAGAAAACGGAACTTTTCTCTTAATCCTGTCTGTAAAAAGTATGCTGCCGGCTACGCAAGGGACATCCTGCTTTTGGGCCACCTCGCCGGCAATTGACAGCCTCAAAATTAATCCCTGATTTCTTCTTTTTTATTTCGCTCCTGTCTATATTCATCCTTATTTTCCAATCCTTCACCAAATCTTTATGAACCAAATTAATGTACTGCAAATTGGCCTGGGTCCGCTGGGCCAGAAAATCGCCGCTTTCATTGCGGAACGCAACCACATCCAAACTGTGGCGGCAGTGGATAAAAATCCAGAGCTTACAGGGAAAGACCTTGGTCGGCTGACCAGCAACGCGTCGAATGGGGTCATTATTTCGGAAAGTGTTAAAGAGGCCTTATATAACAAAGAAATAGACCTGGCCATCTTAACCACCGTTTCGGATATGGAACGTGCAACACCGCAAATACTGGAATTACTGGAATTCGGACTTCCGGTCGTATCTACCTGTGAAGAACTGGCGTTTCCCTGGGAAACTGCACGGGAACTGGCTCTGCAGATCGATGAAAAAGCAAGAGAAAAAAATGTAGCCGTAGTAGGTACCGGTATTAATCCGGGCTTCTTAATGGATGCTTTACCAACTTTTCTGACCGCCCCCTGCCAAAAGGTAGAAAGCATCGAGATCAATCGCTTCCAAAATGCTCAGTACCGAAGGATCCCTTTCCAGCAGAAAATCGGCGCAGGACTCAGCACGGAAGAATTCGAGGAAAAAAAAGCAGCCGGAACGCTACGGCATGTCGGCCTTACCGAATCCATGCAAATGATCGCTCATAGTATTGGCTGGAAACTCGACCATACCGAGGACATCATTAATCCCGTATTTGCTGAGGAAGATATCGAAACTCCGCATCTGCATATCAAGAAAGGACAGGTCACCGGTGTGTGTCAGATCGGAAGAGCCTATGCCGAAGATCAGCTTAGGATTTCCCTGATCTTTCAGGCGACAGTGGGCGAAAAAGAATCCTATGACGAAATTTTCATCAAAGGTAATCCTAACATCCATTCCAAAATCCATGGTGGCGTGAATGGCGACGTAGCAACCTGCGCCATCGTTATCAATACATGCGCCGGTATTCAAAAGGCTCGGCCCGGATTAAGGACCATGACGGATATCCCGGTCATCTCTTATTTTTCCTAATAAACAAGAGACATCCCGAAACATGAATCATCACGGAATTTTGAGCCCCATTCCATCATCTTATTTTCAGTTTATTAATAAAAAGTAATCAGTTAATAGTTACCGCTTATCAGGCGGTTAACCGACAACAAACAACTGGTAACTACTTGATAGTCAAGGGATATTAAAAATAAAATATTTAATGCGTTATTAATTACCAAAATCAGGTGGCCTGGGCCTCAAAATTAGAGATGGTTCATATTTATTTCTTCTTCTTTTTTGCAGCTTCTTTTTCAGCCTGAATTCGCTGTTGTTCCTTAAGGGCTTCTTCCAGACGAGCCTGAAATCCGCCCTTCTTTTTCGGTTTCTTGCGATAAGCCTCCAATTCCTGTTTGATCTTTTCCTGATCGATGATGTAATTCTTGGTGATCAGGGTCTGGGCAATGTTGATCAGGTTAGAAAAGAACAGATAAGCAGTTAACCCTGAGGCATAGCTGTTAAAAAAGCCTAAGAACATGATCGGCATAATATATTGCATATAACGCATGGCAGGATTGGCCGCCGACATGTCCATATTTTTAGAGTTGTAGTAAGTGTAGATCAGGGTTGTAACGGCCCATAGTAAGGTAAACAAACTGATATGCGAACCAAAGCCAAGGGGCACCTCAAAAGGAAGGCGGGCGATCACGTCATAGGATGACAAGTCAGTAGCCCAAAGGAAACCAGCCTGCCGAAATTCGATAGCCGCTGGAAAGAAGCGATAAAGGGCGAACCAGATCGGCATTTGAAGCACCAGCGGCATACACCCTCCTAGAGGATTTACACCGAATTCCCTGTATAATTTCATTTGCTCGGCGCTTTGCTTCTGCTGATCGTCCTTAAACTTAGCGCGCATGCTCTCCAGCTGAGGCTTCAAAGCGCCCATTTTAGACTGAGAATAAAGCATCCGATAAGTCAAAGGAAACAGACTCAACTTTACGATCAAGGTCAAAAAGAGAATAACGATCCCTTTATTACCGATAAAGGTTGATAAAAAGTTGAATATTGGCCGCACAATCCACCGGTTGATCGTTCCAAATATGCTCCACCCGAATGGAATGACATCTTCGAGATTAGAACCCATGGCGCGCAGACGGGAAAACTCCTTAGGGCCAAGGTAAAAGGCCATGTCTACTGTCTCAGAACGATCATGTGTATAGGGCAGTTGTATTCTTGTCTCAAGGCGCTTCAGATCAGATTCATCCTCTTCCATGACCTTGACGTCCATAACGCCTGTATTGAAGCTTTGATCGGCGATCAGCGAGGTAGTAAAAAACTGATTGGCATGGGCCACCCACTTTAATGGATTTTCTCCGGTGTCTTCCGTATCGCTGCTGGTCAGTGAACAATAAGATGGAGCGTTTTCCACTGTTTTGAAATACGTCGTGGAATACATTCGCTCATAACGGGTGTTCTTTTCCAGTTTGTCCAGGTAGTTTAGCCAATGCAGCTCGAACCCCTGCACATTTTCATCCAAAACCCCCTGCAACCCCTCCAGTCTGATGCTGTAATCCACTACATACTTCTCAGGATCAGTGATCTCATAGCGCTGTTCGAAATAACGACCCATTCCGGCTGATGCTCGAAAGACGATCCGGTTATCCGTTTTTTCTGTTATTTCAAAAAAGAGGTCACTGCTTTTTACAACCCCTCCGGCCACTCCTCTAACAGGAAGCAGGTACTCAAAACGATCTTTGTCGTCTTCTAATAATTTTAGCGGCAGCTCTACTTCTTTTTTCTTTTCGTCTTCTTCGATCTTGTTGTAATTTTTTAACAACACCTCTTCGATAATCCCTCCCTTGCTGGAGAAAGAAATCTTAAATACATTATTCTCCATCACCACCTGCTGTTCCGCTCCGGACGCCGCATTGGCAAAAGGGCCGAATTCGGCTAACTTACGCATCTGAGCCACTGAATCACTTTCCTGATAGGCTTCTTTCAGCAGACTACTGTCGGCTTGTAAAATTTCATCCGCGTCCGCTAAACGTCCACCGGGGGTGGTGTCCCTGTTTTGTATAGCTGCAATAGAATCCTGCGCCCTTTTTCTGGCCTCCAGCTCTTCCTTTGTAGGAGCCGTCAGAAAATTCCACGTAATGAAGAGTGCGAAAATGAGAAAAAGTCCTATGACTGTATTTCTATCCATTCATCTTATGTTTTCTTTGGCGTAAAACGCCATTGGAAATCATTTTTAACCGTCCTGAACCATCCCTTTTATTCGAAGATATCCGACAGTATAAATGTTTTTTTTTGAGAAAAAATTCCGATCTTTTCAAAACACCGCAAAGGTACATAAATGTGCCGCTTAAAATAAACTCCATGACAGATAATTTGAACAATCCCGATAAAGAACTCGAACAGGCTTATCTGAATGCCTATTACCGGCTCGATGGCCACCCTGTATCCATCCAAATTGACGAACATCATCCGGGGCTGGACCGGCTGCTGGAGGAAAAATTTCCGGATTATCAGAATTGGGTTTTCATAACTGCTTATAATCCAGGCTCTACCATTCAATCTAATGCATTCAATACAAAGAAACAAGCGAAATTGTTGCAGCTGGTTAGACGAAAAGGCTATTCTTTTCTACCAGGGGAAGGGGGAAGCCCCATTGGCGACTGGCCGGCGGAAAAAAGCCTGCTCATCGTCGATATGCCGTTGAATGAGGCTAAGGAAACAGCCGTTGCATTCGGGCAGAAAGCTTTTGTTAACGGAAAAAAAGGAGGAGCCGCCATTCTGATCTGGCTATAAGATCACCCATTCGGACGGTACTCCCATCAAAGAGTGATTACCTCCTTGCGTTCCAATCTTCCCGGATATACCTTCAAAGCCTCCTCTAAACAATCCATCGCCTGATCCAGCTCTGCCGTGTTGAGCACAAAGGCGATCCTGACCTCGTCTATACCCTTTCCGGGGGTGGCGTAGAAACCCTCTCCTGGCGACAGCATGACGGTAGCGCCCTCATGATCAAAAGACTCCAGCAGCCATTTGCAAAAATGTTCGGCATTTTTCACCGGGAATTTGGCGAAGCAATAGAAAGCCCCTCCCGGCTTGTAGTTGACTACCCCCGGCATTTGGCGCAAACGCTCATAGACTACCATCCTGCGGCGATCGTATTCCTCTTTTACCGCCCTCAAATAGTCTTCTTCATTGTCCAGCATAGCTTCAGAAAGCATTTGTCCTAATGCCGGCGGGCTCAGGCGAAGCTTGGCATAACGCGTCAAGCTTTCCAGCAAAGCCTCATTTCTGGTAACTACAGCCCCTACCCTGGCGCCACAGGCGCTGAAACGCTTAGACACCGAATCGACTACAATAACGTGTTCCTCCAATCCTTTCAGATTCAAGGCGGAAAAAAATTCGTTATTATCGAAACAAAATTCGCGATATACCTCATCGATGATCAGATAGAGGTCATATTTTTTGGCCAGATAGACCAATTTCTCTAAAGCGCCTTTAGAATAAAACGTTCCGGTAGGATTACTTGGATTGGTAATGCAAATGCCCCGGGTTTTTTCATTGATCAATGCCTCAAAAGCTTCTATTCCAGGCAAGGCAAAACCATTTTCAATGGAACAGGTCAGAGGCCGGATCTTCACATCTGCGATCTGTGCAAAACCATTATAATTGGCGTAGAACGGCTCCGGGATGATCAGCTCTTCCCCACGGTCCAGACAGGCATAACAAAGCAACTGCAGGGCCTCTGAAGCCCCTGCCGTAATGATGATCTGATCCGCCGATACCTCTATATTGTTTTTTTGGTAATAGCCGGCCAGCTTTTCCCGATATGAGGTATTACCGACCGCCGGACTGTAAGCAATGACTTTCATAGGAAGCTGCCTGAATTGCTTAATAGCATGAGGCGGCGTTTCAATATCCGGCTGTCCGATGTTCAGGTGAAAAACTTTTTTTCCGGCAGCCTTCGCTTTTTCGGCAAAAGGAACCAGTTTTCTGAAGGGAGATAAGGGAACAAAGCCCGCTCTCTTTGAGATGTTTGGCATGGGAAGTGCTTTTGTTTGCTATTTATGGGGTGGCATCCTACTGATGCATGCAAGTATAATGCTGCCGACACCCCCTCTTTTAAAGGAAGCAAAGATAAGCAATGAAACCTTCCCTAATCGTTAAAATGAGCCGAAAAATCCTGAAAAACCGCTTCGGGCGCTTCATCATAAACGGCAATATCACTGATTTGCCGCTGACCACGATCGCCGGACAACAAAATATCGCCAAATCGCCTGTAATCATCCCAGGGAGTAGAAAAACGAGGTTCTTCATCAGAAGCGTTTGTATAAAAATCCCACTGAGTGATCAAATTAGTCTCTGAGTCGATGTACACATGGTATTTGTTATTTGGCGTATTGCCGACTTCCCGGAAAGTTAGTTCGAGAACTTCCGCCGGCCGGCCTTGTTCGGTGGTATCCTGCCCCAGGTATTTCAAAGTAACGCCGCTGTCCTTTAGTTTAAAGGGCATCACCAGCCAGTAAGCGTCATTGATCCAGATCGCTTCGGCCCGGTCCATCAGCTTGGCCAGAGAATCCGGTTCGGTGATTTCCTCTCCCTGAACCTGGGCTTTGCCGGTTTTATCGAAAATATTGACCAGAAAGATGGTGCTGTCGCGGGGAATTTCTATGCGTACGGTCCCTTCTTTTTTATCCCACAATAAATTCCGGGCGCCAAAAAAATTCCAGCTGATGTAGTGGGTATTGTCCCAGGCTTTCCGGCCACCCATAGCATTCATCACAGAGTCAGCTAAGGCAATGGCTTTCGGATCAGAAGCCTCAGCATTGAAGCCTTCCGCGGGAGGATTGACATTATCTTCGACAGTTGAACCAGCATTTTGCGTATTGGTGGAATTGCAGGACCAAAGCAGGATCATCAAAAAGAAAAAGAATAGATTTTTTTTCATGAATGGAAGCTTCTTTTTTTTGGAAATAAAAGGACAAAGTCATAAAAGTTGTGGAAAAGTCGATTTACTCCAGAGTTTTATAAAAAGTCATCTTGTTCCTCCCGCCTATCGGCCGGCAAATTTGAACAGCTAATAAAATCCTATTAAGTTTTTTGCCGAAGAAAAGCTGCGATTTTCTTCGGCAAAAAACTTAAAACATAAAATGATCTAAGCCGGGCAAAACTACCGGCTGATAAGGCAGGAGGAGAAAGGAATTTTTTACACCTCCTCCGGATCATTGCCTCCCTGCAGGAAGTCCTGGTATTCTTTCAGCTCGCTCCACTTGCCCGCCGCCGCCAGTTCCGCCTGTTTAGGCCAGGTACTTGGGTTTGCGAGGCGGAAACGAGAGCCTGCTTCTGTCAGGATCTCCTCCAGCCGGCTGACCTCCGTACCGGCCAGGTCGGACCAGGTATTGACGCCGCCGTTTTTAAGCAATTCAGAGATTTTCGGACCGATACCTTCGATGATGGTCAGGTCTTCCGGGTTGTTGGAAAAGCCCAGCTTGGTCATGGCCAGCTTAGCCACCTTTGACGGGTTATCCATATCGCCGGTATTTTCGCGGCCCGCGTCCAGGAATTGCTGAAAGACGATGAGTTCTTTCCACTTGTCGTTTGCAGCCAGCTTAGCTTGCTTGGGCCAGGATTCCGGATTATGCATCTGGTAGCGGGAACCTGCGGCAGCCAGGATATCATTCAGTTCCTCGGCGGTTTTTTCCGCTAATCCAGCCCAGGTCGTAATGCCTGCCTCTTTGAGCAGTTTTTCTATCTTGGGCCCGATGCCCTCAACGATTTGTAGATTATCGTTCTCGAATACCCCGGCGTAGCTGAGATTAATATCATTATCTCTGGGTTCGGGTATTCCCGATTTCCTCAATTTTTCCACCATCATGGACACTTTGGAAGGGGTGTCAAAATCGCCGGTATTGTCTCTGCCGCCGTCCAGGAATTTTTGATACTCGACCAGCTCCTTCCAATTACCCTGAGCGGCCAGCTCGGCTTGTCGTGGCCAGGTATTTGTTTTCAGAACCCGGAAGCCGGAGCTTTCCTTCAATAAGAGCTCTTTCAATTCTTCCGGCGTTTTTCCTGAAAGTTGCGTCCAGTTGGAGATCCCTGCTTTTTTCAGGGCAGCCTCCGCTTTAGGGCCTATTCCCTCCAGCACTTGCAGGTTGTCGGCGGTCAACCAGGTATTGTAATCGTCATAATTATCGGTTTGCCCCGCTTTAGCGGCATAGAATAGCTGGAGTTTGGAAACGTCATCTTCGCCCAATGCTTTTTGAAGGAGAATAAGATCGTCCCACTTACCTCCATTGGCAAGGCCGGCCTGCTGAATCCAACTGGTGTAATCGAGGCCTTCATACTCGTGGCCTGCATCTGACATAATCCCGGCGAGTTCTTCCGGCGTTTTCCCCGCCAGATTCCCCCATGTATTGATGCCCTGGCTGCGAAGCACTTTTTCGATACCAGGATCAATACCTTCGATCAGTCTAAGATCAGTAGGTTCCAGAACGGCGTCATAATCTATAGTAGTTGTTCCTTTGGACGCTTCAGAAGAAACGGATGCTTTACCTGCCGGAAGATCTTGCTTATCGCCTTTCATTTCTTCGATCTGGGCTTTAAGCATGATCTTATCCCCCTCCAGGGAATTTATGGAGGCGCGCAAGGCCGTATTGTCTTTTTTGATCTCGTCCAGCTGATACCTCAGGCCCGCCAGATCTGTTTTTAAAGTAGTGATCTCTTTTTCCTTTTCTTTGCGAGCAGCGATTTCTTTGTCTCTTTCCTTTTGGATTTGATTTACCATTTTTTTGTAGCGAGACCAGATCAAATACCCCAGCAACAGGCCGATCAGCAAGGGGACCAGCATAGCAAGCAACCACCAGGGAAGAAAACAAGTCTCGGAAAAGATGTCTAACAATAATATATTGAATTGCATAATGGTAGTGTTTTCTATTTGTTATTTGGATTCATTTTCTTGTTTGATCAATCGAACTTCCACTCTGCGATTCTCATGCCTTCCTTCTTCAGTGGTATTAAGAGCCACAGCCTGTGTTTCTCCTTTACTTTCCACGTTGATCTGTCCTGCAGGAACCCCCTTGTTGATGAGGATCAACCGTATCTGCTGTGCCCGACGCAGTCCCAGATCCATATTGTATTCGGAAGTACCGGTATCATCGGTATGGCCGGTCAGTCGAACAGCCTCACCGGTTTCCTTAACCCGCTGGGCCAGTTTTTGGAGGTATTCATCCACGGCAGGATCATAGTCTTTCTCAACGGAATTATAAGGGAAACGTATGATGATCCGGTCAGCGAGTTCTTCGACTGTTTCACTGATGGTTTCTTCCGTAGAGATCCACTCGAACTGAGCAGCCTGGAAATAGTGATCCCGGGCATAAGCAATATTCTGATCCGCCCGGGCCCTCAGGCGAATGCGCTCCTCGGGAAGGTCGGCAAAGAATTGCTCCCGGATCAAACGTGCTCTTTCCAGCCCGATGTTCTGCTCTACCGTCGTTTCTCCTTCGTAGTATAATCCGGTGATCTCCAGAATGTCGTTTCCAGAGGACAAAGCCATAATGGAATCGATTTTGCCCTTTATCCCCTCACCGGCAAAGGGTTTTGGGTTCATCCAAAGAAAGGCCAGCGGATAATCATTTACCGGTTCGATATGATCAAAGGCGGTAGCCCGGAAATAGCCTTCCCTGGCGCCCTCAGGTTCCGGGCTCATTGCTGAAGACATCAAGCGAACCTGCGATCGCGGCAGTTCGCCGAATAATTGGGAACGGACCCTTTCGGCCCTGGCCATGCCCATATCGTCGAAGCCCTCAGGTGCAGCCTCCTCCTGGAAATACTTACCCGTAATGGTGAGTATCCTGGTCTCGCTGGTCTGCCCAACCAGGCTGTCCCGGATCGCTTCAAAAGTTGGTTTAACGAAAGGGGTATCGTTGGCCCAGGAAAAAGACAGTTCGTAGGGATTGTCGGCGCCGGGCGGGACAATGATCACGGCTTCTTCCTGCTCACCGCAGGGCGGACACAGGGTGTCGTAACATCCCCGATAAACCAACACCGTATACAATACCCACGAAAGGAGAAGGAAAAGAATCAAAAGATTCCTGGTAGTTGTTGTCATAAGGTATAGGGTATTTTTGAACAATCTACTTTCAGGATTGGGTAAAAACCAGCATGGAGCACAATGGCTTTTTTCACCCCCCATTCCTTTTATTGCTCACCAATTTAACAAATTTTTAAAACTATTTTCTATTGATTTTTGTATCATAGAAGAAATCCAGGGGCTACTATAGAAGGAGGCGTCCTACATGTCTCATTGTATATTCCATTATGTACAATTTTCCGTATATTTGCAGGCATTCCTGAAATCGTGTACCAAAAGAGAAAAAAATAATGTTTGATAATTTAAGTGAACGTTTGGAAGGGGCCTTTAAGTCCTTCAGAGGAGAACACAAGCTAACGGAGCTTAACATTGCCCAGTCCATCAAAGAGATCCGAAGAGCATTGGTCGCAGCTGACGTTAACTACAAGATCGCCAAAGAGTTTACGGATAACGTCAAGGATAAGGCGCTGGGCACTGAGAACATATTGTCCTCGGTAAAGCCGGGCCAGCTTATGGTGAAGATCGTTCAGGACGAGTTGACCGAGCTCATGGGAGGCGAGGCTGCCGATATCGACCTGAAAAGCAAGCCCTCGGTCATCCTGATCGCCGGATTACAGGGATCCGGTAAAACAACTTTTTCAGGTAAACTAGCTAATTTCCTGAAAACCAAGAAAAAGAAAAGTCCTTTATTGGTAGCTTGTGACGTGTATCGCCCTGCCGCGATCAATCAGTTAAGTGTTCTTGGAGAACAGATCGGCGTTCCGGTGTATAAAGAAGAAGCCAACCAGGATCCTGTTGCGATTGCCCTGAAAGCCATCGGCCACGCCAAAGACCACAATCACGATGTGGTGATCGTGGATACCGCGGGTCGTCTGAGTATAGACGAGGCCATGATGAAGGAGATATCCAACATACGGGATGCCATCCTGCCTAACGAGACCTTGTTCGTAGTGGACTCTATGACCGGCCAGGACGCCGTTAACACCGCCGAAGCATTTAATGATGTTATTGACTACGACGGCGTGGTGCTGACCAAACTGGATGGCGACACCCGTGGTGGAGCCGCCCTGTCGATCAAATATACCGTCGGAAAACCCATCAAATTCGTCAGCGCAGGAGAAAAAATGGACGCACTGGATGTGTTTTATCCCGACCGTATGGCGCAGCGTATTCTGGGAATGGGGGACATCACTTCTTTCGTGGAAAAAGCCCAGGAACAGTTTGACGAGAAGGAAGCCAAGCGGCTGGAGAAAAAGATCCGGAAAAACAAATTCGACTTCGATGACTTCCATGCTCAGATCAACCAGATCCGCAAGATGGGCGATATCAAAAGCTTAATGAAAATGATCCCCGGCATGGGTAAAATTGCCAAAAACCTGGACATTGACAACAGCGCTTTCAAAAAAGTCGAAGCCATTATCCAATCCATGACCCCTGATGAACGGGCCAATCCCGACCTGATCAACATCAGCCGGAAGCGCCGGATCGCCGGAGGATGCGGTCAAAACCTGGACGATATCAACCGCTTCATCAAGCAATTCAATGAAATGAAAAAGATGATGCACAAAATGAGTAAAGCACCTGGCTTTGCACCCGGAGGACCCGCTCCTACCGCAGGAAGTGATGGAGGCGGACGTCTTTCAAAGATCAGAAGAAAAAAGAAGAGAAGATAATGGCTTATGTGGAAACTTAAGTGGTGGTGCGTAGCGGGTTTATTGCTTGTTTGTGTCTTTTTACGGGGCCAGAAAGATAACTCCCTACCCTTCCATCCTGATGTTCTCATCGGACAACTCGATAACGGACTAACCTATTACCTTCAAGCCAATAACAAACCCGAAGACCGCGTAGAACTGCGACTGGGCATCAAAGCTGGTTCGCTCCAGGAAGAAGAACACCAGCTCGGTCTGGCGCATTTCGTTGAACATATGGCTTTTAACGGCTCTGCTCACTTTGAAAAAAATGAACTGATCGAGTACCTGGAAAGCACCGGCATGCGATTTGGTCCGGACCTGAATGCTTACACTAGTTTCGACCAGACCGTTTACCTGCTGCAAGCTCGTACCGACAGCGCAAAATACCTCGATAAAGCTTTACTTATACTCGAAGACTGGGCCTCCGGCCTGAGCTTTGATCCCGAAGAAGTCGAAAAAGAACGGGGCGTGGTGGTCTCCGAATGGCGCACCCGGCTCAGTCCGGAACAACGCCTCAGGCAACAGTACCTGCCCATCATTTACCAGGACTCCAGGTACGCCGAACGCCTCCCCATAGGAAACCCGGAGATCATCGAAAAAGCACCGCTGACTGCCATTACTTCTTTTTACAATGATTGGTACCGCCCTGACCTGATGGGGCTTATCATTGTGGGCGATATTGATGTCGAAAAAATGGAGGCGGAGGTCAAAAAAAGATTCAGTCGTCTTCAAAACCCAGCCATCCCTAAAAAAAGACTCAGCTACGATATCCCCAAACATGAAGCCCCTCGCTTTGCCATCTTTTCTGACAAGGAGGCCCCTTTTACCGAAATAGAGCTCATCATTAAACATGAGCGAACGCCACTGGAAAACAAAACCCAGCTTAAACAACACATTGCCCACAGCCTCTACAACCGTATGCTGAACAGTCGCATGCAGGAGATTCAGCGACTGCCTGACCCTCCCTTTACTTTTGCCTATTCCGGCTATGGGCGCGACCTGGGGCCGCTGGACGCTTACCGGATGTCTGCCTTTGTCCGGGAAGGCGCAGCTCTTGAAGGGCTGGGCGCCGTTCTGAAAGCCACCCGGAGAGCTCAATTGCACGGCTTCACCCAAAGCGAGCTGGACCGGCAAAAAGCGGTCTTGCTCAACAACCTGGAACAAACCTTCAACGAAAAAGACAAAATATCCTCTGATGTATGGGCCGGACGCAACCTCAATCACTTCATGGAGGGAGGCCCCCTCTTTTCCCCGGAGCAAAACCTGCGCATCCATCAGGAAATACTGCCGGAGATCACTCTGGAAGACATCAACCGGCTTCCTGATCAATGGCTGAAAGCAGACAACAGGGTTTTCGTAGTCACCGGCCCTCAAAAAGAAGCTACCCCACTGCCTGATGAAGAAGACCTGCTCCGGCTTGTTGATTCCATCTGGCAACTTGAGCCGGCGCCTTTTAAAGACACCGTCATCAATGCCCCCCTCATCGATACGGTCTTAAGCGCTGTTCCGGTGGTGGAAGAAAAACAAATACCGGAACTGGGCATCATAGAATGGACACTGGAGAATGGAGTCCGGGTCATCCTAAAGCCCACCAATTTCCGCAACGACGAAATATTAATGTCGGGTTTTAGTCCGGGAGGACATTCCGTTTACCCCGACAGCATGTTCCGCTCGGCCGACGTGGCGGCGTTCCTTGTTTCCCAAAGCGGCGTCGGTCCTTTCGGTTATCTGGAGAAGGAAAAAGTCTTAGCGGGCAAAAGGGTCAGTGTTTCTCCTTATATCAGCGAATCTTATGAAGGCATTTCGGGAAATAGTGAAGTGGCCGAACTGGAGACGATGCTGCAATTGACTTACCTTTATTTTACCGCTCCAAAGAAAAACGAGCAATTGTTCGAGTCCTATATAAAAAGACAGGAATCGATCGTGCAAAACATGTACAACAATCCTTATTATCATTTTGCCGACCTCAAAAACCGACTCAAGTACGGCAGCCACCCCAGGAAGCAGACCATCAGCATGGAGGAAGTGCAGAAGATAGAACTGGATGAAGCTTTTCAAATCTATACTGATCGCTTTGCCGATGCGGGTGACTTCACCTTCGTTTTTGTCGGCAATTTCTCACCTGAAACGGTTAAACCTTTGGTCAGCACTTACCTGGGTAATCTTCCCGTGCTTGGCAGAAATGAAAACTGGAAAAACACTCATTCCGGCCTGCAAAAAGGATTGATCGATACCGTTGTTTATAAAGGTCAGGCTGAGAAATCGTTAGTGGAAATCATTTATCATGGCGAATTAACCGAGGAAAACTTCCGTTTTGCTTTCAGTGCTTTGACCACTATTTTCAGAGACCGGCTCCGGGAATCATTGCGGGAAGAAAAAGGAGGGGTCTACACAGTTAATGTAAGACCTGCAGCCTCCAGGGTGCCTGACTCTACTTACCGCATTACGCTCTCTTTCAACTGCGCGCCCAAAGCGGTACATGAATTGATCGATCTCATTGATCTGGAAGCCGAACGCTTAAAATCGGAAGAGGTGGAGGAGAAGGAGTTGTCAACCATTAAAGAAAAATTCCGTCAATCCAGAATATCAGACCTTAAGGAAAATCAGTTCTGGCTGTCCCAATTGTCTGCCCGCTACAGATACGATTTACCACTTGAGAACATTTTACTGGAGCAACTCGAAAAACTGCTTGATCAACTCACCCCTGAAAGCATCCGGCAGGCTGCTCAAACTTATTTAAGTAAGGAAAACTATATTGAGTTAATCCTTTTCCCGGAAGAATTCAAGGATAAATAAACACTTCAATTTTTATCCGACTTAAAGGATAACTCGTGTTTTTAATTATTTCTCCACGACTGCCTTTACCGCTTCATACGGAAAGATCAGCTTACCTGTCCGGTAAGTGTCTTTAGTTTCCTTTCCGGTATTTTTCAAGATATTATAAGCCTGTTCAGTTGTCAGTTCCGGCTTAATGGACTTCATCAAAGCGACCAGGCCTGCCACGTAAGGGCAAGACATGGACGTTCCGTTATAGGAATTGTATTTATTCCCTGGAATGGTCGAATAGATCTGGACGCCGGGAGCAGCGATGCCCATGGTCACGTCGGTTATGAAATTGGAGAAAGCGGCTCTGTTCAGGTCCTGATCGATAGCGCTGACTGTGATCAAGCCTTTGGAGTTGGCCGGAGCATAATTTTTGGCGTTGTCATTAGAATTCCCTGCGGAAGCCAGGACGATGGCGCCGGCGTCGCGGGCATACTGTATGGCTTTTTCGTAGGCTCTTTGTTTAGACTGGTTAGATCGGCCGCCCAAAGACATGGAGATCACATCAGCTCCACGGTCGGCTGCTTCAATGATGCCGCTGATGATCGACTTTTGGGTTCCGGAGCCCATTGCGCTCAACACTTTGATGCTGGTGACCTGAACGAAATTATTATCTGGCGCATAGGAAGCGATGCCCAGGCCGTTATTCGACACGGAAGCGGCGATGCCTGCACAATGAGTGCCATGTCCACGAGGATCGTCATCGTATTTGCGTTTAGTTGATGTGTAGTTATCGCTGATGTCTTCATGTTTGGAATCGATGCCGGTATCCAGAATGGCGATCAGTGTTTCCTTTTGGGGTTGTATGTTATTGGAACGCAGGTATTCATACAGTTTATCCATTTCCATGGCGTCAAAGCTCCACAGGTATTCGATTCCCGGATCGTTGAGACCATATTTACGGCGGATCTTTTCAGGCATTCTGTTCCCTGCGGGGTCATCGATCTGGATGACTTCGTTTTCTTCCAACCACTCCACAGCATTGAGTTTGGACAGCGCCTTTTTTATTCTCGGCAACCGGTGAAGTTTTTCATTCGGAATATCGATCACGAGATAATTATCTAGGATCGTCTCGTATTTTCTTTCGGGGAAAAAGGCACGGGAAGCCTCCAGGTCGTATTTTTTCAGTACCCGGTCCAACCCTGCGGCGGAGGCGCCTTCTTTAAACTCGAGCAATAATTCGCCCTCCGGGGACAGTTCCGCCAGGGAATTATCGTAATAAGGAAAGGTATAGCTCAGTTCGTTGCGCATGATGAACAACATGGCCAGGGCCCAGATGATGACAACCAGGGCGATGGCTTTTTTGATACGGAATAAGAGCATGAACACTACGCCACTCGCCGCCAGGATCATGAGATCCCTGAAGACCGTTTTCATTTTATAGTCTACCGGCGCCACGGACCATATCAATCCAGCCGCGTAGACGACTACTGCGATCCAGAAACCTCTTTTCAGTTGTTTCAGCGGGGCCTTTTTTTCTTGAGCGAAAAACCAGCCCGCCAGTATCAGAGACATAGCTACAAAGCCGATAATATAAAGAGATGCAAACATTGATAGAAGTTTATTATTTATGATATAACCAAATTTAGGATAAAAAGGTCAAATATGCCAGTGAATTAGACCAGACTCCTGAAGCTTATCGAAGAAGGGGATTAACTGGGCCATTCATTCAACCTCTCCACCGTTATAAGTGTTAATGTGAGATGGAAAGTAAAAGTCAGCTGCTATTTGCTTCCTATTTGTGATTCACATTACGCGCAGACTTAGCGATTATTTTTATTTTTGCGTTTGCGAAAACGAAAAGTAAGGACCAACTGAGCAACTTCTCGCGCCAGCGGTTTTGTTCAACTCATTTTGAAGCAAACTTTATCAAAACAAAACAAATATGTCAGAAGCACAAGAACGTTTCAAGTGCGTCATTATTGGTTCAGGGCCCGCAGGTTATACTGCCGCCGTTTATGCAGCCAGAGCCAATCTCAGTCCCGTTCTGTATACCGGGAAAGAACCCGGAGGGCAATTAATGATCACTACGGATGTCGAGAACTACCCTGGCTATCCTGAAGGAGTGATGGGCCCCCAGATGATGGATGATTTCAGAAAACAAGCCGAGCGTTTCGGCACTCAGATAAGGTACGAGCTGATCGATAAAGTCGACCTTTCCGGCCCCGTACATAAATTATGGACAGATAGCGGCAAAGAAATTCATTCTGATACGGTCATTATCTCCACGGGCGCCAGCGCCAAATGGCTGGGTTTGCAATCGGAGCAAAGACTGACCAACAAAGGCGTTTCAGCCTGTGCTGTTTGCGACGGATTTTTCTTCCGTGGTATGGACGTGGCCGTAGTCGGCGGTGGAGATACTGCGGCTGAAGAGGCCACCTACCTGGCTAAACTTTGCCCCAAAGTGCATTTGCTGGTCAGGAGAGACGAAATGCGCGCTTCCAAGATCATGCAGGAGCGGGTATTCAAAACCGAAAACATTGAAGTCCACTGGAACTCCGAAGCTACAGAGATCCTCGGAGAAGATGAAGTAACAGGTGTACGTGTGATTAATAATCAGACCCAGGAGGAAAGCACCATTCCGATCAAGGGCTTTTTCGTCGCCATCGGCCACAAACCGAATACCGACATTTTCAAAGGCTGGTTGGATATGGATCAGACCGGCTACATCCATACCCGAAACGGCAGCACCAAAACCAACATAGAAGGGATATTCGCCAGCGGCGATGCTCAGGATCACGTATACCGCCAGGCAGTTACTGCGGCCGGCACCGGCTGTATGGCCGCGCTGGATGCGGAACGCTATCTGGTAGAGAAAGGAATCATTTAATTGGATGTTGGATGTTGGATGTTAAGATATTGGATGTTGGATATTTTGGATATTAGTGTGTAGTAACTTTGTTAAATCCTAAACATCCAACATCCAACGTCTAACATCCAACATCTAACATCCAACAACTATTTACCATCAACAAAAAACTTAATCTACATGTCCACCACAACCTCAACGAAATTTCGCCCTGGTGTACTTCACGGAGATGAAGTCACTGAATTGTTTAATTACGCCAATAAAAATGATTTTGCCCTTCCTGCGGTCAATGTTGTAGGCACTAATAGTGTGAATGCAGTTTTGGAGACGGCTCGCGAGGTCAATTCTCCTGTGATCATACAGTTTTCCAATGGCGGTGCTCAGTTTTTTGCCGGAAAAGGATTATCCAACAAACAGGAGCGGGCCGCTGTACTTGGGGGTATATCCGGTGCTATGCATGTTCACCAAATGGCGGAAGCATACGGTGTAAGCGTTATTTTGCATACGGACCATTGTGCGAAAAACATCCTTCCCTGGGTGGCCGGCCTGGTGGAAGCCGGAGAGAAATTCTATGCCGAAAAAGGCTATCCGCTTTACAGTTCTCATATGCTGGATCTTTCAGAAGAACCTATAGAAGAAAACCTGGATATTTCTGCCGAGTATATGGAAAGAATGAGCAAAATAGGCATGACGCTGGAGATCGAATTGGGGGTTACCGGTGGAGAAGAGGACGGGGTCGACAATACGGAAGTAGACAATTCTTTGTTGTATACTCAACCTGAAGAAGTGGCTTATGCTTATGAAAGATTAAAAGCCATCAGCGGCCGCTTCACCATTGCCGCAGCTTTTGGCAACGTACACGGAGTTTATAAGCCTGGTAATGTCAAATTGCAACCTATTATCCTGAAAAACTCTCAGCTCCACATCCAGGAAAAATTCGGTACAGGGCCCAATCCTGTCAACTTCGTTTTCCACGGCGGCTCCGGCTCTTCCCGCGAAGAGATCAGAGAAGCCATCACTTACGGCGCCGTTAAGATGAATATCGACACCGATCTTCAGTGGGCTTTCTGGGACGGCGTTCGCCATTATTACGAGGGTAAACGCGATTATATGCAGGCGCAGATCGGCAATCCTGATGGCGAGGACAAGCCCAACAAAAAATACTACGACCCCCGCAAATGGCTGAGATCCGGTGAGGAAAGTTTCAAAGATAGACTGAAACTGGCTTTCGAAGACCTCAACTGTCTGAATAGAAATGCAGAATAATTTTTTTCCTATTGTTTTGAAAATAGGAATCGTCCCAAATTTTAACTAAAAGGTCCTTTCTATAAGCGGATGCTGCCTTGACTTCATCAAGAAGATGCCGACTTAGCTATGGCCGGGAGGGATGCTTTTCCATCCGCCCGGGGTGGATGAAAAAGCATCTCTACCTGTCGGCAGAGAGGACAGCATCCGTTTATGGGGAGCAATAACTTCAACCTTTTTTTCCGATTTCAGGGATGCAAATGTTTTTTTTCTCTCTCTCTCCACATCTCCAATTTCACAAATTTTCCGATCCTAGCCTTTCAGCATGGTTTTCTCTAAGTCTAGGTAATAAGCATTTTACATAATGTTAAAAAAATCACAGACCTCATAGTAGGTGTCTGCTTTTGTCCTGTGGAAAACTTACCTAAACCTCAGAGGTCTTAAAGACCTCTGAGGTCTGAAATCGAGAGTTTTCCACATTTTTGTGATTTTTCCCTTATAAGCAATTGAAATTGATCATTTTACATAGTGTTAAAAAAATCACAGACCTCGTAATAGGTGTCCGCTTTTGTCCTGTGGAAAACTTGCTTAGACCTCAGAGGTCTTAAAGACCTCTGAGGTCTAAGCAGGGAGGTCTAAGCTGACAAATATCATACTTTCCTTCCACCGATCTCATCTCATTTTATTGTCAAAACAATTAACTCTGTAGTGAATATTTTTTTTACCAAAACTTAGCCATCATGGAAAAGCAGCCAGCAATCACAAAACAACCTACCGGGATCACCAAAAAATTCGTCTATAACTTCGGCGGTGGTGAAGCGGACGGTAAAAAAGAATTAAAGAACCTGTTAGGCGGCAAAGGCGCCAATCTGGCGGAAATGGCCGGTCATCCCGATCTGAAGCTGCCTGTGCCGCCCGGGTTTACCATAACCACTGATGTTTGCACTTATTTTTACGACCACCAGCGTCAATATCCGGCCAGCCTGCGTGTGGAGGTCAAACATGCCATAGAGCAACTGGAAACCCTCACCGGGAAAAAGTTTGGTGACGCCGATAATCCACTGCTGCTTTCCGTGCGCTCCGGCGCCCGCCAGTCTATGCCAGGTATGATGGATACTGTGCTTAACCTCGGCCTTAACGATAAAACCGTGCAGGGAGTGATCAAACAATCGGGCGACGAACGCTTCGCTTACGATGCTTACCGCCGACTGATCATGATGTATACGGATGTGGTCATGGAAAAAGCGGCCGGCCGGGAACCGCATAACGGAAAAGGCATCAGAAAAGTACTTGATGAACAACTGGAAGCCCTAAAGAAAAAGAAAGGATATACAACAGATGTTGAATTAACCGTAAAAGATTTGAAAAAACTAGTGGCGGACTTCAAGGCCACTGTAGAAAAAGTATTGGAGCAATCCTTCCCGGACGATCCCATGGATCAGCTTTGGGGAGGTATCGGCGCCGTTTTCGGAAGTTGGAACGGAAAAAGAGCGATCGAATACCGCCGCATTGAGCAAATTCCGGACGACTGGGGCACGGCCGTAAACGTTCAGGTCATGGTATTCGGCAATCTCGGCAATGACAGCGCTACCGGCGTAGCCTTTACCCGTAACCCAGCCACCGGGGTCAACGAATTCTATGGGGAATACCTGGTCAATGCTCAGGGCGAAGACGTCGTCGCCGGAACGCGCACCCCTGCTCCCATCAACGAATATTCCCAAAACCGGCAAAGCGATCACCTGCCTACCCTAAAATCGATCATGCCGGAGATCTATCAGGAACTGGATACGTATCAAAAGCGATTGGAACACCACTATAAAGACATGCAGGATATTGAGTTTACCATCGAAAAAGGGAAACTATACATCCTGCAATGCCGCGTAGGTAAACGCAATGGCGTGGCCGCCGTCCGTATGGCTACCGATATGTACGAAGAAGGCCTTA
Organism: uncultured Saprospiraceae bacterium; assembly: GCA_964548175.1. Taxonomy (GTDB): domain Bacteria; phylum Bacteroidota; class Bacteroidia; order Chitinophagales; family Saprospiraceae; genus JANQPA01. The sequence goes on from CAZJQS010000009.1 coordinate 115,903, forward strand.
TTGATGCCCCCACTGCTATCATGCGCGTAAAACCCAGCCAGCTGGTCGAGCTGTTGCTTCCCATGGTGGATCCTAAGGTGGAAAAAGCCCAGGAACCTATTGCTAAAGGACTGCCCGCAGGCCCAGGCGGCGCCAGCGGCAGGGTCGTCTTTTCTTCTGAAGATGCCGTGGAATGGGCTTCCAAAGGAGAAAAAGTGATCCTGGTGCGGGAAGAAACTTCTCCTGAAGATGTCGACGGCATGCACAGCGCCGAAGCCATACTGACCAGCAAAGGAGGCATGACTTCCCACGCCGCGCTGGTCGCCAGAGGATGGGGGAAATGCTGTATCGTCGGATGTAGCGAAATTCAAATTTCGGACAAAAACAACTCTTTTACTACCTCAAACGGGACAAAGATCAAGGAAGGAGACTGGATCACGCTGAACGGCACCAAAGGGCTGATCTACGAGGATGTCCTGCCCTTAGTGGACATTGATATTGAAGAAAATGCCGCCTATAAAAAACTGATGAAGCTGGTGGATGAGAAGAAAAAGCTCAAAGTCCGCACCAATGCCGATACCCCCCGTGACGCTCAGATGGCCCTGCGCTTTGGAGCAGAGGGCATTGGCCTGTTCCGCACCGAGCATATGTTTTATGGAGAAGGCAGCGAGACTCCGCTCTTCCTCTTGCGTAAGATGATCCTCAGTAAAGACAAAAAGGATAGAACGGAAGCACTGGATGAATTGTTCCTCTACGTCAAAAAGGACATCAAAGCCACCCTTCGACTAATGGGCGGATTTCCCGTTACCATCCGGCTGCTGGATCCTCCTTTGCATGAGTTTGTTCCGCACGATAAAGAAAAACTGAAAGAATTAAGTAAAGTGCTGGACATCAAACCTCGTATCCTCAGACAGCGCATTTTGGCCTTACACGAAAACAACCCCATGCTGGGACACCGGGGTGTTCGACTGGGCATCAGTTTTCCGGAAATCACCGAAATGCAAGTCAGGGCCATTCTGCAATCTGCTTGCGAACTGGAAAACGAAGGCATCCATGTACATCCCGAGATCATGATCCCGGTCGTTTGTACGGAGAACGAGCTGAAACACCAGCGTGCGATCGTCGATCGGGTGCATCAGGAAGTTTGTGGCGATAAAGAGCTGTCCCACATCCGTTTCGAATTCGGCACCATGATCGAGATACCCAGGGCCGCCTTGAAAGCTGATCGTCTGGCCACTACTGCCGAGTTTTTCAGCTTCGGCACCAATGACCTGACGCAGATGAGCTTCGGCTTCAGCCGCGACGACATCGGGGGCTTCCTGCCTAACTACCTGGACCTGAAGATCCTGACCGAGGATCCTTTCGTCAGTATCGACCAGGAGGGCGTAGGCCAACTGGTGCGCGTAGGCATTGAGCGCGGTCGCGCCACCCGCCCCGACCTGCAAGTCGGCATCTGCGGTGAGCACGGCGGCGATCCCGACAGTGTAAAGTTCTTCCACTCCCTGGGCATGGACTATGTGAGTTGTTCGCCTTTCCGCGTGCCTATTGCCCGGTTGGCGGCGGCGCAGGCAGTGATTGAAGATGAAAAGGCATAACAAAGCGGCCAACGGACCGCTTTGTTATGGAAATCATTTCCAAATGCTCGATAGTGTGTAGGCCTTGCCACCGGTCAGACCTACACTCCCTTTTTCAGCAAACAAGTCTATGTTGGTAAAAGGTTCAATGGGGAAAAAGAGCTCTGTCATAACAGTGGCGCCATCGTCGGCAAACAGTTCAATGGAAGCTTCATCGATGAATAAGTGGATACGCATAGGCGATTCCTGAGTAAGGCGTGGAGCGATAGAAACCGGCTGGGGGAATTTTTCAGAAAAAGACTCTTTCCTGGCCTTGGTGCGATCGCTAAAAAACTGATCCAACCCGGCATCAAAGCCAATTTGGTATATTTCTCCGCTTTCATTAGAAAGCTGGATCCCAAAGCGCCCACCAGCCAAAGCATCTAAAGCGAATTCCAGTTCCAGCTCTAACTGCCTGGGTATCAATTCATACTTTTCAGATAAATTGAACACAGGGCCTACCTGTTCCGGCTGAATGTCCACTACTTTTTTCCTGAGCACCTCCAATTCTTTTACCGGCTTCGAAAACACTCGCAATCCTTCTGGAGTTTCATGCAGTTCAAGCTTACGGGGAAGAGTCATGGCGCTTCTCCATACGGTAGTAGGCACGACCTGTCCGTACTCCCAGTTACTCATCCAGCCAATAAACAGCCTGCGGCCGTCTTCATCGGAAATGTCCGACCAGGTGACCCCTGCATAATTATCCCTGCCGTAATCCAGCCATACCGCTTTTTCTTTTTCTGATGAAGGAGTTTCTCCTAAATAATCGGCAAAATCAGGGTCAAGGTTAAAATTTTTCCCATCAAAATCACCTATGAAATATTGAGTTGCAGAACCGCTGTTAGGACCGCCGGGGTTAATACTCACCAGAAGCACCCAGCGCGTTTCATACGTTCCTTCTATCGGCAGTTCAAACAGGTCGGGACATTCCCAGACGCCGCCATGGCCTCCGATATCTACTCCAAACTCGCCTGTCTTATTCCAGTCGATCAGATTAGGGCTTGTAAAAAATGCTATACGGTCCAGAACAGCCAGCGCCATTACCCATTGTTGGCTTTCTTCGTGCCAGGCCACCTTAGGGTCGCGGAAATCACGGATGCCAGGGTTTTCGATAACCGGATTGCCCTCATAGTGCGTCCAGATGCGTCCCTTATCATTACTGTAGGCGATGCCCTGGGTTTGATAGGTATTGGTTTTGGTTACCTTTTCTCCGATAGAATCGTGGAAGGTAAAAATGGCCACTAAGGGTGGTTCATCATTTTGTCCCAAACCACTGGTATTCTTCCAATCCACTACAGCGCTACCGGAAAAAATGGTTCCAAGACTATCCACCGGATAGAGGGCTATAGGGAGGTTTTCCCAATAAACCAGATCCTCACTCACGGCGTGCCCCCAGTGCATAGGACCCCAGACATTATCATAGGGATGATGCTGGTAAAAAAGATGGTATTCTCCCTCATAATAGACCATTCCATTGGGATCGTTCATCCACTGAGTCGGTGGGGAAAAATGAAATTGCGGTCGATAAGTTTCTTTATAGGTGGCTTGAGGTGCTTCAGCTGTTTCCTCTACTCCATCATCAGCAGGAGAACAACTCAATGCCAGAAGAAGCAAACTAAGTAATGAAAGGTATTTCATTTTCATAAACTGTTTCATATTAATTTTTTTCGGCATTAGCCATTAAGGTTTTTACCATTTTTTCGGTGATCATAGGAGTGGCTCCTCGTTGGGTGGCCACCAGCGCCCCGGTTGCCCCTGCAAACGCCAGGCAATCTCTGGGTTCATCCCCGGAAAGCATTCGGCTTAAAAAACCAGCCAGGAAGGAATCACCGCTTCCTATGGTGTCTTCCACCACAACCGGAAAACCAGAGCGGCTATGTAAGCCTTCGTCGTCCAGGTAAACGGCCCCGTCAGCGCCTTTGGTCAGCAGGATGCCTTTTAGCTGAAATTGTTCTTTGACGAAATCCAATTGCGTTTTTTCATCTTTGGATTTGATGTACCAATTGGCAACGATGGTCAGCTCTTCATTATTCATTTTCACGATATCAGCGCGCTGTAACAGCGCCTCCAGTAGCTCCTGGCGGTAGAATGGCGGCCGCAGGTTGATGTCGAATACTTTGATCCTGGCGCTGTCCAATAATTGCAGCAGGGTATTCCTTGAACGTTCATTCCGGCCGGCCAAACTTCCAAAAACCATCAGGTTACTTTCTTCCACTGCCTTAAGGGCATTGCTATTGAGTTCTATAAAATCCCAGGCTACGTTTTCGACGATTTCATAAGTAGGGTGACCACCAGCTTCCATGAGGACATTGACGATACCGGTGGAATGTTGTGCATCTTTTTGAATAAGATCAGTAGGCACGCCTTTTTCCCATAGAAAATCCAGCAATTCTTTTCCCCATCCATCGACTCCTACTCTACTGATGATCTTTGTGGGAATACCGAAATTATTCAGGTGAAAAGCCACATTCATAGGCGCACCTCCGGCCACCTTTCCCGTAGGCAGCAAATCCCAAAGCACTTCTCCAAAGCATACGACCGATTTTGACGACATCATAATAATATGATTTTGATCATTCTCGAATTAGTTTTTGCTGCATTTCCTCCAGTGGTATGCCTTTCGTTTCGGGCATGATGGTGAGCACGAAAATCAACTGAATGACCATCATGCCGCAGAAAAGGGCGAAAATGGGGCCGCCTCCAAAAGTGCTGGCGAAATAGGGAAATACGTTTGAAATAATGGCCGCCATGATCCAGTGGGTGAAGCTACCCAGCGATTGCCCCTGAGCGCGCACCTTATTGGGAAAAATCTCGGATATAAACACCCAGATCACCGCCCCCTGGCCAATGGCGTGGGAAGCGATAAACACAAATAATAGTATAGGGACCATATTACCGCCAAAATCTTCCACATAAAAGGCTCTTGACACCAGGAATAAAGAGACGATATAGCCGATGCATCCGATCAACAACAAGGTTTTACGCCCTAGCCGATCAATTAGCGCCAGACCTAACATGGTAAAGATCAGATTAACTACTCCTATTCCAAAGGAAGAAAGCAAAGCAGAACTAGACTCCATTCCCGTCATCTCAAAAATGCGGGGAGCAAAGTAGATGATGGCATTGATGCCGGACACCTGGTTAAAGAAAGCCACCAAAAAAGCCAGAAGGATGGGAAAACCGTATTTTTTAGAGAAAAAACGCACCTTTTCTGTACTCTCCCCTCTTTCCATAGAAGCTCTGATGACCGAGATCGTCTCTTGTATTTGTTCCGCACTAAGGCCTATTTTCTCCAAAACCGTTGCCGCCTCCGCTTCATTATCTTCTTTGACGATCAGCCAGCGAGGACTTCGCGGAACAAAGAGCACCATTATGGCGAAGATCAGCGCCGGAAAAGCTTCCACTCCCAGCATCCAGCGCCAGTCGTTAGGCCCTGTACCATCAATGAGGTAATTCGAAAAATAGGCTATTACGATACCCAGCACAATATTAAACTGGAACAGGGCCACTAATTTCCCCCGAGACTTCGCCGGTGCAATCTCAGAGATGTACAAAGGCGCCGCTACTGAGGAGGCCCCCACTCCCAGTCCTCCCAAAAAGCGGAAAAACATAAAAGAATATACTTCAGGCGCCAGAGCGGATCCCAAAGCAGAAAGCAAATAAAAAATACCGATCCAAAACAAGGTTCGTTTTCTTCCCCATCGATCCGCCGGCCAGCCGCCCAACATGGCGCCGATTACGGTTCCATATAGCGCCAATGCTATCGCCGTGCCATGCATGGCGTCACTTAAACCCCAGATGCTTTGGATATCCCGCTCCGCACCGGAAATAACGGCCGTATCGAATCCAAATAAAAAGCCTCCAAGCGCTACAGTGATGGACCAAAATAAGATCCTGTTAAAATTCATGGTTTGCGTTTCCATAATAATGAATATGTGAGGTGAAGATAACCTCCTGTAATAACTTAAATTCCAAAAAAAATCGCATTTTTGAAAAAATGTCCGATGGGAAGTCATTCGGTTTCGAGGGATCCTGAATTCCATTGAAAAGGCAATTTACAATACAGATCGCAAAGAAAGTAACTCTAAACCATATAGTTGTATGTCTGCAGAACAAAAACGACTGAACCAACACTACCAAAACGAAAAAAACTGGCTGAAATGGGGGCCCTATCTTAGCGAACGACAGTGGGGCACCGTACGGGAAGATTACAGCCCCGATGGAAAAGTATGGGAATATTTCCCCCACGAACACGCCAAGTCCAGAGCCTACCGCTGGGGAGAGGATGGACTGGCCGGCATCTCCGACGAATACCAAAAATTGTGCTTCGCCCTGGCGTTGTGGAATGAAAATGATCCCTTTCTGAAAGAACGGCTGTTCGGGCTGACCGGCCCCCAGGGCAATCACGGGGAAGACGTCAAGGAACTGTACTACTACCTCGATAATGTGCCGACGCATTCCTACATGAAACACCTGTACAAATACCCCCACTCGGCCTTCCCCTATGAAGAACTACTCGCCGGTAATGCCCAGGCTTCCAAACAGGAACCGGAGTATGAACTTCTGGACACTCCCGCTTTTGACGGCAATCGCTATTTTGACGTCTTTACAGAATACGCCAAAGTCGATGAAGAAGACATTCTGATCAAAATTACCGTTCACAACCGAGGCAAGGAAGCCGCGCCCATCTGGGTGTTGCCGACCTTATGGTTTCGCAATCTGTGGTCGTTCGGATTGATCAAGGAAAAACCGGTCATTAAAAAGCTGGCGATGGACACTGAGGGCGGCGTTGTTTCGACAGAACATCCCCAGATGGACGATTATTTCCTTTATTTCCAATCGCCCCAGCGTGTCCTTTTTACCGATAACGAAACCAACAAAGCGCTGCTTTTCGATGAGCCTAATGAATCTCCTTTTGTCAAAGACGCTTTTCATACGGCCGTCATTGAACAGGAATGGACGCCCTATTCCAATCAATTAACAGGCACTAAGTTTGCGCCGGTTTATCATTTTCATTTAGCGGAAGGCGAAGAGGCGGTTAT
>CAZJQS010000010.1:0-90944 GCA_964548175.1 uncultured Saprospiraceae bacterium
AAACTTTTCTCCTCTTCCCACGAACCATTACCAGCCTCATTTGTCTTAAAAGTAGTATTGCTATTATTTAAGATGGCATTACTTTTGCGTTAGACCATGACCAAATTATTGCTTTTACCTGAAGCCTGTTTGACCGCAGGCCGAAAGTTATCGAAACCTCAGCCCAAAACCAGCTTGACCGTCCGACCCACAAGATTATTGCAACCATCTGCAAAAAGGATTTGTACTAATCCAGTTTAGGAGGAGTGGGACAGACCGGAAAGGCTGAGTTGATTAATGGTTTGTCTCCGCTCCCTTTTCCTGAATCCTTTCAAAAAACGAACTGTCATGCTTGAATTGAATTATCCGAATCCCTCCTCTACCGCTTCTGCCTTCCAGCGCCAGGATTTCGTCAGCGGCTTCCAGCAAAAGCTGGGGCATGAATTAACCCCGGATCCGTCTGACAACCAGGCGTTCGTGATCCTTCACAAAGATATGACCGATAAGCACCTGGAGTCCATTATCAATAATCAGGTGCTGCAATTCCTTAAACAGACTGATCTGCCAATCCTGATCGTTCCCAACAACCATGTTTTTAAGGGAATAAAAAAGATTTGCTTTGTCGGCTACGCACCCCTGTTATCGGATCATGCGCTGCTCCATCAGATCGCAGCCGCCTTCTTGCCCCGGGCTCATAGAGTAAAGAAAAACCAAATCATTAAGGTACATTGGAACAATGTTTTCCAAATGCCTCGCGGCATTTTGACCAAATATTATATGTCTCCGGAAAACTTGAACACCTCACTTCAAGATAATGAGATGGACCTGGTCATTATGCCGCTTTCTCAAAAAAAACCGTGGTGGCGCTCCGTCTGGGAAATGAGCTTCCTGGCTAAAGCGGAACTGCCCGTGCTGGTTTTTCCAGTATAAACAACAGCGGGAAAAGGGAAAATCTGTGCCAAAAAAAGACACAGATTTTCCCTCGTCTCGCTGTTCAGTTATCAAGTCTCAACCAAATACCAAATACCCAATACCCAATACCCAATATACAATACCCCCTACGGCGTCGCCGTCTTCTTGCTAATATTCAGCTTATACTTATCATTAAGCTCCGTCAAGGTCTTCGTGCTCTGCTTATAATCTTCCTCCACCTTGTCCAGGCGCTCTTTTAAAACTTCATACACTTCAACTTGCTGATCAGTAGGAGGAAAGTCGATGCCGCTGCCGTTGACATCGCTGAGGACGGCGCTAAGGCGGCCGTACAGCTTCATTGGATTACGGAAAGCATCCTCGCGGGCGCCGGTCAGATTGGTATCATACAGACGGGAGGCGATCTCATCCAGGGTGTTGAGCAATGCTGAAGCCTCTTCTTTAGCCTTCGGCTTCATGCTGCCCATCTGATCCTGCAACTGCCGTCGAATCTCCTCCGATTCGTTGATCATTTCCACTGTCAGGTTGAGGGCATTGTATAAATTCAGGGCAAATTGCGTCTGCCTGCGAATATCGTTAATGGTGCCTTCTGAATCGGGATCCTTACGAATTTCCAGATATTGGCTCTGTTCCTGATTGCCGACTTTCATACTGACCTTGTAGGTGCCGGGAGTAACTCGCGGGCCTTCTTTGTTGCCGGCATTGAGGTCGAGGTCCCAGCTGTATAAAATGCGCCAGCCCTCGTCGTTGAATTCGTCGGCGACCCATGGCTTGCCTTCAGGGATAGTTCGAAGCTTAGGCTCTAACGGACGTTCGTAACGCAGGTCCCAGTTCATGCGGTGCAGACCGGCGGCCTGCTTACCATCGAGCTTGCGCACCACATTACCCTCCATGTCCATCACTGTAAATTCAACAGCAGTTGAACTGGAGTCCGCCAGGTAATAATCGATGATCGCTCCATCGGGCGGATTCTGGCCGCGCGCCAGGTCAACGCCGGCAGTATGAATGCCTTCTTTTTCGTTAAAACGATAGGTGGGCCGCAAACTGAATAAGTGGGCGTCTTTTTTCTGCTTCATAAGGGCCATTTCCCGTATCGGGCCCAGGTTGTCCAAAATGTAAAATCCGCGTCCGTAAGTGGCGACGACCAGATCGTCAAAATGTTCTTGTATTTCGATCCAGTAAACCGGCGCAGGAGGCATGTTGTTGCGTAAGGAGATCCAGCTTTTTCCATTATCCGGAGACACATAAACGCTGTTGTCCGTACCTGCAAATAACAGCCCCTGCATTTTTGGGTCCTCTTTGACCGTGTGCACAAAGCTGTGAACGCTTTTGGGAATGCCGTCGCTGATCTTTGTCCACGTCTTACCATAATCTTTGGTCTGGTAAATGTAGGGATCAAAGTCGCCCATTTGGTGCATATCATAAGCTATGTAAGCCGTTCCTTTTTCATAGCGGGAAATTTCAATGGCAGCGATAGTGCCCCATTCCGGCATTCCGGTAATGTTCTTGGTGACGTTCTCCCAGTTTTTTCCATAATCGCGGGTAATAGATATTTGCCCGTCATTGCTGCCCACCCAGATCAGGCCGGGCTCAAGCGGTGATTCCTCGATGGCGAATAAAACGGAGCCGTCATAGGTCATCAGGTTGTCATAGGCGATGCCGCCGGAGTTTTGCTGGTGCGATTTTAGATTTAAGGTCAGATCCGGGCTGATCACCTGCCAGCTCTGCCCGCCGTCGTCAGACTTATGTACATACTGGCTGCCCACGTAAACCCGATTCGGTACATGGGGAGAAAAGCTCAAGGGAAAGTTCCAGTGCCAGCGGTATTTCAGGTCGGCAGGCGCCCAGCCATATGCGGCTTCCGGCCACACGCGAACGTCGCGGGCATAGCCGGTGCGCAAATCGAAGCGCTCCAGCCCGCCATCGTAACAACCCGACCAGACTATGTTGTTGTCCCAGGGATCAGGCTGGGCAAAACCGGATTCGCAGCCGCCTACACGCTGCCATAGCTCCAGCGGGATACCTCCCATCCGGCTGTTGCTGGGGCCGCGGTAGGAATAGCCGTCCTGGCGATTGCCGTAAACGTGGTAGGGGATCTGATCGTCTACCGCTACATGATACATCTGGGCGACCGGCAGCCTGACGTTCTCTGTCGATTTTCCACGGTCCAGGGTGATGTGTGCACAGCCGTCATGGGCAACCATCATGCGGTCACCATCAGTGGGGTCGATCCACATATCGTGCGTGTCTCCTCCCATACGGGGCGGACGCTTGACCAGCGTTTTACCTCCGTCAATGGATTTGGAAAATCGAACCCCCAGGAAGTAGAGCTCATCGGGATTGTCCGGTGAAACGGCAATACGGGTATAATAAGGAGCCCTTTCGGCCATAGTGTGATTTCGGGACATGAGCGTCCAGCTTTCGCCATTGTCATCGGAGCGATACAGCGCTGGACTTTCGATCTCGAAAAGGGCATAAACAACGTTGGGTTGGGAGTGGCATAGCGCTACGCCTACTTTACCTACCGGACGCTGCTCGCCGCCCGGCAAGCCGTTCTTGTTCATGGGCTCCCAGCTGTCGCCGCCGTCCATGGAGCGATAAACTCCGCCCCCGGGACCACCCGAGGTCAGCCCCCAGGTGTTGATGTGAATGGACCACATGCCCGCGAAAAGGACGTCCGGGTTTTGCGGATTCATGGCCAGTTCGACGGCTCCGGTGCCTTCGTCAATGAAGAGAACCTTTTCCCATGTTTTCCCTCCGTCTTTGGTGCGGTATACGCCGCGGTCTTGCTGAGGGCCATAAGTGTGCCCCAGCGCAGCCGCATAAACAATATTGGGATCGGAGGGATGAACAATAATGCGGCCGATGCGACCGGTAGTTTCCAGGCCCATCCTTGTCCAGGTCTTGCCAGCATCATTGGATTTGTAGATGCCGTCTCCCATAGCATGGGCCGGACGTATGATGAACGTTTCCCCGGTGCCTACCCATACCTGGTCGGGATCGCTGGGCGCCAATGCGATGGCGCTGATGGAAGAGGCGCTTTGGTCGTCAAAGATCGGATTCCAACTCAAACCGCCGTTGGTGGTTTTCCATAAACCCCCGGAAGCAGCGCCGATATAGTTGATCAGCGGATCGCCGGGAACGCCGGCGATGGCGATGGTTCGATTGCCGTCAGGGCCGATAAACCGGTATTTCAGATTGTCAAATACTCCTGCTTCAAATGGCTGTGCCTGAAGCGACAGGAACTGCCCGAAGCAAAATATGGTCATAATTAAGAATGAAAAACGGAAGCGTGACATAGTCGACTTTGTTTGTTTTGGTAATGAAACAGTAAAATAATATAAGCCGACCGGCTCAGCAGATCGGCCTATTATTGTAGGATTTAAATGTAGGGAAAATTTTATTTTTTACGGCTTCCGTTCTGTCAATTCCAAATCTTTCGGGCTGAAATCCACCATTTTCTATACTTTTGATTCTTATAAATTATTGCAAGGAAATGCTTATCTCATCCATTTTTAAATTTTCACTATCTACCCTTATCCTGATAGAGCCGCTTTTCCCTTTTTCCCCTTTCAAAATGATCATCGCTTTCCCGTAAAACAGCTTTACCTGGTCGCTCTGAAATGGCGCCAGCGACTGTGGATTTCCATTCCCAACGCCCACAATTTTTGCCGGACCATCAATCTCAATGTTGATTTCCTGGTCGGCGAGTGGGCAGAATATCCCTTGCTCATCGTAAGCTTCCACAAGGATGAAGCACAGGTCATCGCCATCTGATTGGAGTTGTTTCGCTTCAGGAGAGAGCTGAAGTCGGAAAGGTTTGCCGGATGTACGGATGGTGGTTTCACCTACCTTTCGACCTTGCTTGTGTGCTACGGCTTTTAATTCTCCGGGTTCATAAGGAACATCCATCCACATCAGCCGGTAGCGCTCCAGTGCATTATCCGACCTGGGCTTTTTTTCCCGAAAACCTAAAGAGCGGCCATTGAGGAAAAGCTCGGCCCGGTCGCCGTTGGTATAAACAAAAACCGGGACTGTGTCATGACCCGTATTTTCCCAGTTCCAATGCGGCAGGATGTGCACCATGTCCTCCTCCGGTTTCCAGTAGCTTTTGTATAGAAAATAGCGGTCTTTGAGTATGCCGACCAGGTCCACGATTCCAAAATAAGAAGAGCGGGAGGCTTGCTTCATAGTAATCTTTCCCTGATAAACCATCATCTCGTTGTAAGGGGTAGGTTCGCCCAGATAATCAAAGCCCGTCCAGACGAATTCACCGGCAACGAAACGATCCTCTTCCTGCCATTGGAAATCCAGATCGGCCGGTTCGGCCCAGGCTGGGGCGTTCATGTCATAAGAACTGACTTGCAGGGCATCTGTAAAGTCTGTTTTTTCTTTCGGCAAGGGCAACTCATAAAAGCCCCTGGTACTGACCGTTGAGGCGGACTCCGAAATGATCACGCTTTTATTCGGCTCTTCCCGCCTGGCCTCCGCATACCGCCGACCGTAATTGTAGGCATGAACGTCGTAATAATCGAACAACCGCCAGCGGATCACGTCCTCATAGTTATCGGTCACCAAAGTTACCGGTCGGGTAGGATCATACAAATTGGTATAATTGACCAGGGCATTCAGCATGCGGATGGCGCCATGTCCGTTGCCTTGCAAGTAGCGTTCTTCGTTAGCGACGCTCCACAAAATGATGGAAGGATGGTTGCGGTCGCGCTTAATAAAATTGTGTAGTTGCCGGTTGACGAACTCGAAAAAGTCCATGCCGGGCAGGAAATCCATATGGGCGTCGAGCTTGTCGAAGGCTTCATCGATGACCAGCAGGCCCATGCTGTCGCAGAGTTCCAGTAATTCCGGCGCCGGCATATTGTGGCTGCTTCGCACGGCATTACAGCCCATCTCTTTCATGATCTCCAATTGCCGCTTCATTGCCGAGCGATGAAAGGAGGCCCCCAGCGGCCCGAGATCATGGTGCAAATTGACGCCTTTGAATTGAACTCTCCGTTCGTTGAGGTGAAAACCATCATCGGCGGTGAATTGAAAAGTGCGGATGCCGAAGGTGGTCAGGATATCATCCTTGATCTGGCCGTCGACTTTGACTACCGAACGCAACTGATACAAATGAGGGTGATCGATGTCCCAGCGTTGAGGAGACAAAAGCGTGTTCCATTGCTCAAAAATATAGAGGCTGTCAGGGCCTATCGTTTGTGTGGAAGTGTCGCTTAAAACAACCTGTCCCTGCGGATTGAGAATATGGTTTTCTAAGGTCACCCTGGCGGCCGATTCCCCTGAATTTTTAACCTCGATATTAGCACTGATATCGGCATAGGATGGGGTAACATGCGGAGTCGTCACAAAAGTCCCCCAGATCGGCACGTGCACCGACTCGCTGACGATCATTTGTACCTTCCGGTAAATCCCGGCCCCTGGATACCAGCGGCTCTCATGCGCGCGGGTATCGACATGAACGGCGATCAGGTTCTCTTGACCTGGGTTTAAAAAACCAGTAGCATCCACGTAAAAAGAATTATAACCATAATCCCACTTACCGGCTAATTGACCATTGATGTAGATTTTCGGAAAGGCCATGATGCCGTCAAAAAGGAAATAGATCTTTTTTCCCTCATAAGCGGCATCCAGCTCGAACGTTTTGCGGTACCAGCCCTGTCCTTTCCAGGGTAGCTTGCCTGTGCTGGGCGAGCCTTCCGGATCAAAAGGCCCCTCGACACCCCAGTCGTGGGGCAGGTCCAATATGCGCCAGTTACTGTCGTCCAAATTTATAGCGCCCCCATTGGAAACTTCTCCCTTTCTGAATCGCCAGCCATCGTTAAAGTCCAGGAAGATCCTGGCGTGAAGGTTTATGGAAAAAACACAAAAGAGGCTGATAAAAAAGAATTTGATCCAATTATGCATGTGCGATTTTTTTTAAAAAGATATGAAATAACCGTAATTTTCATGTGCAAAAAAAGAATTGTTTCAATAACCCCCTACCATAGGATTGCAGAAATAATTAATCTTTTTTACATTTCTCCAATGACCGCATTTACAACTTTACACCATAACTATTGGGCGCAAGCTCCAAGATGGGCGCAAGCCCAACGATAGGCGCAAGCCCATCCCTCAAGCCGCCAAAGCGGCGACACAAAATAACATTGGGCGCAAGCCCCATGACTGTGGCGCAAGCCCATCCCTCAAGCCGCCAAAGCGGCGACACAAAATAACATTGGGCGCAAGCCCAATGCAAAACAAAACCATACATATGCCTCAAGACTGCTGCAAAAAAATGTACGACGGCTTTTTTGACCAAAAAGTCGCGAACAGGCAACTGGAACACTACCTCCGAAAAGGCGTCAAAGGAAATACACGCCCCTTGGTAAATGCCCTGAAGAAGTTGTCCTTAAAAGGTTATTCGCTGCTGGACATCGGCGGTGGAGTAGGGGAGATCGTTTTCGAACTGGACAAAAAAGGGATTGACCGTATAAGCCATGTAGATCTGTCTACAGCTTACGCTAATGCCTTTTTGTCTGAAGTCAAAAAAAGAGATATGGCGGATCGCGTGACAACCTTCCAGGGCGATTTCGTTGACTTGCACGCTGAGATCGGTCAGGCGGATGTCGTTACCCTGGATAAGGTGATCTGCTGTTATGAGGATTTTGAACATCTGGTGGATTATTCAGCGGCTAAGGCCCGAAAGATCTATGCCTATACCATCCCGCGTGATGCCTGGTGGGTGAAGGTTGGGCTGCAGTTGGGTTTACTGATCCAAAAATTGAGAAGAGATCCCTTCCGGCCTTTCGTGCATCCGGTCGAAAAAATTGAAGAGCGACTGGAGCGGGCAGGCTTGCGTAAGGTGCATGAATCGAAACGGTTAATTTGGATGACGAGTGTATATGAGCGCTTATAGTTCTGGATGATGACCGTCCCTGACGGCCACAGCCCAAAACTACAAGCGTTGTTTAAAATAAGCAAATATTTCTTCCAGTGTCTCCTTCGTCGGATGTCCTTCCTCGTCGTTAAAGTGAATGGTCAATACGGAATGGCCCTTGCCGGGTAACGTTTTCAACTTGATCCTTTCCTGACCATCGTCGTTAAAGGTCTCTCTGAGTTGATTAAATCGTTTGGCAGGACAGAGGCCATCGTCCTCGAAGCGAAGGGCGTACATAGGGCCCTGCTCTGTAAGTTTTTCCTTAACCATTGCAATCTCTTGCGGGCTCAGGTGAATTTGATTACCCTTAAACAAGGGAAGGCTCGGCTGGGAGGCTACACCGGCCAGGACAGCATCATCGGCCATCAGGGAGATGGCAAAGTTTCCAGTCAGGCACATGCCGATCACGCCTATACCGTTACCGCCGTTTTTTTTCTTGAGTTCCCCGCACAGCGCCCGGAGCCAGTCGACGACCGGACTGCTGCGGTGACTTGCCAGCAAGGCGAATTCCCGGTACATACATAATACCCGGATGGTATTGCCGGCATAACTGACCTTTCCCAGCGGCCCAAACAAATGCGGCAAAACGACTTTAAATCCCTGATCGTTAAATTTTTTAGCCAACCGCAGAGTTTCCTGCCCGATTCCCGGCAACTCCTGAATGATCATGACAACGGGGCCTTCGCCTCGTTCGTATACGTCGTGAGTGACTTTCTTCCCACTGGCGAGGGGGGCCGTGAAAGTGGATTTTTGATAGTCTGTTATTTGTGGTATGGAATTCATGATGCGGTATTTGTTGAGGAAAACCCATGAGTTGCCTCAAATGCTAATACTTTTTCAAATAATGCCAGACGACCCAAGTTGCTGACTGAACAGGAGGGCCTTGAAATGGCTCTTTTTCCCAAGGTTTTCAAACAAAACCTGCGATCGTTCTAATCCGCCATAGGCGGTGCTTCCAACAATTTGAAGAACTGATCCAACTTAGGCGTCAGGATAATATCGGTGCGGCGGTTCAGGCTTCGGCCTTCGGTGCTGGCGTTATCCGCTACCGGCAGGAACTCGCTTCGGCCGGCTGCGGTCAGTCTCTCGGGGCTGACGAAATATTCCTCTTGCAAAATTCGAACCACAGAAGTTGCTCTTTTAACACTCAGGTCCCAGTTATCTTTAGTACAGGAATTAGCGATAGGCACATTATCGGTATGGCCTTCGACCATGACATTAACGCCGGATTGGTCGTTGATCACACGGGCTACTTTGCCGAGGACTTCCCGTGCTCGGCTGGTCACTTTGGAGCTGCCGGAGCTGAAGAGCATTTTATCGGATATGGAAACATAGACCACACCACCTCTTACCTCTACTTGGACGTCCTCGTCGTTCACATCGGCCAGTGATCTTTTCAGGTTCATGACTAAAGCCAGGTTGAGGGAATCTTTTGACTGGATCTTGGAAGTCAGGTCCTGGATGAAGCCATATTGCTGGGAGATGTTGTCGATAGACTTTTTGATGCTTTCAGCACCATCCTTGCTTACGATCGACAGGTCGGCCATGCGGTCGAGCAGGCTGCTGTTGGTTTGTTGGAGGTTACGCACATTTTCCTCAAGCAGCTCGATTTGTTCGTCCTTGAGTTCAATTTCCCGCTGAAGTTCGTTGATGCGTTTTTTATTGCAACTACTCAGCAGGGCGACTGCGAGGAATAGGATCAATATTTTTTTCATTGGTAATAGTTTTATGATCTGTTGACGTCGGTTAAATTAAAAAAGTAACGTTTTTTGGGGTCGGATAGGTACATGGGAAAAAAGTGGTGTGTTGTTAATGTATGGATATAATCTTTTATGAGGGTAGGAGGTTCGAAGGGATCAGAAGGTATTTTTCTTTTTATACAACCCCAAAAGAAAAGCAAATTCCATTTTATTCGAACTCACCTCTATAGATCACTCCTGAAGAAGGATTTTCTGAAAGGTCGATTCGGCAAAGCTGTGGCAATTGCGGTTTTACTTTGCGCCACAGCCAGATGGCGATGTTTTCGGCGGTGGGATTTTCCAGGCCTGGTATGTCATTAAGGCATTTATGGTCGAGGATCTTTTCCAATGGTTTCCAAATGGCTTTGATATCGGCAAAGTCGACTACCCATCCTAGTTCTGGATGCAGTTCACCTTTGACGTATAAGCGCAGGATATAGGTGTGGCCGTGCATGTTCTTGCATTTGTGATCGTCAGGCACATTAGGCAGCCAGTGGGCGGAGTCGAAGGTAAATTGTTTGAAGATTTCCATGTAAAAAAAGGGTTGACTGAAAATAAGACCTCGAAGGTCTTTAAGACCTTCGAGGTCTTATTAAGAAACACTCAAAAAAGTTCCCATAAAACTACAATTTTATAATAACTTTTCACTTCCCTGCAAAATGATTAAAGTTTCGAAGAAAAACTGGAAGAAAAAATGCGCAGGCCTACTGCATTATCAGAGAGTGCGTTTTAGTAAGTAGGGGTTGACCGAAGCTTAGACCTCGAAGGTCTTTAAGACCTTCGAGGTCTAAGCAAAAGAAAAGATGGCGGAGGATCACTCAAAAAAATCCCCCCCAAACTACAATTTTATAATAACCTTTCACTTCCCTCCACTACCGTTGGAGCAACATTTGAATAAGTGAAAAAAAAAGCCCAAATTCGAAAAGCAAATGATTTTTTCACTAACAATTGTGTCCTGATGACCGAACAAGATCCCTTTCAAGACTATATCGTCAAAATGCCGATCTATCAAAAAGCACAACAAATCCTGCACCTGGTAGAAGCCATTGCTGCCTTTATTGATTCCAGTAACAGCCTCCAGAAAGATACCATCCAGCATATGATGGAACATGCTGCCCTCATCCCTGAAAGAATCGCCGGCGCAGAACTCATAGATCTCTACGATGTGAAAATGCAAAGTGCAGCACTCATCCGGCAATCAGCCATGGACCTGATCATTTTTAGACATTCCCTGGAACTGGCAGGCTTTCTCCATAAAGAATACCTTGATCTTGTCACTGAAGAAATAGAGGAGTTGCGCGCTCTTTTTATAAGTTGGATAAACTCTTTCGACCCTCAGGATTATATGATCGATCGTTGGGGGTTGTTTAACCCGCCCGGCATTTTTCCAGATGATGAAGATCCTGATCTTGACCTGCCTATGGGACACCTGGACAGTGATCTCGATTAACAGCCGCAGACCTGAGCCGGGGCCACATTTTTTCTTATTATTGATATAAAAACATATGAAACTGCTCTTCATCCAAACCGGCGGCACCATCGATAAAGATTATCCACACACGACCAAAGGCTGGGCTTTTGAATTCGGCGAACCGGCAACTACTCGCTTGCTGGAAAAACTACATCCTGCTTTCGATTTTAAAATAGTTACCGCCTTCCAAAAGGATAGCCTGGAAATATCAGATGAAGATCGACAACAGCTGGCTCAGCTTATTCTAAGCATGAATTATGCAAAGACCATCATCACCCACGGCACAGATACTTTGCTGGAAACGGCCGCCTTTTTACACCAAAAAATAAAGAATCAACTGGTCATCCTTACTGGCGCTATGCGCCCCGAACGCTTCAGTAACAGCGATGCCCCGCTCAATGTCGGCGCCGCCATTGGGGCGGCAAATGTGCTCTCATCCGGTGTTTATGCCTGCATGCACGGCATCGTCAAGCCTTTCGATCAAATGCAGCGTAATGAAAAAACCGGGCAGTTTTTTTAAGTTTTCTCAAAGGCATTTTCTATATTTTCCCTGATAAAAAATAAATTTTTAATCAATGCGTCGCCCATGGAGGGGAACATGGAAATCTAATTGAAAAAAGTATGAACTTACCTTCAAGCGACTCATTGAATAAAATAAGCAAATCATTAAATAAATAAATTTTCAAATAACCATGAACCGCTCTCAAGCCAGAGAACTCTTACATAGCCTAACTGAAGGGGAATCCCTACGCAGACATGCCCGCACCGTTGAACTCGTCATGGAAGCCATGGCGCGCCATTTCGGAGAAGATGGGGATCAATTTGCCGTCACCGGCCTGCTGCATGATGCCGATTATGAAAAGTATCCCGATAAACATCCGAACGTGATCGTCGAAAAACTTCGGGAAATGGGAGAGGATGAGATCGCTCACGCTATCGCCGGACATTACACGAGGTGGAACGTCCCACGCAACAGCATGCTGGATAAATGCATCGTGGCGGCTGATGAAATTACCGGATTCATAGTAGCATCCGCCTTGATCCGCCCCACCAAAATCGAAGGGATGAAAGTGAAGTCGGTCATGAAAAAATTTAAAACGGCTTCCTTTGCTGCTTCCGTAGATCGCGAAGAGTGTAGAAAAGGTGCAGCACTGATCGGCTGGGAATTGAGCGATTTAATTGCTTTCATTATTCCAGTATTGAAAGAACATAAAGAGGAACTGGACTTAGTTTAACTGCAAAAATATACACTTCAAATAGGCCCCTTCCGGAAACCCTACCGGATGGTCTGTATCGTGGAAACTTCGCTCCATTTCCCGAAAAGATCTGCCGCTTTGGTTAAGCGTTGTTAATACTTTTTCAAAAAAATCATCCGCCTTGACCCGGCTTGAACAGGAGGCCATCATCAAAATACCACCGCCGCCAACCAGCCGTTCCGCCAGTCGGGTTAATTGGCCGTATTTGTCCAGCGCTTTTTCCCGCTCACTGTCTTTTTTGGCGAACGAAGGCGGGTCAACTACCACCAGGTCGAAGCGCCGTCCTTTTTGATACAAGTTCTCTAACCCTTCAAAGGCGTCCACGGCCATAACCCGGTGTTTGCCGGTGTCTTTAAAATTCAACGCGACATTCTTTCGGGCCATGTCCAGGGCCTGACTGCTGATGTCCAGACTGATCACTTCCGTTGCCCCTCCGGCAAGAGCATGTACAGAGAAGCCACCCGCATAGGCGAAGACGTCCAGCACTTTTTTCCCTTTTGATAGCTCGCCTACTCTTTTTCGGTTGTGTCGATGGTCCAGAAAATAACCGGTCTTGTGCCCTTTGATAGGATTGGCGGAAAAAAGGAGGCCATGTTCTTTAAAAATAATTTCTTCCTTTTTTAGCTCCCCCAAAAGCACCTGTCCGTCGTAAAGCCCCGGCAATTCATGGGAGAGCCCCTGCAGCTGACGGCTCAGGCGAAGCACCAGTGTTTGACAGCTACTGGCATCCATCAAAGACGGCAGCACCACCTTCAAAAAGGGCTTCCAGATCAGAGAATACAATTTCACCACCAAAACCTGATCATATACATCGGCGACCAGCCCGGGCAGACCGTCGTTCTCTCCGTGGATGAGGCGGTAACTGTTGGTGTCCGTGGTGAATAAAGCGCTTCTTTTGGCTTTGGCCAGGCTGATTTTTTCCTGAAACCACTTTTCGTCAATAGTAGCCGGTTTATTGAATTGGAGCAGTTTGATGCGAATGGGAGAAAAAGGATCATACAGGCCAATGGCCATCAGTTTGTTCTTTTTTTGATCGTAAATGATGGCCAGATCACCGGCTTTTCCGGCCGCACTTTGTTTGACGATGCTTTCGTCGAAAATCCAGGGGTGTTCCTTGCGGATCATTCGCTCGGCGGCCGGTTTGACTTTTAGGGCAAGACGCTGCGGAGAGACATGAGGAAGATTGTGGAACATACATGGATTTTAATCAAGGAAAAGGCTTGTTATCCCTTAAAGGTATTTATTTTTGAGAAAAAATGGGCGAGCGGGTAGATAGCAATTGGTGCAAATATCATTTTGGCCTGAGGTACAGCTTTGTGATTTTGTTTTTTCATTTTCCGCCTTTTTCCGTACTTTGATTCCCAATGCCCTGCAGTTACCATTTACTTACTCAAAATCTTTTATCTGGTATGAAAAAAATTTATTGGTTTTTCCTCCTGGCCGGCTTGCTGTTCTTCTCTTCCGGCCTGCAGGCCCAACAATCGGGCGATGCAATTCTTGAAGAATTAGAAAAGATCGCCGTTATCGATCAAAAAGTAATGATGCCAATGCGGGACGGCGTCCGCCTGGCTACCGATATTTACCGGCCTAAAGGGAACAAAAAAGTCCCCGTCATTTTTAGCAAAACACCTTATAATTTCAACTCCTGGCGAGATGGGGAAATGAGCACCCGTACCTATCGATCGGCTTTGGAAGCAGTGAAAAAGGGGTATGCTTACGTGGTGCAAAATGAAAGAGGCCGATTTTTTTCCGAAGGAGAATGGGATATTCTCGGTCCGCCTACTACCGACGGTTACGACGCAATCGATTGGATGTCGAAACAGCCCTGGTGTAACGGAAAGATAGCCACTTACGGTTGTTCCTCCACCGCCGAATGGCAAATGGCTGTGGCAGCGCTGGACCACCCCGCCCATGCCGCCATGATACCCATGGGATTCGGCGCCGGTGTCGGCAGAATAGGTGATTACTACGAACAAGGCAATTGGTACCGCGGGGGCGCCGTACAAATGTTGTTCATCGCCTGGCTTTATGGCGTTCAAAATGACGAAATCCGTCCTTCCTTCCCTAAAGACGCCACCCAGGAACAACTGGTCCGCAACTCGCGCTATTTTGACCTGGCTCCGGAAAGACCGCGTGTGGATTGGTCAGAAGGACTCCGGCATTTGCCCGCACAGGATATTATTAAAAATGTGAACGGACCGATCGGTGTCTTCGAAGATATGATCCGCCGCACGCCTAACGATCCTCAATGGTACAAAGGAGGGCTCTATCATGATGATATGCCCTTCGGCGTGCCCAGCTTCTGGTTCGTCAGCTGGTATGATGTTGCTGCCAGCCCAAACCTGGCGCTGTACAATCACGTCAGAGAAAACGGAGAGCCCGATGTTCGCGATAAGCAGTACCTCGTCATCGCACCTACTTTGCACTGTGCTTATACCAGAGCCACCGAAAATACTATCGTAGGGGAGAGGAGCGTCGGCGACGCTCGCCTGAACTACGACTCGCTTTTCTATGGCTGGTACGACCACTTCCTGAAAGGCGAAACCAATGACGGTTTTCTGGAAAATCTTCCCAAAGTGCATTATTACACTATGGGTTCCAACGAATGGCAGACTTCCGAAACCTGGCCTCCTCCAGGCGTGGAAATGACTACCTTCTACCTGAACAGCAATGGCAATGCCAATAGTCTTTATGGTGACGGTAAGCTGTCCAACGAGCCTCCGAAAAAAGATATGCCGGATGCCTATACGTATGATCCCCATAATCCGGTGCCTTCTTACGGAGGGAATGTGTGCTGCACCGGTAATGCCGTACAAGGCGGCGCCTTTGATCAGTCCGTTATGGAAACGCGTAATGATATCCTGGTGTATACCACCGAACCACTGGAAGAAGGTGTTGAAGTCAGCGGCTTTATCGAAACCACCCTTTACGTTTCTTCCGACGTTAAAGATACCGACTTTACCATTAAGCTCATCGATGTAGACGAACAGGGGCGCGCCTATAATCTCGACGAAACCATCCAGCGCGCTCGATATCGCGAGGGTTACGACAAAGAGGTATTTATGAAAGAAGGAGAGGTGTACAAACTGGAATTGACGCCCATGTCCACAAGTAATTACTTCGCCAAAGGGCATCGCATTCGCATAGAAGTCTCCAGCTCTAACTTCCCAAGGTTTGACCGAAACCTGAATACCGGCGGCAATAACTTCGACGAATCTGAAGGGGTTGTGGCTCATAATAAGATTCACCATTCCGAAAAGTATCCGTCCATGATCAGCCTGCCGATCGTGAAAAAGGACGCTGCGGAAGTGAATAGAACAAAAGAAGAGCGCTAAAAATAAAGTATTGTCTGGCGCCAGGCTGCATCAAAAGGCATTTTGATGCAGCCTTCATGTCTTTTGAGGTAATCTTTTTTGGCATGCATCATTCCCTCCTTTCAAAAGTCAATACCAGTTAGTTTCCCATTGTCTGATTTAGTTTTTTTTTATAAATTGAATTCTCTTTCGTCTCGTTAAGCTTTTAATGAAACACTATCTCTTATTTCCCAATATCAAGGTAATCTGGTTTTTTCAGGTTTAGGTGCTTATAAAAAATATTTAAAGATGATTTGCCGCCCTTCTAGTCGACGAATCATCTTTAAACAACTTCTAAATATAGTTTTTGGGGTTGTGTAAAACGTCTTCGTACTCTTTTACGCAGCTAATGAAATCCTTTTTTGAGTGTTTTGCTAAAAAAAATCACAGATTTTCTTCGGCAAAATACTCATAAAATAGAATCATTTAAGCCGAGCAATCCTGCCGGCCGTCAGGCGGGAGAAGCAGCTGACTTTTTATACAACCCCAAACCTAGTATATGTAATGGTTTGCTTCCATGATTTATAAAGTAAATTAGTATTGGTGTTATTTGTATAGCATTGTATGTCAAAATTTAATGATGTATGTGTTTTGATGACGGCCAGACTGGCGATCGAAGCATATGCCTTATTATAAATGTGTAAGAAGAGGGATCAGCTTTTACCCGATTCAAGTAATTTTTCAGTTACCCAAGACCAAGAACACCTAATCAACCTTAAGCTATACCCTATGAAAACCGATTTAAAGTTAGGCCGGATAAAAATCCTGGTATTATCAGAAAAATCGCCTCCGTTTTTGGCCCAATTTATCCAACAGTTAGAGCAAAGAGGCGTAGAGGTCGTTACTCAAAGCCCGGTATCCGAACTTTTGTGGATGATTTTTGCAGACGGAAGCAGGCCTGAAGAAGAGATCATCGGACAATTACAAGAGATCAGAGCTATGAACGGACGGCCTCTGGTCGTTTATGAACCGGGTCAGGTATTGCCCCATTTCAGGGCGGTTTCGTTTTTAGAAAGCGGCGCGGTCGATGTGTTGCATCAGATGGAATATCATGAATTGCTGGAAACGGTTATCGCACGAATGGTCAGGTCAAAAATATTACATTCGGTTACGGAGTCTGCGCTGATTCGGCAAAACATTGTAGGAGCATGTTCTATCTGGAGATCATGCGTAGAACAAGCGGCGGAGGTGGCCTGTTTTTCTCAGTCTGCAGTGCTGATTAGCGGCGAAAGTGGAACAGGCAAGGAACTCATTGCTCGTTTGATCCACGATTTGGACCGTCGTCCTGATAAAGGAGAATTAGTGCTGCTGGATTGCACCACGGTTGTTTCGGATCTGTCCGGTAGCGAATTTTTTGGGCATGAAAAAGGCGCATTCACGAACGCCCTGTCCATGCGTGAGGGGGTTTTTGCGTTAGCTGACGGGGGTACGCTTTTTCTGGATGAGATCGGCGAACTGCCTCTTCCCTTGCAGGCAGAACTGCTGAGGGTCATACAGGAGGGTACTTTCAAACGCCTGGGAAGCAATCAGTGGAAAAAAACAAATTTTCGCCTCATTTGCGCCACCAACAGAAACCTGGAGGAGGAGGTCCGAAAAGGACAATTCCGGCAAGACCTTTTTTACCGGATCGCAAGCTGTATGATCGAGCTTCCTCCCTTGAGGAATCGAAAAGAAGATATAGAGACCTTGCTGGCCAGCTTTTTACAAGATGCATTGAAAATAACAAAGGCGCCAGCTCTGGATAAACACGTCAGGAACTTCCTGCTGACTCATGACTTTCCGGGTAATGTGAGAGAGTTAAAACAATTGGCCCACCGCATTTCGCCCGCTTATCTTGGCCTCGGAAGAATTACCATCGGAAATTTATACAAAAACCTGAAGTTGAAAAAAATAGAGAATACCACCCAGGATCAGCAAACAGGCATTAGAGATTACATCAGAACGGCTATTGCTAATGGATTGGGGCTCAAAGAAATCAAAAAAATAGCGGCTAATATTGCTATGGAAATAGCCATAGAGGACAACCACGGTAACCTACAGCTTGCTGCTCAGCAGCTGCAGGTTTCTGACAGGACGTTACAGCATTTTCAGGCCGCAAAAAATTCGGAACCTGCTTTTGAGGCCTGAGTGAGGGTGATGAAGTTCTGTGACAAGATAAGCCGGAGGTCTTGATCTGATAAATTCAAAGCAAAAACCTTCTCTAACTCTACTCCCGGATGTAGCCACGGTCCATCTGATCCGAAAAGGATTTTGTGAGGACCTGCTTCTTCGAGGGCCATCCGGAGCAGATCAAACCGTCGTACGCCTGAGGTATCGGTAAAAACATTGCCGTGTCGGGCGAGCAAAGGAATAAAGGAAAGCTGGGCATCCCAGTCGTCGGCAAAACTTCCCAGGTGGGGAATAATGAACTTTACCTCAGGATATTCCCTGGCAAACAAGTCGATGGTGTTCACCTTGCCCATCACATCGTATAATACCGGCAACTTAAATTGCCGGGCAACCTGGCAGATCTCCCTGCTCAAGGGGGCATCATAGCGATGAACCTTGATACCTTTAAAGCCGTATTCTTTTACCGCCGTTCGGATCATGGACCTGACCCGGCCGGCATCGCGCCGGGCATGAACAAATGCAAAACCCGACCATCGACGAGGATTCGACTGTACTTTTTTTGCCACTAATCGATTTGCATAGGCATAATCGGTATGGAAAGCGGGGAAGATCACCGTATGATCAATACCCGCTTCCCTTGCCCACTCCTCGTATTTGCGAATATCCGCCCTGGCGTTCCAAGGCCCGGTAAATCCATCCCCCGGACCATAATGGCAATGTGCATCGATGATGAACATACTAACTTGGTTTATAAATTTCGAATCCAGGATCGCACTAAATTGATGACTCCTTTATCCAGAAATATGCCTCTGTTTGAACTACGCTTAGGAACACCCGATCCGGCGCAACTCAAGCCGCTCTCTGCCTGACAATCCGCAGAACCGGACACTGGAATGCATGGACCGGTATGAATTCCGATCAGGAAGCGACTATCGGTGGAGGTATTGGTCAGCCATATGGGGCTCCCGCTGTGGCCGGCGCAAGTGTCTGTCTTGTAATAGAACAGCTCTTTACCAGCCGCTGGAAACATGTTCACAATCTGATCTGCGTCCCACCACATCTGATCAACTCCCTTATCGAAAGGGAAACCGGCCAGGTTGATTTTTTTACCTTTCTGGGTAGAGCGGTCAAATGAGATTATCCGGGTTCTATGCCCATATTTCGAGCTCCCCCAGTAACCTAGTCGCTCCTTTCCGATCTTGTTGAACTTTTTATATCCTACCTTTGTGTTGAGCTTGATCATGCCCAGGTCGAACCTGGGGTTGAGAGAAGGGGACCAACCGGAATGGATGGTGGCGACGCTGGTCGTGTACGTTCCAAATGGGCGGTAAGAATCATCGCGCATGCCTGGAACGATCTCGAAGCTGCTTGCCCATGTTTTTTTGGCGCCCTCGGAAAAATTTACCCGGTTGTAGATGTTGTGACCACAAGTCAGCACGTGGCCGGGCCCCACCAAAACCCCCGTGCCGAGTGTTTGAACAGTCTCCCAGGGTTTTGAAGGATTCCTGTACGTAGCAATGATGCGGCACACCCACCGGAAGGGTACCTTGTGTGTGCTGCTGTAAATGCGCTTGCGATCGTCCACCGCACCTACAATTTCAAGCTCCTGTTCTGTAGGGGCAATACTTGGAATAATGTTCGTCTCTCCTGATATAAGAGAAGGACCATTTTCCCTGCAAACCGCACAATGCCCGCAGTTGCAGGACTGAACCTTTCCGGCTGAACGTTCAGTGATCAGTTCGTCAAAAATATCTCTCATGATAAACGTGATTTTCTTTTTTTGAAATAGGATTCAAGTAATGATCGACCTGGTGAACAAGTAAATCAAGGTCAGTTCTATGATGTGCCTGGGTAATAATAAACGCCAATTCGGTTCGCCGTCGCTGTCTGTTTATGAGCAATAGGCTTTTTATCCCGAGGCCCCAGAGCTTTTCGTGCACCTGAACGGCCTTTTTTGACGGGATCGACTTAATGGTTTGCACCGGGAAAATGCCCCCGCTGCTCTCCAAGCCTGCTTTGCGGAGCGTTTTTTTGAAGTAATTGATGTTCTCAAAAAGCTTTTCCCTCAGCCGGTCTCCTCTTTTTGTATTTATGCTTACAGCATTTCGGGCAGCGAGAAGGTGCGCCATGGAAACAGGGCTGTTGTGCATCCTGGTCAGGTTATGGAAACCAAATTCCTCCATCCAGATCGAATGCCCGGCCATCACGGCAAGAGGCAGACCAAATCCTTTTGCCAAAGAAGAAACCGACACGATATGCCGGTGTCCAGCTAACCCAAGCCAGGGTAATAGCCCTCCTCCTCCGGTTCCATACGGATGCGATGGAGAGGGGGCGTGTCCTAATATTCCCATTGCTTGTGTATCGTCGATCACCAGGAGGCCTTTATTTTCTGCGGCCAGCCTGCTAAAGAAAATAAGATTTGCCGGCACCCCTTCACTAACCAACCAGCCGTCGGTAATGATGACCGGCGCCATTCCTCTCTTTCTTTCTTTCCTGATCAGCGCACTTATTTTACCTTCATCATCACCGCCAATGGTGTAAAGTCTGCTGTTGTGGCGTTTTAAAGCTGATATGCCTATTTCTAAAGAAGGGTACGAACCGGTTGTTTTGAAAAAAACATACCTCTTCTTTTGCCCCAACAGATTGAACAGGTCCCAGAACAGATGAAGGGTAGAGGGACCAATCCATCCATTTTTGTAGCCTTGCAGGCGTGCAAAATAATTCGCTATGCTACCGGCCAGAGCAGGCTCGTAGAGGAAGGCAGGCTTGCCGGTCGTCAAGCTTTGCCATTCCCCTATTTGCCAGGATGGATGCTGAAGGCCCAGATACAAGGCGGAAGTGAAGTCCAGCAACTTCTTTTTCATGCTCAATTGACTCTGACCGTTCTTTTTTGTTCCTGCAGCCTCTTTTGTAAATGGAACGAAGGCGGCAGAGCATTGACTTTGCCCGAGCCCGAGAAGGTCAGGTCAATACCTGTGATGGAGCGATAGGCATGGATATAGCCTTGAATGTTGTTGCGGAAAAAGTTAGCCCATACGGCAGCCTGGTCCCCGTCGATGTTCGGGTCATTCCAGTTGCCGTAACGGATAGACAACAGAATGTTCTCCCCGTGAATACCCAGATTGCTGAAGTGAACAGGAGAGCTGTTGGTCCAGCCTTGTATGGAATTCATGGCCGCTACACGGTCCATCCACGGTTCGGGATAGGCCACCATAGCCCTGGTCGGCAAAAACTCGCGGAATTCAGGGCGAGCCAGCAGCCACTGCTGGGACATCATCTCTACCCGGGAAGTGAAAGGCAGGTCCCCATACTGATTATGCATACCTTCAGACAAGATCAAATGTACTTCTCTGAGTGCATTCAGAATCGGAAATCCATCGGCGATCACAGTAGTATCATCTTCTTCTTTGAAAAATTTGATGCATAAGTTGAGCAACTGATGAAAAGCCTGCAGAAAGTTGACGCGGGAATCTGCAGTCTGCAGGTTACGGATGGCTTTTCCCTTTAAGGTAAACCCATAATGGTGGTCATATTCGAAAGCTCTCCTCGTAAGCGTAAGGCGGTGCTGTTCATCCTGAATGTATCCCCATAGCAGGTTGTTTAGCGGACGTAAGGGGGCAATTTCAAGGCCGGCCAGCGGGTCGCGGCTTCCGTTGCGTACGTTTTGGAAACGCCGGCTTATAGCGTTCAGTGATTGGACCAGCATGGATTCCTCATGCCAGTAGTTCCAGATCAATTCGATGAAGCAGGGAGAGACCAGGCTCTTCTTCAGAATGCCGAAACAATCCTGGTCTTCAGCATTTAATTGGCCACCGTTAAAAAGGTCCAGTATGTCGCCAATGCTATTTAGCTTCACGTCGAGATCGACGAACTTTTCCCTCAACCTCTTCAGGAACGGCAGGGTATTAACGCCTTCTTTAGCAGTGGCTTCCAGGTATTCCTGTATTTCCCCGTCGGTTTCTAAATTAGCCGAGCAATTCACCAGCAGGAAGGCTTCGGTAAGTACCTTTATGGTCCGGTAGCCATCTGTATCGGTGAAGGGAAGCAGCCTTTTACTACTCAAAGTCTTGATCTCATTTTTCACTTCCTCCCGGACATCAGTATTGCCCGCGCAGATGGCATTCATGAAATCGTTGTACCGGTTAAAAGAAATATCATTGGTCTTTCTTTTAATGAGTTGCCACAACAAGCGGTCGGGTTTGTCTTCGCGGTCAGAGCGTTTTAAGGCTACCCGAATGTCCTGCAGGTTTTGCAGATCGGTCGGCAAAGTGTTCAGCAAACCAAATAAGGTCGTCTCCGCTGAAACCGTATCCACAGGGATGATCTGAAAGACCGTTTCGGCAAGCGTTTCCTCCGGAGGAACCGGGCCCTCATCGTCCGGATCCTGGACGATTACCTCCGGAAGCAATACCACCTTGGCCAAAAGGATCGAAAAATTAGGGGCCGTCTCGGCATCGATATCCAGGTTCAGGTTGAAGATGACCTCCCCGCCGGTGTTAAATCCATTAAATGAATTAATGAAAGAAGTATCACCAGCGGAGGTATTATACAAATACACCTTTAAACGATCCCGGATAAAAGAACCGATTTCCTCCGGCGTATACTGGTCCCTGAAATTGGGTTTGAACCGGATAGGGAAAATGGTCCCCCTGGTAATTTTCAGCAGCGTACTGGAAGTGTCGCCGCCGTTGAGTTTTATGTCAGACATAATCTAAATTATTTTTTGGTTACTAATGGATTTTTGTGTGGCCCAGAAAGTCAACATGTCTTTTAATAGCTGATTTTCCCAGGCCGCGCTTATCGAATGATCTGATCTGGCCTGGCCGATCACAGCAAAAACAAGCGTAGGAGAAGCCCTTCGCATGAGTTGCGGGTGAGCATCCCATTTTTGAAATTTTTGCCGTAAAAGATCAGGTTGTCTTTCCTGAACCGGAAAGACGCTTATCAGGGAACGCCCTCCCAGTTTGGCGGGGCGGTGGTTGATAAGCAAATGCACAAAATCGGGTATCAATCGTTCGACTTTTCTGATCAGTGCATGGTCCTCCATTTTCGTCTGAGTAACAGGATAAGACTGGTTCCAGATCTTTTCTAATCTGTTCCATTGAGGATCCGGAAACAAGACCCTGCCAAAACCACAACTGATCTTGACCCTTATCCATGGGAAGGGGTGAGGATCATCGAGGTTGATGCGAAAAACGAAGTATCGCGGCAAGGTGACCACTCCGATCAAGCCGGTGGTGGCGCTAATGCCGAGTGTAGCCACAGCCCAGAAGTCCGATAGGATCTCGGAGATCCAGCGTTGAAATAACTGCCAGACGATTTTGTCCTCCTGTCGGGCCGACTTTTCTTTTTCTCTCAAAGCCGGCCTCAAGGAAGGGATCAGTTCCAGCAGAGCCGATCCCTGATGTCCCACTTCGTGGATCAGGGAAGAGGCAATCCCCGAAGATACCATGCGCTCCCTTGGTACACGGATCACGGCTACCGGATTTTGTTTTCCTCCCGGCAGCCTGGTTCTTGCCCTGCGGATAGCGGCCCCATGGCCTCTATCCAGGTAGCTGATCAACGGAGGGGAATCGAAGTCGGCCCCTTTTATTTTCAGCGCATTTTCGGCTACCACATCCAGCCCTCCGATCCACACGCCCGTTTCATGTTCGCCCCGCTGGGTGAGTACATCAGCGAAGATGTCCAGTTGGTCCAGCAGTGCGTTGAATTTGAGTTTCAGTAAGGCAAATTGACGTTGCGCTTTATCCGGTTGCTGTGGCCTGGTTATCCATTTCAGGAATAGCCCGAGTTTGTGGTTCATCTCTCTGACGCCGTCTTTGAGCAGATGATGAATAGCATTCAAGGCTTCCTTGGAAATGTTGGCGGCCGGCACTGTGGGCATAGTCAGCTCAAAAGGTTTTACCATATTGAGCCGTACCCGTAGCGCATTGGCTTCGCCGATCAGGAAACGGTGGTGTTCTTTCAGGCGCCCATAAGGATGATCTTGTTGCCTTTTCTGATCCAGCGACCCTGGCTTCTTCGGGAGCTTAAATCCTTTTTTCCGCCTGGACGCATATGCTGACGGGCAGCGGCTTTCAAGGCTTTATTGATCAATTGTGGAGTAGGAGCAGCGCCCTGGCTGGCTGCCTTAGCCAGGTTCCTGGCCGCCGCCTTGGTCGTTTTGATGATCTTTTTGGCGATCTCCAGTTCCTGCTCCTCGGGAGGAAGCATTTCCAACTCAAAACCGAAGAAGGAACGGGCTAGGTTGCTGATTTGTCCGAAGCGACGGTTTCCAATGGCTCGAGCGGCTCTTCTGCCCAGCCCGGGCAGGAATCTGCGCGCCATCCCCATGCCTCTTCGCGCCAGACCGCGAACGAGCTTTTTGCCGCCTCCACGCAACAGCCTGCCGAACATAGGCGCGGCTTTTCTTATGAGGCTTCCCAGGAAGTATTCCAACTCCTCATCGTTTCCTGCAGAAAGCAATTGTTCAGCCAGTTCCAGCTCCTCGTCGTCGCTGAAGATCTCTTCATCAAACTCTGTTTCGTATTCAGCTTCAAAGTCATCAAATTCCAGGTCATCACCATATTCAGCTTCAAAATCACCATCGAATTCGTATTCCAGTTCATTTTCGAATTCTTCCATCATTCCATTTAAATGTTCCATAATTTTTGATTTTAAATAAAAAAATTGGGTTGATAAGTGTTTTTAAATTCCAAAAAGGATAATCCGGTTGCCTTTTCTGATCCAGCGTCCGCTCCTGGGCGCAACACCGTTAAACCCTCTTTTCAAAAGGCCGGGGGCGTGCTTGCGGGCTGCTATTTTGATGCCCATGGTTGCGGCTTGTTCTGAAGGCATCTGGTCAGTCAGCTCTGCGGCGTTTTTGAAAGCAGAGCCTGCGAAACGGACAAAGCGCCGCGCTATTTCGAATTCCTGGTCCTCAGGGCTAAACCCTTCCAGTTCCAGCTCGAACAGGCTGGAGGCGAAGCCTCCCAGCGATCCGCCGAGTTTACTTCCGACAGGACCTCCAAAAATGCCGCCGACCACCCGGCCTGCAATGGGTAAAGCCTTCCGGGCCACTCCTTTCAGAAAGCGCCCGAACTTGCGGAATCCTCTGGATTTGAAAAATCGCTTGGCTTTCCGGCCAATACGCTTAAAGGCCCTGCCGATCTTTCCTAAAAACAAGTCCAGCTCTTCATCAGAATTGATATTCAGTAATTCCGTAGCCAAAGCGATCTCTTCTTCTTCGGAGAAAGGAAGCTCCGACTCATAGCCGTTGTCACTGAAATAGCTTTGCTCGGTATCCAGGAAATCCTCTTCTGCTTCCCAGTCACTATTTTCCCATTCCCATTCCAGTTCCTCATCAAAGCTTCCCTGACGGTCCATGTCGTACTCCTGTGCAGTTTTATCTATATCATGCATGGCTGATTGATTTTGTGAGAAAAAATGAATTAAAATTCGTCATGACATTTTTAAAAAGGCAATTCCCATGCCAGGAGCCAAAAACAGGAGTTTCAGTCCTTTTTGCTGAATTTTTTTTCGTTATTGCTTAAATTGGCGGGAAGGGGCGAAAATTATTTCGCGCCGTTTGAGTATATTTTTGCTTTTTTCTTCGTTTCTTTTCAGCCGGACCAACTTTGAACAACAATGAACAACTCCACCTTCAAAAAAGTACTGGGCGCCTTGGAGGTGTTGAGCCTTTCCCTGGGCGCTATTATTGGATGGGGATGGGTGGTTTTGTCGGGAGGATTCATCATTGACGCCGGTTCTGTGGGTACGATCATTGCCTTTCTGGTGGCTGCTGTTGTATTCACTTTTATCGGATTGACTTATGCCGAGCTGTCTTCTGCCCTGCCGAAGGTGGGAGGAGAGCATGTGTACAGCCAGGAAGCGCTGGGTAAACACGCCTCTTTTCTTTGTACCTGGTCCCTCACCCTGACCTATGTGTCTGTAGTGGCCTTACAGGCAGCCGCCCTGCCGGTCGCTTTTGAATATTTCTTTCCGGAAATGAAATTCGGTTATTTGTGGACCTTCGCCGGATATGAAGTGTACGGGAGCTATGTGACCTTCGGTATTTTGGCCACTGTTGGCATTACGATCTTAAACGTTATGGGCATTCGCTTATCGGCTTCTTTCCAGAATTTTGCCGTGGTGCTGATCCTGCTGCTGGGGTTTGTCTTTGCCGCCGGGGCTTTCTTCGGCAATGGGACGACCGACAACCTGGCGCCTTTATTTAAGGATGGGGTGCGCGGCATTTTCCCGGCTCTTGTAGTCATCCCTTTTTTGCTGGTGGGTTTCGATGTAATCCCCCAGACAGCAGAGGAGATCAGTCTGCCTCCTCGACGGATGGCCCGACTGATGTTGCTGTCGATTTTTGTAGCCATCGCCTGGTACATCATGGTAGTCTGGGCGCTGGCCTTGTCCATCCCCCCCGGACAGATCGAGCGGGCGGCTTTTTCGGTTGCCGACGGCGCCACACTGGCCTGGGGATCCCCTCTGTTCGGACAATTGGTGATCGTTTGCGGCATCATTGGCATACTGACGAGCTGGAACGCTTTTATGATCGGCGGCAGCCGCGCCATATTTGCCATGGCTGAATCCAGGATGTTGCCCAAAGGGCTTTCGGCCATTTCCCGCCGGAATCGGTCGCCTTATAATGCGCTGATCCTCATTTCTATAGTAGCGGTTATTTCCACCCTGATGGGCCGGCAGGCCATGATCTTTTTCGTGAATGCCGGCAGTTTCAGCTTGTTAATCGCCTATTTTCTGGTGGCTGTCTCTTTTTTAGTTTTGAGAAAAAAGTCGCCCGAACTGGAGCGCCCTTATAGAGTCCGAAACGGGCGACTGGTGGGGATACTGGCGGCCGTTTCATCCATGGGGCTGGCTGTCCTTTTTCTTCCTGGTATGCCGGCGGCTCTGGTGAGGCTGGAATGGCTGATCGTGCTGATCTGATTTGTATTGGGCGGCGGATTGTATGCCTGGTCATTGTGGAATTATGGTCCTGGATATACTTAAGTTGAGATTTGATTTTCATTGTCCAGCCCACTTACTTATTATTCACCTTTTAAATAAAAAATCATGGCTAAAACAATTGAAGAAACCAACTTGCCTGAAGAAGTCAAAAAGGCTTTTGCCAAGAAATTTCCCGGGGTAAAAATAGACGACTGGGAAAAGGAGGAATCCTATGAGATCTCTTTTGAAGAGGGCGGAAGAGAAGTGGAGGTGCTTTTGAATGCCGATGGCGAAATCGAGGAAGTTGAATACGAAATGGAAGTCGAAGACCTACCTGAGGCGGTTAAAAAATCGGCGGCCGACCATTACCCGCATTGTGAGATGCTGGCAGCCGAGAGAGTAGAAAAAGGAGACGGTTCCATCGTTTATGAAGTGACGCTGTGCTTTGAAGTGCACATGACTTCTGATGGGAAGATCGCGGCTATGGGGCGTGATCTGTAAGCCTAATATCCAGGCATGACAGTCAAATGGTGCTGTCATGCCTGCTCCACGCTTATTGACGGGCAGCATTTTCTACTAACAGAGAATTAATCGTATTTTCCCATAAAAATATTGGTAGAAAATGAAAAACCTCTTTACTTCTTTGTTTCTCTTATTTATTGTCCAATTTTCTCTGCTATTTGCGCAGCATGATCAAGCGCGGCAACAATCCGCATTTTTCCCGGGCAACGGTCCATCATGAGCTGATTGCCGGACATGGTCTGCAGGCTTTCATGGGACAACGCTAGTCTATCTTCGTTACGGCAACTTCAGTACTCCTTTCTGGGGCGAAGGCTGGGCGCTGTATTGGGAACGGTTGTTGTGGGAGCTGGGCTTTCCGCAAGGTCCTGAAGACAAGATCGGGATGTTGTTCTGGCGGATGCATCGGTGTGCGCGCATCATATTCTCCCTGAAATATCACTTGGGCGAATGGACACCCCAGCATTGTATCGACTTCCTGGTGGATCGCGTAGGGCATGAGGTGGCTAATGCGGAAGGAGAGGTGCGTCGTTCTTTCGAGGGCGGTTACGATCCTTTATATCAAATTGCTTACATGATCGGTGGTTACAGTTCGAGGCCCTGAAAGAAGAACTGGTCGATAGCGGAAGGATGAGCTATCGTGAATTTCATGATGCAGTATTGAAAGAAAATCGCATGCCGGTGGAAATGTTAAGGGCCTTGTTGTCGAAAAAAGCACCTGAAAAGGCGTTTGAGACGAGTTGGCGTTCTTATCAATTGAATTAATCGCTTAAATAGGAATCATTCCTGGAAAACGCTTCGTATTGAAACTATTTTTCCATTTTTTCTGTTTATAATAATGTACGTAATAATCTAGGTCTGTTAGTTTTACAGCTTTTCAAAATTATCATATCAATATAACAGCAGAATTCTCCGAATCGTTTGTGGAGCATTCGACCGTTATTGCAGAAGAAGGAAGCCATCCGATGGAGGAAAAAGCAGAAGGACCTGTTATTATCTTTTTTTAATCAAACATTATTGTAATCATGGACAAGCAGAAATACATCACCAAGGCCATTGATTGGGCTAAAAAGCGCGGATATTCCGCCATCAAAGCCAATCACGAAGAATTCGAAACACCTACCCAATTTACCAAACCCAACGAAGATCAGCCTTACATTCCTGATGTAACAGGCAGAAAGCGCAATAAAAAGATCTACATCGAAGTGGCCACCAAGACGGAAGACACCCGCCGCCGCATCACCAAATGGAAGTTGTTGAGCACTCTGGCCTCCATGAAAGGCGGAAAGTTTTTTCTCCTTGCTCCACATGGCCACAAAGCTTTCACTCAGCGCCTGATGGATAAGTACAACCTGAATGCGCAATTGGTGTACATCAAGTAGAAACGCTGATTAAGTAAATGCCACAGATGACGCTGGATGGGATTACACTGATCAATAGATCGTATGGTTTTAATCTTTTTATTTTCAGTAAAAGCGTTTTATGAAACTTTCTTGGCGATAATGACCTTTATGTAGGAAATAGCACAAGAGGCCTGGTCCTGTTACATTAACATTTTTTTACGTCATAAGAACATCCGGCCTTGCTTTAACCTTACCATAGAAGAAGACGCTGGACCATTAACCTCCTCTAACCATGTGTTAAAGGAGGTTGATTTTGATCGAGTGGAAGTATTGTAAACAAATAAAAAATTAGGGAATTTTCGGCACATGCGAGCATTAAAAATATCTAAGTCAATTACACGGAGGGATCAGAAATCCCTGGAAAAATACCTGGCGGAAATCGCCAAATACGATATTCTGACCCCAGAACAAGAGCTGGAGCTGTTTCAGCGTTATCGCAAGGGCGATGAGCATGCTCTTGAAAAGATTTTACGCCATAACCTGCGTTTCGTTGTTTCCGTGGCGAAACAGTACCAGGACATGGGTATGTGGCTGGGCGATCTTGTCAGCGAGGGCAACATCGGAATGATCAAGGCGGCAAAGCGCTTTGATGAGACCAAAGGCTTTAAATTCATTTCTTACGCCGTTTGGTGGATCAGGCAGTCTATCCTCCAGGCCATTAACGAAAAAGGCCGGATGATCCGACTACCCCTGAATGTCAACAGCAATACCTCTAAGGTGATGATCAAGCGCATCGAGTTCGTTCAAAAAAATGAGCGCGAGCCTTCCATCGCCGAACTGGCTAAGCTGACCGAACTGTCTAATGATGTCGTTCAAAAATGCCTCAGAGCATATGCCAAGTGCCAGTCGCTGGACGCTCCTTTATCCGACGACAGTGATGATTCAATGGTCAACCTCATCGAAGATCACAATATCCGCAAACCGGATCACGAGCTGGCCGTCGAGGAGTCGAGAAGGCAAGAGGTGGAAAGTCTTATCAATTCTCTGCCGCCCCGCCAGAAAACCATCATTTCGATGTATTTCGGTATCGGCCATTCCCGTCCCTCTTCGCTGAGCGATATCGCCGACCATTTCGGCTTGAGCCGGGAGCGCGTGAGGCAGATCAAAGATCGCAGCCTGCGCAAACTGCGCATTCGCGCTACACAACACATGACCGGAACTGCCTAAGCTCCCCGTGGCTCGGACTACAATCCGCCGCTACGGCACAACATGCACGGCACGTACAGATAAGTGGCTTGAAAAAAGACTAAAGGGCTTTTGAATAGCCTGAAAAACAACGAAGGCCCCGGAAAAGCGTTACGCTTTTCCGGGGCCTTCGTTGTTCTTACCGTAAGCCTCCGACGAAACAATCCCTCAAAATGAAACAATAGCTGATCTTTTTGCAACAATAACCGATGCACCCCTTTCCCAAATTCCGCAACTTTGTATTGTAACTATTCCAAAAAACCAAATGAACTTTTACCCCATAAGCTAATCATCTAATCCAGATAGATCAACAACAAGGTTCGTTTGCCTCGTAGTCACTTTGGCTGCGGGGCTTTTTTGATAGACAGTAGAAGGTCAAATAATGATAGTAAGACCCCTGCTTGCCGACAAGCAGGAGCATTCATCAGTGTAAAAAACAGCGAGCAGTCAGCCCTCGTCAGTATCAGTTTGCGTCAAAAAACAGCGAAAATAAGTTTGACCTTTGCGATTATTCTACCTTGTGATTAAACCAGTATCTTTGCAATTGCGGAGATCCAACTAAACAGCGTCCCTCTGCGTCAAAATACGTTGACCAAAGAAAAATCAATCACCATGAGACTGTTATTAACCATACTTCTTTCGGGTATGGCGTTAAGCCTTTGTGCCCAAAACTACATCCGGGGAAAAGTCATCGATCTTCAGACTAATCAGCCCGTTGCTTTCGCGACCGTGTACATTAACGGTACGACCGTCGGCACGGATACCGACTACAGCGGCGCCTTTTTGTTAGAAAAAGTCGACTTTCCGGCGGAGGTCGTCGTCAGCCATCTTAGTTATGAGAATGTACTTTTCAGGGTGGAAAAATTTATGGACCAGGATCTGTTGGTCAAAATGGAGGCCAGTAGCTTGGCGCTGTCTGAAGTGGAAGTGACCGACAACGATCAGCGGCAGAAGAACCTCAGGGAATTCAAAAACCTCTTTCTCGGCATAGATGAATTTGGTAGAGAGGCTTCCATTGTGAATGAAGAGGTGCTGGTCTTCAGCCGGGATTATGAGAAAAAACAACTGAAGGGATTCCAATTGAATGATCAAAACGGCAAGGAAGTCAAAATCGTTGAACGCCCCATCAATCTAAAACCACGCATGGAATATACGGAAGGGGAACAAGTTAAAATAACAGGACTCCGTGAACAGACTTTTTTGTTGTTCTACTACGCAGATAGCAGGGGCTTTCCCCACGATTTGACCAGGGAAAAGGGGCGACAACCGATCCAGTCACAGATCCAGTTTCTATCGGATACTTGTGTTATTAGACGCAATGGGACCGTGCCCAATAACAATATTCTTTTCGGAGGGCCGATTGCCGAAAAGAAAGTAGGGGCAATGTTACCGGATAATTATTGACAGAACAGGTATCACAACTCCCGCATATTATCCTCCGGATTACGGTCCACCAATAGACTAAACGGATCAATTCCGGCTTCATGCGGTTTTTCGTCCACTACAAAGGTGAAAGTGTTCTCCGGTTTAGTGATCTTCACCCTTTTGCGATAGAGTGTTTTCCCATACTTTTTCTGCTTATCCGATTTGGCGAAGGCGCCGATGTCGATCCAGTCGTTGATGGTCGTTTCGACTTGTTTGCCCTGACCGTCGGCCTTGAATTTACGGCTCTCCACCTGTATGGTCACCTCATACTTGCCATTGTCCAATTCCTTGTAAGAAGCCTCCGTAGTGCGATTTTCGAACAAGGTAATGTCCCAGAACAGATCGTCGATGATGTATTGCAGGGAATCCGGCGTCTGTTTTTCAAATTCGCTGATCACATCGGTCGAGACGGGATAGGGCGGCGGCTGATAACGGAATGTATTCAGGAAATCGCGTAGCGCCTTGTTGACCTTCTCCTCGCCGATCATCTCGCGCAGGTAATACATAGCCAGCGAGCCTTTATTGTAGTGGATGTAGCCCTGGTTTTCACTACGGCCCAGCGGGAGTTCTTCCCGTCTTTCGGCGCCACGGCCACTCAGGTAGTTGTCGGCCTCGTATTCCAGGAATTTGCGCATGATGTCGCGGCCGTATTCTTTTTCCATGACCATCAGAGCGCTGTATTGGGCAAAAGTCTCCACCAGCATTTCGCCGCCCTGCATATAGGCGCCCACTTCCTGATGCGCCCACCACTGGTGCCCCATTTCGTGGGCGACGACGTAAAAGACCATGTCGATATCGTCTTCTTCTTCTCTGAAATTCTCAATAAACCCTATCCCTTCAGAATAAGGCATGGTGCCTGGGAACGCTTGTGCGAACCGGGCATAGCGGGGAAATTCGATGATGCGGCATTGCTTGTGGTAGTAAGGTCCGAAATTTTCGGTGTAGTATTCCAAAGACTTTCGCATGCCGTTCATCATGCGGTCGACATTGGCGGCATGGTCCTTCAGGTAATAGACCTCCAGGTCGATATTATTCCATTTTTCGCGAGCCACTTCATAATTGGCGGACATGAAAGAGTAAAAATTCAAACTTTCATGATCCAGAATATACCGGTAGTAATTACGTCCGTTTTCCGTCCATTCCTCCCGCA
The DNA here is from genome assembly GCA_964548175.1 of uncultured Saprospiraceae bacterium. GTDB lineage: Bacteria > Bacteroidota > Bacteroidia > Chitinophagales > Saprospiraceae > JANQPA01. The sequence goes on from CAZJQS010000010.1 coordinate 32,382, forward strand.
GAGAGCCTGGGGCGATAGCGATCTGATCAGCTGAGGTGCTGATGATGGTCTCTACATTCAGCCAGTCGGAATCGTCAGAGATATAGGAATTCCGCCGGGCGAAAGTATCTTGCGGTTCCAGTTTGGGCATCCTGGTCTTCTCCGGCAGTTCATATTTCTTCCTGCGGTTTTTATCGCTTAATTCACTGGACGACTGGTAGCCGAAGCCCGGGGCAATGACGGTATTGTTGAAAAAGGTGCCGTTCGGCATAATTTGCGGAACGCTGAGTTCATTTTCAAAACCCTTTGCATCGTAGTTGGTGCTGAAGGTGATCTTCATGGAATCCCCGGGCGCCAGGGCCGGATCGATCCTGTAGATGTTAAAACTGACCTCCGGGTCGGCTTTTAGTAAGGTTAAGCGACCGGTGGAAAAGGCAAAGTCGGTTTGGGAATCCGGAGTGACGACCAGCAAGCTATCGAGGGGGTGATCGTGCAGGTTACGGACCCAGTATTGTCCGTCGGCTTCTACTTTTCGCTCTTCGGGAAAAATGCGGATATCGTATTTGACGTCATAGATGCGGGGTTGAGGTTTACCTTCGTATTTTTTGTAGTCCTTCTCGTATCGCACAGCGAGTTTTTCGGATTCCTTCCCGGTTTCGTAAGTGTTCAGCACCTGGGTGTTGTAATAGATCCAGCCTCCGCAAAAGAGCCAGAGCAATAAGGCGCTCAGTCCGGGCGAGCGGTATTGTTTCCACTCTCTGCGGGCTTGCTGCCGGCGTTTGCTGAAGCGTGTTTCCAGACCACGAGGCCAGAAAATGATCGACAGGACGAGCAGGAAAACACTGAATAAAACCCAGTAAGTGTTGAACCAGAACAAACCCGGCGCATATGGCCGGTAGCCGTAGAAATCCGACAAGGTATAACCGGGCGTGGCGCCGAACTGAACCATGTTCGATTCTATTCTCAAAGCGCTCCATACAAAAGTGTTGGCAATGGCAATTACAATGCACAAAAAGAAGCCCAGGTACATATTAGGCGACAGAGCATGGATCAGTAAGAAAAGCGCGATAAAGAAGGCAAAGGCCAAAAGGTCAATGACCAGCAGCTCGCGGATGTATATCCCCAGCTCAAAACGCGTATAGCCCATAACGGCTTGTGCGATGACGGCGGCAAGGATCGCTACTGCCAGCAGCAATGCGATGACACCGGTGACGGTCAGGAATTTAGCGGCCATGTTCGTCCAGTTGCGCGTTGGCATGGCGTCATAGATCTCGTTGACTCCGGCTTGTTTTTCCCGCCAGACCAATAAACCAGAGTAGTAGGCCATAATGGCAATGATGAATAGATAGAATGCTGAACGAATGGTTTCGACCATGGTGTAGGTTACCGGAAAATTGTGTGTTCCGTAAGATTCAGTCGAATACTGGAAGCCGCCGATAAGGTTCAGCAAGCCCAGGAAGGCAAGCATAATAAAGGGAATACTTTTGACAACTCCCCAAAAGTTGGCTTTCAACTGGCTCCAAAACTGCGAACGTACCATGCTGCCTCCGGTCAGGGGCGTAACTCTGGGAATATCGCCCAGGTTGCGTAAGCCATATATCTCTTCCGGGCTTTCCTTTTTTTTGCGTTTTATCTTTTTTTCCGAAAAAGAAAACCGGAAATAGCCGAGGGTCAGAACGACAAGGCCTACGGCCATCCACAAAAAACGGTTGGCTACCCATCCGGAATGGAACAGGCCCACGGACAGGGTGTTCTTGTCATCTACCGTCCAGTATTTGGTGATGAGAGCGTAGGCGCGGTATCCGAATGGATCCAGCAAGGCGCCAAGGGATTCTCTCTCCAGATCACCGATCAGGTTGCCACCGATGATGTAAGCTACCAGCAGAACCATGGCGGAAATGAAGGAATACAGGGTACTACGCGTAAGGGCCGCCACGGTAAATAAAATCCCGCCGGCAAAAAGAGCATTAGGGATCACGATACTGGAAAAAGCGTCGATGTGGCCCTGAAGCTCAAAAGGGCCAAATCTTTCGGCATCCATCCATCCGGTCAGGCTGTTGACGCCTACACCCAGCCACATACCCAAGGATACGCCCAACATAGGGATCAGACTGATGGTGAAGGCTCCGAAAAAATGACCGAAGTAGTAGCCCGCTTTGCTCAAGGGGGAAGAAAAGACCAATTGTGCGGTCTTGTGTTCAAAATCGCGGATGGCGGCCGTATTTAGAAAAGCGGTAAGCAGCAAAAGGGATAAAATGCTGAATACAGCATACCAGTTTTGAATGACATAAGGGGCATTTTTATGAATATTCCCGAAGCTTCCACCAATGGAAATGAATTCCGATACGGTGGCTACGAAGGTCATCAAGGCAAATAAGAAGAGGAAGATCCAGGGTAAGGGCGCCCGGAGCCAGTATTTTATCTCGAAATTGAAGAAGGTTTTGAACATGGCTGTTTTTTTTGGCAAAGAATTTCACTGTTTTATTGCCGCTGGCAAACACTGACTACACTCCTGCCTTCTGGTGAGGCAGTGATTTTTGTTGTGGTGTTAAACTGGGGATGGAGTGTTCATGATCTTAGTAAAGAACACATCTTCCAGGCCTGGATTGGCCGGCTGGAAGCCGTTGCCGGGCTGGTCTTTGCTAAGGATATGGATAATCGGCTTGCCGGCCACCAGCTTGCGGGAGATGACCTGGAAGCGTTTTTGGTAGTCATCGATCTCTTCTTTGGTGATGACCTTCTGCCAGATTTTGCCGTTGAGCGTTTCCAGCGCATCGGAGGGAGCGCCTGTGAATACTACTTGCCCGAGGTTGATGATGGCCATGTTGGAGCATAGTTCTTGGACGTCATCGACGATATGGGTAGACAGGATGACGATGACGTTTTCGCCGATCTCGGAGAGCAGATTATAGAAGCGATTGCGCTCGCCCGGATCGAGTCCGGCTGTCGGCTCGTCTACGATGATCAGTTTGGGGTCGCCGATCAGGGCCTGGGCGATGCCGAAGCGCTGCCGCATTCCTCCGGAGTAGCTGCTCACCGACTTTTTGCGATGCGCCCAGAGGTTGACCCGCTGAAGAAGTGTTTCCACCAGCTCTTTGCGTTGATTAGAAGGGATGCCTTTCAGGATGGCAAAATGCGTGAGCATTTGTAAGGCCGACATACGTGGATAGACGCCGAACTCCTGGGGCAGATAACCCAGTACCCGGCGTACTTTTTCTTTTTCCGCCAGCACATCAATATCTCCCAGCATGGCGGTTCCTGCATCTGCCTCCAGCAGAGTAGCGAGAATCTTCATCAGGGTGCTTTTTCCGGCGCCGTTGGGCCCAAGCAGGCCGAACATGCCGGTGGGAATATCCAGGCTGACGTCTTTCAGGGCCTGCACGCCGTTGGGGTAGGTTTTGGATAGATTGTTAATGCTTAGTTTCATGATGCAAAGGTTTGTCGGCTGTCGTTTCATCTGTTTTGGATGAATGCGCTTTAGTATGCCGTGATAAATTTTCTCAAGGATAGGAATTGAAAAAAAACCGGCATAAAATTTCCGACGAAAGGGAGGATTTAGTATAAAAAAGGCGCTGGGGTTGTGTAAATCATTGTACTCGTTTGCGCAGCTAATAAAATTCATTTTTGAGTGTTGTGCCGGAGAAAATCACAGATTTTCTCCGGCACAACACTCAAAAAATAGAATCATTCCAGCCGAGCAAACCGGCCGGCCGTCAGGCGGGAGCAATAGCTGATTTTTTACACAACCCCAGCGCGCCTTTTTTATCCTTCAAAATAGATTGCTCACCACCTCCAGGAACTTCCTCTGACCAGGCCTGAGAGTAGCGACAGCACCAGTAATACGAGGAATATCCAGAAGACAATTTTGGCTATGGAAGCCACTCCTGCGGCGATGCCTCCAAATCCTAGAATAGCGGCAATTAAAGCAATGATTAATAAACCTACAATAAGACGTAACATGTTTTCTTATGATTTTTTGGTGAAAAAAAAGATTGACTCTGAAGTTGTTTAAAGTTTCCTGCAGGAAACTTTAAACAACTTCTCTTTCAAGAGTTACTATTGGACTGTTGCAATAGCAATTGGTGATTACCTGACGTTATTGATGAAGTCTCGAATTTCTTCTTTCGACTTACCTAACTTGTACTGGAGCCGGCCGATGAATTCTTCTTCTTTTCCTTTTTCGTACATCAAATCATCATCTTTAAGCTGAGCAAACTTCTTCTTTAATTCAGCTTTGATCTGAGTCCAGTTGCCTTGCAACTTGTCTTTCATTGCGGAGTTCATATAAAATTGATTTTCAGTTGGTTAAAAAATTCTCTTATGAAACGGATATTTTAATAGCCAAGTTCGATGGATGGTTAAAAGCTGCGAAATGGGGGAACGAACATATGAGCGTCAGCAGTTTTTTATAAAGAGGGAGATAAATATTTTTTTATCAAAAAAACTAATATGAAAACTATTAAAAGCATTTTAACGATTTCGATTCTTTTCCTAAGCTTGGGTATTTATGCTCAGAATGTGATCGATATTGCCGGATATTCAGAATCGGATGAAAAGGAGGAAAAGGCAGTCATTTATTCTCCCCTTCAAAAAGGCAACTTTATGATCGGCTCCGGTATTGGATTTTCCACGGCCTCTTCACAAGTGGAGATCACGAGTGACAATGCCAATTTCGATGGCGAAGGAGGGCAATCCACGCAAATCAACTTAAGTCCGAGTATAGGTTACTTTTTTACCAATAACTTTGCCTTTGGATTGGGTATGGACTACATATCCAACAATACTTCTACCCCGGAAAATTTTAATGATCCCAACATCAACCTGATAGAGTCGGATAATGAAGACGTATTATTCGGGCCCTTTGCGCGTGTGTATTTTCCGATACAAGATGATCGCGCCTTCTTTATCAGCGCCACGCTCGGCTTCGGCAGTTCTACTGATGAATTCAGGTCACCTGATGGAATACAGATCGTAGATAATGATATGCTCACCACCGGCATTGGCCCGGGCTTTACGGTCATGGCGGCTGACGGATTGGCTTTGGAAGCCATTGTTCAATACAACTTCACTCGCAGCGAGAGCAACGTTGACATAGGCGAAGAGGTAAGAAAAACAGTAACGCATACTAATGCCATAGACTTTTCGGTGGGGGTAAGATATTACTTTGGAGGATTGAGGCCTATTGAATAACTATTTCAAAGCTACCTCATCCGCCCCGGGCGGATGAGGTAGCTTTGATTACTTCTCCAGCATCTCTACATTGAAGACCTTTTGTCCCAGGGTGGTGCATGCCGCATTCATGAAAACGGCAATAAGTAAGAAAGGGATAAATTGTTGAATAATTTCCTTTTTATAGAAGTTGAACTGATTAAAAATTTCTTCTTTTTCCGAATGCCACGGCCATTCCCAGCCAGGGGATAATCGCGAAACCGGCATCTGGGCCCAGTGGAATAACGCCTCCATAATCAATGGATAATCTTCTTCCTACGGTTCTTCCTCCTAAGGAAAGAATTCCAACCGTTTCATTTCCTGCATCAAAAAGATAGTTTTCAGTCAAAATATATCCTTTCCTTCCGGTCCTGATCATTCCACTTATGGTAACAGTCGGGATATTAGCCCACTGACCGTCTACAAGACCATATCCGATACCCATGTTGAAATTTTTGTCTCTATCACCAAAGGTCATCGTTCCATAAGCAATGCCAAAAGGACCTCCCGTATCGGCCCCTAAGATAGACCCAATCAGAGCGCCAACGCCGATGTTCAATTTTTCATGAATAGGAATAGAAACTTTGGGCGTAATCCATACAGGAGTCGGTGCTCCTGAAACCAGAAAAAGAGGCACCAATCCAAATCCCACCGAGGTCTGATCCGTTATGCCGAAACTAAATTGATTGAAGAATATCCAAATATTTTGATAGTATCCATCCCCTTTTCTCAGACCATATCCTGTAGGCCCCCATAAGTACCTCGTTGATTGCGGATTCTCCGGCCAGTACTCACCTTCAATGATTCTGGACATGGAGATCTCCTCTATGCTTTTAATGTTAGTTACCTTTATATTGATAACCCCTAACTCCCGGCTTTCGAATACAATGGTCTCACTATCTCGGCTGATAATTTTGCCGGTATAGGCATTTTCATTAAGCAGTTCAATCCTCAAGAGTTTTGAGGTGTCGGCATCTGGGGTAACCTGCCCCAGACAAGGCAGAGAAAATAAGAATATACCTCCCAGGATCAGTCCTAGCTGAAAAGAAATCTTTTGCATAATAATCTTTTAGTCGGGATGACTGGATTCGAACCAGCGGCCTCTTCGTCCCGAACGAAGCGCGCTACCGGACTGCGCTACATCCCGAGGAGTAGGGGTTAAGATAAAAATTTTTTATAAAAAATTTTATCTTACAGTAGTTCTGCGCTACTTTCCTTCGGAATAAGAGGAAGATGTATTTTCCAAAAAAAAAATATCTTACAGTAGTTATGCGCTACTTCCCAAAAATAAATTGAAGGAGTTGGGCAGTGTGCCAGGTGAGAACATTAAAATTTAATTTCACGCTAAAATTTTTCACCGCGAAGACGCTAAGAACGCATAGACTTAGCGCCTTCGCGGTGAGTTCATATTGTTTTCAATTAGTTTTCAATGTTTGGGCTTACAGTGTTGCCCAACTTCTTCTACCGCTAATAGTTCCACATCGAAACATCTGCTCTTGCGGGTGCATTTTTCTTCACCTGTTCCGCCATTAAAAACTGAAGATCCTTGCGATCGGGGCCCCAGCAATGAGGCTCGCCGTCGCCGTATTCTACGGTGCCGGCATAGTAGGGATTTGTTTTTTCAAGGTATTCTTCCAGTAGTTCTACGGCAGGATTAAGGTAATAGGTATCCATGTCACCGGTATAGATATGGAGTTTGCCGACCAGCTTAGGACCTACGGATGCCCAATTGTTGCGCAGGTATTGGTGCAGGTCGTATTTTTCTTTCCAGTAGGCGGCTACTTCAGGTTCGATCACACCTGTTTTCTGGTCAAACAATTCTTTGACATAGCCATCCTCGCCGATGGGGCCGAAGACGGCCTCGAAGATGTCGATCTGCTCACCGGAGCGGCCTTTTGTGCCGCGGACCAGTTCGTAGTGGTTGCGTTGCTCATAGGTCAGACGGATCATGCCGTCGGTGAAACGATCGCTGGGTGTAGGCACCTTCAACCAGCCCCGGTTTTTGTAATACGCATTTTCATCCTTGTAGATGTTGACGGCCTGGAAGTAGTTGAAATCGACCGGATCAGGACACAGGGAGAAGGTTCCACCGAAAAAGTCGGGATTGAATATCTGCAGTGCCAGAGATTCCCAGCCGCCCGTGCTGCCGCCGGAAAGGATACGGGCATAGGGCTCGCGGATGATGCGGAAGCGTTCTTCCACATACGGTATCAATTCCTGCATGATGGCGTCGCCGTAAGGTCCGGTATTGGGAGAGTTGACGGCATAGGAATCGTCGTAATAGGGGCAGGGGTGCTGGAAGGTTACTGCGATAAAGCGTGGTGCTTCGTCAGAGTTCCAGAACTGGTAGAACTCGTAGCCGGCTCTTGCCCGCGGATTTCCCTCCCCGGGATCTTCTGTGCTGAAGCGGTTGGGTGCTGCCAGAGAGAAGTGGCCCTGGATGTAATTGACCGGATACAGGGAGGCGGTGTTTTCTTCGTATCCTTTCGGAAGCAGGACAGTGGCCCCGAGGTAGATGTCCTGCCCCCAGAACTCGCTCAGGATCTCACTTTTGAACTTAAGCCTTTTGACCCACTTGGTGTCTTCCGGTACTTCTACAGGCGGAATGACGTTTTTGCAATCCAGTTTAATGGTCCCTCCTTTGGCGGGATCGATGGTAATCTTTTGCACGTCGCTGTACAGGTTGCCGGGAGAAATGTTGAAATGTTGTCCTTCCCACTGGTCGTTGGGCATCCAGAGCGTGTGCCCGTCAGAACGTTCGAATTTGGTGTAGATGTTGACAAACCCCTGGACGTTGTATTCGCCGGGCGGCAGGTCAGCAAGGCTCTCCAGGGGGTAGCCGAAGGTGTTGCCGTCGATCACAGCTGCGACGCCGGGCTCCAGCCCTTCGATGTCTTCACCCCAAAATGGTTGCCCCGTGGTGCTGATCTGCAATCGCGGTTCGCGGGAATCGTCATTGGAGATGATGACATATACCCGTCCGGTGACGGCTTCTGAATGGGCGGCTTCCGGGAAAGAGATCTCAAATTTAAGGTCTGTGGAAGCATCCGCTCCTGCTGACTGGCCTGAGGGCGTACAGCCGGTAAAGGCCAGCGTGCCGGATAATGCTAAAAAAAGGAATTGATAAAGAAGGTTGCGTGTTGTTGTCATAAGTAAAATGTTTCTTTTTGTTCAAAATAGTGATTTTGTGGATCATTTTGGCTTATTATTAAGTCCAAATTATGGAACATGGGGAAGTTAGAGGCAGAAGGACGAGGATCGAAGGTTTTTCGGCAACCATTCAACTTTGGGTTTGTTAAATGGGCATTAAAATCATCTTAATGAAAACCAAAACCTGCGCCACCTGCCAGGAGGAACACACCATTTTATACAGAGTCCAGATCAACAAAGGGAAAGAATGGATTTTCGTCTGTAAAAGCTGCTGTGAAGAGCATCGGAAGCTGCCCTATTATCGGTATGGGGGAACGTGGAAGGGGAGTCGGCATTGAATTCACTTCAGCAGATTCAATCGCTGTATCACCTGCTCTTTTTCCCTGCGGCTCAGCGGCACCCCCATTTTCTCCAAATAAATCACATGCTCATCCAGGTCAATAGACTCGACTTTGTTGATGTTGACCACATAGCTGCGGTGAACCTGAATAAAGATTTCAGGATCCAGCTTCTGATGCATTTCTTTTAAGGGCTGACGCACCAGAAACTTTTTGGCGGCCGTTTTGATCAGACAATACCGGCCGTCGGCCTCCAGGTAATAGATGTCAGCGATCTTTACCTTTTCCAGTTTGTTCCCTTTTTTAATAAACAAATGATCGGCTTGCTTTTTTTCTTCGGCCTTTTTGAATTCGTAAAGCGAATCGGGCTGGTTTTTGAGTTGCTGAAAGACCAGGTCGATGGAGCGTTGTAGCTGGATATCGGAAAAAGGTTTGACCAGGTAGCCCATGGGATTGGTTCGCGAAATTCTTCGAAAGGTATGGTCATCGTGCAATGAAGTGATGAAAATGATGGGGATGTTTTTTTCTTCCCGGATCATATCGGCCAATTCTATACCGTCATAATCCCCATCAATGTTGATGTCCATCAGGATCAGATCGGGCGCCCTTTCAGAAATGACCTGAAGAGCATCTTTGCTGTTATCCACCGTTTTGGTCAATTCATGACCGGCCTTTTCGATCAGCATTTCGAGGCGATCGGCAACGAGTGGTTCGTCTTCGACGACGAGGATTTTGCAGGTGGTTTTTTTCATTTTTTTAGGATTGAGGACATCGTAACGCTCGAATCTTGTCTATTGATATTTTCCTCACCGCGAAGATGGATGTAAAATTTAACTCACAGGTAGGGAAAAAACAAAACTCGATCCCTTGCCCAGTTCACTAAACGCCCTAATCGTTCCTTTATTCAACTCCACCAGATCTTTGCAAAGAATTAATCCCAAACCGGCCCCTTTTTCATTGGCCGTTCCTTTGCTTCGCGTTTTGTTCAGGCTAAAGATCTTTTCCAGCATTTCGGCGCTGATGCCGGTGCCCGTATCGTTGATGTTGATCTGGACCCGCTCGTTCTGGACCTCCGTGCTGACGCTGACCCTGCCGCCTTTTTCCGTAAACTTCACCGCATTGTTGATCAGGTTGCGGATGATGGTGGACACGGCGCTCAGATCGGCATAAACTTCGACCTCCTCACCGACCTTATTTTCCAGGGTAATGCCTTTCAGGGCTGCCACTTCATGATACAATCCAATATTTTCTTCCACGATCTCGTGTACATTAACAGCCCTGGGGTGATAGGGGATCATTCCTTTTTGTAACAGGGCCCAGTTTAAAAGGTTATCCAAAAGGTTGGTCAATTTTTTGGAGGTGCCGTCGACCCGTTCGGCCAGCCGCTTTAGTTTGCCGGTGTCCTGCTTTTTCAGATAAAATTCCATTTGCTCGCCCACGCCGTCCAGTGCCGTGATCGGACTGCGGATGTCGTGGGCAATGATGCTGAAAAAGCGGTCTTTGGTGTCGTTGAGTTGAGAAAGCTGCAGGTTTTTATCCGCCAGCTTTTTTCGGGTAATGGACAATTGGCGAAACAAATATCCACCGATGGCAAGGATCAAAAGAAGGGCCAGCGAAATGACTCCAAAAAGCTGATAGCGGGAGGTGAGTACCTTATTTTCCAGTTCGGCCCTTTCGGTGGCGGCCTGGAAACCTTCTACCTGCTGTTTGGTTCTTTCCTCTGCCATTCGGGCCTCCAGGGTTTCGGAAGCCAGGGAATCCCGGATGGTGACGGCCTCCTCAAAGTAAAACAACGCTTGTTGATAATCGCCTTTTCTTTTGGCCTGGGCCGATAGTTGTCCATAGGTGTTGGCCAGCCCGTGCTCGTCGTTTAAGCTTGTTGACAATTCCAGTTGCTGTTCCAGAATAGCAATGGCCGAATCCGGCGGCGTAAGGGTGTCACCGTAATGCACCCGCTCATAATAAATAGACTGGCAACCGGTTAAGTATTGTTTTTCGCATTCGTCGATACAGGTATCCATCAGCTCGATGGCCTTTTGAAAATCCCGCATGGCGTAGTAGGCATTGGCCATTTCGCGCCGGACGGTAATCAGGGCGTCCGGCTCTTCCAGGCGGGTAAATACGGTTTTAGAATATTCAAGAAGGTCCAGGGCTTTTTGGGGCTGGTTTTGACTGGAGTGGTAATAGGCCATATTGATATTCACCGTGGCCCGGTCTCGGTCAGTACCCTTTTCTTTGGCAAGTTCGGCCGCCTTTTGATAGGATTCGTATTCGCCATCCAGCTCAAGAGTGCCGAGCAGCGCCCCATTATCAATATAAAATCGCACCAGGTTGCTGATAGCGTTACTTTTTTTTCCCGCCTCAATGCCTTTTCGCAAATAAACCAGGGCCTCTTCAAACATACTTTGATCCCTGGCGGCATTCAACAGGTCATTATACAATTCGACCAGCTGATCGTAATCCGGTTCTTCCTGCTTAAGGAGCAATTCTTCCATTTCCAGAAGAATGGATAATGAACGTTGGGGGAGTTGAGCATACCTCAGGACCTGGGCGTAATAATCAAAGAAGACGATCTGGTCTTTGTCCTCCCCAAAACGTTTGATCTGGTGGTAGGCGCTATCCAGGAGAGAAATTTTCGCTGGATTTTGGCCTGCCGTAACAAACTGTTGCACATTCAGATTATAGCTCAGGCGGTCTTTGAGCAGCGGCCGGTCGTCCGGCATAAGATCCAGGCCTTTTTGGAGGTAAAAAACCGCGCTGTCGGTCTGACCTTGTAGCTGGTAATATTCGGCCACGTCCAGGATGATCCTGGAATAACTGTCGGGATCGCCCTCGGATGCATAGATGGCCAGGCTATCCCGGAATTGGCTTAAAGAGGGCCTGTCTTGAGCATAAAGGGCAATAGGGAGGAGTAAAATTAAGCCTAGGTTGACAAGGAAAAGTCTTTTCATTGGATGCTTAGGTTAGCTGTTGTCAAATAACGTTAGGCAATTTCTGAATATAAAAATAAGATAAAAGTCTGGACCGTTAAGTTCCTGTTTAATATTCTGACTCACCACCGCTGATATCCTTAATTTGACCATTCATAACAAACTGAATTACCGCTGATGACCAGTTCGGGGCAAGTTAAAGGATGGGTTGATATTTTTATAGTGAACGAAAAAAGCTATTTAGAAAACAAGTCTACTAAATAAACAACCATCATGAAAAGCTATTGCCATTCGCTTAAGTCCAATGCGTTAAGCTTATTTTCCGGCCTGATACTTTGCCTCTTGCTGCTGTTCGGACCGGCCGTACGAGCTTTTATCGATCTGCCGACTGAACTGGAATTAAATTCCTCAGAAAATGAATTTCATAAGGTATTTGATAAAAAGGAATCCTCGGCCTCCCCTTACCTCTGGCAGGTCGAAAGGGTCGCCGATAATATGATCCGCCTGAAAAATACGGCCACTAATACCTACCTCCACAATCAAAACGGACCACTTGAACTCGGAAATATCCAGCCGGGCTGGTGGAGCGCCATGTGGATCACCGAAAAAGCACAGGATGGGCACATGCGATTGAAAAATCGATGGAAAGGCGTCTATATCCACAATCAAAACGGAAAGCTGGAACTGGGTAAAGTAGAAACCGGTTGGTGGAGCGCTATGTGGCTGCTGCAGGATGCCGGTGGCGGACAGGTTTATCTGAAAAATAAATGGCAAGGCACTTACATTATTGCTGAAAACGGCCGGGTGATCGAAATGAAACCCCAAACTAACAACACCCTGCCAGAGAATCCCGCCAGTAAACTGACCGTAGAGCGGTTTACCCTATGGGGGCGCAGCGACATCAATGTCTGCTGGGAAAACCCTAATGCGACCACCTCCGAAAAAAGAAAATGGGTGCAGGAGGCCATCAAAAATTCCTGGTCGGCCCATGCCCAGGTCGACTTTACAGGCTGGGGAACCTGCCAGTCTAATTCCAGAGGCGTTCGTATCCTGATCAAAGATGACGCCAATGATGGTCCTCACACCAAAGGCCTGGGTTCTGAGCTGGATGGAAAAGAAAACGGCATGGTCCTCAATATGGATTACAACAATTGGGGGCAAGGCTGGAAGCAAAATCTGGGCTTGGAAAATGCCATCAGGACGATCGCCGTACACGAGTTTGGACATGCTCTTGGGATCGCTCACGAGCACAATCGCGCCGATTGTCGGTGCTGGGAAGAGCCCCAGGGGACGATCGGTGATTTTGACGTAACCCCTTGCGATGCTACTTCAATAATGAATTATTGCTATGATGAAGAGAATTTCGGCTATTTGTCTGACTATGACATTCAAGGAATACAACAGGTTTACGGCAAACGTGCACCGGTCAACAATGCTAAGAAAGCCAAATTAGTGGTGCATAACAGCGGCATATTTGTGGCAAGGTTTAAAGCCGTGTGGCAGGTTCCGGGCTTTTTACCGAGCGAAGACTGGAGCGGCAGTTTGGTGGCAGGACAATCGCATACTTTTGAGATTCCCTCTAATGCCCTGATCAACCTGACCGCCCAAAAACTCAATGTAGCCACCTGGGGCACGATCAACACCCTCAAAAACATTCAGTTTGCCAGCGATACGGAGGTGAAAAACTTTACCACTGATGGAAATCTGTTTGGGGCCGGCTTTGGTAAAACCACCTATGAATACCGGGTGGAGATCGACGCCTGCCACAGCGATCTCTCGAATACCGAAACGGGTAATCGCATAACCGTACAATTCTGGTCTGGGTCCGACCGGGTGGCTTCCATTTACAAGGACGGGGTGTCCAACACCTGCAAGATCTGGGAAGGCAATGCAACTTTTACCTACGAGACCCCCCGGAACATCACGCATGTGGTTGTTAAGACCAACGGCAGCGATGGGTTTTATATCGACGAACTTTACTTGTACAAAGGTGGAGACTTGAAACAGCATCACGGGAGGGATGACGGCAGCGGCTGGTGCCTGAGCACCGATCCGAGTGATGGCAGCGGGGATTGGAGTGGGAAAGTTGCCGGAGGTACTTGCAAGGAAAGGTATCAATTCAATTATTAAAAACCTTCAAAAATCAGTCAATATGAAAACTTTCAAATTATTGATCAGCGCCGTTTTAATGTCGTTTTTGACCTTAAATCAGGTAAACTCACAGGACGTATTTTATCATCTGACCAAAAAGAACAACATCGCCGGTCACATCACAACCCTCGACCATACAAGTGTGAACGGACAGGCCGGAAAGCTGCTATTCATCACCCAGCGGTACGGTAAGTACAACGACCATCAGGTAGGCGTTTATTACGAAGGCAACCGCTGGAAAATTTACAATGAGGATATCGCCGCTATGCCCGACGAGACAATGTTTAACGTTCTGGCGGTCAATCCTTCCGACCGGGCGTTTCAGCATCAGTCTTCCAAAGCCAATATCAGCAACAACTGGACCATCATCGATCATCCCAAGACCAATAACAACCCTAATGCCATCCTTTTAGTCACTCAAAACTGGAAGGGGACCTACAATACCAAACCGATCGGAGTGTGGTATACCAATGGCAAATGGGCCATCTTTAATCAGGATCGTTCGGCCATGCCCGAAAAGGTGAATTTTAATGTACTGGTTTTGGAGGAGGGACGACAAAGTGGTTTACAGGGCGCTACTGCTGGTTTGCATACGGCCGCCAAGGCAGAATATATCAGTCCTGTATCAGAAACAAAAAGTAATGCGGTTCTTTTTATTACTCAAAATTTCCGAAATCAGGGGCAGTATAATAATCATTTTCCATCTGTTTGGCACAACGGCGCTTCCTGGACCGTTTACAATCAAGACAAGGCAGCAATGAATGTAGGGGCTATGTTCAATGTGATCACATTTAATGCCGGCGCCGGAACGACCACTCAGATCAGAGAAGACGAACCGGTAGCCGATGCTTCTGTCAGCACGGTAGCCTGGATAAGCCGTCATTACGAATTTCTGAAGGATAAGCCGCTCAATCAGTTGGTATTGCCCGGCTCCCATGACTCCGGCACTCACAACCTGGACGGTACCTGGCACAGGGGCGTAAATGATCCCTTTGCGCCGGATACTGACGATCTCAAGCGAGGACTTTCCTTCCTGGGGGCGGGGTACGACAAATGGGCAAAAGCTCAGGAACGATCTATCTATCAGCAGTTAGAAGATGGCATCCGCTACCTGGATATCCGGGTCTGTGTCGACAAAAGTGATAATATGAAAACCTGTCACGGCCTTTATGGCGCGTCTCTGGCGGAGGTGATCAACGATGTCGTTAAGTTTTCCAACAAGTATCCCAAAGAACCTATTTTTATCGACTTCAACCACTTTTACGATTGGTCGGAAAAAATCAGGAATAACAAAGAAAACGAGGCGGGTTACACGGGGATCAGGACATCCAAGCTGAACGAACTGTCCGGAATGATCGAACGCAGCCTCGGTCCTCGTTTAGCTCCGAATAGCCTCAGCCCCACCACTAAACTAAAGGAGCTGGTGGGTACCCGACGCCCCATTGTCGTGTTTTGGTCCAAACCGCTCAGTGGAACATTTCAGAATCAGTATTTCTGGAAAACCAGTCAGATTACTAATTCTTATTCAAACGACATCAAAGAGATCCGTAACGATAAGATCCATCACCTGGACAAACAGATCCGGGCCAACCAAAATTCAAACCAATTTTTCCTGCTGGCCGCCCAGATCACCCCGAGTAATGAGTTGTACAAGAATGCATACGATTTTACCGGCACCTATCCGTTTGGATTGGAAAGTCTGGCCAGGGAAAGCAATCCGGTCGTGCTGAGCTATCTGGCCAATGAGTGGAAAAACCTGCGACACAACATCATCGCCATCGACTTTTACAATCAAACCAGTCTGGTCGAATTGTGTAAACAGCTCAACGGCCTTCCGGCCAATCCGACCGGCGTATCCAAGGCCGATCGTGACAAATCCACCTGGGGCAGCTGGAAACTGGGCGCCGGCACCCTATTTGCCGGTTCTTCCGAAAATGAATGGTCGGTCGAGATCGACGCCTGCCATAGCGAACTGTCGAATACCGAAACGAGTAACCGCATAACCGTGCAATTCTGGGCCGGGCCCGACCGGGTAGCTTCTAAATACATGGATGGCGTATCCAACACTTGCAAGATCTGGGAGGGCAATGCTACTTTCAGTATCAAAACCACCCGGAACATTACCCACGTCATTGTGAAGACGAACGGCAATGATGGCTTTTATATCGATGAACTCTACCTGTATAAAGCAGGCGAACTGATGCAGCATCACGGAAGGGATGATGGCAGCGGCTGGTGCCTCAGCACCGATGCCAATGATGCCGGCGGAGACTGGAGTGGCAAAGTGGCAGGAAGTACTTGCCGGTCGCAGTATCAGTTTAATTATTAGACTAGCGAAACAAGTCTATTAAAAAATCTTTAAAAAAACAGTCAATATGAAAACTTTCAAATGGTCAATCAGCGCCT
Organism: uncultured Saprospiraceae bacterium; assembly: GCA_964548175.1. Lineage (GTDB taxonomy): Bacteria > Bacteroidota > Bacteroidia > Chitinophagales > Saprospiraceae > JANQPA01. The sequence goes on from CAZJQS010000010.1 coordinate 48,544, forward strand.
TATTGTTGCTGGTGCTGACCTTAAATCAGGTAAACTCACAGGACGTATTTTATCATCTGACCAATAAAAACAACATGACCGGTCACATGACCACCCTCGATCATCCGGGGGGGAACGGACAGGCCGGAAAGCTGTTATTCATCACCCAGCGCTATGGTCAGTACAACGATCACCAGGTAGGTGTTTATTACGAGGGTAACCGCTGGAAAATTTACAATGAGGATATCGCGGCCATGCCCAACAATACGATGTTTAACATACTGGCGGTCAACCCTTTCGAGCGGGCGTTTCAGCACCGGTCTTCCAAGGCCAATATCAGCAACAACTGGACGGTCATCGATCATCCCAGGACCAATAACAACCCTAAAATGCCATCCTTTTAGTCACTCAAAACTGGAAGGGGACTTACAACACCAAACCGATCGGCGTTTGGTATACCGGCGATAAATGGGCCATTTTTAATCAGGATCGTTCGGCTATGACCGAAAAGCTGAATTTTAATGTATTGGTTTTGGACGAAGGAGACAACAGTGGTGTCAAAGGAGCTCTTGCCGAACTACATACGGCAAGTGAAAACAATTACATCACCAAAACTTTGGAGCCCAATATTAATGCCTTGATGTTTGTTATCCAGATTTTCAAAAACAGGGGCAATACAACGATCATTTTCCTTCGGTATGGTATAGCCCACCCACCTGGACGATTTACAACCAGGACTGAAAAGCCATAACTACGGGCGCCATGTTTAATGTAATGTAGTGACCTTCAATTCCGGAGCAAAGATCAATAAGCAGGACCTTGCTGACAAGGCCAACAAAACGGGCAAGGTCACCTTATGGAATAAAGGAATGAATAAGGTCGTCAATGTTTACAAAGCCTTCCTCAATGAATGGGGCACTCATTATCCTACCCAAACCTGGTATGGAGGAATCAACATGATGGTCATGTCTATGACGGAAGAACAATTTATGGAGTCTAAAGGCTGGAGCATCGATCTGAAGGGGGAAGCCGAGAAAAAAGTTAAAGTCGAAGCTGGATTCAGTTACGCTCAAAATGAGACCTTTGAGGAAATGAGCACTCGTTCAAAAACCGTCGAATACGCCAAAGGAGGTAGTGGCAGCGGCGGCGGTTGGAACGTTAACATGGGCAATGCACAGCCGGTCAATATCGAGCTGAGTCGCCTGCATGATCTGATCCAAGTTAGTTATTTTAAAGATGGAAGTTCTGAAAATGACCTGGCCGGACGCAGAGCCATGTTGCAGTACGCCATTGAAGACTATATAGGATCCGCCACTGACGCCGGGACTTCCCTGAAGCCCAGAATTTTCCGAATCTCAGATGTGCAATGGAAAATGGTCAACCCCATCCATTTCTTTACTATTCCACCTTAAAATAAAACCCGGCCTCCTCCACCTCCTGTGAATGACCACCCACAAAAACTTTATACTCCCCTGACTCCAGCCCATAGCTCATGTCCCGCCGATAGTATTTCAGGTCATCAGTAGTAAGTTCAAAGCGGACGACCTGCTCCTCACCAGGCTGCAAGGCTACCTGCTGAAAACCCTTCAATTCCTTGACCGGCCTTCCTACGCCAAAGGCGTGTAGGTCCCGAATGTACAACTGCACAGTCTCCTTGCCGGCTACCTCACCCGTGTTTTTGACCTTCACATAGATTTGAAGCTTGTTCTCCTGAGCCGGAAAAGTATCCCGAACGACCACGGGCCGGCCGATATCAAAAGTAGTATAGCTCAGGCCATATCCAAAAGGATACAAAGGCGTATTGGGCATATCCAGATAGCGGGAAGTGGTAAACTTGTTGGCGCCCGGAATGAGAGGGCGGCCTGTGTTTTTTGTATAATAATAAATGGGTGTCTGCCCCAGGCTCCTCGGAAAAGTCACCGGCAATTTTCCCGAAGGATTATAATCGCCGAATACCACCTCGGCGATGGCCGGCCCCGCCATGGTGCCCAGAAACCACGTTTCCAGTATGGCCGGCACATGCTCGTGCTCCCAGCTCAGGTCCAGCGGCCGGCCGTTGGTGAGTAGCAGCACAACCGGCTTTCCCGTCTCCAGGATTTCAGCGATCAGCTCCTGCTGTAGGCCGGGGAGTTGGATGTTGGAGCGGGTTCTGGCTTCGCCGGACATGCCCTTGCTTTCGCCCACGGCCAGTAGCACCACGTCTGCTTTCCGTGCCGTGGCCACGGCTTCAGCAAAGCCCGATCGGTCTTCAGAGTCGATATCGCAGCCCTTGCTGAACAGGATCTCAGCTTGTGGAGCAGCGGCTGTGAGTCCATCCAGGATGGAAACCACCTCTTCATCACGGCCCTTGGCGCTCCAGGTCCCGTTCATTTGTCCTTTTTGCTCAGGATCGGCCAGCGGACCGATCAGGGCGATCGTTCCTTTTTTCTCTAAAGGCAAAATATCGCCATCATTTTTCAACAACACAATCGACTTTTTAGCCATATCTAAAGCTGCGGCTTTGTTTTCTTCGCTCAGCAGGACTTGCTTTTCCCGTTCCGGATCACAATATTTAAAAGGGTCGTCAAATAAGCCCAGCTCGTATTTAAGCGTGAGAATTCGTCGGACCGATTCGTCGATCATGTCCATAGAAATATGGCCGTCTTTCAGCAGCTGTTCGGCTTCGTTCAGGTAAGTCTGCGACACCATTTCCACGTCGATCCTGGCTTCCAGGGCCAGCCATGCCGCCTCGTAGTCGTTTTTGGCGGCTCCGTGAGCGATCATTTCTTTGATGGAAGCCCAGTCTGAAAGGACTAGGCCCTCGAAGCCCCATTCTTTTCTTAAGAGTTCGTACAGGTATTTTTTTGTGCCGCTGGTCGGTACGCCGTTGAGTTCGTTGAAGCCGCTCATCAGGGTAGCCACGCCGGCCTCTATGCAGGCCTGGAAAGGCGGCAGGTAGATTTCGCGCAATCTCCGTTCGGATACATCTGTAGTGTTGTAGTCTTTTCCGGCTTCGGCGGCGCCATAGGCCAGGAAGTGTTTGGCGCAGGCGGCGACGGTGGTGCTGTCGGAAAGGTCATTTCCCTGAAAACCTCTGACGCGTGCTTTTGCTACCTGGCTTGCCCACCAGGGGTCTTCGCCGGCGCCTTCGGCAATTCTGCCCCAGCGAGGGTCGAGGGCAATGTCCACCATTGGGGCGAGGGTCCAGTGCAGCCCTACGGCGGTGGATTCTTCGGCGGCCACCCGGGCTGATTTTTCAATGGCTTCCAGGTCAAAGGAGGCGGCTTCCGCCAGTGGGATGGGGGAGATGGTCCGGAAGCCGTGGATGACGTCAAAGCCAAAGAGCAGGGGAATACCCAGGCGGGTACTGTCCAGGGCGAGTTGTTGCAAAGCACGGGTGTTCTCGGCCCCTAAAGGGCCCAGCAGGCTCCCCATTTTTTTATTGACAATATAGTCGTGCAGATTATCAGAGGGCTGCATCTCTCCAACGGGGCCGGTGATCATACCGGGACTGTTGCGTTGGGTCATTTGGCCGATCTTTTCTTCCAGAGTCATCAGGGAAAGCAGGGAATCGACTTTTTGGGAAACGGCCTTTTCTTGTTGAGAAAAAGTGGTTACGGAAAAAAGGAGAAAAGGGATAAGGAATTGGTATTTCATAGGTAGGAGCATAAATAAAATCATCGGGGGGTTGTGTAAAAAGTTTTCTTACTCTTCCCGCCTGACGGCCGTCAGGTTTGCGCAGCTAATAAAATTTTTTTTCGAGTGTTTTGCCGAAGAAAATCACTGATTTTCTTCGGCAAAACACTCGAAAAATAGAATCATTTAAGTCGAGCAAACCTACCGGCCGTCAGACGGGAGAAGTAGCTGACTTTTTACACCCCCCTCAATGAGGTGTTTTGTCTTTACAACTCTTTGATCTTAATATTTCTAAACCACACATCATCGCCGTGGTCCTGTAAGCCGATGTATCCTTCGGAGGCAACGTCCGCCCAATCCTCGTTGAGCGCCGGGAACTTACTATTGGCCACCATTTTTTCCCATTCCGGAGTCCAGAGGTGGTATTCCAGCACGGTTTCGCCGTTCTGGATATGCCAGACGGAGCCTTTGTAGACTTTTACTTCTGCAGAATTCCACTCGCCAGCCGGTTTAGCGTTTTGCGGTTTCGCTGGGATCAGGTCATAAAGAGAGCCTGCCTGGCGGTTGCCGTCCACGCCTGCTTGCGCATCCGGGTGCCTTTCATTGTCCAGGATCTGCATTTCAGGAGCCGTTTTCCAGATATAATCGTATTCGTCAGATTCCTGCCCCAGGTAGAAAATACCGGAATTGCCGCCTTCTGAAATTTTCCATTCCAGCTTCAAATGGAAATTGCCGAACTGCTTTTCACCATAGATGATGTCTCCTCTATTTTTTCCACCTGCTTCTCCTCTGCCTGATCCCGGGCAATGCAAAGTTCCGTCGACGATTTCCCAGCCATCCGGGAAGGTTTCCTTGTCATAGTTTCTCCAGCCATCGGAGGATTCCCCATCGAAGAGCAGCATCCAGCCGTCTGCCTTTTCTTCTTCCGTCAAGGTATTCATAGCTGTCGGAGCCTGTTTTTCTGTCATTTCCTGCTCGGGTTCATCTGTGGATTGCCCCTCCTGGCCGGTATTGTTACAAGCAGAAAGAAAAACGATCAGGCCCAGCGCCATAAAAAAGAATTTCAATTTCATAATGCGATTTTTTTAGTGTTGATGGTTAAGTGTTTGATCATCCAAATTTAAATGCAGGCTGCATCAAAAGCATCCCACAGCCTGCCGGCTGCCGGTAGGCTGTAGGTCTTTTGATACGGCCTCCATTCAATATGCCACAAAATTAATAATTCCATCCATCCCGGTAAGCTCTTCTGATGTAGCTTTCGGCGGCTTCTTTAGCGTTGATGGTAGCGTAGGAGGTCTCGAACTTTGGATCGCCGTCTACTACCCGGAACTTATCGGAGGTGACCACTCTGATCTCGTCCGAATCGCTGATATTGGTAATGCGCATGTTTTCGGCATCCCATTCCAGCTTCCGCTTCAGGTCTTGCAGGCGGATGGCCAGGTTGCCCATTACCACTACTTCGTTCAGCGGGCCGGAATAGCCGAAGTGAGCGCTGGCTTCAACGCGACTGTCCTTATCTTCTTTGCAGGCTCTGACCCAATCCATTTCATGGCTTACCTCTACTCTTCTGAGTTTTTGCGGCACTATGGGATTCTCTCTTCCTACGATGTAAGGCTCGCGGGCGTAAGTGCTGCAGATAAGCGTTCCTTTGGAGCCGACGAACATGGCGCCGCCGCCGCCGTCGCCAAGAATCTTTCCGGGCTCGATGCCTTCTGGCCTTTCCGGCAGCAATCCGCCGTCATACCAGGTGAAGGTCACCGGCGGCATCTTGGCCTTTCCAATCTTATCTCTTTTCGGGAAATAGTAGGTCACCGTCTCCGCAATCGGGGCGCTTTCTGTATTTACCTGGGAGGAGCTGCCTTCAAAAGAAGTTGGATTGCCCAGGTTCAGGGCTTTAAAGACGGGGTCTATGATGTGGCAGCCCATGTCGCCTAAAGCACCGGTGCCGAAGTCCCACCAGGCTCTCCAGTTCCAGGGAGTATAGGCGGAGTGGTAGGGGCGAAGAGGAGCTGGGCCGAGGAAGAGGTCCCAATCCAGCGTATCGGGAATGTCCTCCGCCTGTTCAGGCCGCTCTAATCCCTGCGGCCAGATGGGGCGGTTGGTCCAGGCGTGCACTTCTTCTACTTCGCCGATTTCGCCGTTCCAGATCCACTCACAGAGCAGGCGGATGCCCTCCCCGCTGTTGCCCTGGTTGCCCATTTGGGTGGCGACGCCGGTTTCTTTGGCAATTTGAGTGAGCATGCGAGACTCATAGACGGAATGGGTAAGCGGTTTTTGAACATAAACGTGCTTGCCCAGCCTCATTGAGTCCGCTGCAGATACGTAATGGGTGTGGTCTGGCGTGGCGATCATGACAGCGTCGATGTCATTGCCCATTTCGTCCAGCATTTTCCGGTAGTCTTTGTATAATTTGGCGTTCGGATAGTCTTTAAAACACCTTTGAGCGTATTTCCAGTCTACATCGCAGAGCGCTACGATATTTTCGCTGCTCATGTTTTTCAGATTGGTGCGACCTACGCCACCGACCCCGATGCCTGCGATATTGAGCTTATCGCTGGGCATAATATGGCCAAGCCCGGAAACGACGTGGCTCGGCACTATCGTTGCGGCAGCCATCATTACTCCTGAATTTTTCAGGAACTTTCTTCTGTCTTCCGTTTTGACTTTTGTTTTTTTCATATTTATGGATTGATTTAATTACAAAATGGTGTCCATTTTTCTTTGGCCTTCGAGGACTGAATGACCTTTTCGATAAACTGCATTCCGCGTACGGCGGCGTCAATGTCTGGGAAATCGTAGGTTCCCTTTACGTTTCCATGGTTTTCCCGATAATGGCGGACGGCTTCTGCGAATTGCGTGTATAAATTGGCGAAGGCCTCAATAAATCCTTCGGGATGGCCTGGAGGAATGCGGCTTGCGGTCAGGGCTTCTGAGGAAAGGTATTCCTGGCCCGTTCGCAGTATTTGCGTGGGTTGGTCTGAAAATTTCATTAAGAGGGTGTTGGGGTGCATTTGTTGCCACTCAAGGCTGGCTTTGGTCCCATAGATCCGGAAAGCAAGGGGGTTTTCTTCTCCCAGGCTGATCTGGCTGCAGTAGAGGATGCCGCGGGCGCCGTTGTCGAACCGCAACAGGATATTGACGTCATCATCCAGTTGCCTGCCCGGCACGATAGAACTGACATCAGCGCAGAGCGCCTGGATCTTTAGTCCGGTAACGTATTCGGCCAGGTTTTCGGCATGGGTTCCGATGTCGGCTAGTGAACCGCCCAGTCCGGCCTTTTGAGGGTCTGTTCTCCAGGACGCTTGTTTGTGCCCGGTTTGTTCCAGCCTGGTGGACAACCAGCCTTGAGGGTATTCCACGACGACTTTCCGTACTTCCCCGAGCCTGCCGGTTTTGATGAGCTGCCGGGCTTCTTTGACCATGGGATAGCCGGTGTAATTATGGGTAAGGCCGTATAATAATCCCGTGGTATTCACGATATCGCGCAGCTGAAGTGCTTCTTCCAGGTCGAAGGTGGCCGGTTTATCGCTCAGCACGTGAAAACCATGTTCGAGCGCCATCCTGGCCGGCTCAAAATGCAGGTGATTAGGGGTGGCGATCACGACAAAGTCCATTCGTTCTTCTGCCGGCAACGCACTTTCTTTTTTGATCATTTCCTGAAAATCACGGTAAGCCCTGGATGGCGACAGTCCTAGCGAAAGGCCGAAGGCTTCGGAGCTTTCCGGATCACTGCTGAATGCGCCGCAGACCAGCTCGACCTTGCCGTCGAGCCGGGAAGCCATTCGGTGAACCTCACCAATAAAGGCGCCGGGTCCTCCGCCTACCATTCCCATTTTGACCTTTTTAACCAAATCTAATTTGAAATTAAATGTAAGCTAATGACAAAATAGACATATATAATTCATTAAATATGCTCTATTCATTATGAAAGAAAGTGAATTTATTTGAGTTATCCAATATTTCCTTAAATTTACGATGCTCTGCAAAAAAAACATCAGCTTATGGTAACTTCCAGAAGAACTTTTATCAGACAGGCCGGTCTGACAGTGGCTGCCGCCGGATTACTGCCTACTACCCTAATGAGGTGTGCTGCTGCTTCTCCTGATGCCGCCCTGTTCGATATCTCGTTGGCCCAGTGGTCGCTGCATCGTATGTTAAGAAAAGGAGACCTGACCAATCTGGACTTTCCGTCATTCACAAAAAAGACCTTTTCCATCCATGCGGTGGAGTATGTCAATCAGTTTTTTAAGGATAAGGCAAAAGATCAGTCGTATTTGAAGGAATTGAATGATCGCTGTGAGAGCGAGGGGGTGAAAAGCTTGTTGATTATGGTTGACGGGGAAGGCGGTTTGGGTACTCAGGATGAGCAGGAGCGAAAGAAGACCGTCGAAAACCATTACAAATGGGTGGAGGCGGCACAATTTCTGGGCTGTCATTCGATCCGGGTGAATGCTTACGGAGAAGGCTCCGCTGAAGCAGTGGCCGGGGCCGCAGCCAGCAGCCTCAGTGAATTGTCTGTTTTTGCGAAGAATTATGACATTAATGTGATCGTAGAAAACCATGGAGGTTATTCTTCCAACGGCCAATGGCTGACTGATGTCATCACTGAAGTGAATCTGCCGAATTGCGGAACCCTTCCTGACTTCGGTAATTTCACCATCGACAGAGAGGAGAATATACAATACGATCGCTATAAAGGGGTAAAGGAACTGATGCCTTACGCCAAAGCGGTCAGCGCCAAGTGCTATGATTTTGATGCGGAAGGGAACGAAACGGACATCGATTTCCTCCGGATGATGACCATCGTAAAGGAGGCCGGATATACCGGTTATGTCGGTATAGAATATGAAGGCGATCAATTGCCTGAAGTAGAAGGTATAAAGACAGCAAAAGCACTATTGGAAAAAACCTTCAAAGAATTAAAATAATCTTGGTTAGGGTCACTAGCTCCAAACATTGAAAATGAATATTCAATCATCTTGAACTGAAGTGTCCTGCTCTTTCAGGGCATTGCATTAAATTTCAATGTTCGGCCCTGACGGCCCGAAGCAAGATTATTACAAATACTGATCTTCAATTCAGATAACAAAACAAATGAAAAGTACCAACTTGTCAAGTACACAATTAACGTTCCTCGTTTTGCTGAGGTGGTTAATCGGCTGGCACCTCCTGTACGAAGGTCTGGTCAAGCTCACTAACCCGGCATGGTCGGCCAAAGCTTATCTGGCCAGCGCAGGCGGCCCTTTTCCAGGGCTTTTTCATGCCATTGCACAAAATGAAGGTCTGTTGAAGTTTACTGATTACCTCAACATGTGGGGACTGGCCATTATCGGGATTAGTCTGCTGAGCGGTCTGTTTTCCAGGCAACTCGCTTTTGCAGGAGCTGCATTATTGTTGCTGTATTATCTGGCTCATCCGCCCTTATTCGGCACGACCCCCATAGCCAGTGAAGGAAACTACCTTTTTGTCAATAAGACCCTCATCGAAGCTTGCGCCCTGGTGGTATTAGGGCTTTTTCCTACTGCCCATATTATTGGGATTGAAAGGTTTTTCAAAAAGAAAAAAGACGAATAAACAATGAATAGAAGAGACATCATCCGAGGACTAGCCTCTCTGCCCATTTTCGGCTTTCTTGCCTGGTCGTACGGCGAAAAAAAGAGCAGAGACGAAAAAGTTAAGAATGCGATCCTGAATGAGCTGGATATTAAGGCCAAAGCCCCCTCCCTGGTGGGTAGTATGAATGGAGACACGATCCGGCTGGGCATCATCGGAGCCGGAGGCAGAGGGAGACACCTTATGCGCGCGGCAGGATATGCCGAGCCCAGCTGGCTGGAAATGGCGAAAGACCGCCTCAAGGACAATCCCAGCGATACGGTGCTTCAGTCCTTTCTGGAGCAGGAAAACCTGAACGTCCGCTTTACAGCCGTTTGTGACGTTTTCGACGTCCATGCGGACTACGCCATGTCAGCTGCTGCTACCGAAGGTAACAAACCCAAAAAGTACAGCAGATATCAGGACCTGTTGGCCGACAAAAACGTCGATGCCGTCATCATTGCTACTCCCGATCATTTGCACGCTCCCATGGCTATGGATGCGATCAATGCCGGCAAGCATGTGTATTTGGAAAAATGCATGACGCACAAAATAAACGAAACGTTCCAGCTCAAGGAAACGGCCCTGTCCCGCCCGGATGTGGTCTTTCAGGTCGGTCATCAGCATCGCCAGACCCAAAGCTTCCTCACGGCTATGGACATCATCGAAAAAAACGTGATCGGCCACGTTTCCTTGATCGAAGCTTCTACGAACAGAAATGACGACATCGGGGCCTGGCAGTATGATATCCACCAGGACGCTAATCCTCAAACCGTCGACTGGGAGCAATTCCTGGGGCCGGCGCCCAGTATACCCTTTAATGCTGAACACCTGTTCCGCTGGAGAAAATGGTGGGCCTACGGCACGGGCTTATCCGGCGACCTGCTGACTCACGATTACGACCGGATCAACTGTATCCTGAAAATGGGTATTCCGTCTTCCGTGATGGCTTCCGGAGGGATCTACACTCATCGGGACGGAAGGGATGTTCCTGATGTGATAAACGTTTGTATGGAATTCCCGGATTTTTCTACCGGCAGCACCCAGGCGCCTGGAAAAGAAAAAGGCATGACGTTTTTGTATACGGCTACGCTGGGCAATAGCTACTGGAGGCCTACCAAATTGATGGGGCATGACGGCACACTGGAGTTGGGCAGCCAGCTAACCGTCAATGCCGATGCTTTTTCTACCCGCTACAAGGATATGCTGGATGCGGGCACCATCGATACCGGTACGCCTATTTATGCCTATGATCCCAACCGCAAAGGAGTAGACGGGGTAACTTCCGCCACGGCGAAATATTTTGAGCAAAAAGGATTATTGTACACCTACAGAGATGGAAAAAGAGTGGACAGTACTCACCTGCACGTGCGAGAATGGATCAGCGCCATCAGGAACGGTACCAAAGTAAGCTGCGGCATACAGGAAGGGTTCGAAGAAGCCATTTCAGCCCATATGGCCTCTCTGTCATACAAGACCGGCAGAAAGGTTTTCTGGGATAAGACGCAGGAAAAGATCATTATTCCCGGCATGGAAGAAGCCGATCTTGACGATCTGATCTCGAAGAGGATGGAGGTCTGATTACATACGAGATGCTATGTTAGCATCTTTAAGTCTGAATGCTTTTACCGCAAGAAGATGGAGGGCCTTTTTGTCGGCCTCAAATTTGTCCGGAGACTTTCTGATAATTCGCCATAATTTCTAATGAGATGAAAAATTTTGTTATCGGTCTGGATTATGGATCGGACTCTGTGAGAGCCGTACTGATAGATGCGGATAATGGAAGGGAACTGGCTTCCAACGTTCATTGGTATGCCCGGTGGAAAGACGGAAAATATTGTGATCCTTCCATTAATCAATTCCGCCAGCATCTTCTTGATCATCTCGAGGGATTGGAAAATACCATCAGGGCCGTTGTTAAAGCTTCCGGCGTTGCTCCAGAATCAGTAAAAGGCATTGGTGTCGATACTACCGGTAGCTCACCTATCCCGGTTACAAGAAGAGGTACGCCTTTGTGTTTTACGCCTGGTTTCGAAGAGCACCCCAATGCGATGATGATACTCTGGAAAGACCATACGGCTATCGCAGAAGCGAACGAAATCAATGATCTGGCAAAAAACTGGGAAGGTGAGGATTATACAAAATACGAGGGAGGTATCTATTCTTCCGAGTGGTTTTGGGCAAAGATCCTTCACATTATTCGCAATGACGCCGCCGTTAAAGAAAAAGCCTACTCCTGGATGGAGCATTGTGATTGGATGGTTCATTTACTCACCGGTAATAGTGATCTGAACGCCTTGAAGAGGAGCCGCTGTGCAGCCGGGCATAAAGCCATGTGGCATGAAGATTGGAATGGACTGCCGTCAAAGGCTTTTTTGGAAAAATTAGACCCCTACCTGGCCGATCTGCGCGATCGTTTATATCATGAAACTTATACCTCAAATGAAGTGGCCGGCCATCTGAGCGAAGAATGGGCTCAGAAACTGGGATTGACTACAGGGACCGTTATCGCCGTAGGTACTTTGGACGCCCACGCCGGTGCTGTTGGCGCCGGCATCAGGGAAAACGCCCTTGTTCGCGTGATGGGGACTTCCACCTGCGATATGATGGTCACTCCAAAAGAAATCATTGGCGACCATACGGTTAAGGGGATCTGCGGACAGGTCAGCGGTTCCATTTTACCGGGCATGGTCGGTTTGGAAGCTGGGCAATCTGCCTTCGGTGACGTACTAGCCTGGTTCAAATCCCTTTTAATGTGGCCGGTGGATAATTTGATGTTACAAAGTAGCCTACTTTCTGAAGAGCAGAAACGGCAATTAGAAGAAGAGATCGATCAAAAACTGATCGAAGAACTGTCCAAACAAGCGGAAGCCATTCCTTTATCTGAAAGTCTGCCTACAGCCTTAGACTGGATCAACGGCCGCAGAACACCGGATGCCAATCAGTCTTTGAAAAGTGCTGTTTCCAATCTTTCTTTAGGATCAAAGGCGCCTCATATTTTTAAGGCCTTAATCCATGCGATCTGTTTTGGTTCGAAAAAAATTGTAGACCGCTTTGAAGAAGAAGGAGTGAAAATTGAGCAGGTAATTGGCATTGGAGGGGTGGCCAGAAAGTCTCCATACATTATGCAAACGCTGGCTAATGTACTCCATCGTCCTATTATTGTAGTGGGGTCAGACTACGCCCCTGCACTGGGCGGAGCCATTTATGCGGCTGTAGCGGCAGGTCTTTATGCCAACGTGTCCGACGCCAGTGAGAAAATGGCCGGTACTTTTGAAGCGGAATATTACCCACAGGCCGACAAAGTAGCCCTCCTCGAAAAATTTATGGAGCGATACGATGCTTTGTGTGCATTTGTGGAGGAACAAACGACGGGAAAGGCTTGAAAATATGGGCTTAACTTCTCTTGATTTTTCTGTTCTTTCCCAGCTTTTAGGAAAGATCTCTAAAAACCTTGTGCATGTATTTGATTAAGCGATTGAAAATTATGAAAAAGACATTACTCTCCTTTCCGTCATTCAGCCTGCTTTTGCTGCTGATCCTTTCTTCCTGTACCGCCAGTCAACAGGCCGGAGAAGCTGGATTTGTGTCTCTTTTCAACGGAGAGAACCTGGACGGATGGGTGGGCGACAAGCAATCCTACCGCGTTGAAAACGGGATGATCGTGGTGGACCCCGGCGTTCCCGGCGCTCAGGGCAGCGGCGGCAACCTGTATACCGAAAAAGAATATAGCGATTTCATTCTTCGCTTCGAATTTTTGCTCCCTCCCGGCGGAAATAACGGCCTGGGCATCCACGCCCCCCTCGAAGGCGACGCCGCCTACGTGGGTAAAGAGATCCAGATCCTGGATAATACGGCGCCCATCTACGCCAACCTGGAGCCCTACCAGTACCACGGCTCCGTCTATGGCATCATTCCCGCTAAACGCGGATTCCTCAAACCGGTAGGAGAGTGGAACGAAGAAGAAGTGATCGTTCGGGCCTCCAAGATCAAAGTGATCCTTAACGGCACGACGATCCTCAAAGGTGATTTCCTCAAGGCCAGTAAAAATGGAACCATGGATGGAAAAGAGCATCCCGGCTTGCAGCGCAGTAGCGGGCATATCGGCTTCTTGGGACATGGTTATGCGGTGAAGTTCAGGAATATTCGGATTAGAGATTTGAGTGAAGATTAGATTATTATTGTCCTGGCGCTTATCATTCACGAAAAACTATCAAGCAAAGCATAACGACACATCAAATAATAATGAAAAGAAGAGACTTCCTCAAACACACCACTGCTTTATCTTCTATTGCTCTGCTGCCTTCCGCCGCCTGGTCCATGAACCGAAAGGAAAGCCTCCGAACCGCCCACATCGGCGTGGGCGGAATGGGTATGGAAGACCTCAAAGCCTTTGCCTCCCATCCTACGGTGGCGATTACCGCTCTTTGCGACGTAGATTCACGGGCCCTGGAAGCGGCGAAAGCATTATTTCCCCAGGCCAAAGTTTATGCCGACTATCGCCTGCTGTTGAATGAACTGAAGGACGATATAGACGCGGTCGTAGTGTCCACTCCCGATCACACCCACGCCCCCGCCTCATTGATGGCCATGGAGATGGACAAAGCCGTTTATTGCCAAAAGCCACTGACCCATCACGTGGCGGAAGCCAGAGCCATGCGTGAGGTAGCCGAAAAGAAGAGTTTGATCACCCAGATGGGCATACAGGTGCATTCTTTTTTCGATTACAAACTGGCCACACGGCTGATCCAGGCCGGCATCATCGGTAAAGTCCGCAGAGTCAGGGCCTGGTCGCCCAAAAACTGGGGGTATGACGGCCCAGAACCGGAAGGATCGGATCCCGTTCTGCAGTATCTGGACTGGAACCTTTGGCAGGGCACAGCTGCCGAAAGACCCTACAAGGAGAACTTCTACCATCCCGGCAATTGGAGAAAGCTGCTGGACTATGGATGCGGTACTTTGGGCGACATGGGCGTCCACATTTTCGACACTCCCTACAACGCGCTTGAACTGGATGTGCCTAAAACTGTTAAAAATGAGTGTAGAGCACCCAGCGGCTTCGGTTTTCCGGAGCAAAACATCGTAACGTATACGTTCCCGGGCACCCCATACACCACCAAAAAACTGAAGTGGATCTGGTACGATGGTCCCGGAGCGCCGGAACCACACAAAGACCTCGAACTTCCCAATAATGATCCCCTTCCGGATCAGGGCGCGATGTTTGTAGGGAAAAAAGGAAGGTTGCTCTTACCCCATTTTATGGAACTGCCCCGGCTGATTGTTGACGGAGCATACCAGGAAATCGACATTTCGAAATACGATCCGGCTGGAGAGCTGGGTGCTCCTACCGAGGATTACGGCATAGAAGCTACGAAGCATTACCATGAGTTTGTGGAGGCTTGTTTGGGCAAAGCCAGCTGTAGTGCTCCTTTTTCTTACGCTGCCCGACTTACGGAGACCATACTGCTGGGCGTGATCGCTGGCCGTTTTCCCAATAAAAAACTACACTGGGACAGCGACAAGGCCGAGTTTAGAGAGCAGGAAGCCAACCGGTACCTGGACTCTGCTTATCGCGATTTTTAGAACACACACACCTGAAATATAAGAACCTATGAAGAAGTACATCTTAGCACTGGACGCCGGCACGACCAGTAACCGAGCCCTATTATTCGATCAGAACGGAGCTATTGTGGACATTGAACAGCAGGAATTTACCCAGCACTTTCCAAAAGCAGGCTGGGTGGAACACGATCCCAATGAGATCTGGCAAACCCAATCGGAAGTGATCCGATCGTTGATCCGAAAAAGCGGAGTTTCCCCCGCCGACATTGCCGCCCTGGGCATCACCAACCAGCGCGAAACTGCTGTGGTTTGGGATAAGCATACCGGCGAACCCATCTGCAACGCCATCGTCTGGCAAGACAGAAGAACCGCCCGCATCTGCAACGATCTCAAAGATGCCGGACTGGAACCTTACGTTCGCGAAAAGACCGGTCTGGTCATCGACGCCTATTTTTCCGGGACCAAAATAAAATGGATACTCGATAATGTGGAAGGCGCCAGAGCTAAAGCCGACAATGGAGACCTGCTGTTTGGCACGGTAGATACCTGGCTCGTCTGGAAACTCACCGGGGGCAAGGTACACGCTACCGATTACACCAATGTCTCCCGGACGATGCTTTTTGATATTCAAACTTTAGACTGGGATGACCGTTTACTCCAGGAACTTGGCGTGCCCCGCTCTATGCTTCCGGAAGTACGCATGTCCGCCGGCTACTTTGGTGAGATGCAGCTGGACGGCGCAACTATCCCGATCACAGGCATAGCGGGCGACCAGCAAGCTGCCTTATTCGGGCAGGCCTGTTTTGAGCCGGGCATGGCTAAAAACACCTACGGAACGGGCTGTTTTATGCTGATGAATACAGGGGAGGAGGTTCGTCACAGTTCTTCCGGCATGCTGACCACCATAGCCTGGGGGATAGGCGGCAAGGTCGAGTATGCCATGGAAGGAAGCATATTCATCGCCGGCGCCGCCGTACAATGGCTGCGCGACGGGTTGAAGATCATCCAGCATGCTGCCGAAACCGAGCAATTGGCCGAAGCAGCTAAAGGCGACCGGGAAGTGTTCGTCGTTCCTGCTTTCGTCGGCCTGGGCGGTCCGTACTGGGACATGCAGGCCCGGGGCGCCATTTTTGGCCTGACCAGAGACACCAGCCGGGAGCATATTGTCAGAGCCACGCTGGAATCCATCGCCTATCAAACCAAGGACATTCTGCTGGCGATGCAGGAAGACACCGGCATACAGCTTCAGGAATTGCGCGTGGACGGAGGCTCCAGCGCGAATAATTACCTCATGCAATTCCAGGCCGACATGCTGGGCGTTCCCATCGACCGGCCGGAGATCATAGAATCCACAGCGCTGGGCGTGGCCTACCTGGCCAGCCTGGGAGCAGGCTTCTGGACCAAAGAACAGATCGAGCACAATCGAAAAACTGACCGAACTTTTACACCCGCTTTGCCTGTAGCATACCGCGATCAATTGTATGATAAATGGAAAGAAGCGGTAAAAAGATCCATGAATTGGGTTGAAAAATAAAACTTCATTATGAACTTTTTAGACACTAAACTCAGACCACAACTAATTGACCATTTATCTAATCAGGAATTTGACCTGCTGGTTGTCGGCGGCGGCATCACCGGCGCCGGCATCGCCCTGGATGCAGTCACCAGGGGAATGAAAGTCGCCCTGGTGGAAAAGAACGACTTCGCTTTCGGGACCAGTTCCCGCTCAACGAAGCTGATCCACGGGGGCTTACGATACCTCAAACAATTCGAGTTGAAGCTCGTCCGGGACACCGGGCGCGAACGGGCGGTGGCCTATCGCAACGCACCCCATCTGGTGGTTCCGGAAAAGCTGTTGCTGCCTTTCGTCAAAGGTGGCTCCTTAGGCAAACATACTACTTCTGTCGCCCTTTGGGTTTACGATCTGCTGGCGGGCGTCAAGAAAGAGGACAGCCGCGTGATGCTCGATCGCGAGAAGACCCTGGCCCGAGAACCTTTGTTGAAGGAAGACCGGGTGCTGGGCGGTGGTTATTATGCCGAATACCGGACAGACGACGCCCGGCTGGTCATGTGCATCGCCAAAACGGCGGCTCACAAAGGCGCTTTACTGGCTAATTATATGGAATCGATGGATTTTATTTATGAAAATGGGCAGATCGTCGGTTCGAGATGTAAAGATCACCTCAGCGGAAAAACCATAACCATAAAAGCCAAAAACGTGGTGAATGCCGCCGGTCCCTGGGTGGATCTGGAGCGGAAAAAAGACCATAGTCTGAAAGGCAAAAGGCTGCAACTCACCAAAGGGGTGCACATCGTATTCAGCAAGGAGAAATTTCCTTTGAACCAGGCCGTTTACTTTGACGTGCCGGACGGCCGCATGATGTTCGCCATTCCCCGTGGGCGGGCGGTATATGTCGGCACCTCGGATACCGTTTACGAAGGTGACATCGACAAGCCGACCACGACCCGGGAAGATGCCTTGTACCTACTCGACGGCATCAAGCATATGTTTGACATTGATCTGGGCCTGGAGGATATTGAATCTTCCTGGGCCGGTTTGCGCCCTCTGATCTATGAAGAAGGCAAGGCGCCGGGCGAGTTATCGCGCAAAGACGAGTTGTTCTACTCTTCTTCCGGTTTGATCTCCATTGCCGGCGGCAAGCTGACCGGCTATCGTTTGATGGCGAAAAAGGTCGTGGATGTGGTGGCGGACCGCTTGCAACTCAAAGCCGGCTGTCGGACGAAAACCCTGACCCTTTCCGGCGGCGAATTTGATCCTCCCAAAGCGGTGGAAGATTACATTGCTGCTATTGAAAAGCAACTTTCGGCTTTGCAGATCTCCCGGCCTTCCGAAGGTGCGGAATATCTGGTCAGGGTATACGGCAAGGAAACTGCTGCTATCCTGGCTTCCCTCCCCGCTCAAAACGGCCGCGACAACGACGAGCGACTGATCCTGGCGGAGTGCGAATACTGCCTAAGTCACGAGCAATGCTTCACCCTGCTCGACTTCTTCCTCCGCCGCACCGGCCGACTCCTGTACGACATGCCAAGTGTAGACCGATACGCGGACCTGATCCGCGATCACATGGCCAACCATCTCGGCTGGGACGAGCAAGAGCAGCAACGGCAAGAGGAGGCGCTGCAGGAGGAGATACGCGCTATCGCAGAATTTCTGGTGGAAGCGTAAGGGTTGTGTAGAAAGTCTTCGTACTCTTCCCGCCTGGCGGCCGGCTGGTTTGCGCAGCTAATAAAATTCTTTTTTGAGTTTTTGCCGAAGAAAATCACAGATTTTCTTCGGCAAAAACTCAAAAAATAGAATCATTTAAGCCTGGCGGCCGTCAGGTGGGAGAAGTAGTTGGCTTTTGCACAACCTGGCGAGAAATTTCATTTTTGTTATTCCCGAAAAATATCTATTTTTAAAAAAGTTGGCATTGATAGCGCCTTTACTATTGTAGTTTAAAATGATTTTATGCAGGTTTTTTGTGAGATTTTGCCCTGCTTAAGAAAAGTTAAAGTGTTAAAATTTTTATTAAATCACTCATTGTTAGAATGTTATAAAAAATAAGGGTAGGAGTGATGGGTGCTCGCAAAGGGCACTGCGACATAACTCCTTAATTTACATCTATTTTATCTGCATAGATAAGGCGCATGCCACGTTTGTATTTCCCTATTTGGAGGCCTTCGTCTGCTCGTCTCCATTCCCACTCTTTAACGACGACTCTGAAACCACCTGGCTGATAGGCATTATCCAGGACCATTTCTTCTCGAAAGACCCCCATGGTGCCTTGAACTTCTGAGGCCGGATTGTAATATCTGGCCCGCTTGGCATTATTATCGAGGACAAAGGAGCCATCGGGCATCCTTTTCTCCACATCGATTTCAACCATATTGATAGAAAATGGCGTATTATCTTCATTGACCTGACTTAGTTCTCTGGCAACCGGCCCGAGAAGATTGACTGAAAATCCGTTTTTTAAATCAGGATTTGAAAATTCAAGGGTCAGTCTTTTTTCAGGAAGTATTTGAACGAAATCTGGCTGAACAATACGCGAAATATGGTAATCGAACTGTTTCAATTGCTTTTCATTTAATACAACATGAGACAGTGAATTGGGCTGGTACCGTACAAAAGCAAATTTGATAAATGGGAAATAGGAAGTGGCCGGAGGGGTGAGGTAAATATCGCTGTACCACAAATTCCTTTTTTTATCAAAATGAACCTCGTAGACTACAATATCTAATGGGGTAGGAATAGGTGGAGTTTGTCCCTCGTCCCAATTGGTGCCGATGGCTTCTTTTACATACATTTTCTCATGGACCGAATGATGGTTTTTAAATATCTCCTGATTAGGAAACATCGGTCCGCCAGGCACTGGTAAGCTAATGGGATCGTGTCCCCATTGGGTGAGCAGGTGATGTAAGGGCTTGTTCGGCTCTTCTTCATCCGGCCATAAGATATCCTTATTAGTGTAATTTCGGAGGTCTTCTTTCGAACGACATACCACTCCCAGCATCTCTCCCTGCCCGGAACTGTACCACGGTCTTTTTAAGAAAACCCGGAAAGCTCCCCCAGATCTAATCCGCTTGGTGAAATTGGTTCCTTTTTCTTCCTGCCATTCCATCAGAGGAATAATATAGTCTATTTCAGGAGCTAAAGGCCTGGCTGAACTGGGTATGTTTACCTGTACCTGGTTGCCTGTTACAGGAGGCAATTTGTATTTAAATTGGGGTCTATCTGAATCATTGCCTATAAGAGAGGAGGCATAAAACTCCCGATAACGGGTACTCCCCGTAAGATGGTAACGGACGATCCGGTGTTTGGTGTCGTTAAACTGATGTAAGAGCGTTTCTTTATCTACCTGGTATGGCAATGATTTATCCATATAATCCAGGTTGATGCTTTGTGCAATTTCCCTGCGGATTTCTTTTTTAACACCTGTAAGTGGGCCACCTGTTGTTTCTTCGGTATAAGAAGTGGTATCATCGATCCACTCTTCCCATTCGGCTTCCAGGTCTATTCTATTGGTACTCTTACCATCCACTTTCACTAAGCCTTCAAGTTGGGTGGTAATATCATCGGGTTCGCGATAAGGCCTTAATGTTGTGATATTCGGTTCTTGTAATGGTTCTGGTACAGCGTGAACCAACCGGAACGCCTGATAAGGTGTAAAAAGATATTGCCCTCCATTGTAAATAAGCGATCCCAATTCTTTCAGTGAAGGTGGCGGAGGCATTACGGCAGGAGTACTTGATAAGAGCTTTTGGCGGTCCGCTCGTTCCAGAATGTACTGACGCCACCTTTCGTATTGATTTCTTTGGCTCTCGTTTTCTTCTGGAGGTGGATTGTTAACGACATACCTAAGCTCCGGCCACCATCCCATCAAATCAAGGGTGTTTTTTCCTTGAAATTGGATAGGCAGATAGCAACTTACGTGGATCAGTTGCATCGTGCCTTTGGGTAAATAAAAGGTGACCAAGCCTTTATTTTCATCTACTTCCAAATTAAATCGTTTAATGCTGGAAGGGAGTAATCTGAAAACAATCGGTTTAGGCAGTTTCCATCTATCAGATTCGCGTGGGAAGGCACACTTGCCGATCAGCTTTTTGGGCCGGCCGGCCCAGATGGCCACTCCTTCGGCTAATGGATCAGGTAGATATTTGCAACTCAGACTGCCGTCCATATTCTGACGGAAAGGAAGATCTTGCACAGCGTCATCACGCAGTTCCTTCTGCTTTTTATTTCGAAGGTTTCCTTCACCTCGGCGCTCTTTGCCCGGTTCGGGCATAACATGATCATGCTTTGCCAAGAAGTTGTATACAGTGCTGATGTTCTTGCTGTCTTTTCCCATACCAATGTCAAGCAGACCATGCTTTTCATAAATCTGATGGTCTACCTCAGGCGGGATCAACAGGCGTGCTGATTGTTCAACAAAGGGAATGGCAATATTTTGGTCGTCAGCCTGAAAAGTAATCCCCTGACGGATCGCTAATATGTTTTCAGATTCCCCGTCCTGAACCTCAATTTGCTTGTTTATAACCTTAGGCACAAAGTAAGGCAATGGACTCATAACCGGTTCCCATCTAAGATATTGAAACTTCCGATAAACATCGGGATCGTTTAAGGTCGTGGTGTGTGCCCAGCTATTGCCCGCGAGGTCCACTGTTCTTATACGAAGCCGGTAAGATTGTCCGTATCTGAGACGCGGGAGCGTCCCTTTTGGGACCTCAAATTCTGTTTCAAAAGGCTGCTCTGGTTCATCTTCGGCGGTATTGATTTCAGGATCTTCCACATGCTTGCCGGGCCGAGTAACCGATAGGCTCCAGCCATTCCAAATGAACTGCCCTTCCTGGGTGAAATAATTCCGTCGATTTTCAGATGGTTTGGTTTTTGAAACACCTAATTGAAGAACGCCTTCGTCTGTTTCGCTGAATATTTCTTCCTTGACCGTTTGAGCATTCCCATTTGCATAATACGTTCCTTCCCGTTCGTGTAGGGAATACCACTTATCCGGATCTGCACTTTCCACGGCAATATCTATGCGGTAGCCTGCCGTGACGTCTTCCATATACAGGTTTGTCGGTTCTGTAGCGGATACTTGAATTTCTGCATCCCTACTCTGCTGGGTATTCAGGCGATTGTGTAGATGTTCGGACAGGCCGTTAACCGCCATGGTAATCCCGGTGCTTCTTAGCGTGGGCAAACTTTCAGATATGCCTACGCTTCTTCCGACCAGCAGCGATTGCGCAATGATGTCGGTTTTGTTTTTGAGTTTCAGGGCGGCCGCATCTGTTTCAAATGGCAATAAAGTGAACAAGTCATCATCACCCACTTTTAGCCATCCATTTTTTTGTAAACCTTCGTCCTTGGTTCTTAGGCGGAAAACAGGACTCAAAGTATACAAACTTCTCATGCTGATCTGTTCCGGCATAATGCTTCTGGCAGAACCTCCAAATGTAGCCTTAAAAGCGAGGAAACTATCAGACGTTAACTGGCTTTTGGGTATTCTAAAATCCAAGATCAAACCTAATGCTCTTCTTAAGGCAGGGTATTCCATCAGGATAGTGAGCATTTTGTGGAATTCGGACTCCAGTTGACGCCGCCGTTCCTGAAAGCTTTCACGGGAGGATTCATTTTCTTCTTTTTGTACCCTGTGGAATTCCTTCAATTGAGCCATATGATAACGTGCTTGCTCATCCTCGGAAGGAAAAGGAACAAAGCCTTTTTCTTGTAGTACGCTTCTCAGTTTTTCAACCGGAGCAGTATCCCTTTCGAATTTATGACTTTTGGACTCTACCAATCGGTCTCTGTTAGGACCAAAAAGCACTTCTCTAACCGACTTGTGGTTTAATTCCTTTTCCTCTGAATCCATATATCTCTTTAGACCGGAATCAAAATCCTCAAGCATTTCTCGATAATCTGAAAGCTCCAAGAGGGTAGGAACCCACCGCCAGGCGAAAGGACGCTCCTGAGGCTGACGAGCGGCCAGCTCTCGATAGATTGTTAAGACGGTATCTTTTAAAAAGCGCGCAGGATAGGAATAAACTCGACGCTCTTTATCAAGGCCATCAACTTCAAAAGGTTCGACCAATAGATCAGAAGGGAAAAAGCGACTCCAAAGGTTGGGATTAAGCTTTTCCCTGATCAATTCCGGTTTTAGCTCTCCAATTCCTCGACCGGCAAAGAGGGAGAAGGTGGTTTCATTGTCCAGCATTTTGGACGTCCAGTTTTGAAACAGATCACTGAAGTTGGAAAGCTGGGTCTTTCTGTTATCAGTGGCTTCCAGTCGGATGGAGGGCACTACCGAAAAATGGTAATAATCTTGGTCTACTTGTGCACCGGAGCCATTGGGAAGTACCGTCCAGATTATTTTATTTGGCATGCTTAGGAGTTTTTTCAAATTTAAAAAAAATTGCGGGCCTTTTACTCATCAGGCAAAGGCCATGGCATATTTAGCCCATTCTTCTTCTTCTGGATACATCCATTCGAAGTTGGGATCCTCACCTTCCATGGTTTTTTCTACCGTAACATCAACCGAGCCACTGAATATGGCCACCTCAACTTCTACCACGATCGTCACCTTACCATGAACGGTGCTGGTTGTTTTGCCACTGTCATCTTTATCAAAGTCAATACCCATGCTCAGGTTAAAGGTCATGGAGAGTTTAATGGCTTTCATGATGTGCAGAAGACCTTCAATGCGAATGTATCCTTCAAATTGGGCCGAACAGCCATCTGTGGAGAAGAAAAAGCCTCCTTTCGCCTCCACTTTACCTTTTGCAATGCTGACGTCCATGGTAAAGATGACTCCAAACTCTAAGGCTGCTTCTACTCGTTCCAGGCCTCCTGTATTCACCGCTAAACTGAAATATCCACCGCCGCCGTAGATGGCTACGGAGAGGTTGAAAGGATTATCTGCTTCGCAGAAATTAAAGGTGAAGTTCAAGGCATCATCTCCAATCAACGGCAGGCGCAAGATCGCTCCCAGGCTGATGTTTTGCAGGCTGAACATGCCCAGGGAGACCGTAGGAATATCCAACACATACCCCACTTCCAATCCGTTGGCTGTCAAATCCAATACGGGAGGATCCGCAAATCCATCTATTGGAATAATATCCTGCAAAATGTTTACAAAGGACAAGGGTCCTTCGAAGACAATTTCCGGCAATTCACAAACGACATCCGGTTTGGAGGCATTGACAGACTTGAAGGTCATGGTCGTGAACGCTAAGGAAATGACATCAAATAGCGTTACCTTAAATGCATTGATCTTTCCTTCCAGGGTAACTTCCGGTGAGGCATCAGGATCTAATTCCTTGAGGAGAGTAGCGGATAATTCAAAAAGAGGACTTCCGCCTTCAGTACTAAACTCTATTAAACCGTTTAAGAGTTTTTTGTTTTTAACTAAGTCTGGAATAAAGGTATAAGAAAGCTTAAGTTGATTTTCCTCGGTAATATTCCTAATCAGTTTGGGGAGTTGGTCATTTGCTAAATCTCCCAGAATACCATCTAATGGAATGGCTCCAAATAGTTTGGGTAAGGCCTCTCCTAAAAATGTTGTTGGAGAAATTTCACCATCCGTAATGCCTCCGCTAAAAATATCCCCAATCGGTCCTTTGGATTTAGAAAGGCCGAAAATACTTAAGTTGGGGGTAGCGACACCTCCTGCCTTATCTGCCCCTTTGGTGAAATCCAGGTCAAATGCATTGACCAATTTGGCAAATACATCATCCAAAAACGGGATTTTATTGTAGTAGGGTTCCACCTCAACGGATTCAGAACTACCGAGCAGTTCAGCAATGGGCGTGTGCTGGATTTTTGCTTTCCGGAGAATAGGATGAAAGCTTAGGCTTCCCCGCACTCTTCCTGACAGGGCTCCAAACGTCAATTCATCCGTTTCAAAGGAGGTTTTGCCCCTATCCTCATTATTCTTTGTAGGAGCTATTGCCATCATTTGCTGGTGAATAGGCGCCTTGGTTCTGGGATCCTCGTCTTGCATATAGGTCTCAACGACTGTTGTAGGATCTCCCAGGCCGATGGCTTTGGATACAAATATCAGGGGCAAGGAAAAGGCTACTTTTTTGCCTTCCTGATCAATGCCTTCTATTTCAAATCGGAAGGGTTTTCCTCCGGAATAGGTCCAGAAGGCGCCTTCCTCTCCACCGGGTATGATTATTACAGGTGATCGGCCATCTGTTTGATCTAGTCTGGGCGTTACTTTGGTTTTGAGATGGACTTCTTTAAAGTGCAAGGCTGCTCCAAAGTTCTCTACCTGTTTGTCAAAATCATAGGTTTTTACAGGCTCCCGTACGATGATATAGATCCACTGGAAGCTCAAGCCAACCGGGTTAGGTTGATTGCTTCTCGAGGAGCTATCAGTAGAGAGCCGGGGAATGATCATCCGTTCGGTGATTCTTACTAAAGCCGCTTTATGGCCGAATGGAAACAGATAGCCTTCATAAACGACCTTTACAAAATGATCCCGACCTAAAGTGCTTCGATGGCTCCAGTGTATCAGGTTTAATTGGTTGAAGGCCGTTTCATCCGGGAAGTCCCAGTCACCTTTCAGGTTGAGGTAGGCTCCGAGGCTGCTTAAGATCAGCTGGTCTACTTTTAGTGGACTGGGATTGAATTTTGCTAAGCTGAAGTTAGATGTTGCATGGACGATCTGATGGCGATCCTTTGGCTTTAATGCGGTGTAAGGGGCGAAATCATTTTGGTCTCTTCCCCAAAGGAAATTAGCCTTCGTTTTGGCGTCATCTGAACAAATCGCTCTCATATGCAGGCCTTCGTACTTTTTGTTCTTGTCCTCTTCTTCGTATAATCTCGAATGCCACAATTCGGAGATGCCCCTATTGTCCCATCCGTGGTTCAGCCATTTTTGTTTTTCGGTCGGCGACAAATATAATCTGCGAGGCATTTCAATATAAGTATCGATCAGGCGGGGTTTTTGGAAGTTATCCATTAAGACCCACTCTACGGCCTCCCCTGCCAAATCGGCCATGATAGCTGAGGAAATAACTGGATTGGATTGGGGGAGCATCGTTACCCTTTCTTTCATCCGGCTGAGCCGGTCCATGGCTTCTTTTGCCCGAATAGGGGTTTCCTCCGACCGCCTGGGCCGGACATGTTCTCTGGTTTCTTCTTTTTTTTCGGGCTTTTCAACTGTTCGCAGCTCAAGTCCATAATCCCTAAGGTCTATGGCCTTGGGGAGCGCTATTCTATCTTTTTTGGCAGTGCTGAGTCCGCGTGGATTGATCACGGGGGTGAAACGAGACCAATCGAGCAGGCTTTCGATATTGTTGGGAATCTCGGTGATGTTTTCTGGAACGGAAAAAACTAAACGGCTGGGACCTGACATGCGGTGCTCTACCGGTAATGATTGGGGATATGCAGATTCACTTGGCGTTGCAGAGATGAAAAAGGCTTCTTCTACTATACTTTGAGGAGGATAATAAACCGAAATCAGGGCTTCTCCTTCTCCTCGCTCAAGCACTTTGCGCTGGGTATTCCATCTAAAATTGATAAAATGGAACAGCAGCGCCACCATATCTTCCGTCCGCATGACCGGAAGGACCAATTGATTGTTTTCGGCTAAGATCCTTTGACTGCCTTCTCTTTTGAGCTGAACAAAAGAGGTTCTTTCGTCACTCAGGTCTTGATTCACATCCTCATCAAAAATTAACCTGCGGTCAGACTGGTCCCGAAAGGCTAGAGAATGGGCACCATTTATTGGAATGTTGTAATCGAGCACAGCAGGTGCAAAGTGTACCCATTTCATCTTATGGTTTTCTCCATAGATCTCAAAAACAGGCTGGGTTTCAGTTCCTTTTGGCCCAAGCGTAAAGGTGCTACCATGTAGGTGAAAAATGGTAGGGCTCTCTGGCTGGGCGGCAAAAAGGGCGAAGGATTGCTTTCCGTCATGAATCTGAGCCGCCAAATACAGGTGGTCCAAAGGTTGTTTAAAAACCTGATCATTATCCAGATTCAAACTGAGGTCAGGATAATAGTACACCTGAGTGTTTTCCCTTTCTTGTTGTTGCAAAAAAGTATAATGCCGTTGGCCCTGCGTATCAGTACCAGCCTCAATAAAGATCCGGTCAAAAGGCTCATTTTCAATACTCAGTTTCTGATTTCCGGAAAAGACGAGCTTTTCCAAAGGTACATAACCACCTTTTTGGCGGGATAACTCAAGTAGCGTTTCTTTTTCGAGATCTACTTCATTGATAGCGGATTGTGGATGAGGAGAATTCAGCAGTAAGCTAAGTTCATCTGCTGGAAAGATGTCCCCTGCATACGATAAAGAAGCAATATTGGGGCGTTGGAATAGCAACTTCCAGTCGGGAGTGAAAGACAGTTCAGCACCTGGATCTACCCACAAGGTCTTTTCTGCATCAAAGTTTCCAATCTTTTGTTTTTTCTCTAAACGGCTATGTAGCTCTTCTTTGCCGCTTAACCACCGGACAAAATGATCTGTTTGCTGGTGGCCGAGAGCAGCCCATTGAATATCCATCTGATATCCCATTTCCCGGCGAACGATTTTGGCTGTAAAATCAGCTAAGAGTTCTGTTCCAGGAAAAAGGGCATTTTTTAGCTGGATGGAAATGTCATCCTCAGATGTTTGGACTTTGAGTTGAGAGGGGCCTTCAAACCACGATCGGGCAATGGTCCAACGGGTGATGCCTCCTGATGTAAAGCGGACCCATCCGTCTCCTTCATCCATTTGAAAGCCGGAGGAAAGCATTTTTCCTAAAACACTGACTACCGGAGCAAAGGAAAAGGAGGTAAATCCTATCCATTTAATAAAATGTCTACGGTCTAATTTTCGAAGATAAACGGGAAGGGATGATTTTTCTTGAAAGGGAATACTTTTTTTTCTCTCGAGTACCTTAGACCGAAAATAAGACAGGTTGATCGTACTCATCGCTCGGTTTTTTGGCAAAAAAGACAAGGCTTTTTTGATTAGATGTGGTAACCTCCTTTGAGGTCATTATTCCATAATTATTATCCATTACCGGTCAGAAGAGATTTGTATAATAAAAACAATGGGCGTTTCCGGATAGTTTGGAAGGAATTAAAGTTTAACAGGGGTAAAGCAATTTATTTTCAGGACTTAATGTTTACCCCAGGTCTGCATCTTTCCTTCCCTCAAAGCATCAATCGCCAGCCGCACACTAATGGCCGCCAGAGTCCCCGTTTTTACATTGGAAACGGGGCTTTGCCTGCTAAAATAGAGTTGTAGAAATCCATAAAGGCATAATGAGTGCCTTCCCAGCGTTCCTTTTCATTTTCCGCTTCAATGGGATAGCGTTCTTCGCTGTTCATCTTTTTCAGCGTCGCTCCGGAAACGCCGTCGACCGTTCCCAACTCTTTTTTATTCAAAGTTTCATAATACAACCATCCCTGATCGATCTTTAATTCAATCGTCCCTTTGCTGCCCTTGAACTTAAACTGGTAGCCCTCATGCGCATTGGCCGTGAGGGAGATGCAGTTGACCTTCATGCCATTGGGATATTCGAGCAGGGTATTTACATTGTCGAAGGTTTCGCGGCCGTACTTCCAGTAGTCGATGCCTCCGAAGCCGATGACCCTGGTAGGGTGGCTATCAAACACCCAATTGACGAAGTAGATCTGGTATTCCAGGCCGATGGAGGAGCCGGGGCCTTTGTTGAACTCGGGATCCACGAAGTATTTGATGCCCCTGTTGGCGTCTTCGGTGATTTTGAATTCCAGCTTTAGTTCAAAGCTACTGAATTTTCCTTCTGTGATGATGTCGCCACCATTAGCCGATTCGGCCCCTCCGGAAGCCATAACAGTTAAAAACCCGTCTTTGATCTCCCAGCCTTTTTCCGGGAATTCAGGCCCTCGGGCGCTGCGCCAGCCTTTGGTGGTTTTGCCGTCCCAGAGCAACCGCCAGCCCTGGCGTTTTTCGTGCTCGGTGAGGGTATTGGGAAGCAGGTTGACTTCCGGGGCGTGGGGAGAGACCGGCCAGCGGGCTTCTTCCAGATCGCCTGTTTTGATGCGAATCTTACGCCAGTGGATTTTCCGGCCGCTCAGTTCTTCCGTTGCCATCAGACTGGCGTCCGATGGAATTGTATGCCGCCGCTTATTCGATGGCAAAATTAGCAATTCTCAGGATAGTCGCGTCCGTAGTGCCGGGGGCGCCCGCCCGGTAGACGAAAGCAAAAGCTACGCTTTGCCCCGCATAAGCAGACAGGTCAAGGTCGCCGCTTTCGCTGAAGCCGTCGGCCTCCGGATCGTCTGCCTGCATGGCCGCGTAACCATCGGCGAAGCGCTCCCAGGTGGCGGAACCGAAATTGTCGCCGTCGTAATCGGTAGAGATCAGAAGATCATAAGCCTCCAGGTTCGGATCATTGGGGGAAAACCGGCGATCGACCGCAAATCGCAGAACAGGACGGGTGAGGGTGTCCAGGTCAATGACAGGAGACAATATCCAGGCTTCGGAACCACTGTTGTCGGAAGAGTTGGGGACAAAAGCATTGATGCCGATACCGATTTTAGGACGGGTAATGCAACCCCATCGGGCGGAGAATTCATTGTTTTGTGCGATCACCTTTTCTTCCCAGCCTGCCGGCGGAAAATCATCGAAAATGCAAACGCCAAAATTTTCCTGGTAAGGCGCAGTGAAGTTCGTTTGGATATTATTTAATAATTCAACGACTAAAAAGCGGCCCTCCAGCGGCTCGGTTATTAATCCTTCTCCAACCGCGACAATTTCAAATTCGACACTGGCATTTTCGCTTCCAAGATTATCGGCCAGGGGTTCGAACGAAAAGGAGGCCTGCGGGTCATTTTGAGCCACAGGCAGCATCAATTCCGCAAAACGAAGGGGGGGATTGGTCTGAAAAAAATTGTCATTCACCGCAGTCGATCGCAGGGTAATGGAAGAACTAACCGGCGCAGGTGGGGAAATGACCAGATCGATCTTAGCAACATACAGGGAATCGGAGGATATCCGCAGGGTGTCTTGGGAAAAAGCTACCTGGCTCTGACTCACTTCCGCCGTTTCCTGATCACAGCCCCATAGGAATAAGGAGAGGACTACGAATATGGACAAAGGGGTGTTGGACTTTTTTATTACTGACATGCTAATGTTTTAAAGTGGACGATATTCTAAAGAAGTGATCACCGGAAAATGATCGGAAAGGTAATTGTCGTTATACAACAGACTGCTGGTTTTATAAAGTTCGACGGCAAATCCTCTGACAAAAACAAAATCGATGCGGCGGAGGTATTCTCCATTTGGATTGAATCCGTTGAAGGTTCCTGTTGGACCTAGCCTGACCAGGCTTTGATAGCTATCTTTTAATCCGGTCTGTACGATTTGGTCGTAAGCAAAAGAGTTCGGCTCCGTGTTGAGGTCTCCGGTCAGGATAACCCAATGGCCGGCGCTTTTGACGGCGATGCTGTCTGTGATCAACCTGGCGCTGTTGACCCGGGCGTTGTCGCCCACGTGGTCGAAATGGGTGTTGTAGACGTGCACTTCCCGACCGTTGCGTTGGTCCTGCAGGATAGCGTACGTACAGATCCTTTCCAATACGGCGTCCCAGCCTATGGACGGCACATTCGGGGTAGTGGACAGCCAGAAGGTCCCGCTGCTGACCAGGGTGAACACATCATTGCGGTAGAAAATGGGGGCGTATTCCCCTTGTGTGGCGCCGTCTTCCCGACCCACGCCGACGGCCTGGTAACCGTCCAGTTTATTTTTCAAAAAATTAAACTGGTTGTCCAGCACCTCCTGCATGCCTATGATGTGGAGGTCTTCCGCTTGTAAGAAGGAGACAATACCGGTTTTGCGATTATGCCAATTGTTGGCTCCATCAGCAGGATTATCGAAGCGGATGTTAAAGGAAGCTGCCTTGATGGGATGGTTGGTAATGGTATTGTCAGGCGTGGGAGCCTCTTCTTTTTCGCAAGCTGTTAGAAACAAACTACCTGCTGCTATAAGAAAGTAAAGTAATCTTGTTAGAATAATTTTAAGGGAAAAAATGATTATTTTATGCATCTGTATTGTTTGATGGCCTTAATAAAGCAATTTTACCTGGAAAGGCAATAGGTTTAAAGTAAAAATATTTTCAATAATGTCAGCCATCCACTTCAATACGGCCGGCCCATCAAAACCGGATGGCCGATCAAGGGGTGGTGTAAAAAGTCAGCTCGCATTTTTCAAAACCGGACCTCCACCACTACCTTATCCTCTCTTTTTGCCCTGATATCCGCTATTTGAATACCTGCTGTGGTTAAGGAAAAGGCTTGCGCTTTGCCGTTGAGTTGTACGCCGGTTACCTTTTTATTCGTCCTGAAATCAATAGCCCAATTCCTGGATGCCGGCATACCTTCATAGCTGCCCAGCACCGGAGCGATTTCAATAGTGACGCCGGAGTCGGCAGACCGCTGCAGGATCTCCGTTTTGGCATAACGGCCTTCCAGGTAATCATTGCTCATGCCGTCGTCTTCGATCAGGGTAAAAGCACCGTTCCCTTCGTATACCTGTAAAGTAAGCTGTTCGTTGGTTCCGGATGCTATGGAAGAAGCATAGGCCCGCATAGGAATGATCGCCCCGGCTTTGATGAACAGCGGCATTCGGTCGATCGGGGCTTCTACTTCGATTTCGCGATTGCCGGTGAAAGTCTCTTTGGTCCAATAATACACCCATGTTCCCTCAGGAAGGAACACCGTTCGCCGGATGGCGCCTTGTTCATATACCGGGGCTGCCAGCATTGCTTCGCCAAAACGATATTCGTACAACCGCCCGGGTATCGGCCGGATGATGTTCTGTCCCGTTAGCCGGCTCTGATGGGCGTAGGAGTACAGGTAGGGAAACAGCTGCATACGCAAATGCGTATAGGCGCGGAAAATCGAATCTGCGCGGTCGGAATACTTCCAGGCCATGTTAGCAGTGGGATTTTCCGGCTGTGAAAACACTTCCATGATCGGATTGAAGGCCGAGAACTGTAGCCAGCGAATGTATAGCTCTTCGTCCACCTCATCCGTAAGGCCCACATCAAAACCGCCGGTGTCGTTGGTCAGGAAAGGGACGGTATGGGTAAGTTTTTCAGGATTGGTGAACAGGGCGATGTTCTCTTGTAATGCCACTTTCGGCACCCACGAATTAAAAGCCTTGGTGGGGGATGTTATGGTCCAGTCGGAGCGTGTGTCGCTGGTCCATTTGGCCGGATATCGTTTAAAGGTGGGATCGTCCAGCCCATTGGCGTGAGAGAGCATAAAACCGCGGCCCCGGGTTTCTTGTCCGAATTCCTGGCTCATCTCAAAAACTGTTTTCACGGCAGATAAATTCGTGGTTCGGTCGAGTTTGATAAAATCGGCGCCTTCGTCAAAAAAGTGCTTCATCCGCTGCTTGAAATACGCGGCCGCTTCGGGATTGTCGAAATCGATATTTCCCGTGGGAGTTCCTGCTTCCTTTTCCCCTTCCTGGAACATGGCCGTGCTGGTGCTTTTGTTGTGCCAGGTGGAGGTGCTCATATAGACATTACGGAAGAACCCTTTGCTTTTAAAATCTTCAAAAGCTGCTTCATTGCCGGTTTGCTGAATGCAGTCCCAGGTCCAGAACCCTCCCTTAATGTTGTTGTCTTTCATAAACGACCACATGGCTTGCCGATCCGGAAAAGCCGAAGTATCCGCCACAAAGTCGATGTACTTGTCCGGTCCCTCTCCCCGGTCGTCGAAGCTCCAGAACCAGGAGTCTATCCAGTAGGCATCGATGGGGTAATTGCGCGATTGAATTGCTTGTATCCTGCTGATGGTTTGTTCCTGATTGGTGTAGCCTCCGTAAAGCACCCCAAACGCCCATTCGGGAGGAAGGACGACATTGGTGTCAATGGTTTTGGGGGCGGGGTGGTGATAAGGAGGTGTTTCCATCGTACAGGAAAGCGCAGCCAGTAGCAGCAAGTTAAGGACCGTAGTGGTAATTTTCCTGATCATTTAGGTAATGTTGTTTTTCTGCTGAACAAATACCAATTTTACGAATTTAAAAACAAAAAACATGTCCAGATTACCTTTTTACGTCTTATTGTTTTTCGGTTGGCTGATCAGCGGCTGCCAGTCTGAAACCGCTCAAAATTCTACTCCGGTAAAGCCCAAGGTGGATATTGCTGATGTGGAAGCCGGCATCCGTGCCTATATCGAGCGTGAAACCGAAGCGCGAAACGGTTATTTCCATGTGGAGAACGATTCCCTGGACCTCGACCTCAAGTTGGTGCGGGTGCATACGGAATACCTCTCTGTCCTGGGACCCAATGAATTCTTCGCCTGCGTGGACCTGGCCACCGCTGAGGGTGATGTTTACGATGTCGACTTTTTTCTGGACGGCGAACCCGGCAACATGGATGTTACCCGCACCGATATTCATAAGCGCAACGGGCGTCCTTTTTACACCTGGAAACGGGCAGCCGACAATACCTGGCATACGGTGCCGGTGAAGGAAGCTTCGCGCGACCTGCTGGGCGTACTGCAGGGAAAAGACGAGTTCGTCTTTCGCTACACAGTTAAGCTACCCGAATTGACAGACGAGGCGCGGATCTGGCTGCCTGTTACTCAAAGCGATCGCTTCCAGGAGATAGAACTACTCCAACTGGAAGCGCCTGGAGTACAGCAGAAGATCGAAGATGAGGTATACGGTAACCAGGCTTTGCTACTAGATCTCCAGCCCGAGCACGGCGGACAGACTATCCAGTTGGTGTACGAGGTGACCCGTCTGGAAAAATCGCCTTACCGCGAAGACGAAAGCAACCTAAGCTTGTATATGGCCGAAACGCCCCTGCTCCCCATAGGCGGGCGATTTGATAGTATCGCCAACAGGGCCTTCCAGGAGCGCGAAGCCGATAGCGACCTCATGAAGGCCCGCGCCTTGTACGACTACGTGGTTGACAATGTGCGCTACGCCAAGCAAGGCGTCTACGGCACGGCCGACGCCAATTTCGCCTGTGACGCCAAGTCCGGCAACTGCACTGAATTCCACTCGCTGTTCATCTCGCTGGCTCGTTCGGCGGGTCTTCCTGCCCGTTTTGCCGTCGGCGCAGCCATTCCTTCTGAACGTAATGAAGGTGGAGTGGACGGCTATCACTGCTGGGCGGAGTTCTATGCCGAGGGCAAATGGTGGCCCGTCGATATTAGCGAAGCCAACAAATACTCTGATCTGGCGACTTACTACTTCGGCCATCATCCTGCCAACCGGATAGAGTTCAGCAAGGGGCGGAATATTCAATTCAACCCTGGTCCGGCCTCCGGTCCGCTGGCCTTTTTTGCGTATCCGGTTTTGGAGATCAGAGGCGTGGAGATCCCGGTGGAGAAGACCGTTTTTTCTTTTGAACGCAAGGTGGTGCAATAAATGTAAAACACCACTTTGCTTTCTGCATTTAATTTTTCGGATGCTCGGATCCTCCGCTGGGATGCTCTGAGTGTTGGATGGAATCCTGAGCCATGGTATCAGCTACGGGATGCTCGCTGTCAGGATGTTCGCCCTCAGGGTGTTCGGAGGGGGTGTCATCGGTGCTTACTTCCGTATTTTCTCCTTCGGTCTGCTCGCCGGCATCCCCGCCGCAGGACCATAGGCCCAGTGAAAATACCAACAGGAAAGCCAGTAGAGACAAATATTTGCGGTTAGATGGTTTTGTTGTGTACATAAATAGTGGACGTTTGGATTTAAATAATGTCTAAATTCTGCTTTCTTTTCCAGCTATCCAAATATGAAAATGAATATTCTTCAAAACCCAAAACTCAATACACAATACCCATTACACATTACCCATTACTCAAAACCCATTACTCATTACCAATGACAGCTGACCACACGACAACCTACGAGCCAGTCGACCGCTACAAAAGCATACGGGCCGTCATCGCTTTACCGGGACTGGTGATATTCTCGCAAATTTATTTCTTCCAACCCTTATTACCCACTCTGGTGGAAAGCTTTTCCGTGACGCCCGCCACGAGTAGTCTGACCATTTCCGCAGGGATGTTTGGAGTGGCCTTCGGCTTGTTTTTACTAGCCATCTGGGCGGATCGGTGGGAGCGGAAAAAGCTGATCATCACATCTTTGCTGTGGGTTTCTTTGATGACTATGGTATCGGCCTTATCGTGGAGTTTTCCGGTGCTCATAGTTTTCTGTTTTGTGAAAGGCGTGCTGGTCGCCGGCTTTTTATCCGTCATGCTGGCCTATATTGTTGAGGAAGTAGCCGTACAAAAGGTCGGCGTCATCATTGGAGTCTACCTGGCGGGTAATGTGTTGGGCGGGATGTGGGGGCGTGTGGCTGCGGGCGTCCTTTCGAGCTGGTACGACTGGCGGGTGACAACGGTCGTTATTGGCGCCATCGGTCTGCTCATCACCATTATTCTGGCGAGCAAACTACCTGCGTCTACGAATCATCTTCCTCAGAAGATCTATGGTGCTCAGAAGCTGCTTTCCATGAAAGGCTTTCTCAAAGACCCTTTACTGCTCCGGATCTTTTTAACCATGGTTTTATTGATGGGCGTCTTTGTAAGCGTGTACAACTATCTAAGTTTCAGGTTGGAAAGTCCACCTTTTTCTATGTCCAGGCGACTGGTCTCTTTCGTTTTTCTCTTCTACACCATGGGCATGGTCGGCTCCCTCGTGACGGGCGCATTGACGCGCAGGTACAGTCCGTTTGATTTGTTGAAAGTCCTTTTCCTGCTTTTTTTGGTCAGTCTGTTCGGATTAGCCTTCAATTCTCTTTTTCTATTGGTGTTGGGCCTGGGCGTGTTCACATACAGCTTATTCGGCATCCACACGCTGATGAATAAGATCATCTCCCAGCACGTGATCCGGGAGAAGAGCACGGCGAACAGTTTGTATTTGATCTCCTACTACGTCGGTTCCGGCGTGATCGGCAGCCTGACGGGGGTGTTGGTCCAGCAGTGGGGCTGGTTTTATTTTACTTTGATGTTGGTGGGTTTGGTGGTGGTTTCGGCGGTGATGGTGCGGCGGGTAGTGGGGTAGGGGTTTAAAAGGACGCCCTCAGGCGATTCCAGCTATTCATTCGTCCGCCGGGTAACACAAGAGACAAATGATGTAAAAAATAAAAGAGAAAAAGACTTCATTATTGGTGCAATCTTTTTGGAAAAAATAAAGCATTTTTGTTAAAAGAAATTCAGAATAAACTTCATACCATGACCAGCATCCTACAATTCAAAATTACCCTCCTGGGCAGCCAGCCGGTGATCTGGCGGCAATTCCAGGTAACTGATGACTACCGTTTCGATCGTTTTCATCAGGTGGTTTTTCTCGTTATGGGCTGGATGAATGCCCATCTTCATGAATTCCGGGTGGGTGACCGTGGAATCGGGATGCTGCTAAACGATGGTTTTGACGTGCCCGGAGTGGAAGATGAGACCAATATCTTCCTGCACGAAATGAACTTCCAGGAAGGCGACAAATTGCTCTATTTGTACGATTTTGGAGACAACTGGGAGCATCTGCTGCAAGTAGAACAGATCGCGAAAGGCGCCTTGGCGGCCCCCAGTTGTTTGAACGGAGAAAATGCCTGCCCGCCCGAAGATTGCGGCGGCATTCCGATGTACAACGAGATGGTTCGAATGCACAATGATCCTGATGCCTCGCAGGACGAAGACGCCATGCTATGGCTTCCGGAAGATTTTTCTCCCACCGATTTTGACATAAAGGCGGTGAACGCCGAATTAGCGAAATTTGGGGCATGGCATCGCCAACACCCCAGGGCGAAGTCTACGCCCTGGCATCGAATTTCTTGAAAACAGGAGTCATACTGCAGCCCTGCTTCTGATAATTCCCAATTCAAGCCCTCTTAATTCAGCCAGTCCGCGGAGTCGGCCAATGGCGGAATAGCCGGGGTTTGTTTGTTTGTGCAGATCATCGAGCATTTTGTGCCCATGATCCGGTCGCATGGGGATCGGCCGTCGGCGATCGGCGCCGGACAGGAGCAGCTCTGTCATTACCGCAAACATATCCACGTCACCTGCCAGGTGGTCGGCTTCGTAAAAATTACCCGCCTCATCGCGTTTGGTGCTACGGAGATGGATAAAGAAAATCCGGTCGGCAAATTCCTGCGCCATTTGTGGCAGATCATTGTCAGCGCGCACCCCAAAAGAGCCAGTACAAAAGCATATGCCATTGGCCGGTGACGGCACGGCGGAAAAAAGTTTTCGCAAGTCATCCGCCTTGCATACTACCCGGGGTAAGCCCAGGATGGGATGGGGCGGATCATCAGGATGGATGGCCAGTTCGACCCCCAGCGATTCCGCAACTGGAGTAACTTTCTGTAGAAAGTTGATCAGGTTTTGCCTCAATTCTTCCAGACCAATGTCTTGATAGGTATGCAGGATGGCGCGAAACTGGTCGAGGGAATAGCCCTCTTCTGATCCGGGCAGACCGGCGATAATGGTGCGAGTAAGCTGATCTCGCTCAGTCGGGCTCAGCGAATCATAATAGGCTTTAGCCTGTTGCTGTTCCAGCGGTGAATAATCCTGATTGGCCCCCGGGCGATTTAAAATAAATAATTCAAAGGCAGCCATGGCTACTTTCTCGTACCGGAGAGCCGTCGAGCCGTCAGGTAAAAGGTAATCCAAATCCGTCCGAGTCCAGTCCAGGACGGGCATAAAATTATAGGTAATGACGGTGAGGCCAAGCTGAGCCAGGTTTTGGAGGCTTTGGCAGTAATTTTCGATATACTGCCGCCAGTTTCCCGTCATCCTCTTTATATCCTCATGTACGGGTAGGCTTTCCACTACCGACCAACGTAAACCGACCTCTTCGATGGTGGATTTTCTTTTTTCAATTTCCTCGACCGGCCAGACGGCTCCGACCGGAATGTGGTGCAGGGCGGTGACGATTCCTGTGGCGCCCGCCTGTTTGATATCCCATAAACTGACCGGGTCTTTCGGGCCATACCAGCGCCAGCATTGCTCTAGTTGTTTCATTTTCCCTTTGTTTTTGTTTAAGTAAAGTTATACTCCCCCAAAAGCGCTCATTCCGTCATCCACCGGCACTATAATGCCGGTGACGAAACGGGCGCCCTCACTACACAGCCATATTACAGTTCCCAATAATTCATCCGGCTCGCCGAATCGCCCCATTGGGGATGTTCAATTGAAAACGCCGTGCGCCAGGGCATTTACCCGAATTCCGGGACCCTATTTGTTTGTTCTGTTCACGGCTAGAGCTATGCCGGAAGTTAAAAAATAATATAACTAACGATGTTGCCCCGATAATAAAATTCGTTACTGCTTTCGGGGGGTAAATCTTGCAAACTAGCCTTATGCAGGGGTATGCTTTTTCGTAAGGTGCCTTACTAAATTTGAATTTATTCAATTTAAACGTGAGTTCGGAGATTTCCAAGGCCCCATAGGGGCTGAATGTTGGTAGAAAAAAGGTCAACAACAAAAAACCGTGCGTAGGTACGGAATATATGACGTATCTACGGCACTGATCCGAGCACCAGAGTTCGAATTTTCCGATACGTTGCATGTGGTTAAGCTTCTGACGAACCCTTTTTTTCGTGAGTTGCATAAAGTACAACTATGGCTTTCTTTGCTTCTTTTTTAGCTACTTGGAAAAAAGGACCTTATGGCAGTTGCAAGCCGACTTTTGCGGAAGTCGGGATGGCGAGATTTGAATCCCGAAAGCGACAAAATCTAAGATTTTGATTCGCTTTCGCGGACCCTTGATTTTCCAGCCATGCTATTGCCTGAGGAAAATCGGGGCTCGCGGCCTCACGCCCCAGGTTTTTTTAAAAAAAAGAGAGGCTCGTCTGCAAAGTAAGCAAACAAGCCTCATTAGTTAATGTTAAGCCCACCTTCGCCTTTCAGCTTCGGCAGGTAGAGTCGGGATGGCGAGATTTGAACTCGCGGCCTCACGCCCCCCAGACGTGCACTCTAACCGGGCTGAGCTACATCCCGTGATTGGTATCGGGTAGTGTGTATTGGGTATTGAGACAATACTTTTTGCCCTTCCTTCAACCGGAATGCAAAAATAACGCATTTTGACCTTTCTTCCAATAAAAACCACCCCAAAATGATTTATTTGTACGGAGGAAAAAACAAATGTGCAACATATTAAAATTTTAATACCTTTTATTGAGCATCTCAGCAAAAAATCTCCTATCTTGATAGTGTATGTAGATGGTAGAAAGTAAAAGGCAAAAAGATTCGATAACCTCCAGCCCTGTTCAACAACAAAACCCAAAACCCAAAACCCATAACCCAAAAACTAAAAAACAACCTATGCCAACCTACAACCATAAAATCAAAGAACACAAATTTCAGCTCTCCGGCGGTATGTCCATCTCCGCACTGAACCATAACCTGACCATTCAGCCGATGGACGTAACCTCCAAAGTCGTGGGCGATCCCAGCCAACCGGTCACCACACTGCTGACCGGCGATCCGAATAAGCCGATTACCTCCCGACTCGAAGGGAATAAGGATCATCCCGTGGCAACGACCTCCGATATCGATATCAAAAACCTGCCGCACCTGTCTAAACAGGACATCATCGATATCCTCACTCCGGAGATCAGAGTGCGCATACCGAATTACAACCAGCTGTGCTTCAACTTTATGGGCATCGAGTTCTTTAAGATCTGCCTGAGCGGCGAATCCCAGGTGATCACCGAGCCCTATGTGCCGAATGCCTACGAACGCTGCGAATTGCCGTGCTGCGAACCGGATACGCGCCCCTTCCCGGAACGGGACCCGAATAACCCGGGTACGCCTCCGGTAGGGTAGACCATCCCCACTTTTTCCCTAATCCCTTAAAAACCAGCTTATGTCCGAACCCATTTTAGAAGTATCCATAGAGCCGGATGAGGTGTTCTTCCAGGGCATCTCCCCAGGGAAAGTCCACCAAACTACGGTCAAACTGACCAACGAGGGGAACGTGCCGATAGTCATCCCGGAAAATTTCCTCCCCAACCTACCTGACCCCGACCTGATCGCCAAAACGCTTCTCCAAGGGATTCGCGACTATCCCAAGGAGGGAGCCATGGCCACACTCGATACCCTGGTACAGAATTTAAAGGATTATATAGATGATCAAGTGCACATATCTATCAAGGAAAGTGGCCAACAAGTGGAGCCGGGTAAGTCCATCGACCTGCATGTGACATTCAAATTGCCGCGGCGGACTAAAGATAAATATTACTTCGAAGGAGATATCGATATCCTTACGGAGTCGCTGTTTTTCAAGATAGGACCTTGATCAAGGTCGAAAGACGAAGGAAAAATACCAAGTTCGGTCACTGCCAGAACCATTTGCCTGAAAGGCATATACAAACCAATCCTGGGCAACGCCCAGGGGCTATAACTAAATAACTATGAACCTCCTACATTCACTCCAAAACCTCTCCAATACTTCCATGAAACTCTGGGCAGAAGCCATGGAAGCGAATAACGAAATGGCCCGCTCCTGGATGGGCATGATGCAGCCCTCAGAGAAAAAGGATGCCGATAAACGCTCTGTACCCTGCTGTCCGCCGGACTATGAGTGTCCGCCGCATTGCCTGACCGTGATCAACCGGCATGTGCAGCGAGGCGAGTGTATTGTTATACCCATTGCAGTGAAAGTGCGCTGCAATACACCCAAGACCTACAAAGTCGGCGTCCGCCCGCTGCTGGACCAGGAAGGCAACCCGGCGCCGGTGCAGCCGACCCTGGATAAAAATGCCGTAACGGTGCAGCCCGGCCATTCCATCATGGTGCGCCTGATGCTGGACCTGAAAGAGGGCTTCCAGACCGGCAGGTGCTACCAGACTGAAGTGGTGTTCCGGGAAAAAGAAGTGAACCAAAACGTGTGCATACGCATCTGCGTGGATGATTATCACAAGGCTCATGAGGTGACCCTTAAAGAGGAGGCAGAATATTTCAACCACTTCCAAAGCTGGGAAAGCCATTTTTACTGTGAAAAAAGACCCCGACGGACTAATATCAGCGGTTTCGTGACGGATAAATCCGAATAACTGGAAGCTGTCTGTATAAAAATATAGGTCGAAGGAATACACCGCCAATCTTAGCGCCCTTAGCGTCTTAGCGGTAAAAAAAAACAATAATAATGAACAATACAAAAGACCAAACCGACTGGCTCCGATGGTGGCAGTCGGCCGTGGAAAAATCCATGAAAACCAACGCCGATTTCCTGAATCAGGCTTGGCAACAGTACATGGACCTCTTCAAACCCGGTGGCAAAGGAGCTGCCCCTCAGGATTGGACGAGCTTTATGGAAAATTATGTGAAATACAATACCCAACTGGCAGATCAGTACATGAAAGCCTACCAGGATTGGCTGAAAACATGGTCGGATACGAAGACCACTCCCGATCCGGAACCGTCGCCTGCCGGAACTTCCCGCACTCAGACGCCGCCCCCACTGGAATTGCGACTCAGCAGCAGCCCCGGGGAAAAAGTAAAGTCATCTTTTAACCTCAATAACGACGGGCATCAAAAACAATCGGGCCTTTTCTTTAAATCCGCCTTTTTTAGCTATGAGACCGGCGAGCCGGTTGACCTGGAACTGAAGATCGATCCGCCCGCAGTAGGCGTGCTGCCCGGGCAAAGTCAGCAGATCGAACTGGAAATGGACGTGCCGAAAGATCTGCCCGCGGGAGAATATCGTTCTCAAATGACCATCATGGGTTTTGAAGATGCTTCCTTTGTCTTATACCTGGAGGTGAAAGCAAAGCCTAAACGAACCAAATCGAAATAAACGGAATGCGTAAATATCCCTACCAGTTTCACATCGCACTGGACGGCAACGGCATCAACGGC
This sequence comes from uncultured Saprospiraceae bacterium, assembly GCA_964548175.1. Taxonomy (GTDB): domain Bacteria; phylum Bacteroidota; class Bacteroidia; order Chitinophagales; family Saprospiraceae; genus JANQPA01. The sequence continues at coordinate 89,585 of CAZJQS010000010.1, forward strand.
CTGGAGGGAATGGCGGGCGTTTGCAGCTTCTTGTTCGATCCCGCCGACGATGCTTATGCTTACAAGATCAATTACCACAATGGCCTGGGCGGCGGCCATGCCGTAAATGTGAGCCCGGATGGTCAAATGGGCTACCTGGGAACAGCCGGCCAACACCTGGCGCTGTACGACCCCCATTCGCTGGAACCCCTCGATCGCATGTCGACCCTCCGTTTTGAAGAGAACGATACCAGCATCCGGGGCAGCACACATGTGGTGTGGATGAACAACGAAGAGTTCATCGCCGCCATCGGCGATTATTTTTACCGCTTCAACATCAGAGACCTGAGCAAGGGCGAAAAGCTGGGCCCCCACAAGATCGCCCTGCCGCACAGCATGAAACTGACGGCTTCAGGCCGGTATCTGTGCTATGGCTCGATGGATAATCCGGCCCTTCGGGAAAAGGGAGAGGCGAAGTCGGTCGGGGTCTTTGACCTCCAAACCGGCGACACCACCATCATCAAGCTGCCGGCGACTTGCTGGCATTTGATCCCGCATTTGAAAAAGGACATCTTTTATGCCGTTTCCTTCCGGGTATTGCCCCAGGATCATGTGGATTACCACAAATGGGCGATGGCCTTTTTTAAGGAATATGCTTTCGAAATTGATCCTGCGGAGAAAAAGGTCTTGCGCCATTGGGTGTGTGGACGGGAAATTCCCTCCCACATCAACTCGGACGTGACCATCTCCGATACCGAGCTGATCTTCTGCAACGGCGGTAGCCATACGATCGTGTTCATCGACCTGGAGAACTTTTCCGATTTCCGCATCATCGACGAAAAACCCGATATCGCCGAGCTCTGGAATCATAAAAGAACGATGGCGAACACGGTTTATGATGTCCTGGTCAGGGGAGGGGCCTTTACCAGCAACCAGCATATTCTGGGCGCCCTCCGGGTGAGCCGCTTCCGGCTGATGGACTCGGTACACGCCTGCATGTTATCAAAAGACCAAAGCTTGTTGTTCACCGCTAATCGCGGCTTGAACCACATTACGATCTATAATTACCCGAGCCTGGAAAAGCGCCTCCGCGTCCCCATGCCGGATATCCAGGAATTCGTCCCCTGGGTGGGAAAAATGGCCGACCCAAGACTAGGATTCCACCATAGTTATTTGGTGAACCCTAAAGAAGAGCATCGCCCTTAGCGCCCTTCGCGTCTTAGCGGTAAAAAAAGAAGAGCATCGCCCTTAGCGCCCTTCGCGTCTTAGCGGTAAAAAAAAGAGCATTGCCCTTAGCGCCCATAGCGTCTTAGCGGTAAAAAAAACAGAGCATCGCCCTTAGCGCCCTTCGCGTCTTAGCGGTAAAAAAAAGAGCATTGCC
>CAZJQS010000010.1:91044-93522 GCA_964548175.1 uncultured Saprospiraceae bacterium
GTAAAAAAAACAGAGCATCGCCCTTAGCGCCCTTCGCGTCTTAGCGGTAAAAAAAGCTACGCCTTAGCGGTAAAAAAACAAGCACCGCCTTGATAATAAATATTACATGAAAAGCAAAGTTGTCATCATATCCAACCAAACAAAACCGGACCAGGCCCTTAAAGCCGCCCTGGACCAGTCCCTTTTTTGGGAAAAACTGGAAAAACGTCACAAAGAAAGCGGCCTGTCCAAAGAAGAATTCACCATCTTTATCAAGCCGGATATGGAATACTATGCTCCTCATGGGACCACCGGCACAGCCCCCTCCCTGGTCGAAGCCCTGATCGACCTGCTGGCCGAGCAAGGATACGCCCGCTTCCTCGTGGGCGAAGCCCTGCAGGTGGCCGATATGTGGCTCGAAAATCGCGATGTGATGATCCTGGCCGACCTGGTCGGCTACCAGTTTGTAACAAACAACGGCAACGACTACGAGATCGTTAACCTGAGTGAGGATCTAACGGAAGTAAAGGTATCGAAAGCCACTACTTTTTCCCAACTGCAACTATCGGAGCACTGGGCCAATGCCCACTTCCGCATCAATTTTGCCAAAAACAAAACCGACGAGGAGCACGGCTTTGCCCTGGCCCTCCACAACCTTATAGGCATACTGCTGCTCCGGGCCAAAGACTACCACTATTTTCACCGCTGGTCCGCCCCCGAAGTGCTGACCGACTTGCTGCGGAATACCTCCATAGAATTTACCCTCGTCGATGCCTGGGTGAGTAACCACGGCTCCCAGGGTGTCCGGCATTCCAATCCGCTGAAGACCCATACCTTCATCGCCTCCGATAGTTTATTGCTGGCCGACTGGATGGCCGCCATGAAAATGGGCGTCGATCCGTATACCTCTGCCTTGAATGCCCATGCCCTGCGAAACATCGGCCTGCCGGCTCAATACGATATCGAGGGAGACCTGGCTCCTTATCCCGACTGGAAAAACCCGTCCATCCACATCCGGAAATCTGCCGAAAAACGCAATCAGAATCCGGCGCTGCGGCAATTGTCGAAAGCCTGGCTGTACGAGGTGGATACCGAACTTTTTTCCTTCAAAAATGTGGCGGACGAACAGATCAATCAGTTTCTAACGCCTCTGTTGAACAATATCGACGAACATCCCCTGGCATACTGGGTGCTGGTGGGATTGAACTATTTTCTGGGTAGCCTCCACCAGATGCAGGAAGTCTGGAAGGTATTGTATCAAAAAGACAAGCTGTATCGTCAGGAAAAAGCGCTGGGGTTTGACCCCGACCAATTTCAGCGAAAGGATTTTGAGGCCATTCCGGATTACATCCTGCCGCTGGCCCAGGTGGTTCGTTTTACGCCCCCTGACAATAATGGTTTGAAGTGGCGCTACATCGATGAGTCGGTTCTCTTCGAATACCGCCGGATATTGCCCTTTCCATATGAAGATTTTATAAAAAAAGTAGACATCGCCCAGGCCGTGGTGATGATGTACGACAATATCGGCGGCAAAAGAATGCCCGTCCAATTCGATCGCCAGCAGCGGGTCATCCATCAGGTCGAGCGGGACATATACCTGCCGCAGCCCAACTGGATGGTGTTATTCGGCGGACAGTATATTGATGTGGGGAAAATCGAGTTGGTTCGCTATTCAAAAGATCGCCAGGAGATCTTCTGGCGTACAGTAGACAGCCAGAATGACTCCGGCCGTTTTGACGACGGCATGGTGGCTTTCAGCAACCACTCCAGCGGCACGGAGGTATTGATCGTAGCCCGCCAGCAATTTGCGCTACCCCTGTTCTGGCAGGTAGTCAACATCGATTATCTGCCGATGATGAAAGACACTCTGGTGTCGGACGCCTACGTCCGTTTTTTCTCCCGCACCATGGCTCATTTTGAGGCCGCTTACGAGGGGCGCTCTCCTTTCATCGGCAAAGCATGGCAGCCTGATTACGGCGAAAAAGAGCCGGTCGATTTCCCCATTGGGATCGAACAGCTCAAAAACATTTTTTCCATGTTCAGCACCCTGCTAGAGCGAACAACCAGCAAGGCCAACCCTAAAGAAGGCCTCTACATCGAAACAGACGATCAGGGATACCGGCATTTTAAACCTTCGAAAGGGGAAGGCGACCTCTCCTCCTCCTTCCGAAACCTCCTGGCGGATCTATCTTCCGCCATACAAAAAGACTGGAACTACCTCCCAAAAAAATAACACAAAAAGGTCGGGCGCAAGCCCCATACCAGCGGGGCGCAAGCCCCCACGCACTAGCCGCTCTGCGGCGACACACACTAACATAGGGCGCAAGCCCTATGCCAGCGGGGCGCAAGCCCCCACACACTAGCCGCTCCGCGGCGACACACACTAACAAGGGGCGCAAGCCCCATACCAGTAGGGGCGCAAGCTCCCACGTACTAGCCGCATCGCGGCGACACACACTAACATAGGGCGCAAGCCCTATGCCAGCGGGGCGCAAGCCC
>CAZJQS010000010.1:93622-111383 GCA_964548175.1 uncultured Saprospiraceae bacterium
GCGGCGACACACACTAACATAGGGCGCAAGCCCTATGCCAGCGGGGCGCAAGCCCCCACGCACTAGCCGCTCTGCGGCGACACACACTAACAAGGGGCGCAAGCCCCATACCAGCGGGGCGCAAGCCCCTACGCACTAGCCGCTCCGCGGCGACACACACTAACATAGGGCGCAAGCCTTATGATAAAACAATCACATGATCATTGCAACAGGCGCAAGCGGATTCATCGGAAGCCACCTCATTAGAAAACTACTGGAAGCAGGCCACAAGGTTCGCGCCCTCGTCCGGCCCACCAGCAAGCTCCAAGCACTACGAGGTCTGGACATAGAACTCGTCCAGGGCGACATCCTAGATGCCGACAGCCTGGAAAAAGCCTTCGACGGATGCCAATGGTGCTTCCATGTAGCCGGTATCTTCAGTTACTGGGGGCACGAAAAAGGCAGTCTGATCGAAAAAGCCACCAACGGCATGATCAACGTAATGAAAGCCGCCCAGGCCACCAGCGTAGAGCGCATCATCCTGACCTCCTCCTCCGTCACCCTGGGCGCCGGCAGAAAAAAACAAGAGCTGACAGAAACTACCACGGAAACCACCGCTCGCTTACTGCCTTATGCCGAATCCAAGCGACAACAAGAGCAGCTAGCCTTTCAGCTAGGCGCCGGATACGGCTTAGACGTAAGAGCAGTCTGTCCGACCCTCACCGTCGGCCCCTTCGATCACAAGCTAACGGAAAGCAATCGCATGATCGTCAACTACCTCAAAGACCCCTTGAAATCTTCCTGGATCGGTGGTTGCAATATAGTAGCAGTAGAAGATGTGGCCCAGGCCCATTTGTTGGTCGCCGAAAAAGGCCGGGCAGGAGAAAAATACCTGGCTGGATCAGAAAACCTGGAATGGGAAACGGTACATAAGTACATTTCCGATCTCTGCGGCATTCCAGGACCACATTTAAAAGCCTACCACACCAGTGCCTATCTGGCCGCCTGGACCCAGGAATTGTGGAGCACCATTACCGGAGAGGCCCCGTTGTCCACCCGAGAACAAGCCAAGATGGTAGGCGAATATTACTGGTATGATTCCGCCAAACTCAAGCAATTAGGCTATTCGCCCATGCCTTCAAGGCAAGCCCTGGCCCGCGCCATCAGCTGGCTGGTGGGCAGCAAACATCTGCCGTCATCGGTAAGATCAACCCTACATTTATCCAAAGAAATCCACGAAACAAGACAGCAAATATGGAATTCAAGACCATCAGTATGATCAAACACCCGGTGGAGGACGTCTGGGCCGTCTTCCGGGATCGCTTCGAAGAGATAGGAGAAAAAGTAGACGATCTGGAATACATCCGCCCCATCGAGCGAAAAGAAAACGAAGAAGGCCGGTTGGTGACGATATATGAATGGAAGGCCAATCCTCCTCTTCCGGCGCTGGTAAAGTCCTACATCCAGCCCCGCATGCTTACCTGGAACGACACCGCCATCTGGGATGCCGAAAATAAAGTATGCTACTGGCAGATCGAATCACACTATTTCCGGGAAAAAATGGACTGCCGGGGCGCCACCACCTTTGAGCCCGCCATGGGCGGGCGGGGTTGTCGACTTACGTTTAAAGGCGACATCCACTGGGAGGGCGGCCTACCTGCTCTGGTGGGCATTATGGAAGGCCCCATTACTAAAACCATGGAAAGCGTCATCAGCAAAATGGTGCCCAAAAGCTTCCATAAAGTCGCCAATGCCGCCGCCGGGCTAATAAACGCTTAACTGATCTTACACAACCCCACAGCCAGTCGCTCTGCGGCGACACACAATCACATGGGGCGCTCCCCCACCTAACCCAAAAACAGCGAAGCCACAAACACCAGCGCCGCCGCAAAAGTCCCTACAATAGCCGCACCCACGGTATACAGCTTATACCCCGTCTTAATATCCATGCCAGTCAGTTGGGTGACCACCCAAAAGCCGCTGTCATTCGCGTGAGGAACCACTGCCGCCCCAGCCCCGATCGCCACCACCAGCAACGCCTTCTGCATCTCCGTATCAAAACCCAAAGTGGTGGTCATCGGCGCCATGATGGAGGCCGCCGTGATCAGCGCAACCGTAGAAGAGCCCTGAGCTGTCTTAATAGCAGCGGTCAAAATGAACGGCAGCCAAATGCCAAGCCGGGCGCCGGAGAGCAACTCCGTCATAGATTCGGCAATGCCCGAATTCTGCAGAATGGTCCCGAAAATGCCGCCCGCCCCGGTAATCAAAATAATCGAAGAAGCATCCATTAACGCTTTGCCCACCCAGCCGGAAGTGGACAACATATCTTTGTTCCATTGCCTGGGCAGCGTAAAAGCCAGGAACATGCCGATGGTCAGCGCAATGACCGGAGTACCGATAAACGCAAGGAATTGAAGCCCCCAGGCGCCTTTTTCACCTTCAGGTAACTGAAACTCAATGACAGACTTACCCACAATGAGCAGGATGGGGACCAGGATCGGCAGAAAAGATCGACCAGCCCCGGGCGCCTTTTTTATTTTTTCCTCCACCTCCGCTTCCGTTAAGTCAGGGTTGGGGTCGATGTAGGTCTTGGAGGCTATTCTCTTGGAATAGATGATGGCCACAACCAGGGAAAGCGCGCTGATGATGAGTCCCAGCAGCATTACCAACCCAATATCGGCCTCGAGGATGCCCGCGGCAGCAATAGGGCCCGGAGTAGGAGGGACCATCACATGCGTGAGCATGAGCCCCAGGATCAGCGCGACGGCCGTTCCGGCAATCGACAAACCCGCTTTTTTGCTCAGACTTTTATTAAGCGGATTGAGAATGATGAAGCCGCTGTCGGCAAAAACAGGGATGGAAACAATATACCCGATGATGCCCATGGCTTCATGAACACGGTTTTTTCCGATGACTTTCAAAATGGCCTCTGCCAGTTTGAACGCTCCGCCCGAATGTTCCAAAAAGGACCCGATGATCACCCCGATGACGATGACCATGCCGATCTTTCCAAGCGTTCCGCCAAATCCCTCATTGATGGAGGCGGTGATGGCGTCCAGATCCATACCCGCCGCCAATCCATAGGCCAGGGCGGCAAAGAAAAGCGCTAAAAATGGGTGAACATTCAATCTGACGGTGAGCAGGATGATCAGGGCAACACTCAGTAATAGCAGTAGTAAAGTATACATGATCCAATGAGTTAGTGTAGGAGGTTAGCATTCTAAGAGGCTGACGAATAAGTTCTAAGGCCTTTTTCGTCAGCCCATATTAAATTTTTTAGGCGGCGAAAAGTAGTAGCATGCTTATAAGACAGCCTGTAAGGTTGAAAGATAAGGAATTTGTTTGGGAGGCAATATGGATAAAGAGCGTTTCAAAAATGTCGAAGAATTGATTTTTTTATTATACCAGCACCCTGACAGGGGTCCCATATATTCAAGAGTGAATCCATAGATACAAATCGCCTACAGGTACAATTTTTAAAAACACGATAAATTAAGTATCCTTGCACAACATCAGTCAGAAACATGAAAAATAGTCAACTTAAGATCATACAAGATACGATCGCCTTTGTCAAAACCTCCCTGGATGGAGCCGAAGGCGGCCACGACTGGCATCACACCTACCGCGTCTGGAAAATGGCCCGGTACATAGCCCAGGAGGAACAAGTCGATGAACTAGTTGTGGAACTGGCCGCATTGCTGCACGACATCGCCGACGCCAAGTTTCACAATGGAGATGAGTCAGTCGGGCCAAGAAGAGCCAGGGAATTTTTGACCAGCCATCAAGTGGACGAGGCGATCATCCAACACGTGGTGAATATTATTCAGTTTATGTCTTTTAAAGGAGGGAATCATGAGGCGCCTTTTACCTCGCCGGAATTACAAGTTGTGCAGGATGCCGACCGGCTGGATGCTCTTGGGGCCATCGGCATCGCCCGGGCATTTAACTACGGCGGCTTCCGGAATCGCAAACTCTACGATCCTGATATCCCGCCCAAAATGAATATGACCAGAGAAGAATACAAAAAGAACAAAGGTCCTACCATCAATCATTTTTACGAAAAACTGCTGCTGCTGAAAGATCGCATGAATACCGCCACCGGAAAGATCATTGCCGAACGACGACATCAATTTATGGAAACTTATCTGGAAGAATTTTACAGTGAATGGGAAGGAAAAGTTTGAAGCCGCTCTTTAAAATAATCTTAACCATAAAAAGCGCAGTACCTTACTCCACCAGGAATCACTCATTCGAATGACTTTTTTTCCATCAATATAAATATCGAGATGATAGCCGTTTTTTCCCAAAAAAGAAAAAAAGTTGTTCACTTGACCTTTTATACCGGGGAGCTTGCCCGTTTTGAAAAACTCCCGGGCTGTTTTTCTATCGGAAAAATCGAATCGGATGGTTTCCTGATCCGGAGTGGTGATATGAACGGAACCCGACGGATGGGTAAACACTAAATTGCTTTCTATTGTCATAGGTGAGGGAAGTTTAAAAAAAGAAAATATAATGGCTGACGGTCACCGTCAGCCTATTTTCATTTACTTGTTATCGTCACGCTCATTGGTGTAGATCTTCAGCTTGCCGTTCATTTTCCACTTGGCATGCTTAGCGTCATCAGAAGCACTACTAGGAATGTTGATCTCGAAATTTTCGAATTCGTAATTAATTTCTGCGTTGCGACCGGTTAATTTGTCATACAATCCTGCAGCCAGTTCAGGCCATGTTGTTGTTTCGTTAGCCATAAATTAATATATGTGTTTTAGTTAACTAATAATAATTGATTCGGTGGTGTAACAAGGATTTTTTTGCTCGCGTTCGATGGCCGACAAAAAAAATGAAGAATGAAAATCTTCTGATATAGCAATAGAAAAAAAAATTAAAACATCAATGATGTAATTCATGTTGGTCTTGTGGAAAGAGGAGCTAATTTCAATTTTGATCAGCTCCCAAAAAAATATTGAAGATCAGTGAGATCAGAGTAAAAAAAACAAAAATGCGCATTTTATTAACCGGTGCGACCGGATACATCGGAAAACGTTTATTGCCAGTATTACTGGAACAAGGTCACGAAGTCATTGCCTGTGTACGTGACCGTAGCAGCCTGGATACTGACAATATCCGCAAAGAGTTGCAGAATCAGATCGAAGTTTTTCAGGTAGATTTTCTGCAAGAAGTGGATATGAAGAAGGCCCCAGTAGATTTTGACGTCGCCTATTACCTTATCCACTCCATGTCGAGTTCCATTAAAGACTTTGATCAACTGGAGGCCCAGACAGCGCGGAACTTTGTCGATTACCTGGATCAAACAAAAGCACAACAGATTATATACCTGACCGGTATCGTCAACGAAAAGAAGCTATCTAAACATCTGGAATCCCGACTTCAGGTAGAGCACATTCTGAACGCCAGTAAAGTCCCTTTAACCGCTATTCGAGCCGGGATCATCATCGGTTCGGGCAGTGCTTCGTTCGAAATTATCAGGGACCTGGTGGAAAAACTTCCGGTGATGGTGGCTCCCCGGTGGCTGAAAACACGATGTCAGCCGATCTCAATTCGGGATGTGATCTTCTACCTTACGGAAGTGCTGTTGAGGGAGGACACTTACAATCAAAATTTCGATATCGGCAGCAGGGAGATATTGACATACAAAGAAATGTTGATGCAGTATGCAGAGGTCAGGAAGCTAAAACGATGGATCTTTATCGTGCCGGTGATGACACCACGATTATCCTCTTACTGGCTGTATTTTGTTACTTCTGTGACCTACCCCCTGGCCGTCAACCTGGTTAACAGCATGAAGATAGATGTGTTGTTGAGGGACAACCGCCTGGAAAGCATGTTAGGCGTTGAACCATTAACTTATAAAGAAGCGGTAGAGAACGCCTTTACTAAAATCCGGCAGAACGTTGTGGTGTCCAGTTGGAAAGATGCCTTGGTCACCACTTATCCCGATAGTTCGCTGAGTGATCATGTCAATGTTCCGGAATACGGATGTTTTACCGACAAAAAAGAAATGCATTTCGACCGGCCCGTTGAGGAAGTTTGGGCCAACATCGTTTCTATCGGTGGAGACCGGGGGTGGTACTACGGCAGCTGGTTGTGGAAGATCCGCGGTTACCTGGATAAATTGGTCGGTGGTATCGGTCTTCGACGTGGACGCACTCATCCGACTGATATCCACGCCGGCGACGCACTGGACTTCTGGCGCGTCCTCGCCGTCGATCATGAGCAACACCGATTGCTGCTTTTTGCAGAAATGAAACTCCCGGGCGAAGCCTGGCTGGAATTTGACATACGCCAGAAAGAGGGGAGAAAGGTGCTCTACCAAACAGCTACTTTCCGTCCCCACGGCCTCTGGGGAAGGTTGTATTGGTATGGCGTTCTACCGTTTCATTACTTTGTATTTAATGGCATGATCAGGAACGTTGTGGGGTATTGAACGGAAAAAAGATTTGATTATTTTTTTCCAAAAAATTATCTCAGCAGGAGAAAAATGTCTAAACTTCGGTGTTTAAACATCGAAAATAAATTAAAAATAACTAACCACTCAAACATTAAAATGATGAGCAATACAACATCAGAAACCGTCACTAAATGGGGCATCGACCCGGCACACAGCGAAGTACAATTCAAAGTTAAGCACCTGGTCATAACAACGGTCACCGGTCGTTTTGAGAAGTTCGACGGTGAAGTCGTGTCTGAGAACGAAGATTTCGACGGCGCCCAGATCAGTTTTAAGATCGACGTGAACAGCATCAGCACCAATGCTGTTGATCGCGATAATCACCTGAAATCTGATGACTTTTTCGCTGCAGACAAGTTTCCGCACATCAAATTCGAGCATGGCGTCCTGACTAAGAAAGGGGACGGCGACTATGAGCTTAAAGGCGACCTGACTATTCGCGAAACGACTAAGCCGGTGACATAAGACGTGGACTACAACGGCATCGTAAAAGATCCATGGGGTAATATGAAGGCGGGCTTCGAATTAGAAGGCAAGCTGAATCGTAAAGATTTCGGGCTGACCTGGAATACCATCACCGAAGCGGGTAGCATGCTGGTAGGAGTAGAAGTGAAACTGAATATTAGTGTACAGCTGATGCAGGCCTAGTCTGTTCCTATTTGAGGAGATTTTGAGGAAAAGCAGCGTTTTTTTCCTGAAAATCTCCTTAAAAAAAAATCTATCCTTATTTTTCGCCAAAATTACCCGATGGCGGCGATATTGTATTATTTCTCCCTGCCTTTTCTATATGGCGTCTCTTGGCTGCCCTTCCGATTGATGTATGTTGTTTCGGACGGGTTATATTTATTGTTGTACAAGATATTGAGCTATCGGCTAAAGGTCGTTCGCACCAATCTCGAGAATGCTTTCCCTGGAAAATCAACGGAAGAGCTCCGTGGAATAGAACGTCGATTTTATCGTTACTTCTGCGATCTGTTACTTGAAACCCTCAAGACGTTAAGCATACGACCGAAAACAGTTTTGAAAAGGGTGGCTATGGAGAATCAAATGGTATTCCAGCAGTTTTATGAAAGCAGGCAGAGCATCATTCTCGTTATGGGCCATTGGGGAAATTGGGAACTGGCCGGAGCTCGATTCAGTCAGATCGGTTTTCATCAGTTATTTGTCATTTTTCACCCTTTATCGAATCCTTATTTTGACCGGCTCGTCTACCACATGCGTACGCGATTGGGCAACAAACTGTACGCCATGAAGGAAACCTTCCGGGGTATGATTCGCGACCGGAAAGAGGTCACTGCGACCGCCTTTATTGCCGATCAGACCCCTCCTCCGAAAGGGGCCTACTGGACTACCTTCCTGAACCAGGAAACCCCTGTATTTACAGGCGTTGCCAAAATCGCGAAGAAGCTCAATTATCCCATCGTTTACGTAAGCATCGACCGGGTCAGGAGGGGTTATTACTACATCAAAGCAGAAGTGCTGATTGACGACCCCAAACACTTTTCTGAAGATGCCATTTCTGAACGGCACACCCGGCGGCTTGAACAGGACATCGAAAAAAAACCGGAGATTTGGTTATGGACACACAGAAGATGGAAGCATAAAAAATTGAAAAATTAGAATATCTTTGAGCAATGATAAAGGATAAAAACATAATTCTTTCTACGTCCAGGTACGCAAAGGAAGATCGGAAAAAAAGCTGGCAATTGTTGGTCGGTGCTTTACTGTTGTTTTTGGTTACTTATATCGGTGCGCTGGTCAATGTACACTGGGCGCCGCAGCTGATTTGCGGCGTATTGAATGGATTGCTCATTGTTCGGCTGTTTATCATCTATCACGATTATCTGCATAAGAGTATTTTGCAAAACTCTGCCCTTGCGGAAGCCATCTTTACTATTTACGGTTGGTTTGTGTTGGCGCCGGTCAGCATCTGGCGCCGGTCGCATAATTATCACCATGCGCATAATTCGAAGCTATATACTTCCAGCATAGGCTCTTATCCTCTGGTGACCAAGAAAGAGTTTCTGGCTGCAGGAAAAATGGAAAGAGGCTTGTATTTGTTCGCTCGTCATCCTTTTACCATTCTCTTTGGCTATTTATTCGTTTTCATTTGGGGCATGAGCCTGCGCTCGTTGATCAATAATCCCAAGAAACATATAGATTCCTTGATTGCGCTGATCTTTCACGTAGCGCTTGGCGTGAGTATTTATCTATTATTAGGATGGCAGAGCCTGGTGCTTGGCTTTTTCCTGCCGATCATGATCGCTCATGCACTTGGGGCCTATTTGTTTTATGCTCAGCACAATTTTCCATCGGCTACCTTCAAGACCAAGGAAGAATGGGATTATGTATACGCAGCCCTGCATTCTTCCAGCTATATGAAGATGCATCCGGTCATGCATTGGTTTACAGGCAATATTGGCTATCACCACATCCACCACATCAATCCCAAAATACCGTTTTACAACCTCCCTGTGGCCTACAAGGAAATGGAGGAACTTCAAAATCCGGGAGAAACCAGTCTTAACCCTAAAGATATCGCCGCTTGTTTTCGGCTTAAAGTATGGGACCCCGAGCAAGGCCGTATGATCGGGAAAAAAGAGCTCTTTCAATAGGATGTTTTTTTGCTGCCCACGGGCAGCAAAAAAACATCCTGTCTTACTCTTCATCAAGGTTTTCCAAAAAAAATCGAATGATATCTGTAGTGGAGACGATGCCCACGATTTTTTCGCCGTCCAATATCGGGATCGCATGAAAATCGTGCTCCGTGAATAAAGTCGCTACCTCCAGAATATTGTCATTTACCTGTGCATGTATGGGGTCATGGGTCATCACATGTTTGACCAGAGTGGGCTGATAGGGCCTTTTCCTGTCAAGTGCGTCGTCTTCTATGTTCTTTAAATCAATAAGACTGAACATGCCGACCAGTTCTCCGTCGGATACCACAGGGGCGTGGCGGAGGGAGTAATTGCTGAAGGTGCTTTCTGCATCCCTAAGCGTATCCTCTGCTTCAAGAATGAGCAAATCTTTGGTCATTATGGTTGAAACGGGCATTTTCGATTTCATACATAGCTGTGTTTTTCTTACAATAAAGTAAAAATAAAAAAAAAGATGAAAGCATTGTGGCTTCATCTTTTCAAGATGAAGTTGTTTAAAGTTTCCTGCTGGAAGCGAAAAAACTTTAAACAACTTTGATTTTTTACAAAGGATATCTTAAAACTTTGAAAACTGATTTGATTATTTGATTTTCAGCCTTTTTGAAAAAGTATTTATTTCAACCTTAAAAAGTAGTTGTCCCGACATATATATCAGACCCTTCCAGCGGGACCATCTCACCGGAAAATACCAGTTGCTGGCCGTACATGCCGGACAGGTCTATTGTACCCAATCCGCTGTCGTTTACGGAAAGCAACAGATCAAAGGTGCTGAACCCAAAGAAAGTCATTCTTACATTGGCTCCTTTTCCGGGGCCGAAGTCCTCTACTTCATAATTGGTGATGCGGCCGTCAATGGTTTCGCCTCCAAGGCCGTTCCGACCTAATCCGGTATTGTTTACAGCGATTTGTATGACGCCCACGCTATCCGCTATAGCCACAAAATTAGTGGCTTCGTTGACGAATATCTGATTGCCGTACCTGTCGCGCAGCGTATTGGCTTTCATCACAAATTCTCCCTCGTTGATCATGGTCATGATCCGTTCATGACGTTCTTTTCGTTCTGCTTCTTTCGCTTTTTGTTTGTCCGTTTGTTGCGCTGTTCCCAAAATCGGAAGGAACAACAGTAACAATAATGCTAAGTTTTTCATAGTTTGTTTATGGTTTTATTAGTGACCGGACAATATAAGTTAGCCTTTGATGCTGCCCGCCGGGCAGCATCAAAGATCGACTTAGTCTCTTCCCGTATCGCAGTGATCGGTTAAGTTAATTTTGTCCGTTTTATTGTATAACAAGGAGAAGAAGGGTAATGGTCGTTAAGGTAAGTATAAAGTCTATTGGATATTGGGAAATGTTCAGGCAGCCAAAGGACAAAATAAAAATAGCCAATTGACCAAATAAACAAATGGCCAATTGGCTATAGTGGGTTATACTGGATTCGAACCAGTGACCTCAGCCCTGTCAAGGCTGCGCTCTAAACCAACTGAGCTAATAACCCTTTTTGAGCGGAATGCAAAGATATTTCGATTTTCCTGTTTTGACAAGAATTTTGATAAAAAAGAGATGGCGGACCATCTCTTTTTTGCACTCTTAGAAGTAGAATCTTCCACCGACACCCCCGCCGAAGTCTACGTCCGAACTGCTACTTAGCGTCATTCTGGGAGTGAAATGCGCGAAAAGCTCAAATTTATTGATCAAAAAGTTTATTCCTATCCGACCGCTTAAGCCTACTTCCGTGTCGTTATCCTCACCGAATAGGCCGTCATCAATGCCAGTCTCCCTAATACCTATGAAGGCACCGGGACCATAATACAAGTGAGCAACACCGCGGTTGCTAAGGTGGACATTCCAAAGAGCGTGGGCATTCAAGAAATAAAAGTCATCCAGATCCCAGGCGGCCAAAAGGTCAAGTGAAGCACCGTCTTCATTATAAAACTGAAGCGTAAGGCCTGTCGGTTGTCCAAATTGAAATCCTAGTCCGACATCTCCGTCCAGGCGCTGTGCTTTGGCAAAAAAATGACCAAACGCAAAGAATAACGTTAAAATTATAATTCTGGTTTTCATGGTTTTTTAAGTTTATTTATTATGCAATGGCATTAAACAACTTGAAGTTCGATCTGCTGAAACGCGTAAGTAATACAGAACTAATCATGATGATGAAAAAAAGAACACCTTTCCTTTTGTTATTTGGCGCCCTTTTGTCCTTTACTTCCTTCGCTCAGAATTTCTACTTTGGCGCCGACCTGTCCTACGTCAATGAAATGCAAGATTGCGGCGTGACGTATTCCGAAAAAGACACGGCTAAAGACCCTTATGCCCTTTTTGCAGATCACGACTGCAATCTTGTCCGGTTGAGGCTCTGGCATACGCCCGACTGGTATGATGAGTTGAATGACGGGAAGCGCTATTCTGACCTGAGGGATGTCAAAAAAAGCATCCAAAGGGCTAAAGAGCAGGGAATGGGAGTTTTGCTTGACTTTCATTTATCGGACAACTGGGCTGATCCTGGCAAACAGGTGGCGCCTAAGGCCTGGCAACCGGTGGTGAATGACCTGCCGGTGCTTTCTGATTCCTTGTACAACTACATTTACAATACATTAGATGAACTTAGAAGGGAAAACCTTCTTCCTGAGATGATCCAGATCGGCAACGAGACCAACAGGGGCATCCTGTTGTCCCCAGAACAAAATGAGGCCGGCTGGGTACTCGACTGGGAACGGAACGCCACCTTGTTCAACAGGGCCATTCAGGCTGTCAGAGAACTGGAGCAAGCACACGATCTTTCGATAGGGATCATGTTGCATATTGCCGGCCCAGACGATGCGCCCTGGTTCATCGATCGGTTTGTCGCGAACGGCGTTACCGATTTTGACTTCATCGGCTTGTCGTACTATTGGCAGTGGCATAATTCAGTGGATCTGGATGGAGTAGGGGAGGTGATCCACAATTTCAGGGCGACCTATCCTGACTATCAGGTGATGATCGTAGAGACCGGATATCCGTGGACCAGCGATTTCAATGACGCCGCCGGAAATATTCTTGGCATGGCCCATCCGGAATATCAGCCGCTTTCTCCGGATAATCAGGCTGAATTTCTGATCGCGCTTACAGAACAGGTAATGGAGAATGGTGGGGCTGGGGTGGTTTACTGGGAGCCTGCCTGGGTTTCTTCATCCTGTTCGACACAGTGGGGAACCGGATCGCATTACGAACATGCGGCCTTTTTTGATTTTCAGAATAAATTGCTTACCAACGGCGGTATTCGCTGGATGACGCATGATTATACACAGCTGACAAACTCCGATGAACCGTTATTGTCAGGGATTCATGCCTACTGGGACGAGAGCGGCCATCGATTGGTGGTGGAGAGTGAACAGATGTTCGGCAATGCATGGTTAGAAGTATTCACGATAGATGGAAGAATACAGCTGCGAGCTAATTTGTCGTCAATTAGTCAGGAATTCATACTTTCGGAGAAGACGACAGGTGTTTATCTGATACATGTCGTTGCGGATAAAAAAAGCTGGAGCAAAAAAATTTTCATACCCTAACAACGAAAGATAAAAGGTTTGTTTTGAAGGACTTGATGGTAAGGACGAATGCTGTTTGATAAAAGTTATGAGCTTCAATAGCAAAAGTCATTGTTGAGCTATTTAATATTTGATTAACCTTGCAGCGGTTGAAGCGTTTGATACGTTCTAATTTAAAGAAAGAGGATTCTTGTTTTTGATTTAAAACTTTTACTTAACTTAAAGCACCGATAGCAATTTTAATTTGTATCCCTTTCTGCATATAGAACATTCATAGGTTTTTTCATTCTGAAAATCGGACTACAAGCCAAATTAACCATCAAGCCCTTTAACCATCTTAATGAAACCAAAAATTGGAACCAAAAGAGGCTCCATAGGTCAAGATGTAAAACAACCAAAATTAGTAATTTATGGAACTTATAGTCAATCACTACTCAAAGGTAGTGCTCTTTGTAGCAGCATTGCTTTTGTGCAATTTGTCCATTGCGCAAAGGACGATTACGGGAACAGTGACCGACGCAGAGAACGGCGATCCGCTCATCGGCGCCAACATTCTCGTTGTGGGCACCAGTACAGGCACCGTCACTGATTTTGACGGCAATTATTCACTCGAACTTCCCGAAGGAGCTACCCAGCTCGAATTTTCTTACACAGGTTATCGCGCTCAAACGGTTAATATCGGTGCTTCCGATGTGGTCGACGTGCAACTTTCTGCAGGGGAATTGTTAGACGAGATCGTCGTTATCGGGTATGGTTCGGTAAGAAAGGAAGATGCGACGGGCTCAGTGCTGGCCGTTTCTGAAAAGGACTTCAACAAGGGCGCCCTGGTTTCGGGTGAAAACCTGCTGACCGGTAAGGTAGCCGGCGTACAGATCACCCCTAACGCTCAGCCCGGCGGAGGCGCTTCCATCCGTATTCGTGGAGGTACTTCCATCAACGCCAGTAACGAACCGCTATATGTGATCGACGGCGTACCGGTCGGTAACGGAGGCAACCTGGCTTTTTACGTAAATCCCAATGACATTGAAACCTTTACTGTATTGAAGGATGCTTCGGCTACAGCGATCTACGGATCACGAGGCGCCAACGGGGTGATCATGATCACCACCAAAAGAGGTAAAAAAGGCGCCAAGCCTCGTTTTACCTTGAACGCCTTCAACTCCTGGGCCAGCTTGGCGGGAGATATACCGGTATTGTCTCCGGAAGAATTCAGAAATGTGGTCACCTTCGTAAGACCCAATCGACTCGAAGATGTCGGCCCGGAAAGGACCGACTGGTTCGATGAAGTGACCCGGACAGCTTACGGACAAAGCTATGATATGAGCGTGACCGGAGGCGGCGAGAACTTCGGTTACCGCGTTTCGGCTAACTACCAGAATGTCGAAGGGGTGATCCGGCCTTATCAGGCGGAAAGGATCGGATTTAGCTTCGCTTTTGATATGTCTATCCTGAATGATCAGCTGGACATTTCCACCAATCTGAAAGGTAACTTCAATAAACGGAATAATGAAAGGGGAGTCATCGGCAACGCCTGGTTGTTTGACCCTACTCAGCCCGTTTTTGATCTTGACAACGTCGCTTATGGTGGCTACTTCGAATACGGCGTGGCGCTTGGCCCACGTAACCCGGTCTCTCAGATCGAGCAACAACAGAATTTGTTCGAAGAATTCGGCAGCATCGGTAACCTGGAACTGGATTTCAAACCCAGCATTATTCCTGGCTTGAGTGCTAAGCTGAACCTTGGCTATGACATCGATAACAACGACAGCAAGTTCTTCTCTCCAACTACCTTTACTCGTCCTCCGACAGATGACCGTACGGGTAATATTTTTATTAGCAACGGCAAGAACATCAACCTGCTGCTGGACGCTTATCTTACTTACGATTTTGACCTGAACGCAGATAATGTGTTAAAGGTTCTGGCAGGATATTCTTACCAGGATTTCACTTTCTCCGGCAACTCCACCAACGCCTGGAACATCGACACCGACATTTTCGGTTTCAACAACCTGGCGCCGGCTTCCATGTTCATTTCTAATAGTGGAATTACAGACAATCGCCTGATAAGCTTCTTCGGGCGTTTAAACTATACCCTCAAAGACAAGTACCTTTTGACGGCTACCGTTCGTCGTGACGGTTCCTCTCGTTTCGGTCCTGCAAACCGCTGGGGTACTTTCCCTTCGGCTGCATTGGGATGGAGAATCCTGCAGGAACCCTTTGCCGCAGGCCTGGCCAACGTCTTTTCGGACCTTAAGTTTCGGGTAGGATATGGGGTGACCGGTAACCAGGAGATCGGCGACTTCCAGTTTCTACCTACTTATGCGATCTCTGACTCCAGAGCGAGATATCAGTTTGGTAATGAGTTTGTCACTACACTTCGTCCTAACGGTTATGATGCCGGCCTGAAATGGGAAGAAACCACTCAGTGGAACTTCGGTCTGGACTTTGGCTTCTCCAATGGCCGAATTAATGGTACGCTTGAATATTATTACAAGAATACCGATGACTTGTTGTTCACCGTTAACGTTCCTGCCGGTACGAACCTGACGGATCGCGTTTTGACCAACATTGGCGAGCTGGAAAACCAGGGCATTGAGTTAACCTTGAATGCCGCTATCCTGACCACGCCAAAGCTGGCATGGGATATTTCTCTGAACGGTGCTTATAACCAGAATGAGATCCGGGTACTGGATGGTGAAGGAAGTGCGGGTATCAATACCGGCTTCATTTCAGGAGGGGTAGGCAGTACGGTTCAAAGGCTGAGCGTTGGTTCACCTGTCAACTCTTTCTTCTTGTTCCAGCAGTTGTACGACAGTAACGGTGATCCCTTGGTTGACGGTATCGATTATAATGAGGACGGAGTGGTTGACAATGCCGATATCTATTCCGATCTTAATGGTGATGGTATTGTGAATGATCAGGACAGAAGACTGATCCAGCAGCCGGCGCCTGATTTTATCTACGGGATTACGTCTAACTTTTCTTTTAACAATTTCGATCTGGCCTTTACTTTAAGGGGGGGCGTGGGTAATTTTGTCTACAATAACAATGCCTCCAATCTGGGGCACTTTTCACGCCTGGCTGATCGCGAAGGTTGGCTGAATAATCTGCACCACTCAGTGCTTCTATCTGGATTTACCAATCCGCAGTACTTCTCAGATTTTTACCTGGAGGACGCTTCCTTCCTGAGGATGGATAACATTACGCTGGGTTATAATTTTAGTAACCTTCCTTCAGGTATGAGCTTGAGGTTGTATGGAACGGCAGAAAATGTATTCGTATTAACCGAGTACTCCGGATTAGATCCAGAGCATGGCAATGGAATTGATAATAATCCATTCCCCAGACAGCGCAGGATCGTATTTGGCGCTACGCTCGGATTTTAACCTCATTTATTAAAAATTGATTTAAATAAAGTGTTATGAAACGGATATTCAATGTTGCATTAGTTCTAATTTTAATTGTGTTTTCAGCCTGTACGGATCTGGATCTGAAGCCCAGAACAGAGTCCACTGCGGACGTGCTGTTTACTGATGAAGATTCTTACCGTCGCTTTATTGCGAGAGTATATGCTGGCCTGGCCATAACGGGCCAGCAGGGGCCTGCCGGTAATGCGGATATTTCCAGTTTGGACGAAGGTTTTTCCAATTATTTGCGCCAGTACTGGCAGTTGCAGGAACTTCCTACGGAGGAGGCCGTGATCTCCTGGGGCGATGACGGCATTCAGCCGTTGAACGTTCAAAGCTGGGACAGCCAGAACCAGTTCGTCAATGCGATGTACTACCGGATCTTTTTTCAGGTGTCCATGGCAAATGAATTTCTGCGGGAGTCTTCCAGCGCAAAACTGGATGAGCGGAACATCAGAGCGGGCATTCGTCCTGAGATCGATCGATTCCGCGCTGAGGCGAGATTCCTGAGAGCCTACAGCTACTGGCATGGTATTGACTTGTTTGGGGATATTCCTTTCTACACCGAAGCGAGTGAGATCGGCTCGGATGCGCCACAGCAATTTGATCGTCAGCTGGTGTTCGATTTTATTGAAAATGAATTGAATGCCATCGAGTCTTTGCTGCCGGATCCGGGGGATAATCAATACGCTCGTGTCGACAAGGCCGCTGTTTGGATGCTCCAGGCTAAATTGTACATGAATGCAGAAGTGTATACCGGCGCCTCTCGTTATACTGAGGCGCTCACAGCTCTGAACAAGGTGATCAACTCCAGTCAGTACAGTCTGGTGGACGACTATAGCCACAACTTCCTGGCGGATAATCATACCTCCAGCGAGATCATCTGGTCGATTCCTTTTGATGGGTTGAATACCCAGACCTGGGGCGGTATGACCTATCTGACCCATGCCCCGATCGTAGGGACCATGCCTGAATCTGAGATCGGCGTCACCGGCGCCTGGCAAGGCTTGAGAACGACCAGCGCTTTCGTGGATTTGTTTCCGGATGAAACCGGCGACCTGGATTCCAGAGCTTCTTTCTGGACAGAGGGTCAGTCCAAGGAAATTAATGACCTGACTGCTGCTACAGACGGGTACGGCATCATCAAATTCAGAAACGTTACCTCTGATGGGCTGCCCGGTTCTGACCTAACTCATGCCGATGCTGATTTTCCGGTCTTCCGGTTAGCTGATGCTCACCTGATGTATGCTGAGGCGGTATTAAGAGGCGGTACAGGAGGCGACAGAGCAACTGCACTTAACTATGTCAATACAGTGAGGAGGAGAGCTTACAGAGGCTCCAACCTCGGCGCTATTACTGATGCTGAGCTTACCCTGGACTTTATCCTGGAAGAAAGAGCCAGAGAGTTGTACTGGGAAGCTACCAGAAGAACAGACCTGATCCGCTATGGCCTGTTCATAAGCGGTGATTACGTATGGCCCTGGAAGGGTAATGTGAAAGAGGGAACGGCTACTCAGGATTTCAGAAGACTGTTCCCAATTCCTGCCGGTGAGTTGCTGGCAAATCCAAATTTAACCCAGAATCAGGGGTATTAATTTTTTGAGGCCGGTGCTCGGAGGTCCGGATGACCTCTGAGACCATTAAGCCTCTGGTTTTTATAACATTCCATTTCTAATTATATAGAAACATGAAAAGCTTAAGATTATTATTTGCGTTTATCAT
>CAZJQS010000011.1:0-16930 GCA_964548175.1 uncultured Saprospiraceae bacterium
AGGCCCTGGCTTGGACTTGCTATTGGATATTCCATTTTTTCATTTTAAAATATCACGGTTATTCAGTGAAGAAATAATTACAACAAGATTATGGAAAGCAAAAAAAAACACTGTATTTACCGAAATAGAAATCAACGCTACACCTGAAGGAGTGTGGAGTGTTCTGACGGATTGGAAAAAGTTGAATGAATGGAGCTCTTCATTTGTTGGGATATCCGTAGGCAAACTAGTGAAAGGAGAACGCTTCAAAGTTTATTTCAAAAATCCATTAAATGGAGAAGTATTGGAATTTGAACGTGTTTGCACAGAATATGAAGAAGGTAAAAAGTTCGGTTGGTCTGGTGAACTTACGTCACATGGATTTACAGATAATCATATATATACACTGGAAGCCACGGAAAGCGGGTCTACCTTATTCAAACAAGAAGACGGTATTCATGGAAAACATAGCAAGCTTGTGAATTTTCTTAGCAAGAAACATATGAAATCCATGTACGATAAATTCAACACACAGCTCAAGGAACGCGTGGAATCGATTTATAGGTAGCGGATTTATCAATAATAGAACATTATCTGAAGTATTAAAGAACTTTTTAACTTATTCACTGCCCCTATATCCTATTTCTTACACAACCCAAATACCTACATTTGAAGATAATTGGCCGCCCTCTGGGCGGCCAATTATCTTCAAATATATTTGTGTAAGCACTTACCTCCAGTCAATAAAAGAATTTCCTTTTTGTTACCAAGGTAACAACCTTCCCTTCGACCCGGGCCTATTTTTGTATAAAAAAAAACAATGGCCCATTACGATATCATCATTATCGGAACCGGTGCAGGAGGCAGTACTTTAGCATATAAGCTGGCTCCTACTGGTAAAAAGATCCTTGTTCTGGAAAGAGGAAATTACATTCCCCGCGAAAAAGAAAATTGGAGCCCCCAGGCGGTATTCCTGGATGCCAAGTATAAAGCCAAGGAGGATTGGCTGGACAAAAACAACAAGCCCTTTCACCCGGGTATTCATTATTGTGTAGGTGGTAACACCAAGGTTTACGGGGCCGCTCTATTGAGGATGCGAACAGAAGACTTTGGAGAAGTGCAACACCACGGAGGCATCTCACCGGCCTGGCCCATTTCCTATGAGGATTTGGAGCGCTATTATGCAGAAGCAGAAAAATTGTATTATGTGCATGGAGAGCGCGGAATTGACCCAACCGAACCACCCGCCAGTACACCTTATTATTATCCTGCTCTTAAGCATGAACCCCGGATACAGGAGCTTTTCGACGATATGAAACAACTCGGCCTTAATCCTTTCCCTTTGCCAATAGGTGCTAAAATGGGAGAGGAGGAAGCTGGTGTTGCTCCCCCCATACTAGACCGTTTTGACGGTTTTCCGGATCCGTCTGAAACAAAGGCGGATGCTCATGTAGTAGCACTTCAGCCAGCCCTTCGACACAAGAATGTTACCCTAATGACGGATAGTTTAGTAGAACGTTTGCTTACCGATCCTGCAGGAAAAATCATTAGTGAGGTCGTCGTTAACCAAAATGGAAACATCGAGCACTATTCAGCGGATACGGTAGTAGTCGCCTGTGGTGCGATCAATTCAGCAGCATTACTGCTTCGCTCCCAAAACGAAAAGCATCCCAATGGCCTTGCCAATGGCTCTGGAGTGGTGGGCCGCTATTATATGGCCCATAACAATTCTGCTATGCTGGCCATTTCTCGCAAACCGAATCCCACGCTATTTGGTAAAACCATAGGATTGAATGACTTTTACTTCGGTGATGCCGATTTTGAATATCCGATGGGACACATCCAGATGTTGGGCAAGTCAGACCCACTTATGTTTCGGGAAGATGCTCCTAAGTTTGCCCCCGGCCTGGCCTTGGATTATATAGCTCAACACGCTTTGGATTTCTGGATGACATCTGAGGATCTACCCGATCCAAACAACCGGGTGACGCTGACCAAAGAGGGTAGTATTCAGCTCCACTATACCGAAAACAACCTGGAGGGGCACAAGCGCTTACAGAAAAAACTACGCTGGATATTGGAACATGCAGGTTGTGAAAAGCACTTGCTGCCAAACAATATGTACCTGGGCAAGAAAATCCCAATTGCCGGTACTGCTCACCAATGTGGGACGATCCGATTTGGAAAGGATCCGGCAAGCTCTGCTTTGAATGAATATTGTGGCGCACATGAGGTCTCTAACCTCTATGTGGTAGACGGCAGTTTTTTCCCTTCCAGCTCAGCCGTTAATCCAGCGCTAACGATCATGGCTCAGGCTTTAAGGGTGGGGGATTACCTTATTGAGGAAGTACTATAATCAATTAACATTTTATGCTTCATCAGATCATGAAAAAGATAGTATTCTTGCTCGTAGTTGTTGGACTGTTTGTTTATAACGCTTCAGCACAAACCGCCAGGCAGTTATCAAAAGTAAGTATTACCGTATCCAGTCTTGAAAAATTAATTCCATTCTATGAAAGAGTACTTTCTTTTAAAAAAGTAGCCGAATACGAATGGGAAGGGAGTGCTTTACAACGACTTACTGGATTAAAGGAACCCAACCTGAAAGCACGCATTGCCTTGATGCAATTGGGTATGGAACAGATTGAACTCATTGAATTTATAGATGAAAACCGACAGCTACCTCTTCCTGTGGATTCCCGAAGTAATGACCTATGGTTTCAACACATAGCCATTGTGGTTGGTGATATGGAGAAAGCGTATGCGCACTTGCGCGCACACAAAGTTCAATTTGTTTCAACAGCACCACAAACGCTCCCGGAATATCTGCCGGCAGCGGCTGGCATCAGTGCCTTTTATTTCCGGGATACTGATGGTCACAATCTTGAAATTATCCATTTCCCAAAAGGAAAGGGTAATCCGAAATGGCAAGCACCAACAGATCAGTTATTTCTGGGCATTGACCACACTGCAATTAGTATTGAAGATACAGAATCCTCCCAGGCTTTTTACGAAGGTCTTCTAGGACTGAAAGTAGCAGGAACTAGTGAAAACTACGGTACGGAGCAAGAACACCTTAACCAGGTTTTTGGCGCCCACTTAATGATTACCGGCATGGTGGCAAAGCACGGGTTTGGCCTGGAATTTCTGGACTATCTGGCGCCTCCTGGCGGGCGACAATATCCGTCGGATAGCCGTCCTACTGACCTGTGGCATTGGCATACAACCATAGCAGTTAATGATCTGGATACTGTCTATCAACAACTCCAGGCTGCCAATCATACATTTATTTCCAATGGGATTGTCCAATTAAGTGGTCATCGTGGATTTCTGGTGCGCGGTCCTCATGGGCATGCATTGTATATCATTGGGGATTGATCAGTTCTGATCAACTTCAGAAGAAGTATTGATCAATCTTTTAACAGTTTTTGGAACAATACTTTACTGACTAAGCAAAAAGCAAGAACCAATAAAATACCAAAAAAATGAAAAGCAAAACGCGATTAGATAATCAGACAGCCATCGTAACGGGGTCAAGCTCAGGAATTGGTAAGGCCTGTGCCATCGCCCTTGGGCAGGCCGGCGCCAATGTAGTTGTCAATTACGCCGGCAATAGCCGGGGGGCAGAAGAGGCCATTGCCGAAATTGAAGCGGCCGGAGGAAAGGCCATCGCTGTCAAAGCGGATGTCAGCAAGGAAGATCAGGTTCAGAATATGTTCAAAATGGGCATTGATGCTTTTGGAACAGTAGACATCCTCGTTAACAATGCCGGCCTGCAGAAAGATGCCTCCTTCGTTGATATGACCCTTGATGACTGGAATTTTGTAATAGGCGTCAACTTGACCGGGCAATTCCTCTGTGCCCGGGAAGCTGCAAAAGAGTTTTTGCGCAGGGGACCAAGACCTGATGTCTCGGTAGCGCTGGGCAAGATCATTTGTATGAGCTCAGTGCATGAGCTTATTCCCTGGGCCGGGCATGTCAATTATGCGGCTTCTAAGGGTGGTGTGATGCTCTTTATGAAGTCGATCGCTCAGGAATTAGGTGAACACAAGATCCGCGTCAACAGTATTGCACCGGGAGCAATCCGGACCCCCATTAACCGGATGGCCTGGGAAACACAGGAGGCAGAGCAGGAGTTGCTAAAGCTTATTCCTTACGGTCGTATCGGTGAAACGGATGATATCGGCAACCTTGCAGTCTGGCTGGCCTCTGACGAAAGTGATTACATTCATGGCCAAACCATAATCATGGATGGTGGCATGGCGCTTTATCCTGGGTTTCGGGAAAACGGATAAGTCAACCAAAATACTGGGACTACTTTTTATAAATAACTACGAAAAGTCTATAACATGAATTATACAACACCGGCTCAAGAATGGATGAACACCGTTTGCCTTAGTCCCGAAAATAACCAGCGAAAAGAGAATTTCCCCTCTGAAAAGCAAGCAGTCAAAAGACAAGGGGAGCACGTCCGCTTGCCGTCCTTGCTTCAGCTCCTTCATCAAGGAGAAAAGCAGGCGCCCCCACTGCGAGAAAAATGCTACGAGAAAGGAACATACCTGTTCCTTCCAGAGGACAAAGCAAATCAGCTATTCCTGATTGTTGATGGACGCGTCAAGATTGGCCAGTATTCCGAATCGGGGCAAGAGATAATAAACGCCATTCTTACCAATGAAGAGTTGTTTGGTGTTCGAGCTTTGGCGGAAGGTCAATCCAGGCAAGAATATGCCTTCGCCATGGAGCAAACCAGATGCCTAGTTCTTTATCCACAGGAATTGAAAGCATTGGTCCATAAACAACCCGGTTTGAGCATCTATATTATGGAACAGTTGGCTTTCAGGATGCTTGTTCTCGAAAAACGGTTAGGGGCGCTGACCTTCCAGAATTCCAAAACCCGGATATTGAAATTTTTGTACGAGTTGGGCTGCCAGCAAGGTCAAAGAGTCGGGTACGAACTAATCATCCGTAAATTTATGACTCAAAAGGAGATCGCCCGCCTAACGTCTACTTCCCGCTAAACCGTCAACGCGGTTTTGAATGAGTTGCGAAGCAAAAACGTGATCAGTTTTAACCGCAAACGGCTGCTCATCCGAAATCTCGAAGAATTAAGAAAAATTACACAGTCCAACACTAAGTATCAATAGCCTGCATTAACACCAAAAAACAATTAACATGGCAAAGCATCAATTAACCGTAGAACAGCAACGATTAAAAGAGCACTACCAGGACAACAAGAACTGGCTCAAGTGGGGGCCTTATCTCAGTGAGCGTCAATGGGGAACCGTGCGCGAGGACTACAGCGAGCACGGCGAGGCCTGGGATTATTTTCCACATGATCACGCAAGATCCCGCACTTACCGCTGGGGAGAAGATGGCCTGGCGGGTATCTCAGATGAGCAACAACGGCTTTGTTTTGCCTTGGCGCTCTGGAATGGCCACGATCCTATCCTGAAGGAACGTTTATTCGGGCTGACCGGACCTGAGGGTAACCATGGAGAGGATGTAAAAGAACTCTATTACTACCTTGATAATCTCCCTACCCATTCCTACATGAAGCATTTGTACAAGTATCCGCAGTCGGAATTTCCATATGCCAATCTGGTGGAAACCAATCGCCACCGTTCAAAGCACGAACCGGAATATGAACTCCTGGATACAAATGCTTTTGATTCCAATAACTATTTCGACGTTTACACAGAATACGCCAAGGCTTCAGAAGAAGACATCTGTATCCGAATTACCATCCATAACCACGGACAGGAAGCTGCCCCTTTATGGTTATTGCCAACATTATGGTTTCGCAACCAGTGGTCTTTTGGGCTGACCGAGGACCGACCTGCCATCAAAAAAGGAGGAAGCAAAGGCAATTACAGCTGGGTAGAAGCCACGCATCCCCAAATGGAGCCATATGAATTGTATTTTCAGAATACCAAGCAGATGCTTTTTACGGAGAATGAGACCAATAGCGAACGCTTATTTGGACAGCCCAATGTTACTTCCTTTGTGAAGGATGCTTTTCATGGTGCGGTAACCAGTGGAGATTATGATCTTTTTTCTGCTAAGGAAGAAGGGACCAAATTTGCTCCTTTGTATCATTTTATGATCAATGCAGGAGAAAGTCAGGAAATTAGGTTGCGCCTGTGTCAGAGAGGATCAGCTAAGAAGAATAAATCGCCCCTTGGTGAGTCCTTTGATACAGTTTTTCTCGACCGCATTAAGGATTCCAATGAATTTTATGGACAATTTGCTGGTAGCCAGGAAGAAGATCTCGGAAATATTCAGCGGCAGGCCTTTGCCGGGATGCTGTGGAGCAAGCAATATTATAACCTGGATATCCCGCGTTGGCTCAGCGGGGACCCTGGCCAGCCCAGCCCGCCGCAAAATCGCAAATATGGCCGTAACCACCATTGGACGACGCTCAACAATGAGGATATTATTTCCATGCCTGACAAGTGGGAATACCCCTGGTATGCAGCCTGGGATCTGGCATTTCATTGTGTACCCCTAGCTATGGTCGATGCTGAATTTGCTAAGAATCAGCTGTTGTTATTTTTACGAGAATGGTATATGCATCCAAACGGGCAGATCCCTGCCTACGAATGGGCTTTTGGCGATGTCAATCCTCCTGTGCATGCATGGGCCTGTCTACAGGTATACAAGATTGATAAGGCACGAAATGGTAAAGCCGATAAGCAATTTCTTAAACGCGTGTTCCAGAAGTTGCTGCTCAACTTCACCTGGTGGGTCAACCGCAAAGACCGGCAAGGTAACAATGTTTTCGAGGGGGGATTCCTGGGGCTGGACAATATCGGGGTTTTCGACCGAAGCAGCTACATTCCGGGAGGAGGACACCTGGAGCAAGCGGACGGCACGGCCTGGATGGCCATGTATTGTCTTAATATGCTGGAAATGGCGCTTATCCTTGGTGATGAAGATAGTGCCTATGAAGATATGGCTACCAAGTTTTTTGAACATTTTGTATATATCTCGGACTCTCTCAATCGATTAGGCGGAGATTGGACCGGAGCCTGGGATGAAGAGCAAGGGTTCTTTTACGATATTTTGGCGATGCCCAACGGCCACTATATTCCGTTAAAGGTGAGGTCTCTGGTTGGTTTATCAACACTATTTGCAGTACTAGTGCTAGAGAAAGAGCAATTGGAAAAGCTTCCTGATTTTCAAAAGCGACTGAACTGGTTTATCAACTACCGTAAAGAAAACGATGAGAACCTGGTTATTGAAGAATTTGGTGAGCAAGGTGATATTCTTTTGTCACTTGTGCCTAAAGACCGGTTGATACGATTGCTGACAGCTTTACTAAATGAGGATGAATTTTTTAGTAAAGGAGGTATACGATCCATCTCTAAGGTCCATGAAACCTCTTATGTCGTAAATATCGAAGGTCAGGAATTTGGTTTGCAGTATGAACCGGGAGAGAGTACTACCGGGCTGTTTGGTGGCAACTCTAATTGGCGGGGCCCGGTATGGATGCCGATGAACTACCTCATTGTCCAATCACTGCGTACTTATGCCTGTTATTTTGAAGATGATCTAAAAGTAGAATGCCCTACTGGATCTGGCCGGCAAGTTAATCTAGCAACAGTGGCTGAAGATATCTCCCGTAGGCTGGTCGGCATTTTTCAAAAAGACGAAAATGGTCGTCGACCTGTCCATGGAGTTTACAATGAATATCATTACGATCCCAACTACCGGGACTTGATCTTATTTTATGAGTATTTCCATGGTGACAGTGCGAGAGGAGTAGGTGCTTCTCATCAAACTGGCTGGACCGGCGTGGTGGCGGAGTTAATCGAATACCTCTTTGAAAATTCTATTCATCAACCTAAACCTCAAACCTTATGATCACCTTTTCCAATCCAACTTTTGAAGAAACTACTTCGAGAGAATGGCTGGTTACCAATGGCATCGGTGGATATGCCGGTTCCACGGTTTGTGGGGCTAATACCCGTCGCTATCACGGCTTGCTGGTAGCAGCTATGCATCCACCCACGGGTCGGCAGGTACTGGTCTCCAAGGTGCTGGAAAGTATCCAGGTGAAAGGGGAGACCATATCTCTGTCAACTGACCGCTACCCTGGCGTAGTCCATCCCGAGGGTTTTCGCTATCTCTCAGCTTTTGAGCGTGATCCGCTTCCCAAGGCGATTTATGAAGTGGATGGCTATCAGCTCAGCAAGACCATTTTCATGAAGTATGGTGAAAACACTTCAGTCGTAGCGTACGAAAATCTAGGTGAAAAACAGATACAATTACAAATAACCCCCCTGTTCGTAAAACGGGATTACCATAGTCTTTTCCAGGAAAATTCTTACTTCGATTACTACCACGAAGCCTTATCGGAGCGTAGAATAAAGATTTTTGCCCATTACGGCGCTGAACCACTGTATATCCGATTTACCCAGGATAATTATAGAGCTCAACCCGATTGGTACCGTTCTTTTCAATATGAAAAAGAGGATTACCGGGGGTTGGACTTTCAGGAAGATGCACGGAGTATCGGCCGGGTCGAACTCAGCCTGGCGCCTGGGCAACGGGCTTTTCTGGTGTGTTCTACCGAAGTGGAAGCAATGGAAGGAAACCCTGAAGACTGGATGCAGGAGGAAATCGAGCGATTGAAAGCTATTGCCCCAGCTGAGTTGGTAGAACCATTTGTGCGGGACCTGGCTATAAGTGGTGATCAGTTTTTAGTGGAACGCCAATCAGCAGGTAGTCATACCATCATTGCAGGATATCACTGGTTTACCGATTGGGGCAGAGATACCATGATCGCTATGCGTGGCCTGACAGTAGCCTTGGGGAAAAAAGAACTTTCCGAGTCCATCATCCGGACTTTTCTGGAATACCTCGATGGCGGGATGATCCCCAACCGTTTTCCTGACCAGGGAGAGACGCCGGAATACAATACGATCGATGCCACCCTTTGGCTATTCGTAGTCCTTTATGAGTTTTACGAACGATTTGAGGACTTGGATTTTATCCGGGAGGTATTTCCCAAGTTAGAGGAAGTGATCAAAGTCCACTTAAAGGGAGCCAGATATGGCATCCATGTCACAGAAGAGGGCCTGCTGTTCGGCGGGGAAGGACTTGTCCAATTGACTTGGATGGACGCCAAAGTCGGTGATTATGTCGTCACTCCAAGGCACGGTTGCCCCGTAGAAATCAATGCATTATGGTACAATGCCTTAGAGGTTTACAACTATTTTCATAGTAAATTATCCAAGGGAAAAAGTTCTTATAAAGATCATTCCCAGAAAGCCAAAGAAGCTTTTCGCCAATATTTTCTAAACCCAAACGGCTATCTGAATGATGTCGTTATTCCCGGCAATTTTGTGGATGCAGCCATACGGCCAAACCAAATTTACGCGCTCAGTCTTCCCTTTTCTCCACTATTGAAAAAAGAATCTAAGGAAGTATTGGATGTGGTAGAAAAACAGTTGTATACCGGTTTGGGATTACGCTCTCTTACCGCAGATCATCCTGATTTTAAGGCGGTCTACGGAGGAAATCCCTGGGAACGGGATACGGCCTATCATCAAGGGACGGTCTGGGCGTTTCTTTGGGGAGAATATGCCTTGGCTTACCTCAAATTTCACAAGTTTTCAGCTACAGCTTGTGCGTCCATTTGGGAAAAATCAGCAAGCCTGCAAGATCACTTTTATCAGGCGGAATGTCTGCATGCCGTTTCGGAGATCTTTGACGGTGGTGAACCCGGACCAGGAAGAGGCTGTATTCAGCAGGCCTGGTCCATAGGAATGCTACTGAGGGTTTTCCTGGATAAAGACTGGAAATTTTAATTTTAAAAAAAACATACCTATGAAAAGTATAATGATTCTATTGGCCTTTTTTGGGGGCTTGAACCTTCACGCACAATCAGAGGAACTGCGCCAGCAACACTTCAATCTGAAGGATGATAATCTGGCCATCCAAGGTTATGATCCCGTTTCGTATTTCAACAATACTAGGCCTTTAAAAGGAAAGAAGGGACTCGAACTCAAGCACCAGGGCGTAATTTACCACTTTGCGAATTCTGCTAACCTAGAGATATTCCGGGCACAACCTGATAAGTACGAACCTGTATGGGGAGGTTGGTGCGGCCACGCCATGGCAAAGAGAGGGGAGAAAGTGGCTATTAACCCTACTTGCTTCAAGATCATTGATGGCCGTAATGTCCTCTTTTATAAAACAATTTGGGCCAATGCACTTGATAATTGGAATGAGGAATTGAAAACGACAGCAGAAGACCTATTAATGAGGGAAGGAGATGCATTTTGGGATAGTACTATCAAACAAAAATAATATGCTCGAAGCGTTGAATAAAAACTGGCGGTTGTATCTCATCGAGGCCTGGGCTTTGGGGATGTTTATGATCTCTGCAGCTTTATTTGTCATCCTAATCGAACATCCAGCAATGCCGGTAAGGGGGGCTATAGAAAGCCTTCTTCTACGTCGGCTTTTAATTGGGTTAGCCATGGGTCTGACTGCTGTATTGCTGATCTATTCTGCCTGGGGCAAACGTTCGGGCGCTCATATGAATCCAGCCGTTACCTTGACCTTTCTGCAACTCGATCGAATCCGCTCAGTTGATGCAGTATGGTACATTCTGGCGCAATTTATTGGCGGAGTTCTAGCCATCTGGTTAATGAAGGGGTTGTTACTTACCTATCTAGCAGATTTGACAGTTAATTATGTAGTGACCGTTCCAGGTGTAGATGGTCCCTGGGTGGCCCTGGCTTTGGAAACGTTCTTATCGTTCCTGCTCTTCTTGATGGTTCTGCTGGCTAGCAATCACAGCCGATGGGCCCCTTACACTGGATATTTAGTTGGAATCCTGTTAACCGTTTTTATAGGCTGGGAAGCTCCCTATTCCGGCATGAGCATAAACCCGGCAAGAACGGTGGCTTCCGCCCTCCCTGCTAGTATCTGGACGGCCTGGTGGTTATACTTTGTAGGACCTATTATAGGCATGCAACTCGCAGGTTGGTGTTATCGCCGCTACTATCGATATACTCATGATGGAGAATGCCTGACTATGAAGTGCCATTTGTCGGGAGAAAAACACAATTGCCCCACCTATGAGGTATTAGGACCAAAAGATCAATTAAAAAAATTAACACAATGAAAAAATCAATCTTGATTACAGGAGTTTCAGGGAGTTTGGGAAATACGGTCTGGCGTCGACTGGCTGCTGCTGAATATCATATTCTGGCGCCCGTTAGATCTCAAAGAAGTGTAGATGCTCTTCAAAGTGAAGAAGTAGCAGCTACTATTTTAAACTTAACTGATGAAGAGGCCGTGCGAACTTATGTCAAAGAAGCCAAAGAAAAATGGAATGTTGTTGGTGCTGTAATGCTGGCGGGCGGTTTTAGTGCCGGCGATCTTCTGTCTACTGATAAAGATACGCTGGGTAAAATGTTCGCGCTTAACTTTGAAACCACCTTTTATTTGGTTCGAGAACTAATTCCTGTTTTTGAGCAGCGCGGAGGGGGCCGGTTTATTTTTATCGGAAGCAAAGCAGCCCTGGAACCCGAAGAAGGCAAAAATGAAGTGGCCTACACTTTATCAAAACAATTAATCTTCCATTTGGCGGAGCTCGTCAATGCCCATGGAAAAGGAAAAGGTATTGATGCCACTGTCATTGTACCTAGTATTATTGACACCCAAAAAAACCGACAGTTTTTGCCTGATGCCGACTTTGCCAAATGGGTGAGCCCGGAGGCGATCGCAGATACCATGTGTTTTGCTCTATCCGAGGCAGGACGGCAAATGCGTAATAGTATTTTGAAATTATACAATGAGTCCTAATCCTCGAAAAAAGCATTAAAATGAATCCAGTACACCAAGACAAATTGCAAAAATTCAGGAGACCGGTTCAATTAACGGTAGTTAAAGAGAAAAAAAACAACGCCTCTTCCCGCTTCAAAATTTTGAATGAAGAAATCACTTTTTGGGAAGAGGAAGCCGCCGTGTTTCAAAAAATGGTCCGCCTGAGAAGGAATGACTTCTCTCATGATAAACGAATAGAACTAAGTAAATGGGAAGACGAACTGAATTACCTGATCCAAAAAGTATTTCCGGGCTACAGGAATCTACTCACCGAAGTGGCCCAATCTGCCAATGATCAAGCTGACCTTATCCGGCTTGAAAAACGGCAAGAGAAACTCCGACACAGCTATTATCGACTAAAGAAACAATTATTACCTTTTCTTCCATCAAAGATCAAACTAATAATCTGGTAAATTATGAAGACAAATTCATTAATAGCTTTTTTGCTATTCATGAGCCTATTCCAATTTCAGGCCTGCGCCCAACAAGATAAAAGTAAAATTCTTTCAGATTTCCCACCGGTAATTACTGAACCAACAAAGTATTATGAGTTGGCTCAAAAAGAGAAGTATGTCATCCTGGAAAAGGGTACTGAGTGGGCATTTTCGGGTGCATTTCATGCATCCAAAGAAAAAGGAACTTATATCCGTAAACAATGCAACCAACCTCTATTTCAATCAGATGCTAAGTTTAATTCCGGTACTGGATGGCCCAGCTTTGATGAATACCTTTCCGATTCAGTGGAGGAGGTCCCTGATAAAGATGGTCATCGTACAGAAATCATCTGCTCCAATTGTAAGGGCCATCTCGGCCATGTATTCTTTGGAGAGGGCTTCACATCCAAACAAACCAGGCATTGCGTCAACTCGGTAAGTCTGAATTTTGTACCTCAATTTTCCGAATCTTCGGAGGAAAAATTACCGGATACAGAGGTACAACCACTTTCAGAATATGTGCAGGGAAAAGGGTATGAACAATACGAACAAGCTACCTTCGCTGGTGGATGTTTCTGGTGTACAGAAGCTTCATTTGAGCTGTTGCGAGGTACCGTAGACGTCATAAGTGGTTATATAGGTGGAGAAGAAAGAAATCCTTCCTATGAGCAAGTTAGTTCAGGGAAAACAGGACATGCCGAAGCTACTGCTATTTTCTATGATCCTCAAATCGTAAGCTTTGAAACCTTACTTGAGGTTTTCTTTATTGCTCATGACCCTACCCAGCTCAATCGACAGGGGCCTGATGTAGGTAGGCAATACCGATCGGTCATCTTTTATCATAATAAGGCGCAAAAAAATAGCGCTAAGGCTTTTATCAAAAAAATGGGACAGTCTGGAAAATTCAGCAAGCCAATCGTAACAGAGCTATCGCCTTACAGCGATTTTTGGGTAGCTGAGAGATATCACCAAGATTACTATCTCAACAATCCAGAAAATCCTTATATCCAAAAGGTTAGCCGACCAAAAGTTGAAAAAGTTAAGAAAACATTTTCTGATCTATTAAAGGATCAATTCCGACAATAATGTGCATAGTGCCTTGCCAAAAGTGAACTCATTTTATGACACCCATTTTCTGGGATAAAAAATTTTTATGAAAACGAACAATATTCTTTCTTGGATTTTTCGCCTGATTGCAGCGATCATTTTGTTACAAACCTTATTTTACAAATTTACCGCAGCGCCAGAGAGCGTTTATATCTTTACTGAACTGGGGCTAGAACCCTGGGGCAGAATTGGAGTAGGTGTAGCTGAGCTTATTGTCGGCATTCTTTTACTTGTTCCTCGTATGGCATGGTTAGGTGCGGTTGGGGGAATCGGTGTTATCGCCAGTGCTATTTTTGCTCACCTGTCCAAATTAGGAATCGACGTACAAGGTGACGGTGGAACATTATTCTTTATGGCCATGGCCGTATTCGTAAGCTGCCTAATAGTCCTTTACCTTCACCGAGCGGACTTACAGCGTTTTTTGCAAACGAAAAAGTTGGTTAAAGTATAATCGCTAATACAGCAGCCCGAATTAAGGAAGACCAATTTAAAAATATGTAAAATGCTGATTGCGAAAATATTTATTTACGCTTTTTATTTATATCTGCTGATCGGCCTGCTATTTGCCATTTGGTTCGCTTTCCGTAGCGTATCCAGGGTGGACGCAGGCATGAAAGAAGCCAACTGGAAAGTGCGGCTGTTGCTGCTGCCCGGATCAATGGCTTTTTGGCCGGTATTGTTGAGAAAAATCATAAAATCGAAGGAATTATGATACTTACTTTGCGAAAACGGCATCGGCAAATCTGGTTGATTTTAGCAATCATCCTGCCTCTTCTCTTTGTAGCGGCAGTATTGGTCATTCCACGGCCGGTTTACCAGGAAAAACTGTACCAAAATACAGAAAAGGAGACACCGACACCAACCGCTTCACCTAAACAGGAAAAAGATCAAAATCAATGAGCACTAATTATGCACCCGTACTTTGGAACCGGCAAAAGCGCAGATACGACCAAATCATGCTCGGTTTGGTAGGCCTTTACCTACTCGTCTTTGCAGGATTGAATTTTCTAACCCACCCCAATATTTCGCCAGAGACGTTAATCATCAGAGCCACGGGTAACACTGGCTTTTCTGATGCTTCATATCATTCTGAGCATAGGCCCACTCTGCCGAATTAATCGCCAATTTTTGCCGCTATTATACAACCGGCGTCATCTAGGCGTGACGATGTTCCTCGTCGCACTAACCCATGGCATATTTAATATCATTCAATTTCATGCACTGGGTAATGTAGATCCTTTACCTTCTTTATTTACCTCCAATATCCACTATGGTTCACTAGCGGATTTCCCCTTTCAGATCCTGGGCTTTTTTGCTTTGCTGATCCTATTCCTCATGGCAGCCACCAGTCACGATTTTTGGTTAAACAACCTCAGTCCGAAAGTGTGGAAATCCCTACACATGATGGTTTACGTGGCCTATGCACTGCTGGTCTTTCACGTCATGTTAGGGGTTATACAGCTGGAAAGCTCACCGGTGTGGATCGGACTGACGGCCCTTGGTATGATTTGGATAAATGGTTTGCATGTATGGGCTGGTTTTAAGGAAAAAAATAAAGAACAACATCCGAAAGAATCGGATGCGGACGGTTTCGTAAAGGTGTGTGCAGTAAATGAAATTGAAGAAAACCGGGCAAAAATAGTACTCGTTCGCGATCAGAATATCGCCATTTTCAAGTATGACGGAAAGTTGTCAGCCGTTAGTAATATTTGCCGCCACCAAAATGGGCCGCTGGGTGAAGGTGAAATTGTAGATGGCTGCATCACCTGTCCATGGCACGGTTATCAATATCTGCCGGAAAACGGTCAATCTCCCCCTCCTTTTAAGGAAAAACTGGAGACTTATGATGTGAAACTGGTAGGGCAATCGGTTTATGTAAACCCAACCCCCTATCCGGAGGGGACCGAACGCCCAGCTGCTATTATTCCTTAATTTCAAAGCACTTTTAATAATGAGTGATAAGAACTTCAATCAGCAAAACTTTTATATAGGATGGCAGGAAAAGGCGCCTACGCCTTACGCCAGGGCAGTTAAACGGTTTGTAGGGATGGCCGTAATCCTGGTTTTATTAACAGCTACTTTGCTGGTTCTCACTCAGCGTGGCTTTGTAGATTCTGTTTTTGAATTAGGTAAATTGAGCACCCATGAAGGGATACTTGTAAAAGCACCTGTACCCATGCTGAAAGTACCGGCTGGAAGCAAGGCAAATGGGACACCCCTTTACAACAGCATGCTGCTGGTCGGATTCGGCAAGTTTGGTGCAGAAGCTACCCTCGCCGAAATCGAAGAAGCCCAGGAGCAGGATTTGGGAGGAAAAATGATAAAGTTAGAAGGCACTTTGATACATTATCAGGGGAAAAAAGCATTGGAATTGACAAAAGGTGTAAATGCCTTCGTCAGTTTTTCAGAGGATAAAGTAGACTATCAAAAACAAAAAATAAGTTTTGGTCTAGTCCGCTTCCGGGGAGAGATTCTGGATGCTAAATGTGCTTTGGGCGTTATGAAACCCGGTTATGGCAAGCCCCATCGCTCCTGCGCTGTGCGATGTATTTCCGGCGGGATACCACCTATATTGAGAGTCACAAAAAAAACTGGCGAAGCTAATTATTGTATTGTGGTGATGGAAAACGGACAGCCTGCGAATGAAGAGCTGTTGACTTTTGTGGCTGATCAGGTGCAGCTTTGCGGACGCCTCGAACAGCAAGATGATTGGTTGGTGCTGTACACCGACCCCAAAAGTGATATCTATCGGCTAAACCCCTATTGGATTCAAGGGGAAATACCTATGTGTAATACAAAGTGATCTTTTACGGTAGATAAAATCTAAGAAATTTAATATGATTTTATTTATAGCCCGAAAAGCGATACTTCATCCCCGCCACTTTTCTTTTGGGTCAATTGTAATACAGATAGTGCTAAATACTCGTTCTAAAAAGCAAGGGGGCCATAAATTCTATTGAGAACCCCTTTCTTGAAACTCCTACCGCGATCAGAAAATGCTCTCATCGTCAGAGGAAATCACAACTTTTGAAGAATGTCAGTAAGATAAAATTCTAATTCATTGATATTCAAGATGCCTCAGGACTCAGAACCCGGAACTCTGAACACTCTCTTTGGATCAATTATTTCTGGTTGTGTTTAAAGTGTAAGATAAACTGTCTCCTTGTGTAATAGTATAGTAAATTGATGATGATCAAATTAAAACCTGATTTTTGTCATTGCTTTAGAGAAGTTCCTGCCCGTATATTTTTTACTGTTACTGCCAAGTTTTTTTCTCACTATATATTTAAGGTGTCTAAAAGAAATAAAAACGATACCAATCCCCCCATCTACTGAAAGTTATCGAAGAAGAGTGGAATTTATTCATGTCCAGATTAGCGCAAAGCCCAAAAAAATGCACGTATGAAACGGTATTTTACCTTCCTGACCGTTGGGCTTACGGTCTTTTTCCTGTTTTTCCAACCCAACCTGAATGGTCAATCTTTTGAAGCTTCCCGTAACACAAGCGATGCCTATATTTTTCTGGAATGGAATATCCCGGGCGATTGCCTCAACTGGGATAGCGGTTC
>CAZJQS010000011.1:17030-109147 GCA_964548175.1 uncultured Saprospiraceae bacterium
TTAATTTCCGGTCGCATCACCACAAAAGTGGGTGATTACGGCCTTCCGGGAGCCAAGGTCTACCTGGACGCGAGCATCGAAGGCCAAAATAGCCTGGATTCGACCTATTCCGATGAGACGGGCTATTATCAATTTGACTCGGTTTATTATGCGGAATCGGCTGAGTTTAAGCTGACCGTGGTATTTCCCGGCCAGATTTTTAGCAACAATCCTCGCACCATCGAGTTGTCGAGAGAACGACCTGAAGCCATTGACATCAACTTCCAGGCTAGTAAGGGATATGTACTGGAGGATGACGCCTTGCCAACTATGGATGAGTTGACCCTCACAGCAGACACCCTGCAAAATGCCGTTCAATTAGACTGGACCTACCGCAAGCCTGCAGGCGATACGGTCTTTGTACAGGTCATTCGCGACGGCCAACTCCTGGCCTTGTGGATGGATGCGGAGGCTAGTGCTCAAGTGGATACTTCCTTCCTGGACATCACCGGAAAACCCAATAGCAATCCACGTTATACCGTTCGGGTCTATTCTTTTATTGGAACCGACACCCTGACGGTTTCTTCCCTTAACAAGAACATTGCTTACCCAGATGTATATCCGGTCACTTCTTTGACGGCCCTGCCGGATGAAGAGATTGGAGTAGTGGAACTGAGCTGGTACTACCTGGCGACCCACATTTCCGGCTTCAAAGTGTACCGGGATGGGAGCCTGTTGATCACCTTGCCTCCTTCCACGATGACTTATACTGATCGTGGAGGTATCCCGGTAATCAATCAGGATCATGTTTATACGGTAACTGCCTTTACAGAAAGGAACCGGGTAGCCTATGAATCACCGAAAGTGCAAGAAACAGCTACTTATCCTTACCTGCCTAAGCCACAAAACCTGGCCGTTGAACAGGTATCTGAACAAGACCATATCCTCATCACCTGGGAACAGTCCGTACTGGACCATTCCGATTACAACTTCGACGGCTACCTGGTCTTTCGAAAAAAAGAGGGAGTCGTAAAAGAACTGGCCAGGATCGACAAGGGCTATCCCAAAGCATTTAAGGACTTGACGGGCGTTCCCGGAACAGGATACACCTATGGAGTG
Source organism: uncultured Saprospiraceae bacterium (assembly GCA_964548175.1). Lineage (GTDB taxonomy): Bacteria > Bacteroidota > Bacteroidia > Chitinophagales > Saprospiraceae > JANQPA01. Next base: position 18,129 of record CAZJQS010000011.1, read on the forward strand.
GCTTCCTATGCTGCGAATCGCTTAGGAGCGCAATGGACTTCGAATACGATTTTCCGTTCAAGGGTTTATCCATTGGTCACTCCACCGCATTCCTTTACGGCTGCAGTGGATTCGGCCACCCGGTCTGTTCAATTAGAATGGCAGCATGCTTCTGACTATGCAGACGGATTTTATTTGTACAAAGCACCCAATACCGATCCGATAGCTGTTCTGCCGGGGAATGCCCGGTCTTATTCAGACTATCTGGATAATGCTCCCGAGGATGCGACCTATTACCTGGAGGCCTTTGTGATCAGAGCAGGAGAAGCCTATGCATCTGAACCGAAAAATGCTTATGTTTTTATTGACGGGCTTGCAGTAGGGGATCTGAGTTTACCTACGAAATTCAAAGCCTCCACCACCTATCCCGACCGGGTGCAGCTCAGTTGGGAATACCTGCCTTATCTGTTGCCGGAATTCAAACTATACCGGGACGGTTCACTCCTGGCTACTATGGATGCCTTCCAGCGATCCTATGCGGATACGACTGCCAAGGCGGGTGTTAGCTACACTTATGCTTTGGAAGCAGAGTTGGGAGATCGATTGTCTGCTAAGGTCTACGGCAAGGGGACTGTGCGCAGCCTCAAGCGCCTGACCGGGCGCGTGGCCACAGCCAATGGTGCATATGGTGCCAGCGGCGCTTTCATTCAGGTGATTGATTCCATAAAAAATGAGGTGTATGACTTTACCACGACGGATGCCGCCGGTTATTTCCGCTTTGAGGACCTGCCTTTCGAGGATAGCATCGTTTATTGGGTCCGGGCAGAAGCCATTAATCATGAACTGCAGGATTCCGTCCTATCGGTTACTTTAATTGAGGCGGAGGATAATTATGAAGTTCATTTTATTAGTGAAAAAATGTGGCCTGCTGCTCCCGAGGATGAGGTAGCAGAGCCCATTGGCGTAGCCGTACTGACCGATGACCTGAACACCACGGCCACGGTTCACTGGAGCGTGAATTCGGCTAATTACTCCGGTTTTGAAGTCTACCGCAGCCTGGACCTGCTGGGCACAGTCGGCAACGGAGGCCCCTTAAGCTGGATGGATGTGGACGGCGTCCCTGCGATCGACTATTCCTACCGCGTGCGAGCCTACTGGGACCGGGAGGACGGCAGGCGTGTTTTTTCTGCTTATGCCAGCCAGCCGGCCACTTTCCCCGCCTTAGCACCGGTAGAAAACCTCAAGGCCCTTCCCAATCTTGATTATGACCGGGTAGAACTCAGCTGGAGTCACCCCACCGACCGGGTGGATCATTATCTGATCGTTCGGGAAGGAGAGTCTACATTGACGGCCATGGTTCCGGCAGGTACCCCCATGTCCTACCAGGATACAATGGGCCTACCCGGCCAGATCTATCGCTACTCGGTCTACGCCGTGAAAGAAGTGGATGGAGACGCAGTTCATTCCATCCCGATGGTGATCCGGAACGTGAGTTATCCGGGCGTCGCGCCGGTGAAGAACCTGCAGGTACAGACCCTCGTCAACGGCATCCAGCTCGATTGGGCCCGCACGGATGAGGACATAGAAGGCTATTATGTGTACCGGGATGACGAGCCGATCGCAGACTTGCCCGGAGGAACTTATACCTATCAGGACTATGGTGGCGTGCCGGAATCTACGCATGTATATGCCGTGGCAGCCTATTACACGGCACCGGATGGAGAGATCTATACATCAGATCTGAGGAGGGTTGAGCGAACTTATCCAAGGCTGACAGCGCCAGATAATTTAGTGTTACAGGATTCGGCGGGTGGCAAGCTGCTGAAGTGGATCTATCCGTATGTGAATGGCTATAATGGTTTTGAGCTGTTTTTGGCCAGGGATACAATTGAGTGGGTGGTAGTAAGTGATAAAAATTTGAGCTTTTATGATGATGGGGGACTACCGGGGGGATTTTATGATTATGGTATTCGGGTGTTTAAGAAGGTGGCGGGAGAGCGGGTTTATTCGGGTTTAGTAAATCCTATGAATTCAATCTATCCATCCCTTCCCGCACCGTATAGCCTTATGGCCTCCGATGGAGACTATTATGGATATGTACAGCTTGAATGGAATTATGAATCTGATTTAAATGATGGCTTTGTGGTATTTCGAGATGATGTGGCGATTGATACGATTGAGGAAAAAGGTGTTCGTAAATATCTGGACATATTTAACGATCTACCTGAATGGGAAACGAGGAGGTATCAATATTTTATCAAGGCATATAAATATAAGAATGAGCAGTTCTTTAACTCTAAAGAATCGAATAAGAATACGGGCTGGGCTCGGCATAATGTCGCCACTAACCATTTCTCTTATGAAGGTTATGATCAATACAAAAATAATATAGGAATATCTTCACAAGGTTGGGCAGGAGTGGTGGCTAAAGACGAAGGTATCGATATCTATTCAAAAAATGAAAAGGGTGTTTGGAAATTGAGTGATAAACTCGACGATGAGATTGTTGTTGGGAAAATAATTGATAACGAATGGTGGTATCTTGTATACCTATATACGGATATTACAATTGCGAAATATCAGGCTTTTCTGGTAGCTTCGTTTTGGGGAATTCCTCGTGTCGATGATTATGGAATTCTTCAACAAAAAGAAGAGGGCTCGTGGACAAAACCAATACTTGAACAAGATGAAAATTACAGTATCATATATAAGTCGGACGTTAATTCTCTGGGAGAGTTTATTTTGCGCCGGCGTAATCGCACAAATGATGGTAATACCGGCAACCTAGAACATGTTGATATTATTTACTCTTTAGATGGGAACAAAAAAATATTCTACTTTTTTTCCGGGGGATGGGGCGCCGGTACAGCTAAAGCCGATACCCGATTTATGGGCACAGCGATTGATAATGGACTCGCTGCTGCGCTCTTCGCAGATGCTGACGAATACGAGATCAAAACCGCTTATAAGGACGGAAAAACATGGAGGGGATCGGATGAACTCTACCCACCGGAGGGACACTCTGATTACTTTGGCCGGGCCTTGTCCATCAATGGCAATTACCTGGCAGTAGGCGATGAAGCTGTAGGCAAAGGAAAAGTCTATTACCAGCAGTTCGATCCAATTGACAAGAAATGGGAAAAGGCATGGAGTGACCTCACTTGTGAGGATCCCCTGGCGGATGATTTCGGCTGGAGTATTGCTATGCAAGACAATTTACTGGCAGTGGGTGCTCCTGCCACTGATGAGGGGAAAGGCGCCGTTTATCTATTCAAAAGGGGAGGTGAGCAATGGCAGCAGATCCGGAAGATAACTGATAATAATCCGAAGCCGGGCCAAAAATTTGGTCTAGCTATCGATATTGGCGGGGATAATCTGGTGGTTGCAGCTCAGGAAACTGTTACTTTCTTCGATCTGGACCAACCCAATGCGCCGGAAACGGTAAGTGCCGGCGACGGAGAGCACTCAGGGTATGTCAGCATCTCCTGGATCTACCATTTGAATGAAGATCTTACTGCCAATGGGTTCAGGATCTATCGAAACACCTTATCAAATAACTTTCCGGAGTTGATCGGAGAGGTTGGGCGAAACACCAGTCGCTTTTCTGATACCGATGTAGTACCCGGCCGCCGCTATGTCTATTCGGTTGCAGCAGTAGGAGAAACAGGAGAAGAATCTCTCCGCATCGCCGACATCGGCTGGTCCAAAGCCAACGGCACCATCAACGGCCAGGTCGTCTCCCAAAGCAGCTTCAGCGGCGTACCCGGCATTACCGTCACCGCCACCGGCATGGTCGACGGAGAACGCCATCGAAGAAGTATGGTGACAGGGCCTTCCGGTGAGTTCAGCTTCCAAAATCTGCCCTATGGAGATAGCACGACCTACGAGGTGAAAGCCTTTGCCTCCGGCCATGCTTTTGTGGAGGATGTGAAATTGGCGGAACTTACCTCCGATCAATCCCGTGCAGAACTGGGCTTTTTCATCGACAAAACGGCTAATATCTTAAAAGGTCAATTGCATCCGATTGATAGTGAGTGCGGTATCGATAGCGTGGATGTTACCCTGACGACTTTCCGTGGGGGAAGCGAGGACGGATTCCCTGAAACGGTCAAGACCAATGAAATGGGGGAATTCTCCTTTATCATCGATAAGTTTCAGGCCGATCTGGATAGTATGAAGCTGCACATTAGTTCTTATTCGGTTTATGGAGACCTGTCCAATCAGGATTCCGTTTTTCATCACTTTGAGTGGACCGATACAACGTTTATTAAGGATTCAATTCTGAAATTTGACAATCCCGAAGTCCTTAATGTAGCGGATATGCAGACTTATTTCGTCCCTATCCAGGTGGTCAATGCCTGCGGTGATCCGCTGGGAAATTGGGAATACCAGGTGGAGATCAAGGCCAAAGACGGCTGTTTCAGAAAAACTTATTGGACAAAAGATCAGGGGCTTTTGAGTGTTAAACTGCCTCCCATGAACTTCCTGATCAATGTTAAGGCAGTTAGTCCGGTCGTTCGGGCTAATATTCCCATTCTGGAATATCTGAAATACCGGCCGGAAAACCTGGATTTATATTCTTTACATAGGTCTGGAAAGCTTCTGACAGATACCGTAGCTGTGGATGTCGTTTATCACCGAAAGCCTCTGATCAGCATAGCGTCGGGCTTGAATCGATACTTATGTGACAATCTTGAGTTGCCGGCCATTTTACAGCAGAATGATAGTGTCATCATTCAATTTGCGGTCGACGAGCGGGCCGGAAATCAGCTTTGTGGCGTAAATGAGGGATTTTTGCTGATCAACAACCCGGCATCGGTTAATAAAAAACCTGATACGATATTGTTGGATTCTCTTTCTGAAGACTTTCTACCTTATGGTTTTAGAGTGGGCGATCCTGAAATTATTGCTCCATTTATCCATTATATGGTGGTGGAATATCATACGGAGTCAGATGGGTATTTGGCAGAATTTATTCAGCCTATTATTGTGGAGGGGAATAAGCCTTTGCCGGGTAGTGATGTGATTGTGAGTTTAGATACCTCCGAAAATGGCCAGATTCAATTGCCCTTGTTTATTTTGAGAGATCCTCCGGGCGATGATAGTTACAGCTATATTAAAAAGGATTCGACCTTTGAAAAGGTTTTAACAATTTCCAAAGCTCAGGAAGGGAGAGCTGGACCTTCAGCAAACTTTAAAGTAGGTGGAGCAATCGCCGGTTGGGCCTCCCAATTGACAGTACAAGGAGGGGGAGGTGATGGAGAATCCAGAACTTTTAGACTAAGTACGAAGATAAGTGAGGAGATTCGCACTTCGGCTTTGTCAACTATATCTCAAGATGGAGAATACATCATTGCTGAGAATGCAGATGTTATTGTGGGCTTAGGCTTGGCCAGTCAATATGGATTAGCCATCAATGTAAGAGTAAGGGATGATTGTACAGTTGAAAAGGCGACTGCATTAGCTTTAACGGGACTAAGTGTAGAAACAGATTGGATTTACAATGTCAATCATATAAAGAACATTTTGATAAAGGGATATGAAAGACAGCTTAAGGAAATAGAAAACAATCAACTTGTAATTGAAGGGATGACAAAGGATCAAGCCATAGTTTATTTAGGAAATCTAATAAAAAACTGGAATGCTATTTTAACGTATCATCGAAAAGAGACTTTACCTCATTATAATCTTTGTGACCCGAAGACGGTTGACGATTTAATTAGCCCTCCACGTTTTGGATTGAAAAAAAGTGAAGCTATTGAATTCAAAGAGCGTCTAAGAGAATGGCAAGAGAAATGTTTCTGTAATGAAATTGGAACTTATGAAGCTGATAGTTTGCAAAAAGATACTATTTTTTCCCTGAATAAGGATATTCAATGGGATCAAAACCTAATTAATAAATATAATAAGCTACAACAACTTTTCAGAGACATTGAAAACGGGCGTTTGACATATGAGAATTTCCCACATTGGAACTCAGGAGCTATAAATTCGATTAAAATTGATGCTGCTTATCAGGCGACTTATGGACCAGATGCCGAAAACATCACCTTTAGCGGTAATACCATATATGGAAAAGAGATTAGTGTTTCGGGGGCTACTGCATCGGAGTTTACAAATTCCGCAATTGCATTTGTTGAAGGTTTTCAAGGAGCTTACATTATTTATAATATTGATGTTTCAAAAGGTCTTGGCGTTGCAATTGCAAACACTGTATTTAGTTCAGAAAATCAAGTTGGTGGCGCTTTTTCCTATAATTTTAAATTAGAACGCTTAAAAGGCACTGCTCAAAACACCACCCAAACCGTCGGCTACTACCTCGGCGACGACGAAGACGGCGACCAATACTCCGTCACCGTCATCCGGGGCATCGACCCCAGCCATACGCCTTACTTCGATCTGTTAGGAGGTCGCTCTTCTTGCCCGCCTTACGAAGGCACTATCCTGCGCGAAAAGCCGAAGCTCTCCTTTGAATGGCCCAATGGCACCGGCGTCAATCACAAGCAATACGACGTTCCGGCGGATGGAGCGGCGACCTTCCCGCTGGCCTTAAAAAATGAAAATCCATTCAATGAGCCCCGCTGGTTCTACATCTTCCTGGATCCGTCCACTAATCCATACGGCGCCCGGATTTACCTGGATGGTCGATTGATGACGGAAGAACTCTACCAGGTGCCGGCCAATGAGCCGCTGTACACGACCTTGCAAGTGGAACGCGGAGTGGGCAACTTTTATGAATTTGATAGTCTGGGCGTGATCATCCGCTCTTACTGCTCCGATGTCCGCGCCAATACCGCTTTAGACCGAGATACCATTTATTTCTCCGTCTTCTTCGACCACCCCTGCTCTGATGTCTCCATCACCGAGCCGGGCAACAACTGGGTGGTCAAAAGACGCAACCCGCTGGAACCAGAGGCCCGCGAACAGCTCCTCCTTCGCATTGCAGATTATGACCTGGCCAATGAACAACTGGACAGCCTGCGCGTCCAGTACCGGCGGGTTGGAACGGCCGCGTCGGGCCTGGATGTGGGCTGGGTGACAGAGACCATTCTGACGCGGGACTCCCTGATCAATTATTACGAGGAGTTCAGATTGGTTTATTCGCAGCCGCAGTACCTCTACGCCTGGGACATCACCGACCGACCGGAGATCCTGGATGGCGATTACGAAATTCGCGTAGTGGCGGATTGTGGACCGCAAGGGGTGATTATTTCCAATGTGATCAGGGGCCGGGTCGACCGCAGCCTGGTCGAACTGCTCGGCTTCCCACAGCCGGATGACGGCTTCCTGCATCGCAAGGAGCACATCAAGGTAGCGTTTACCGAAAAACTGGACTGTGGGGCTAAGGAACTGTTTGCCATCCGCTTACGAGATCAAGAGACGGGGCAGGACGTGCCCTTCACTTGTCTGTGTTATGACAACTACCTAGAACTGAGGGTAGCAGATTCTACCCGAAATACTTTTGACGGCCAGATACTGACCGCCCGTATCGATACCGTTTATGACATTGTGGGTAATACCCTGCTGGATCCCATCGTCTGGTCCTTCCAGGTGGTCCAGAGTCCGTTGTACTGGTCGCCCAATGAACTGGAGTTCGATATTTACCAGGGAGAAACCAAAGAGTTTACTGCTCAGCTTTATAATACGGGCGGAGCGACTGACTTTAGGTTAACTTATTCAATGGATTCTCTTGAACTGCTCACGGATAATCTGACCATTTATCCGAGTGTAGAAGTTGGTGCAAAGAACGTTGCGTTTAGGTTGAATACTGAAAGCCTCGACATTGGTTCCTATCTGTTGAAGGTACTGGTCCAAAAAGATCCTCCGGATGTTCAAGGCGACTTCTACAGTCCTTATCTGTATATTAAAATCAACGTACTCGGCAAACCACCATTCTGGCAGCCTGATCCCACGCTTTACGAGCATCAAATGATCGTGCTGGCCAACTATCAGTTTACGGATGCGCTGCCTTCCACCGATACGACGGACGTGATCAGCGCCTGGATCGGCAATGAGATCCACGGAGTGGGTAATATTGAAAAGTCAGGCGACCATTACGTGGCCTATCTATTCGTGTATGGCGATGAAGAAGGAGATCTGGAAAAACCACTGGAATTCCGGGTCTGGAATGCCAAAGAAGGCAAAGAATACGATGCGCATCCTGCTGACAGCATTTTCTTTAAGGCCGGAAAAACCGTCGGCTCCAGCCTGGCGCCTAAAATCTTGCAGGTCAATAGGCTCTCCGACGAGGCCCGCTACATCCCATTGAACGGCGGCGGCTGGACTTGGTTCTCTCTGAATACCGATCAGCAAGGCAATCCGCTGAACCCAGTCCTGCGATCGTTAAAGGCGACGGATGGCGATATTATCCATACAAAAAACAGCTCAGCATCTTATCTGGCTGAGACAGATGAGTGGATCACACTGGATACCCTGGACTACCTATCTGTCCAAGATGGATTTGCTATCTGGTTGCAGGGTGAAGACGATACTTTACGTGTGACTGGATCTGATGCAGATGTGAATTACCTGCCCTTAGATGAGGGCTGGCACTTTATCGGATATCCTCCGCAGGAAGCGAAGGTACTGGATGAAAGTTTCTTCACGGATCTACCAGGATCAGCCAACATCTATGTAACCCGCTCGGCTTTGGATAATAATGAAGATGATTTTGCAGAATATTCCAGCAGTGCCGGCTGGCTGAAAGACTTTGATATACAGCCCAATCGGGCTTACCAACTCTATGTCAGCGATCCAACCACCTGGACCTTCGGTGAAGGAACCAAGGCAAAACCGATGGGCTTGGTAAGAGAAAAATCTGGCCCGGTCCAAACACCTCAGCCACAACAAGCCGGCACCTGGACCGTCAATCCCGCCGACTATGCCAATACCATGATCGTCATCGCCGACCTCCTGATCGATGGCGAAATGTCGAGGGATTCACTCGATCGGGTGGCCGCCTTTGTGGGCGAGGAATGCCGGGGTGTGGCAGAGCTGGAGTACATCAAAGCCCTGGATCAATACCAACTCAGTCTGTTCATCTACAGCAATGAGCCCAATGAAGAGGTCAGTATTTACTTGTATGATGCAAGCAGGAAAGAGGTGTACTTGCACGAAGAACAACTCAACTACCAGAATAATGCGATCATCGGCAAGATGTCAGATCCTTACCATCTGGTAAACCTTCCAAAGCCGAAGGCTCGCCTGGTAGCTGAAGACCTGTACTGTAGAGAAGATCCCGGCGGCAGAATTACCATCGCCGAGTTTGTGAGTGGTACGGCGCCTTTCGAAGTGCAGTGGAGCACCGGCAGTACAGATATGCAGCTGAATGGGCTGGCGGCAGGCACCTACGTCCTCACCATCACCGATGCGAGCGGTCAGGCGTTACAAGACAGCGTCACCATCCGCGAATTTGACTTGTCAGCCATGCAACCTAAGGTCAGCTTGGCAGAAGAAGGGGTGATTTGTGTAGGGGAATCTGCCTTCCTCATGGCCGATTCGCTGGTACCATCCGCTACGTTCTCCTGGTACGATGAAAAAGAAAACCTGATCGGTGAAGATGCGGTCTTGCTGCTGACCAACTTGCAGAAAGATCGCCGGGTATACCTGGAGGCTGATATTCATGGATGTCGTTCCGATCGGGGAATAGTAGAGATAAGGGTTCAGCAGCCGGACGCTTCCTTCGAGATCCTGGCCGAACCAATGGCTCAAGCGGGTGATACGATTCGGTTTAGCCCGGTTATTGGAGAACAAGCGGATCACCTTTACCGCTGGTCGTTTGGAGACGGATCGACAAGCGAGGAAGTCAGGCCGATCCATATCTACACACAAGCAGGTACCTATGATGTTTCCCTTGAGGTAACCGACGAATCCGGATGTACCAATGAGGTCACACATAGAGGCTTCCTGCAAATAGGCAGCGCCACCGGTACTGATCAATGGCCGGTCTGGCTCAGCGAATGGACGGTCGCGCCGAACCCCTTCCACCAGATACTGCACGTCAACTTTGTGATCCACCGGGCAGATGCCTACTGGATCTCGCTCAAGGATCAATGGGGGCGCGAGATCAGCCGGCAGAAAATGGACCTGAATGCAGGTAAGCATTCCATCCTTTTGGACGTTGCAGCTTCCTTGCCTGACGGTTCCTATTATGTGGAAATTAAGAACGAGGCAGGAGAGAGAGGGCTGTATAAGGTAGTGAGACAATAGTTGATATACGAGATAGAAAAATTAAAGCACTTGAGATTTATGCACTTATATTTTTTCCACCACAAAGACACTAAGAGGCACTAAGATCTTAAAACTTTGTGCTCCTTTGTGCCTTCGTGGTGAAAAAAGGCTTTGGGATGGAAACATAATAAAAATGTTCAGGTCCTAAGTTTTTATACACCGAATACCTGAACCAAAAATGCCGAAAAATGAAAAACAAAATACTCTATCTACCCATCCTTTTTACCTTCATTCATCTGGCCACTCTTCCTGCCCAGGTAGTCGATGACCCGCGAGACACCGCCACCTGGATGGTCAACCCCTCCGACTATCCCCCGCAAAGTAGCATGATCTTAACCGTTTCGCTTCACATACGAGGGGAGGAGACCAATAATCCAAAGGACAAAATCGCCGCTTTTATCGGGAACAGCTGCCGGGGAGTGGGCCGGCCGAAATATGTTCAGAGCCTGGACCGCTATTTAATTTCCTTATTTGTGTACGGTGAGGAGATCGATGCAGGCGAAATGGTGACTTTTTGGGTGTATGACCAGCATAATGACAGGGTGCTGGAGGTGAAGGATAAAGAAGAATTTGCTCCCAACTCCTTTCTCGGTAGCTTATCGAATCCGCTGGTGATCAGTGCCGAATCTTTCTACATGACCATTACCAGCCGCAACTTGAATTGCAGCACCGACCAGTTGGCCTTTGCCTATGCGGATATAGAAGGTGGAACGGGGCCTTACATCTACGAATGGAGCAATGGAGGAAATACCGCCCAGGTCAGCAACCTACAGGAAGGCTGGTACTATTTGACGGTGACGGACAGGGAAGGAGGCGTTATTACGGACAGCGTGGAGATCCTCAATTTGGCCCAGCCTATTATTCCGCCGGTCTTATCCGTTTTTCCCGGCGACACGGTTTGTGGCGGAGAGGATGTCTTCATTTTGAGTGAAGCAGAAGAAGGCGCCATCACGGAATGGTACGACGAGGAGGGCGCTGTTTTGAGCAGAGGGCCCTGGTTGAATCTCGAGGAAGTGGGTTCAGAAAGGCAGATCACGGCCCGCAGCGACCTGTTTGGCTGCCTCTCAGAGCCGGTGATGGTTGAGGTTGCTGTGAAAGGCCCTAATGCTGATTTTGGGGTGAGCCCTAATAATGAAGTAGAGCAAGCCGGGGTGGTGCAATTTCATCCGGTAGCATTATCGAATGATTACTCCTACTATTGGCAGTTTGGCGACAACGGCTGGAGTACGCAGCCGGAGCCTTACTATTTCTATAATCTTCTCGGCTCGTTTGATGTCAGTCTGCAGGTGAAAGATGAAGAAGGCTGTACCATTATGGAGGTTAAAGAAGCCTTTGTCGAAGTGGTGCCAAGCTTACCGGGTCTTCAGGAGGCAGAGGGCGTCACTCAAACAAATGAAATTAGAGCCTTTGCAGCCATAGTTTTCCCCAATCCATTCCAGGAAGAGGTCGTCCTGATCATGAAAGTTGAAGTACCTGATCAATACAAAGTCCGCATAATGGACTTGTTGGGACGAACGCTCTATCAGCAGGAGTGGCTGTTACAAGAGGGCGTTCATCAGCAAGTGATCCATGCGGGAGACCATTTAAGCGCCGAAGGCATGTACGTTCTTGAAATTACCGGAAACAATCAGAAGAAAGCATTCAAATTATTCAGGAAAAACTAGAAAAATGGCTGATTTTGGTAAATACTTTGCTTGTAGATATTGTCCAGCACTATTCCTTGTGCTCTCCTTAGTATCTTGTGAAGCAGAGCCATACGGAGGTGACCCACCTCTCTTTTTGATCAATGGACAAAAAAATATCATGGACAGCATTAAGATCACTCAGGATCCGTTCTATATTCTGGAGTTCACTATTGAAGACGACGAAGCCTGGAGAGAGTTGAGGGTCAATAACCTGACGGAGGGATTACTCCGGTACAAGGAAAAAATAATTAACGATATACTTGTGGAAATTACAAAAATAAAAGAAGGAAGGTTAGAATTTGAGGCTTTACGAAAGGGAAGGGTAAAATTTAATTTAGAAGTCAGGGATAGAAATGACCTGTTTTCCTCTATTGATATCCATTTTTTCGTTTTTGACAATTTAGCTCCTGTGGGCGTTCTCCAACTCATCCAGACAGATGAATTAGGTCCTTATCAGGTGCAGCTAAATGCTTCAGATAGCTACGATATGGATCATCGCTGGGGAGGCAGAATCATGAAGTGGGAGTTTTTTATTGCTGGTTTTTACACAACTACCATAGACCAGCCTGTGATTGACTATATTTTTCCGGAACCTGGTAAATACAGTATAGGGCTTAGGGTATTGGACAATGATGGCGTTTGGTCAGAAAAAGTATTGAAAGAAATTGAGGTGCAATAGCTTGCGGGGGTAAACCTTTGGCGGCGGCTTTTTTATAAAAAATATGGCGGGAGTTGAACGTTGAAGAGATTGCATATCTGAAAAGTAGGGTTTTGATTGGGTATTTTGTTGAGTGAGGGACATTTTCATTTGTGAAGAAATAAACGAATTTTACAAAGCAGGAATTTTGCTAAAAACCCGGGATAGTTCAAATAAATGTGTCAATAAAATTATAATTCATTGATAATCAAAGTGCTTCAGAAATCAGAACCCAAAACCCAAAACTCGAAAAAATGAAAAAACTGCTCTTTCTCCTCTTCCTTTTTCCAATATTTTCCTGCAACCAAAGCCCGGAAACAAATCCCTCAACAACAAATGATCGAATAAAAAATAACCAAATAATAAATGACTCCCCCCACCTCCTCGTCCTCGGCGTCGCTCAGGACGGCGGCTTCCCACATGCCCGCTGCGAAAAAGATTGCTGTCGACTAGTCTGGGATCAACGGGATCAAAGAAAAATGGTCAGCTGCCTGGCCCTGGTCGATCCGGAATCAGGAAAAAGCTGGATGTTTGACGCCACACCAGACTTCCCCGATCAATGGCATATACTGGAGCATGAACTGGAAACCACCTTATCCGGTATTTTTCTCACCCACGCCCACATCGGCCATTACACCGGATTGATGCATTTGGGAAGAGAAGTAGTGAGTACTTACCAAATGCCGGTTTACGCCATGCCGCGTATGAAAACCTACCTGGAAACCAACGGTCCCTGGAGCCAATTAGTCCAATTGGAAAATATAGCTATCCGGCCCTTAAAAAAAGACTCGACCATTTTTCTCGACCAAACCTTTCAAGTCACTCCTTTCCGCGTGCCTCACCGGGATGAATATTCCGAAACGGTGGGATACAAAATTTCGGGCGCAGAAAAATCGGCCCTCTTCATACCCGATATCGACAAATGGGAGTTGTGGGACCGAAGCATTGTCGAAGAAATCCAAAAAGTGGACTATGCTTTCCTCGACGGCTCTTTTTTCAAGAATGGCGAAATTCCTGGCCGCGACATGAGCGAAATTCCCCACCCCTTTATCGAAGAGAGCCTTCAACTGTTTCAAAACCTTCCCGAAAAAGAAAAGGCCAAGATCTATTTCATACATTTTAACCACACCAATCCCGTTTTACAAGCTGATAGCGAAGCCGTGAACGACATCGAAAAGGCCGGCATGAACATCGCCCGGGAAATGATGACCATCCAACTGTAAAATGTTTAGCATAACAACCATTTGGCTTTGCATTCCGACCTCATTTCCGTACTTTTGCAAACGAACATTCATTCGTGATACAACGTATTAATAGTAATGTATGATGCTGAGCCACCCATCCGGTGGCTCAAATTCATACCCTTAGTTTTTCCAAAAAAAGGAATAACTGTTCTTCCAGGTCAACCGCTCAGGGTAGCGAAAATGTTCTTTTAATAGACTGAACTGAATAACCAAATTATACATGAAGACCCAAAATTACGTAATGGGCCGCTGGCTTCCTCATGACGGAAGCGGAGAGCCTCAATATGATGCTATTTCAGGCGAATTGATCGCCACCTGCAGCAGTGAAGGACTGGACTTTGCCGCCATGATGGATTATGGAAGAAAAACGGGGGGACCTGCCCTGCGAAAAATGACCTTCCACGAAAGGGGGTTGATGTTAAAAAAACTGGCTCTACATCTTCACAGCATCCGGAAGAAATATTATCCGGTCAGCTATCGCACCGGCGCCACCAAGGCCGACAGTTGGATCGATATTGACGGCGGTATCGGTACGCTTTTCGCTTACGCCAGCCTCCGCCGACAGTTCCAGGATGAGCCTTTTTACGTAGATGGGGAAGCTGCTAAACTTTCTAAAGAAGGCACTTTTATCGGTCATCACATCATGGTGCCTAAGCATGGCGTAGCCATTCACATCAATGCTTTCAACTTCCCGATCTGGGGAATGCTGGAGAAAATGTCAGTGAATCTCCTGGCCGGTGTGCCTTGTATCATAAAACCTTCCGAGCTGACTTCCTTCCTTACTGAGGCTATGGTTCAAGACATCATCGAATCCGGTATTCTGCCGGAAGGGGCGTTGCAACTGGTCTGTGGTAAAGGAATCGGCATTCTGGACCCCGTCACTTCCCAGGATGTGGTGACCTTTACCGGTTCAGCCAGCACCGGAAAAATGCTTAAGCAACATCCCAGCATTATCGAAAATGCCGTGCCTTTCAACATGGAGGCGGATAGTCTGAATGCTGCAGTTTTGGGAGAAGATGCAGTGCCCGGCACGCCCACTTTTGACCATTTTATCAAAGAAGTCAGAAGAGAAATTACCGTCAAATGTGGACAAAAATGTACGGCCATCCGCCGGGTGATCGTGCCGGAGGCTTTATTGGAAGACGTGCAGATCGCTTTGGGTAAGTTGTTATCACAAACTGTCATCGGCGATCCTCAGGTGGAAGGTGTGAAAATGGGCGCCCTTGTAGCCAAATCCCAGCAGGAGGAAGTGCGCCGCCGTGTACAGGAACTAGCCAGGCATTCTTCTATCGTTTATGGCGATCTCGATAATTTCGAAGTGACCGGAGCCGAAAAAGACAAAGGGGCTTTCTTTTCGCCCATCGTCTTTCTGAATGAGGATCCTTTCCATAAGACCGGCTCCCACGAGGTGGAAGCGTTCGGGCCGGTCAGCACCATCATGCCTTATCGCAATCTCGAAGAAGCAGTCGAACTGGCTAATATGGGAAAGGGCTCACTGGTCAGCACCATCGCTACAGCGAACGACGGTATCGCCAAAACTTACGTGATGGAATCGGCGCCCTTCCACGGCCGTATTTTGATCCTGAACGACGAAAGCGCCAAAGAAAGCACCGGGCACGGCTCGCCTATGCCGTTGCTGACACATGGTGGTCCGGGCCGCGCCGGAGGCGGCGAAGAAATGGGCGGCGTCAGAGGCGTCAAGCATTATTTGCAACGTACCGCCATACAAGGCCATCCGACCATGATCACGGCATTGACCAACCAATATCAATACGGCGCCAAACAAAAAGAAGATATCCTCCATCCTTTTATGAAGTATTTCGAAGAACTGGAGGTTGGCGATACCCTCATTACCGCCAAACATACCGTCACAGAAACGGACATCATCAACTTCGCCAACGTCAGCGGCGATCGATTCTATGCGCATGTGGACGCCACCTCACTGGACGGCACCATTTTCGAAAAAAATGTAGCGCACGGCTATTGGGTGCTTTCCAAAGCCGCCGGCTTGTTCGTGGAGCCCAGAAAAGGGCCCGTCCTGCTGAATTACGGCCTCGAAGAGTGCCGCTTTACCAAACCGGTCTATCCTGGCATGACCATTGGCGTAAAACTGACGGTTAAACAAAAAACGGCTCAGGAGAAACGCGATGAGGAAGATATTCGAAAAGGTATCGTCAAATGGATGGTCGAGGTATATGATGAGACGGATGAGACAGTGGCCATCGCAACGATCCTAACCATGGTAAAAATGAAACATCAATGACAGAGAAAACCTTGCTTGGACACGTCAGAACAGAAATAAAGGAAGGGGTAGGAACCATCGAATTTTTTCACCCTTCTCACAATTCACTGCCTGGCAAACTGCTGGCCGAATTGGCGGAGGCAATCCGTCAGGCGGGAGAGAACGAACAGATAAAAGTGATCGTCCTCCAGAGTGGGGGAGAGCGTACCTTCTGCGCCGGAGCCAGTTTCGATGAGCTGATCTCTATAAAGAATTTCGAACAAGGCAAGCAGTTTTTCATGGGCTTTGCCAACGTGATCAACGCCATGCGAAAGTGCCCGAAATTCATCATCGGCCGCATCCAGGGCAAAGCGGTCGGGGGTGGGGTAGGACTGGCTTCCGCTACTGACTACTGCCTGGCTACAAAGTTCGCTTCCATTAAACTCAGCGAGCTGGCTATCGGCATCGGCCCCTTCGTCGTTGGCCCGGCCGTGGAACGCAAGGTGGGCACTTCAGGCATGACACAGCTGGCTATCAACGCCACCGAATGGCAGTCGGCAGATTGGGCGCTGCAAAAGGGCTTGTACACCGATGTTTTTGAAACGGCAGAAGCCATGGATAAAGCCATCGATGTGTTGGCCAAAAAACTAGTCCAATCCAATCCCGAGGCGATGCGCTTATTGAAAAAGACGTTCTGGGAAGGCGCCGAACACTGGGGTGAACTGCTGGAGAAGAGGGCGGAGATGAGCGGGAAGTTGGTGCTGAGCGATTTTACTGTGAATGCGATCGAGGAATTCAAGAATAAAGGTACATAGTTGTCGACAACCAACAACCAAATACCAAATACCAAATACAGACCAATGATAAAGACCAAATCCAATATCAGCAAAAAAGTATTAACCAAAGCTTTCCGTTTGATGGCGACCGCTAAGACGATGGCCGAGGTATATGAAGACAACTTCAAATTTGTTTCCAAATATGTGCATGCGACTTCTCGCGGACATGAGGCGGTGCAGTTGGCGCTGGCATTGCAATTAAAGCCGCAGGACTTTGTAGCGCCCTATTACCGGGATGACGCCATGCTGCTCGGCATTGGCATGGAACCTTATGAATTAATGTTGCAATTGATGGCGAAAAGGGAAGACCCTTTTTCAGGAGGACGAACTTACTACTCTCACCCCAGCCTCAAAGATGACGATAAACCCAAGATCCCTCATCAATCTTCCGCCACCGGCATGCAGGCGATCCCAGCTACCGGGGTGGCCATGGGCTTACAATATCGCGAATTGCAGGGCTTAGGTCCCGATTATGGAAAAGATGCTCCGGTAGCCGTTTGCTCTCTGGGTGACGCCTCTGTAACGGAAGGAGAAGTCGCAGAAGCTTTCCAAATGGCGACTCTGAAGCAGTTACCCATCCTTTATTTGGTCCAGGACAACGGCTGGGACATCTCAGCCAATGCAGAAGAGACTCGCGCCCAGGATGCGGCCGAGTATGCCCAGGGTTTTCACGGCCTGGAAGCGATCAGTATCGACGGAAGCGACTTCTACGAAGCCTACCAGACCATCCAGGAGGTGTTGAAAAAGATCAGAAAAGAACGCAGGCCTTTTCTGGTGCATGCTAAAGTGCCACTTTTGAATCACCATACATCAGGGGTAAGAAAAGAATGGTACCGTGACGACCTGGAAGATCACCAGAAAAGAGATCCTTATCCGCAGCTGAGAGATCAGTTACTCGAAGATGGCTTTGTTGAAGAGGAACTGAAAAAAATAGAAGAAGAGGTAAAAGCCAAGGTCCTGGAGGATTTTGAAAAGGCCAAACAAGCGGAAGACCCCCGACCTGAAGATTTGTTTACTCACGATTTTGCAGAGACACCGGTCAAAGAAGAAATCGGGACTCGCCGCCCGGAGAACGGAAAGGAAGTGGTAATGGTGGATTGTGCGCTTCATGCGGTGGAAGAGCTTATGCGTGAGCACAAGGAATGTTTGTTGTATGGGCAGGATGTAGGTGGCCGGTTGGGAGGAGTGTTCCGTGAGGCGGCTACCCTGGCCCAGAAATTTGGCGATGACCGGGTATTCAATACTCCTATTCAGGAAGCTTTCATCATAGGAAGTACGGTCGGTATGTCGGCGGTAGGATTGAAGCCCATCGTAGAAGTGCAGTTTGCCGATTACATTTGGCCGGGATTGAATCAGTTGTTCACCGAAGTTAGTCGCTCCTGCTATTTATCTAATGGAAAATGGCCGGTGAGTGCGATCATTAGAGTGCCGATCGGCGCTTACGGAAGCGGAGGTCCTTATCATTCCAGCAGCGTGGAGTCTGTGCTGACCAATATCCGGGGCATCAAGATCGCCTATCCTTGTGACGGGGCCGACCTGAAGGGCATGATGAAAGCAGCTTATTATGATCCCAATCCTGTAGTTATCCTGGAGCACAAAGGCTTGTACTGGTCAAAAGCGCTGGATTCCGCCGCTGCCAAGAGCGTAGAACCGGCCAGCGATTACATTTTGCCATTTGGAAAAGCCCGCTCGGTCATCGAAGCAAGTGAAGAAATGATCCATAAAGGAAAATCGCTTTTGGTGGTGTCTTACGGCATGGGTGTTCACTGGGCCTACAATGCCGCTAAAACATTTGACAAACAGGTAGAAGTCATTGACCTGCGCACGCTTTTTCCATTGGATGAGGACTATATTTATGAAGCGGCCAAAAAGCACGGTAAGATCCTCGTGGTGACAGAAGAACCGGTCAATAATACCTTCGCTCAAAGCCTTGCTGCCCGTATTCAGCAAAATTGCTTTGAATACCTTGACGCTCCAGTCCGGACCATGGGCTCTGAAAATATGCCGGCCATTCCGTTAAATGCGACCCTTGAAAAGACGATGATACCGTCCAAGGAGAAGGTGGCGAAAGCTATAGCGGAATTATTAAGATATTAGGTTATATTGGGCGAAGCGCAATATAACTTAACATTTTATGAGCACGCTTCGCCCCTGGTACATCCTACCCGTCATCATTTTCGCTCAATTTGCCGGCACCTCGCTTTGGTTTGCCGGCAATGCGGTTTTGCCTGATCTGCAGGAGGCTTTTGATCTGGCGCCGGAATCTTTGGGCGCGATTACCTCCTCCGTGCAGCTGGGTTTTATTGCAGGGACGCTAATCTTTGCTTTTTTTCTAATCGCCGACCGTTTCTCACCGTCGAAGGTCTTTTTTATCTGTGCCTTGCTAGGGGCGATTTTTAATGTCTCTATTTATTTGCTGGCCAATGGTTTTGCCGCCATACTGGTATTGAGGTTCCTTACAGGCCTTTGTTTGGCGGGTATTTATCCGGTAGGGATGAAAATATCGGCGGATTGGTTTGAAAAGGGATTGGGTAAAGCGCTGGGCTATCTGGTGGGAGCGTTGGTCTTGGGAACCGCCTTTCCGCATCTGGTGAAATTCAGTTTGGGTAGCTTGCCTTGGTCTTATGTCTTGATGACGGTGTCGGGACTATCGGTTACAGGCGGGCTGGCTATATTTTTGTTAGTACCTGACGGGCCTTTTCGGCGAAGAAGCCAGGGTTTTGACCCTATGGCCATTATAAAGATATTCCAGGTCAAAGATTTCCGCTCGGCTGCTTTCGGTTATTTCGGGCATATGTGGGAATTGTATGCGTTCTGGGCTTTTGTTCCTTTTGTGCTGAGCACTTATCAGTCCGCACATCACTCTATTGCATTTGATGTCTCTTTCTGGTCCTTTTTTATCATCGCGATGGGAACGGCTGGATGCATTTTAGGCGGTTATGCCTCTTTGAAGATAGGAAGCGGCAAGGTAGCCTTCCTGATGCTGCTGATTTCCGGCCTGAGTTGTTTGGTCTCTCCCTTTTTACTGCAATATCCTGTTTTTCCCCTGCTGATCGGTTTTCTGCTCCTCTGGGGTTTTGTCGTGGTCGGGGATTCCCCCCAATTTTCAACGCTGGTTGCTTTGACGGCACCGAAGGAATTTACGGGTTCAGCGTTGACTATTGTCAATTCGATCGGTTTTTTCATCACCATTTTCAGCATCGAACTATTGAATCAGATGCAAGAGGCGCCCCAATACCTATTCTGGTGGTTATTGCCAGGTCCGGTTTTGGGGTTGTGGGCCATGCGAACATTTTTACGCTATTGAACGGGTTGTGCGGCAAGCTTTTTTACCCCGCTTTTTAAGATATCAAGACAGAGCTGCACTTCTTCTAGATGCGTTCGGAAGCTCATTACGGCTAGTCTTATCCAGAATTCACCCTTGATCATGGTACTGGAGACGAATACGCGTCCATCTTGTTGTACAAAATTGACCAGAGCTTGGTTGAAACGGTCGGGGTCGCCCTCCTCCGGCAGGTAGCGGTAGATCATCACGGAAAGTTCCGGTGGCGGCCCTACTTCAAAGCCCAGTTCCTGGATTTTTTCATAGAAATACCGGCACAGCCAGGTTTTTTCTTCAATGGCAGCTTTTAAGGCATCCAGCCCAAACAGGTGCATGCTCAGCCACATCCGAAGGCCCCGGAAGTGCTTTGTCAATTCCGGAGATACATCTGCCGGTGAAATCTCCTGGTCCGCAGTCAGGGCATCCTGCATATAATCCGCCGTGTAGTGATGGGATTTGAGCAGCGCTTTCACGTTTTTCACCAGAATCGCCCCCAGGCCGTAGGATATGAATAGCCCCTTGTGTGGATCGATGGTAATGGAATCCGACCTTTCAATGCCTTTGAACTTGGCTTTCAGGTCATCCACAAGCATAAAAAAGCCTCCATAGGCGGCATCAACATGAAACCAGAGCTTATACTTTTCTGCTACATCCGCCAGGGCATCCAAGGGGTCGATCACGCCGGTATTGGTGGTGCCGGCGGAGCCTACGACCAGAAAAGGAATGAAACCCTGGTCGAGGTCTTGCCGAATTTGTTGTTCCAAGGCCTCAGGATCCATTTTCATGTCCTCCATGACAGCGATGTACCTGACCGGCGCCTCGGCCAGGCCGACGATCTTCAAAGATTTTTGGACACAGTGATGGGTGTGTTGGGTAAGGTAAATACATGCCTTGGGATAGTCCACTGCTTTCAATTGGGCATGGTCTCTGGCAGTGACAATACCGATCATATTTGCGATAGAACCTCCAGAGGTAAGGTTACCCAGGGCAGTATCCGGATATCCCATCATTTGACACATCCACCGGATCAGGTGATTTTCCAAACGGACACCTCCCGGGCTGGCAAAAGAAATGCCTGTATAACGGTTAGTGCTGGCCGCCATGTAGTCACCAAGCGCCGTCGTGAATAAGCCACCACCGGGGATATAACCGAAGTGACGGCTGGAGGCCGGATTAATACCGGTGTCGTCTACATTTTTCTGTACAAAAGAGATCAGTTCTTCTATAGACCGGGGGGTATTTTTAAATTCAAGCTGCGCAGCAGTACCAGCATCTTCTTTATAGGTTTTCTCCGGATTGCGCACATCAAGGAAATGATCTGCATACTGTTTGACCTGTTGGTTCCAGTGGTCGCGTAAGTCTTTTTGGGGTTCCAAATGATGGGATAATTTTTCGAGTGCTTTGATCTTTTCTATCATGACGTGTGTTAGATTTTTCCAAGCTCAAAGATAAAATAAAAAAAGTGCAGAACAGTTTAAAACATGGGGTTGTATAAAAAGTCGGTTTACTCGCCCATTAGCCTTCCAACAGGCAAATCTACCTGACTGCTTGTGGATGAGTGAGATGACATTTTCATCAATCGATGTCTATTTTCCATAAATATATTTATTCCAAAACCATGAAAAATCTCATTGCATACAATCTGTTACTTACCCTCATCACGCTCAGTGCCTGTGTATCCAGCAGCAGTTCCAGCCGGCCCGTCCAGACTCGTTCTTCCAAGGTGCCGGTCTCGGAAGTCACGGAATTTCCGCCCGAATTGCAAAACCTCAGAGCGCAGTGGGGCTTGGTGAAAGACCGTTACGACAAGCTGCCGGCCACCCAGGAAAAGAGCAATACCGGTAACGGACTAGCTCGCAGCAGCATTTCCTACATACTGGATGATGTGCAAAAAGCTTTTAAAGAGCAATCAAAGGCGGAGGCCCTGAAAAGGGTGCCCAATTCTAAAGAAAACCTTAACCTGGCGGAATCCCTGCTGGCCGACCTGGAGTCAGGAAAACCTCCTTTCCAGAATAGAAAAGGCGATATGCACCTGGCCTATCGATCCGAGGTCGACAATAGCCTGCAGCCATTCCGGTTATACATTCCCGAAAGCCTGGACTTGTCCAGGCAACATCCGCTGGTCGTTGGGCTGCATGGTCGTAGTGGGGATGAAAATACGATCATGGATGCCTATGGCGATCGCCAGTCTTCAAATAATGTTGTAAAGCAAAGAGTAAGACAGTATGGCTTTATAATGGTCACTCCTAAAGGCAGAGAAGCCAACCTGGGCTATCAAAATGCGGCGGAAGAAGATGTGATAGATGTAACCCGGATCGTCATGTCCCTGTATCCTGTGCGAGAAGACAAAGTTTTTCTCACCGGCCACTCCATGGGCGGCGGCGGAACCATGCTGATCGGGCTGAAGCATCCGGATTTGTATAAAGCGTTGGCGCCGATAGCCGGCGGCCTCTGGGTGGCTGGGGGTATGAATGATCTATCGGCAAAAGCGGCAAGTATGCCGGTTCGTTTTTATCATGGCGCCGACGATAAGGTCGTTCCGGCTGATCCGAATGCCCTGGAATCATCCAAAAAGAAGTTGAAAAATTTTGAATTCAAGGAATACCCTGGAGAAGACCATTCCAGTATTTTCTTCAGGGCTATTCCTGAAGTTTTTGCTTTTTTTGTGGCTATTTAAGAGATACGGCTTTTTCTTCCTGTCTTAAAATTTTGGCTAAATCGGCCTCCAGGCTAACCACGGGCGTTTCTAAGATCCGTCCTAATTCTTTTCCATCCCGGAGGATGATGAAAGTAGGGACGTATTGAATATCCCAACCTACTTCTTCGTGCTGCGGGCTTGTATTCCTGCGATCAGGATGTTCATCGAGGCCGATAACCTGCAGTCGATCCATATTGAATTCCAGGAAATCCAGTATTTTGTAAAAACGAGGCACTTCGCGCTGGCTGTCAGAACACCAGGTGCCGATAAAGATCAGGATGTCCAGCGATTCAGATGCAGCCTGGACGCCGGAGAGGATGTTTTTATCCAATTCGTACCCTTCGTATTCGGTGGCAAACCAATACCGGTAGGCTTCCTTCTCCCAGGCGGAGCGGTCAAGTTGACCTACTAAAATCGGCTCTCCGTCTTCTGAGATGATTTCTTGATTGATCAATTGGGAGGTTTGGCCACTGGGCGACTGACAACTCCAAAGGATGATAAGTAATAAAAAAGCGCTTAGGTAGGTAAAGAGTGGCGTGCTGTTTTTCATAAGACTGGCTTTTTTGAAAAAATGAATACTTTTTTCAAAATACAGTTGTCACTTTTTAAAAAAGCTGTCAATCGTCAATCGATGGGATGATATATTTCAACTGGAAACGGTCAGAAGCCGATGACCTTACCAGATATTCGATAAATCCGGTGATATGGTACAATTATCCTTTAGCTCGAAGCTTTTCATATCCGGCCTGACTTCGTATTTCCCTTCCTCCTTCAGCTGATAAGTAGTTATTATTTTCTCTTCCGGATCCACTATGAGGTAATATTGGATTCCAAAGTCCTGATAAAGCTCAAACTTGGTATGGGTATCCTTTAAACGAGTAGAAGGAGATAAGATTTCAATGACGAGTACGGGCGGAAAATCCAGGTACTGCTTGGTAATAGGATCGCAAACAATTAGGGCGTCCGGATTAACCACCGTGTTTTCTGTGATTTTGACATCAATAGGTTGATAAACCTGACAATGACAATCTTTATCTTTGAGGGCTGAACGAAATTCAGCGCCAAGGTTATTGGCTATAAACTGATGCTTTGGCGAAGGCATTGGCGACATCGCGTAAGGGATGCCTTCAATCAACTCCCAACGCCCTTCCCATTGACAATAGTCAGTATAAGTATAATTCGGCAGTATTTTTTGTGATAAACCCATAAAACAAAAATACAATAAATTAACGGAATCCTCAACAAGCCTATCGGATCAAATCCCAGCCTTCTGCCTCACCCGTCCAGGCGCCTACGCTTAACGTACGGAAAATAAGCTCCTCATTATAAAGGGCATAGAAGCCGTTGCCGTCGTAGGCCATGGGGGAGTAATCCAGGTAGACATTCACTTTTTCGCCGGTATCATTAAATTGTTCAATAAAATAGAAGCAAGGCTTGAGGTCGCACTCGTCAAAAATGTACCAGCCCTTCATTTGAGCCTCCGGCGCTTCCTTTAGCTCGAAAGGCATGAAAGTGGAGCCAATATTTTTGTTGCTGAACAAGTTGGAGACGAAGTATTCTTTCGCTTTGACAAAGGCAAATCCTGATTTTTCTACACGAATATTATATTGCCAGGTTTCCTCTGGATTAGAAGTTAAGTTTTCCTTAAGCGTGAATACCATTCCGTTTTGAGCTGTGACTTCCAGTCGGAGTGTGTCTTCCAGATAAAGTATTTCCGGGTTTTCATCATGATAAACAGAAGTGCCTTTGAATTTCTTGAAAAAGCTGACCTGGCCGACTTTCAGGTCATTAAGGCGCACACAGTTTTCACAAGATGCAGTGGTCATTGGCGTTTCCAGCGCTTCCACCTCCTGTTTTTCGCAGGCCAGGAAAAGTAATGTGCTTAGTAGGGTTACAAATGGGATCGTTCTCATATCGGTTCTTTTTATTCTACAGACGGTGTGTCACTATTAAATGGTTGGGTTCTTAGACCTCAGAGGTCTTAAAGACCTCTGAGGTCTGGGCAAGTTTTCCACAGGACAAAAGCGGACAATCATTACGAGGTCTGTGATTTTTTTAACACTATATAAAAAATTGATTAATAATTGATTATAAGGGGTTTTTGAAGGTTTTTTGATTTTTTTGAAAAAATCAACCTCAGAGGTCTTTAAGACCTCTGAGGTCTAGGCAAGTTTTCCACAGGACAAAAGCGGACCCGAAATACCTGGAGGGTTACGAGTGTTACTCAAAGCACAAAACCACTCAATGCATCCGCGATTTTGCGGTCGTTGGACAAACGGGGTACTTTGTTTTGGCCGCCCAGCTTGCCCTGTGTTTTCATGTACTCCCGAAAGGAGCCGGTCTTGAGGGGCCTGAGCTTCAACGGTTGCAAAATCTGCCCCTTGATCAAGTCTTCGTAGTAGATGTTTTGCCGGATCATGAGCTCGTCCACCCTGGAGGCCAGGGCTATCAAGTTCTCAGGAGCCTGATCAAATTCTACGAACCATTCGTGGTAGGGCGTTCCGCCTTCGGGTGGATTGACTTGAGGGGCGACGGTGAATTCAATGACCCTGACGTTCATCTCCCGGGCTGCAGTAAGCATTGCCTGTTCTACCTCCTTGCCGATCACGTGTTCGCCAAAAGCGGAGATGAAGTGTTTGATCCGCCCGGTGACCAGGATGCGGTACGGGTCTTTGGATACGAATTCTATGGTATCGCCAATATTATATCCCCACAATCCGGCGTTGCTGTTGATCAGCAGGGCGTAATTCACACCTAATTCGATCTCCTTCAGAGACAAGCGCGTAGGGTGGTCATTGAAGATTTCCTCCGCCGGGACAAATTCGAAAAAGATACCGGAGTTGGCATTGAGCAGCAAGCTCTTGTCGTCCTGGCGGTCCTGGAAGGCAATGAATCCCTCCGAAGCAGGATAAGTTTCTACACTATCCAGCCTCTTGCCGACCAGGCCTTCTAGAGCAGCTCGATAAGGTTCGAAATTCACGCCGCCATAAACGAAAACGGAGTAGTTGGGAAAAAGGTCTTTAATGTATTTTTTACCGGAACGATCCAGCAGGCGCTCGTAATACGTCTGTACCCAGGGCGGAATACCGCTGATGAGGGTCATATTGGCGTTAATGGTTTCATCAACGATACGCTCAAGCTTGATTTCCCAGTCTTCGATACAGTTGGTTTCGTAAGAAGGGAGTTGGTTGGTGCGTAGCCAGGCAGGCACCTGGTGGTTAACGATGCCGGAAAGTCGACCGGTGGGTATACCGCCGACTTTTGTCAGCTCCGGGCTGCCTGAAAGGAAGATCATCTTTCCATCCAGCCATTTTCCCTTTCCGGTGCGGGCATAGTAATTGAACAATGCGTTGCGGGCGGTTCCGAAATGATTGGGCATGCTTTCCCTGGTCAGCGGGATGTATTTGACACCGCTGGTGGTGCCGGAGGTTTTGGCCAAATATTGGGGACGGCCTTTCCAAAGCACATCAGAGCGCCCTTCCTTGATCAGGTCGACGTAGGGGCGCAAGCCTTCGTAATCCCGAATGGGTACAAGATCGGTAAACGCTTTGTAGGAATGTATCTTATCAAAGCTATGATCCTGTCCAAATTTGGTATGTCTGGCCGAGGATATTAAATCCCTGAATATTTTCTCCTGAGCCTTCACCGCTTCTGCAGACCACTTTTCGATGGAGCGGGCAATGTATTTGGCGTATGGTTTGATTAGGAAAGAGCGAAATCCCATAATGTTGTTTTTTGGGAAAAAATAATCAAAAAATTGAATTTTTATATCATCGATTCCTAAAGGCCCAAACAGAACGCCTTAAGCATACTCCGCCTATAGAAGCTTAGCCATTCAATTTCTTTATACTCCATTCCCAATACCCGGCACTATTTTTTACCTTTGCCCAAGTTTTTATTTTCGAATTAAAATCACACAAAAAATGGGAAAAGGAGACAAAAGGTCAAAGAAAGGAAAGCGCATCAGAGGATCCTATGGCAAATCCCGTCTTAATCCGAGCAAAGTGAAACAATTGGAAAAGGAGAAGCGCGAAAAGGCTAAAGAAAATTAAAAAAATAAAAAGGTAGAAAATGTGTGTAACATTTCTACCTTTTTTTATTTTTAATCAGATGAGATACGCATGCATATGACCGCCCGTAGAGGCGGTATTAAAAGCACCTTAATGCATGGCATTGCCGGATGAATTTTATTTTTTCCGTTCTTTTTTAAGAAAAAGTTTTCATTTTTCCTGGAAACGATTGGAAAAAGTGGATTTGGATTAAGAAGTGGATGATGAAATCTCCTTTTGATCCAGCTTTTAAGCATAGATTATAGTAGACTTTTACTTTCCAGATGAAACCTACACTTTAAACAGGCCGAAGACAAGATGAAAATACTTCAAATCAGTCCTGAATGTTATCCTGCAGCAAAGGCAGGAGGTTTGGGTGATGTAGTGGGAGCACTCCCTAAATACCTCGACAGGATGGGACGTTCCACAGCTGTGATCATACCCAAATACCAGACCCGCTGGCTCAATAATCAGCAATATGCTACGGTTCACAGCGGAGCTTTTCGTTTGTATCGAGCCATGATTCCCTTTACCATCGAAAGGGTGATGGGAGCGGAACTGGATTATCCTCTATTCGTAGCCAATATTCCGACCAAATTTGACCGCCCCGGAGTGTATCAGGCCGAAGACGGCACCAACTTCGGTGATGAGATCGAACGTTCTATTTGCTTCCAGGAAGCAGTTCTGGTATGGGTCAGGGACATGCAGGAAAGACCCGAGATCCTTCACTGTCATGATCATATGACCGGATTAGTGCCCTTTCTGATCAAACACAGCCCTGATTATAAGATGCTGTCTGGCATTTCCACGGTTTTTACCATCCATAACGGGGAATATCACGGGGCTTATTCCTGGAATAAAATGCATTTGCTGCCTTTTTTCGATGCCAACGCCCGGGGCCTGCTCGACTGGGCCAATACCATCAATCCGCTGGCTACTGCTATTAAAACTTCCTGGCGGGTGACGACCGTTTCTCCGACTTATCTGGAGGAGTTGAAAACGTCTTCCAACGGGCTGGAAGGCTTAATTCGCAGTGAAGGGCATAAAGCATACGGCATTCTGAACGGCATCGACACTCATGTCTGGGACCCCGCTGCTGATACTTACATCGCTCATCCTTTTGCCGATGATGTACCAATATTCAAATCCGGCAATAAAGATACGCTATTGAGAACGTTCAACTTCGATAAAAAACTGCCGGTCATCACGTTTATAGGAAGATTGAGACGGGAAAAAGGAGCTGATCTCCTGCCCGGACTAATTCGCCAGGTATTGGAAAGTGGCCTTCAAGTGGCTTTTCTTATACTTGGAACAGGTGAGTTGTCCATTCATCAGGAACTGCAATATCTCAAAGGGCGTTTTCCCGGACGTCTGGACGTAGCCCTCGAATACAATGAAGGCTTAGCGCATCAATTATATGCGGGATCGGATTTTCTCATCATGCCGTCCAGGGTAGAACCTTGTGGGTTGAACCAAATGTACGCTATGCGCTACGGTACGATACCTATCGTTCGCACCGTAGGCGGATTAAAAGATACAGTAATCGATATGGCTTCCCCCGGAGATACCGGCCGGGGTTTCCGCTTTGATCAGTTTACTGTAGGGGACGCTCATCACGCCGTCTACAGGGCCTATGAACTGTTTCAGGATAAAGAAGCATTGGCAAAAGTAAGAGCCCGGATCATGGCGGTGGATTTTTCCTGGGAGAAATCAACTCAGGAGTATATTCAGATCTATGATCAGCTATCTAAATAACCTAAGTTGTGATGCAACCTAGGTGTAGATGGTAAATGGTAGAAAGTAGAAAGATTTCTGGCTGAAATGGACAAATAGATACCTTTTTTGGTTGTATTTTACCTAATACCTTCTACCTTCTACTAAAGTTGCTTCGCAACAAGTCTAATATTTGACCTCAGGGTCAAATGAAAAAGAAGATTATTAGCCGCATCTGCCCGTGTCTGACGGCAGGCAGGCCTGTTGACTTTTGAAACAACCTCTTTAGTTAAATATCATATTTGCAGTACAAACAAATCGAACATTATGGTCATCAACATGAGTACAATTTCCCTTATCCTAGGAGGCGGGGTCGGATCGCGCCTGTATCCATTAACGAGTCAACGTTCCAAACCGGCCGTTCCCATCGGCGGTAAATACCGCTTAATCGACATTCCCATCTCGAATTGTCTGAACTCGGGGCTGAAACGCATGTTTGTACTAACGCAGTTCAATTCTACCTCGCTAAATACCCACATCAAAAATACTTATCACTTCGATAGCTTTACCCGCGGCTTTGTAGATATCCTTGCTGCCGAACAAACACATACTTCCGATAAGTGGTTTCAGGGCACCGCAGATGCCGTGCGCCAGTCCATGCATCACCTGGTCAATCACAAATACGAATACATCCTCATTCTTTCCGGTGATCAGTTGTATCAGATGAATTTTCAGGAACTTGGTAACTTCCATTACAAAAAGGACGCGGATCTGACCATCGCCACCATCCCGGTAGTTGCAAAAGATGCTCCGGGATTCGGTATCATGAAGGTGAATGAAAACAGCTTCATCGAAAGCTTCACCGAAAAACCTGCCTTGGACGAACTGGGTCCGTGGGAGTCTCCTGTGGAAGAAAAATATGCCAAAGAAGGAAAAGTCTACCTGGCTTCGATGGGGATTTATATTTTTAAGGCGGACTTTCTGGAAAAATTATTCAGAGACTACCCGGATGCGACCGATTTCGGCAAGGAGATCATTCCGGCGGCTATTAAAGGAGGCTACAAAGTAGCCAGCTTTCCCTTCGGAGGCTATTGGACGGATATCGGAACCATCGCTTCCTTTTTCGAAGCCAATATTGCGCTGTCAAAAGATATTCCTGAATTCAATTTGTTCGATGCCGGCAATCCGGTCTACACCCGTCCGCGGATGCTGGCGCCTTCTAAAGTTTTCGGCACCACGCTCCAGGATTCAGTGCTGGCTGAAGGAAGCATCATCCACGCCAAAAAGATCGAAAACTCCATTGTCGGTATCCGCTCTCGTATCGGTAAAGGAACAGAGATCATCGATTCCATCGTGATGGGTAATGATTACTACGAAACGATCGAAGAAATCGAGAATCGCGACGATGCGCCGATGGGTATAGGCGAAAATTGCTTCATCAAAAACGCTATCGTTGATAAAGATTGCCGGGTAGGTGATAACGTGACCATCATCGGGGGAGAAGATCTGGAGGATGCTGAATCCGACACCTACTGTATTCGCGATGGCATTATCGTATTGAAAAAGAAGTGCTTTATTCCCGATAATACCGTTATCGGTAAAGAAAAAGAATAAAAAAAAGCCCCCGCAGCTGCGGGGGCTTTTTTTTATTCTTTTTTGCAAATTACAGGCAGTATCCCTTTAAACCAGTCGATCAGAGCGATCTCCTGTGCTTTGGTCAAGTCTTCACAAGCCTCCGGATATTGCTGCATATCCAAATAGGCTTGTCCACGCATTAACCTGAAACTTCCATTTTCGGGAAACAAATCCACAGCCTGACTCAGCAAGCCGATGCCTTCTTCGGTGTTTCCTTCATTAAAAGCCGCTACCCCGTCATTCGCGAGTTGGAGCGCTTTTTCGTAATCGCTGACAATGGCTTTGCAATGTTCCGCTTGAGGTGTAAAGTTCAAAGTCAGGTCAAAAGCCGCCGGTACATTTCTGCCCTGATAAGTGGCCGGTTTCCATTTGCCAATAGTAGAGGTCACTACATCCGATACGGCCGACCAGAAGTCGAAGCCGAGATTGTTGTAGTCAGTCAGGTTCAGTACTTTAACGACACCGTCAGGATTCACCAGTATCTGAACATCAAAAGCGCCGACGAGGCAGCTGTCGTTCGCGATCTTAGGATATTCAAGCCGCTCGTTGATGAACTCGATCAAAGCCTGGTCGCCTCCTTCTTCAAATTCAAGTGGTGTGTCCAGCTTGGTGTAGACACTGTCGCCGTCTACAAGTGTATAAGGAGGGGCTTCTTGTAACTCAAATTTGACCGGAAGCGTGTAACGGGTCCGCACTACTGCTCCTTTGTTTTTTCCGGGCACCCATTTGACGGATGCTTCATTCATCAGCTGAATGACGTCAAGCACCGCTTGTCCGCAGCCGCCGCCTATGTCTCTGAGTACTTTCAAATTCGTCAGGCTGCCGTCTTTTTCCACTACAAAAGACACCACTACCTGACCCTCGTTGCCGTTCTGGCGGGCTTCCAAAGGATAGGCCACGTTGCGATAAACAAAAGCCAATAGTGTCTGCTGGGCGCATTGCTGCTTTACAGCCAGGGTCGTGTCAAGCTTTTCACACGCCGGAAAGCGCGGTGGTTCTTCGGCTACTACATAGATCGTCGTGTCGTTTTCCTGGGCCTTCAGGCTGGTAAAAGCAAAAAAGGCCAGCAAGAAAATAAGGTAGCTTCTCATTGTTATTGGTTTATTTTTTTATTAGTTCATTTTTTATTCGCCGGGTTGCTGGAGTTGCTGGGCGACTTGCTCCACTTGTCTCCATACCCGGAATACATTGGCGTAGCAGATCTTGCGAATATCTTCTTTAGAATACCCGCGTCTGAGCAATTCGGCGATCAGGTTTGGATATTGAGAGACATCCTTCAGCCCGGTAGGTAAAGAATCACCTACCCCGTCAAAATCGGACCCGAGGCCTACATGATCGATCCCGGCTACCTGCACCACATTGTCAATATGATCGGCTACCTTTTTGACATCGGCGTAAAGCGCGTCTTTATTTTCCTCACGAAACTTTTCGATGATCGGCTTTGCTGCTTCATCTTCCGGCTTCAGGCCTTTCTCTTCCAGCATTTTATTAAGCTCGCTCCTTTTTTCGGAGCTGCTTTTTCTCAATGCTCCATCCAGGAAGCCGGTGCCGAAATTAATCTGGATCACACCGCCGTTTTCGGCCAGCTTTTTCAGCATATCATCGCTCATGTTACGTTCAAAGCCGGGGGTGAATTTCCGGCAGGAAGAATGGGAAGCGATTACCGGTGCTTTGGTCATTTCCACGACCTGATAGAAGGTATTATTGGAAACGTGCGAAATGTCCACCATGATGCCTACGCGATTCATTTCTTTAACGACCTCTCGTCCGAAATCGCTCAAACCACCCCAGGTGCCGGTATCGTCGTAGGAAGAATCGCAAATCTGGTTGTCCTTGGAATGCGTCAGGGTGATGTAGCGAATGCCTCTTTTAAAGAAATATTCTACATTGCCGAGATCATCTTCAATAGGGGCGCCGTTCTCCATGCCCATAGGCAGGGAGATCAAGCCTTTTTTAAAATGTTCTTCCACCTGGTCAGGTGAAAACGCCACGGCAAACTTGTCGGGATGATTGGCGGCGACTCCATATACCATCTCAATCAGGGAATCGGCAAATGCTTTGGCGCCTCCTGTTTCCTGATAGCTGGCGGGAATATAGATGGACATAAACGGGGCGTCCAGGCCTCCTTTCTTGGCTCTTTTATAGTCAAAATCGCCCTTGTCGGTTTCTATGGGGATACCGATAAATTCCTTCGTAAAACGGAAATTGATGATGTTGAGGCGGTAAGGCAGATCCACGTGGCCGTCAGTGATGATGAATTCTTGGGCCAGTTTTTCGGCTGCCTTATTCAGTTTTTCTTCAGACAATTGTGTGTAATCTACTGTCTTTGGAGTGCAAGCCATAATCGCAAGCATAAGCACGGTTAGGAATGGAATGTTACGTATCATGATTAGCTATTTTTGATGGAATGATCAAAAATAGAAATCCTGGTGGTAAATAAAAATAAAAAACAGGAGTCATCCCTTAAATCGAATAAAAACATGAGTCATCTCTAGCATCCGCTTACAGGACCTTTTAGTTGAAATTCGGGAGAATACATATTTTCCTTATCGCAAATCCACGATCGTATAGCCCGGATAGTCCTCCTTTTTTACCGAAAAATAGCCGGCAGGAAAAGTTTTATTCGTGTTGAGATTGTCAAGGGAGAAGGTATAGCGAGTACCGTCTTTGCCAAAGGCCTTCACCCGGATGATTTCCTTTTTATTTTTATCGATGGTCATACGGAGCTTGGAATAATCGGCGTATTCATCCAGCGGTTTGAATTCAATTTGCTGAACGACCCGGCCGTTTTCCGTCATTTCATTGGTCAGGTAATACACGAAATCATCCCCTTCGTAAAAAGAAAAAAGCGTCTGGGGACTCAGTCCACCGGTGGCTTCCCCCTCTTCCGGAGCGTTATTGATCTGTATTTCCTTGTTGTTGCCCAAAACGATCCATAAAGTTTGGCCATCGGAAATGAAAGCCTGGTTGGCGATCGCAAAACGGTAGCTTTGCCCGGCTCTGCTGACAGCCCCCTTCTGTACTTCCTTTGGTTGTTCCGGAATCTCGATTTCCAGCGTAATAGCGGCCTCCATAGAACGGTAGGCGTCGTATTTAGCCTTTAATTGCTTGAGTATGGCCGTGGCTTCAGGGTCAGAATCCTTGGAGTCGGTAAAATCCTGAGCCGGCAATTGCCAGACTAGTGCAAATAACATACTCAACAATAAGACGGATTTTTTCATTTGCTGTTTGTTTTTTTTTAAAACGAGCGTTTGTGTTTTTTATTGAAAAGTAAACAAGAAGCCTTTGTTAAGGTTGACTTAAATGTTAGACGTTCCTTGGCGCTGGCTAGTCACTTTTCTGAAATCCTGAACACATCACATTGGCGCCTTGTTAACCTTCAAAACAAAAGATGAACAGCCCGGTATTGGAGTCTTTAGTAGAACAGTTGTCCCCTATCCTGAAAAAAAGCGACTTTCAGTGGAACCAGGCCCTCAGTCAATTTAGGAAAAAAACGGGTGCTGGTTTTCAATGCATGATCTTGTCTGTAAGCGATTATGAGGACCTGAGCTTATACGAGCCTCACTTCGGTATTCGTTTGGATAAGGTGGAAGAGCTGGCTTTTCCTTATACAAATGGCTTGCGGGGTTTTCAAAAAGACAGCATGACCCTGGTCGTCTCGGCGGCTAAATTGTTGAAGACGCCTTTTTATCGCCTGGAAATAGCTGATCACAAAGATGCATTCCAGGCATCAAAGAGAACCATTGAGCTTTTTGAACAAAAAGGCCTTTCTTTCTTCAGAAATCACCAGTCCCTCTCCCAGATGGATTACCTTTTTAATGCTTTTCCTGATCAACAAGTAGCGTTGATCAATAATCCTGTTCATCGTTGCATTCGCGGCATGGTCATTGCTCGATTGAGCGGGCGAGAAGATTTACCTGCCCTGGCAGATAAATACCGTAACACTTTGCAAAACCATTTTGCCCCTGAGGTAACCAGGCGGAAGTTTGAGGAGTTGGTGTTGTTTTTGGAGCGTTATGCAGAAAATTGATGAGTCGCCTGTCAAAAATTACCTCTATTTATCGGTTGTCGGTTAAGAAAGTGTTAGGACATATTTAAGTTAACGTGAGTTCGGAGATTCCCAAGGCCCCAGAGGGGCAAAAATGGTGGTAGAAAACATTGAAATTAAAGGAAAGCGCGCCGTAGGTACGCCATATATTCCGTACCTACAGCCTACGGTTTTTCGTTGTTAATCTTTTTTTCTACCTTAACCAACAACCAATCCCGCTTCCAGCGGGACAGGCTATCCAACAACCAACAACCAACCTCAATTCACCAAATCAATCAAAGTGCGATAATCATCAAACGGTGCATCTTGATTTTTCATTTCCAGCAATTCCAATAAGGTTTCGCCGTATGCTTCTTCCAGGAGTTGGTGGGTGAATTCGCAGCGGATCTCGATCCGGCCGGAAGTCAGCTGTTGCAGGCGCCATTGAAGGGTGGTTTGCATTTTTTGCATGATTCTTTGGTGGACTTCCTGGTGGTCAGCTTCTGAGTTAATGGGGTTGATCTCTTTGAAAGCCAGGTTATTGCGGGCGATCAGGCTCCCTTTTTCGATGATAAAGTAGGCGGTGTGGGTCCATTGGTCAGCAGGTTCTGTGAGTTTGGAATAGAGGACCAGTTGGAGGTCTTCTTCGTTTTTAATGATCAGTTCTCGGCGGCTCAGTCCTTTCCATTTAAGGTCGATGACGGCGTATTCGCCGTTTCTTTCCAGGACAAGATCTGCTCTTGCCCTGACGGGGATGCCGATAAAGTCTCCTTCGATGTTTTGTTCGATCCCGGCTACTGACCAACCGTTGTTTTTGATCAGGTTGATCAGGCTCCAGGCGGCAAATTGCATTTTATTGAGGAAGCTTATCTTCAGGGGTTCTTTTCCATAGAGGAGTAGTACGGCTCCCTCTCTGGCCAGTAATTTTCGGCCTTCTTCGTTAACCCACCGGCGAATATTTTCCTGCGGCCAATCGAATGGGTCTTCCCGCAATAGTTTTTCGAGCAGGCGGTGAGACAAATTACCCATCAGCGTATGATCACGGACGATGCTCAGGATGGAGGATTTGTTGAGTTTGAGTTTATATTTGAAAGCCCACTGATAAGGGTAATAGAGCAGTCTGTCCAGGCTGCTGTAGGTTTCTTCATCATTGAGGGTCAGTTTTTCTGCCTGGCTGATGGTAACGAACGGTTTGGGCCTGCCAAGGCTCCGGGCGGGGATCCTGATCTTTTCAGGTGGATTAAACTGGGGGCTGATCTTACAGACCTGTTCGGGGCGATCTGTGGAAATGGTGATGTCCTCGAGGTTGTCGAAAGCAGCTTCCAGGTTACCCATAAGAGGGTGGGCGTTGGTTTCTGTGCCGTTATTTTTTTCCGGGATACAGAGGATCAACTGATCTTGTGCGCGCAGCACGGGATTTTTTCTATGCCAGATGAGCAGTGCATTTTCATCGGCGGGCGACTGCAGGCGGATGCCGGATTTTTCGAGATGGGCTCGTTCAGACACGTACCATTTCGAGAAAAAGTGAATAGGTTCAGACTGGATGAATTCCCACCAAAGCAACTGGCTGACCGGTTCGTATAGCGCGCCGGGATGATAGATGAATGGCCAGTGGCCCTTTTCTTCATTTTTAAATTGGATCGGGGCTGGTTCGTAGATGGTTCGGACGATGCGTTCCAGTTCGAGTGGGGTGAGTTCGGATTCGGGCAGCGCCTCCACCAGTTCGGTCAATCGCTTAGCTTGTTCACTGAGGATCAGTAAAGACTGCTGAGTACTACCTTTTTCGTCGAACAAGGCCTTTGCCCAATTTTTCAGGTAGTGGAAAATAGCGTGGACCTCTTCTTTTGGAACGGTGCTGCTTTGATCATAACGTTTTCTTTCAAACCAGAAGCGATATTGTTCGCGGATGAGTTCAGGCTGAAGGCTTTTGTCAAAAGAAGTCCGCTGTTCTATGTCCTCAAAAAAAGCGGACAAGGTGGCATACCAGGCTTCGCTCCGGGCTCCGGGCGTTTGCGCCATTTGCTGGGCCAGCCGGTGCGCCAGTTCATCGTTAAGAGGTTTTA
Organism: uncultured Saprospiraceae bacterium; assembly: GCA_964548175.1. Classification (GTDB taxonomy): domain Bacteria; phylum Bacteroidota; class Bacteroidia; order Chitinophagales; family Saprospiraceae; genus JANQPA01. Next base: position 54,528 of record CAZJQS010000011.1, read on the forward strand.
TAGGCAGAGACAAGAACTCCAGTACTTTAAAAGGATCCAGCGGGCGCCACAGAAAGGTAGTGACCAGCTTTAGGATTTGCAGGGCCGGGCGGGCCAGCGAAGCCGTTAGGATACCCATACTGGGGAGTCCCTCCTGCAGGAGAGCGTTATCCAAAATGCGGTTTTTGCTGGGCAGCAGGCATACAGGCCGGAAGTCGGGGTTGAGTTGGCCTGTTTTTGCTAAGAAAGCCGCCATGTCGGTAGAACGGGTCCCTTTCAGGAGGAGCAGGCTTCCTTCGGCTTGTAGGCGGGAGCGCCCTTTTTCGCTGGAGGAGGGGCTTAGGATTTGTTGAAACCGCCCGAGGTCTGGTCTGGAAGACAACTGGTAGGGGCGTGGAATCGATTCCGCTGCTATTCCTTTATTTTGAAGTTGATCCAGAAGACGCAGGCAGTAAGGCGGCAGGAGTTCCCGGGGTTCACAGATGCCGATCCATTGAAAGGGTAGGGGGCGGTGAGGGATGAGCTGGATAATGCGGTGCACCCGGTCGGCAAAGCCGGCGGCGAGCTTGTTTTTTTTAGCCAGGGTTTCTATTTCCGCCAGGCATTGGAGGCGGTGCGGCACATTGGGGCCGGGTTGGAAGTCCCATCCGCAAAGGAGCAGTTCATCTCTGCGTTCCAGGAGTTCGGCAGCAGTGGCAAATTGATCTGCTTTAAAGGAGGCCTCAAAAAAAGTAGCAGACTCCTTTTGCAGGTATTGATGTAAGGATTGGCGATATTGTTCGATGCGGATATAATCGTTATTGGTATTGGCAAGCGTACATCCCAGGTGGCTTTCCAGAATTTGGACCAGACCTTTCGGGCCGGCATAATAAACGCCCCCTTTAGTATAAGATGGCTGTGGGAAAAAAGAATCATCAAAGGTTAATCCAAAAAAAACTTTCATGAAGGTATGCGCTTTGGCTATCCACCGGTGGCCTTTCTCAGGCGATCCATTTGATTGGACCAATATTGGGTTTGGTCCTCTACTTCGTCCTCTTCACAGTAATCCACAAGCATTAGTATGGTTTCTCCGGTGACCGGAGAGGTGTCGATATTGAACTGAAGGAACTCTTCTTCCTCTTCGCTATCCTGCCATTTGAACTTGACCCTTTCATTTTCGACGTCCTCCACCAGGTCGGCTATCTCAGCGGAACCACTCCAAAAAAAGGTAAACTCTTCGCCTTGAATATCAACTTCATCGCAGAACCATCGCACCAGGCAGGACGGAGTGGTGAAAAACTTATATAGGATAGTAGGAGAAGCTTTGAAAATAAATTCAAGTTCTAATTTTGATCTTTCCATACTGTGTTAATTGCTTGTTTTTTTGACTATTATAGACCATTCTTGACAACCGGGAAAAGAAAAATCAATAGTCGAACGCTATGGTATGGTGCTCCACAATAAAGTATAAAAAAATGATTTTTCCAAATAAAATTTTACAGCCTACTCCACCTACTTTATTACTCACTATCATAAAATTAGCACGAATTACTTCATTTCTGCTTATTGCCTTGACTTAAATGTTGATTTCGCTTATTTTTGTACGCTGTGAACTGTTAAGGAAAAGTTACAAACAGTTTTAACCATAAAGGTGGTTTTCCACCTTGCCTGACCCTACATATGAAAAGAGCAAATCAAGAAAACACGTTTCCCATTCATATCCTTCCCCATGGCCTTCTGAACAATTTGATCACTATTTGTCAAATTCATTAAAAACGCACGAAATAGATGAGACAGCTTAAGATTACTAAGTCAATTACTAATCGCGAAAGTCAGTCGTTAGAAAAGTACTTGCAGGAGATAGGAAAAGTGGATCTTTTAACACCGGAAGAAGAGGTAGAATTAGCCAAACGAATTAAACAGGGAGACCAGGCTGCATTAGAAAAACTCACCAAAGCCAATCTTAGATTTGTAGTGTCCGTAGCTAAGCAATATCAAAACCAGGGGCTTTCCTTGAGCGATTTGATTAACGAGGGTAATCTGGGCTTGATCAAAGCTGCTCAACGTTTTGATGAGACACGTGGCTTCAAATTCATTTCCTACGCCGTCTGGTGGATTCGCCAATCCATACTCCAGGCTCTGGCCGAACAATCCAGAATTGTCCGCCTGCCATTAAATAAAGTAGGATCGCTTAATAAAATTAATAAAGCTTTCTCGGAACTGGAGCAGGAATACGAAAGGGAGCCTTCCTCCGATGAATTGGCCGATATGCTGGATATCCCGACCGAGGAGGTGGAAACTACTCTGGGCGTCGCCGCTCGCCACGTTTCTATGGATGCGCCTTTCGTAGAAGGAGAAGATAATTCACTACTCGATGTACTCGAAAATGCCAGCACGCCCGATACCGACCAGGAGCTGGATTATAACCAATCTTTGAGAAGAGAGATCGAACGTTCACTGAGTACGTTGACAGAGCGTCAATGCGATGTTATTAAATTGTACTTTGGCATAGGCGTAGAACATCCGATGTCCCTGGAAGATATCGGCGAAAAGTTCGGACTGACCCGGGAGCGCGTACGCCAAATTAAAGACAAAGCCATCAATAAATTGCGTTCCGCCAACCGCAGTAAGCTGTTGAAAGGATATTTGGGGTCTTAATCTCCTCGGGGTCCGGTGTAAAGTCAGCCTGCTTCTTTACAGCGTCCTTCCCCTTCTAAGGGCCTTCTTTAAGGAAAAATCACTGGTTTTCTTTTAAGAAGGCCCTTAAAAAGCTCAATAGACTGAAGTTTACCTTCCCTTAGTGCATTTGCTCCATTGCTGTCATGTCTTCCTCTATCGCAATCGGCCGGTTAATAGATTCCTCCAAAGAAATGAAGGTCTCCGTTCGCTGTATGCCCGGAACTTCCTGTATGCGTTGGAGAATCCTGCGAAGGTGATTGGTGTCCCGGCAAACGACTTTTGCAAATATATTGTACAGCCCCGTGGTGTAATGCGCGTTAACAATTTCCGGAATGCCTTCCAGCCCTTTCGACACATCTTCATATAAAGAACTCTTATCCAGGTATATCCCTAAAAAGGCACTAATGTCATAGCCAAGTTTTGCATGGTCGACAACAAGATTGTACCCTCTGACAATGCCCGCGTCCTCCAGCTTTTTCATCCTTACGTGAATGGTGCCTCCCGATACAAATAACTGCTTGGCAATGTCTGTATAGGCTTTCTTGGCGTTCCTCATCAGAATCGATAAAATCTGTTTATCTAATTTGTCGATATCGCTAATTTTGTTCATATCCAAGGAATTGTTAATTTTTCATCAAAAGTACCTTTTCATTTCTGAATTGTCAAAAAAGACGCCGAAATGTTTGTCTGATTTATGAAAAATTTATCAAGGTCAGAAGTGAGAAGCAAAATTTCAATAAAGCAGCATTGGTGGTTTTGCCATTATTTTTGATTATCAGTTGTTTATGACGTGTTTTTGTTAAAGGAACTTGTGAAGTAGACATTTCACCACCGCGAGGAGGGCTTCCTTGGGGACAAATATTGGCCGAATGCTTTCAAATTAATCCAGACAGTCTTAACTTGACTAAACTTTTTCGGTTGAAAAATATTTACATAAAGATAAGAATAAAGTAACCTGTCCATAATGAATTCAAATTCTCATTCTGCTCAAAAAATATACATATGGCTGCCTTTTCTTCTGGCAATGGCGCTGGTGGTGGGCATGCTCATAGGTATAAGATTTGACAACAGCAACCCCGTTATACTGGAAAAATACGATGCCATCGACGATGTCCATGGGCAGAGCAAAATAGATGAATTGATCAGATACATCGAAGCCAAGTACGTGGATGATATCGATCGCGAGGCGCTGATCGATGAAGCGATCCAAAGCATACTGGATGAACTGGACCCCCACTCCATATACATCTCTGCCGAGCAGTTCGAGTCCACTAACGATCCGCTGGAGGGTAAGTTCGAAGGTATCGGCGTGGAATTTATGATCATTGAAGATACCATCCTGGTCTTGCACGCACTTAAGGGAGGGCCTTCCGAAGCTGCAGGCTTGCTTACAGGAGATCGCATCGTTATGTTGGAAGACTCCGTTGTCGCAGGAAAAGGGATCGATTTCGAAGGCGCCAAGGCCTTATTGAAGGGAGAAAAGGGAACAGATGTAAAAATAGGTGTGAAAAGAGGAAATGAACAGGACCTTCGCTTTTTTTCCATTACCAGAGACGAAATTCCCATCAACAGCATAGATGCCGCTTATATGCTGGATGAGGAAACAGGCTATATCCGGCTGTCCCGTTTCAGCGCCACCGCCTATGATGAGTTTATGCAAAACCTGGAGCAATTGATCGAAAAAGAAGGAATGAAGGACCTGGTGCTGGACCTTCGCCAGAATCCCGGAGGCTATCTTCCCCAAGCCACGAAAATCCTTAACCAGGTCTTCCCGCAAAGAGACAAACTTATGGTCTATACCGAAGGCCGCAAATCCAGCAGGAAAGACTACGTTTCTAACGGGCGGGTTTTCTTCGACCTCGATGACGTAGCGGTGCTGATCGATCAGGGATCGGCCTCGGCTAGTGAAATCGTTGCAGGCGCCATTCAGGATCACGACCGCGGCTTTATCATCGGGCGCCGTTCCTTTGGAAAAGGCCTGGTACAGCAGCAATTCAGGCTTCGGGACGGCTCGGCTTTGAGGTTGACCATCTCCCGGTATTATACGCCCTCAGGACGCTCCATTCAAAAACCATACGATGATACGGAAGAATACGACAACGACTTCATGGATCGTTATTATTCCGGCGAGCTGCTCTCAGAAGATAATTATACTCCCGAAGATTCTTCCGAATACCTGACCAGCAACGGACGCGTCGTCTACGGCGGAGGAGGTATCTGGCCGGATGTTTTCGTTCCTTTGGACACCGTCCTGTTTAGCGAGGATTACATCAAGCTCCGCCAGCAAACAACTGCTTTTGTTTTCCACCATTATGGCAACCGTATCTATTCGACTCAGGAACCTCCTTTATCCTTTAAGGACTTCGATCGCCATTTCGAAGTATCCGAAAACGACTGGCAGGCTTTCCTCAAAGAGATAGGAGAAAAAAACATCCATTTCGATAAATCCAAACTTCCGCTCATTTCTTCCAATTTAAAAAGAACGATAAAGGCCGAATTAGCCCGTGTTCTTTTTGATGATTCGGCTTATTTTAAGGTTTGGAACCAGCAGGACCCTGACGTTCAGAAGGCCATTAGCGTGTTGCACGACCCCAGTTCTCTTACAGTACTGAATAACTGATGCTGCTCAACTTCAAGTCCTTATTCCGATAAAAAAACCATCTCGTCTTTTTTTGATAGGGTAACTACTACCGGAGGCTTGCCTGCCCGCTTCTCCGTCTGTCTGTATCTGGCCACATAGGTCATTTTTTCTAATATAGAAGAACTGATTTCGCCGAAATGAGCAGGAATAGGATGGCCGGCCATAGTCGGAAAGGCGGCCAGTATAGGACCTCCTAACTCTTGGATGATCTTAGCGCTGAAAGGGTCACGGATGATCCTGACCACAACAGCTTTTTTGGGGGGAAAGAGCGCCTCCGGAAACAGGTGTGCTCCCCGAAGAACAATGCTCAGCGGACGGGTATGGTAAAATAATAGTGTTTCCAGCTTAGGATGTAAGCCTGGGACATAGTATTTTAGCATTTCCAGAGAGCCGGTTAAAATTTCTATTCCAAAAGGCAAGGGCTTTTCTATTAACTGAAGCAGTTTTTGACAGGAAACCTCCTGGTACAAATCACAGCCCACCATCCAGGTGGTGTCTGTTGGGAAGAGAACCAGACCGCCTGATAAAAGCACGCTTGCAGCGCCGGCAATGTCTTCATGTGCGATCATGCTGTTAAGCGTATTGGTAGAAGTCAGAACATTCATGAGTGTTTTATTTTTCTGATTGGAAACACAACCAACTCCCTGGAATGGGCGCTGCTCATCTTATCGGTCAAAAAACGGTTTTGGGATGGAAAGCTGAATGCCTCGTACAGCCGGAATTCTGTCTTTCAGTTTACGAACCTATGCTTTGTGAATTTTAAAGTACCGAAAGAACAAAACAATATTTATCTTGAATCAGTCATTCTATTGTGACGAGTAAATGACCAGGCCTGACTTGAATCGAGGGGCCTAAAAGTCGGTCGCTTCCTGCCGGCCATCAGGGCGGGCAAGCGCCATGATTTTTTACAAAATCCCTCGTTTGTTCACTTACTTAAATGACACACTTTGAGAAAACAGGATGCTCCATTTGCTTTCTATCATTTAACTCAAATTTCTGTTTACTATTGTATAAAATGACATTTATAACTTTCCAAGCTATGCATAGATTTCTGCCCGGCCGGTTCATGGTATTGTTCCTGCTTTTTTTTGTCCCCCATCTTTTGAGTGCGCGCCACATTATCGGCGGGGAGATCACGTATGAATGCCTGGGGGGAGGTGATTACATTTTTACCCTAAAGGTCTATAGAGATTGTAATTGTGAGAACTGTGCTGACTTTGATACTCCTGCCCGTATCGGGATTTATGAATGCAATGGTAATGATTGCGCCCGGCTGGGGCGCTTTGATTTTAAATACCGCCTGGATGTAGGTATCGAAAGCATTCGCAATGTTGAGGAGCCGGACTACCCTTGTCTGATCCCGCCGGATGTATGTGTAGAGGAAGGATTGTACATTTTTAAGTTGAGCGATTATGGCATCCGCCTTGCCAACAACGGTATGAGCTACCATGTTTCCTATCAGCGGTGTTGCCGCAATCAAACCATCAACAACATCATCGGCCCCGACGATGTCGGCGCCACCTATACCATAGAAATCACCCCTACCGCCCAGGATTCTTGCAACAGCAGTCCTGTTTTTGATAATTTCCCCCCCACGGTGATCTGCGCAGGCGCCGAGCTTGAGTTTGACCACTCGGCTACTGATCCTGACGGCGACCAGTTGGTCTACGAGTTTTGTCCGCCTCTGACCGGGGGAGGCCCTATTTTGTCTTCACCGGCCTATGAGTCCTGTGAAGGCGCTCAGCCTACCCCGGCTTGTCCGCCGCCTTATGGAAATGTCAGCTTTATCGTGCCAACTTATACGGCCAGTGAACCCATGGGCGGAGACCCACCCATCAGGATCGATCCCAATACGGGGTTGATCACCGGCACCCCAAATGTGCTCGGACAGTTTGTCGTTGGGGTTTGTGTATCGGAATATCGAAACGGGATCTTACTCAGTAAAGTTTTCCGTGACTTTCAGTTTAATGTGGCTTCCTGCGACCCTACCGTTATAGCGGATGTGAAAGAAGATGCCGTCGTAGGCGATCAGGAGTTTTTGATCAATTCCTGCGGCGACTTTGAGATCACCTTTGAAAATGAAAGCTTCCAGCGACGATTCATCAATTTCTACGAATGGCGGTTCAACTTTAACGGAGAGATCGTCACCTCCCAGGATTGGAGCCCGACTTTTACCTTTCCCGGCGTAGGCGATTATGAAGGAGAGCTCGTCCTGAATCCAGGTACCGACTGCGGAGATACAGCCAAAATTTTTGTCAATCTCTTTCCTTCCATAGAGGCGGAATTCGATTATGCCTATGACACCTGTGTGGCCGGAGAGGTCCAGTTCCAGGACCTTTCCGTGACCGGAGCAGACAGGATCACGAATTGGGAATGGAACTTCGGTGACGGCAATAGTTCTACCCGGCAGGATCCCTTGCATCAATATCGAAGTCCGGGTGAAATCCCGGTCTCCCTGACAGTTACGGATATCAATCAATGTGAGGATACCTACACGAGGCCGATTTCCTATTTCCCGGTGCCGGCCCTGATCGTCGTGGCCCCGAGTTCCTTCGCAGGCTGCGTGCCGCAAAGCATTTTTTTCGATAATTTATCCTTCCCAATTGATTCTACCTATGACATACAATGGAATTTCGGTGACGGTAGAAGCAGTTCGGCCATCAGCCCGACTCATACATACGAAGATCCCGGGAATTTTACCGTTGATGTTTCCATCACTTCTCCGATCGGTTGTACAACGGACACCACCTTCAACGGACTGATCACCATGGAAGAATCGCCGAAAGCGGATTTCTCCATTTTTCCTGAAGAGCCCAGTAGTATCGAACCTACGGTAGAAATTACCGATTTGTCTGAACGGGCAAGCAGTTGGTTCTACGATTTCGGGAATACTTTCAATACGGCCGAACGTAATCCGGTATATACTTATCCCGATACGGGTAGATACATGATCACCCAGATCGTTACCCATCCCAATGGCTGTCAGGATACCCTGTCCAGGTTGATCGATATCCAACCCGAGGTGCGCTTTTTCCTTCCTAACGCATTTACGCCGAATGGAGACAGCGTCAATGACGAATATCGCGGTGTCGGTCTTATGGAAGGAGCTACTGATTTCTCCATGACGATCTGGAACCGCTGGGGCGAACTGGTCTTCCGCGCCTCCGATCCCGGAGCTTCCTGGAACGGGCGAAAGTTTAACTCCGGACAGGAATCACCCAATGGAGTCTATGTAGTGCAGGTGAGTTACCGGGGGCCACGTGGCGAAAAGGTAGACCTTAAGGGCTTCGCCACTCTCATCAGGTAAATAAATTTATGCAGGATGGAATGTCGTTTCCTCTTTAGCCGTTGGGTCGGATAATAAGATGACTTTCTATCCTACACTAATTTATTTACACTACAGCTTTGTTCCCAGTAAAAAAAATATTACCTTTGCACGGCTATTTTTAAGACCATAAGAATTATAAATTGCAGAGCAATGGACGCGATTAACTATATTCACGAGGAGTTAAAATCCGATAAAGGACTGCCGGACTTCAGGCCAGGGGATAACATTGAAGTAGGCTATCGGATTATTGAAGGCGATAAGGAGCGTATCCAGCGATTTCGCGGAGATGTTCTACAGATCAAAGGGGAAGGCAGCACCAAGACCTTTACCGTTCGCAAAGTATCTAACGGCGTTGGCGTTGAACGTATTTTCCCTTACTCTTCTCCCAATATTACTGACGTTAAAGTGCTGAAAAGAGGTAAAGTGCGTAGAGCACGTTTGTTCTACCTGCGGGATCGCGTTGGTAAGAAAGCAAGAATCAAAGAGAAAAGAACAGCCAGGCCTACAAAGTAGAGGATGTAAAAACAAAAAAAAGCCTGTTGGAATTCCAACAGGCTTTTTTTTGTTTATCGGGTTTTTACAAACCTTTCCTTAGTAATGACTTTTCCATTCTGGATAATCACCATTAAGTAAATGCCATTTTGGAGTTGACTGACATCGAGTTCTGAACGTACTTTCAACTGATCCAGTTGGATGGACCGTTCCATTACCTGCTGGCCAAAAGCATTGAATACCACGATCTGCGCCTGGCCGAGGGCCGGAGCCTCCAATTCGTAACCCAATCGGTCATATGCGGGATTAGGCCATACGCTCAATTCGGCTTCTTTCGCCTCCGGCAAGATCAGCTCGATCTCTTCTTTTTCTTCTTCCGCCAATTCTGCACTCGCGTCCACAATGTTCAGCGCGATAAAGTTATCAGAAAGAGCGAAGCAATCGTCGGAAAGCTGTGAGAAGTTGATGTCTGAGCCCGTCATGCCGATGTAATTGCCGTTGAGGGCCAGCCCGTAAATGCGATAACTGCCGGTGTCCAGCATAGCCAGGTCTACATTGGTCTCAAAAGTGGCGTCAATGATCGCGTTGTTTTCATCCGTCAATATAAACGCATATTCCCTGCTTACTGAGCCTTCCTGTTGGACGTCCAATCCGTTGGCGACAGCTTCATCAACAGAAAGACTGACTTCCGTGGCGCTGTCCAGGGTGCTGACCATCCCTCCGGTTACCCCCTCATTAAATACCGTAATGTAATTGGAAGATAACTCGTAGCATTCATCTGATAATACCATCGTGGTGAGGTCTCTGTTTACTGTGATCGATAAGTCGCCGGTATAAGACAAGGCCCAGATGCGGTACACACCTGCCGGGGCGCCGTTAAAGTCGATCAGACTTCCCCCTGCGTTTGGAATGACAATGCGGTTGTTGGCATCAGTGATGAGGTATCTGTAATTTTCATCTTGTAAAGTACTGGAAGAAAAGACGACCGCCAGATCAGGAAGGGCATCACCAGGGCAGCTGTAGAGCGTCGTCGATCCATCACTCAGCACTAACTCGCCTCCGTCTACTTCTCCTGCTCTTTCTACTTCAATAGTATTGACGGCCAGATCAAAACAACTGGTCGCCAGGTCTCCGTCATTGACATTGTCGCCGACCCCAATATTAAGCATACCCGTGTAAGATAAGCCGTATACCAAATAATTGCCTCTCGGAATATTCGTCATGTCAATCGAATTGCCGTTGGATAGGGCCACTATCTCTCCATCTTCCTGCGTAAGCAGGTAAACATAGCCTGCCCGGGAATTATTGTCAACCGCCAGTTCTAAGGAAGAGTTGGAAGGACTTGAGCAGAATTGAACACTGCCGGCCCCATCAGCCGTGCTGATGGTCCCTCCGTCAGGAACATCCAGAAATACCGTGATGAAATTATCCGACAAGGTATAGCAACTGTCGGAATGCATGACCAAATCAATCCTGCCGGTTCCGGCATGATTGATAAAGTTCCCGGTATAGGAAATGCCGTAAATGCGCAATTCGCGAATGGCTGTATTATTAAAGTCTCTGGAATTGCTGGCGTCCAGATAGCCCAGAATGAGCCCGTTAGCTCTCGTGAGAGCATAGGCATAGTCGCCTCCCAGCGCCATACTGTTGTTGGTAAACGTAATGATGTCCTGCATGTCATCCGGACAAACATAGATGGAGTCCGATCCGAAAATAGTACTGACAATTCCGCCATCCACCTGTGTCTTAGTCACTTCTATGAAGTTTTCGGATAATTCAAAGCAGTCATCGGCTAATATCGTTCTTTGAATATCCTCTCCCAGGTTGAATTGCAGCCTGCCGGTATAGGAAAGTCTCCAGACTCTCGAAATTCCCGGGTTGCTGTTCTCAAAATCGATTTCAAGGCTGCTGGTGGTATCCTGAATGAGGTTGTTCTCGTCCGTCAGGAAAAGCAAATATGGACTGGCGGATTGCTCCGTACTTAAGAATACGATCGAATCGGGATTGCCGTCGTTGACGCATAAGCGGAAGGAAGTGCTTCCTGCTGCAGTACTTAACTGCCCGCCATCCGGCGCGTCACGGACAACCGTGATGGCATTGTCCGAAAGGTCTGCACATCCGCTGGATAGTACATCGGTATCCAGATTGACACCAGGCCCGGCCAGGAACTCGCCGGTATAAGAGAGTGCCCATACCCGGGTCCTCAGCGGAGCCTCATTTTCAAAATCAAATTCATTCTCCTCAAGGACCTGAAGCACATTGTTGTTTTCATCAGTGAGCAGATAAACAAAGGCGTTCAACGAAAGATCGTCCACAAAGAATCGCAACAGGTTGGGTTCATTGTCTTCAGGACAAACATATACCAGCGTTTCCTTATCTCCGGTTTCGATCCGGCCGGCATTGGGTTGATCATTAATGATGTTGATGGCATTTTCAGAAACATCAAAACAATCATCGGTCAGGTTTTCTTCTGTCACAATCGAGCCTTCAATGGCAATGATATTGCCGGTGTAGGCCAGGCCATAGATCTGGTATTCACCGGATGGCAGCGTGTCGAAATCGATCTGGTCACCGACGAGTTGTTGGATGAATTGCCCCTCTTCGTCCGTCAACAGGTAGGCATAGGCGCCTTCAAAAGCGCCGATGCTGTCCAGTCGGATCAAATCGGGCAACCCGTCAGCATTGCAGAAGTCGAAATTGTCCTGACCGCTGGCGCTAACGATGCTTCCGGCTTCCGGAGTTATCTTGAAGACTTCGATAAAATTGTCGGAAAGCATAGCACAACGATCCGCCAGGGTTGCTGTAGTAACCGTTTCTCCTTCCGTGATCACCAGGCTGTCGACGTAGGCTACGCCCCACACCCGGGCAATGCTGTCTGGAATATTGTCAAAGTCGAAGCCTTCCTCGCCGGCAATAGCCAATAGTTCATCGTTGGTATTGGTAATGAGGTAAGCATAATCTCCTGTGGTGCTGCCCGTATTGACGAAGGTCAGCAGTTTGGGACTGGGGTTATCAGGACAGCTGAATTGCTGAGTAGAACCATCCGAGAAGTTCACCATGCCGCCAATGACCTCATCTTTCCTGATGATGACTGCATTATCAGACAGATCGAAACATTCATCTGCCAGATCGGCTGTAAGAATATTGGCTCCTACATTTATTTCGATCTCTTCCTGATGGGAAACGCCCCATACTTTGCAGATGCCCGGAGCAATAACCTCGAGGTTAACACTGTTGCCCAATAATCTGGTGATGATGTTATCCTGGCCATCGGTGAGAATATAGGAATATTGGCCGGTAGCCTGCGTTGCCGCCTGAAGCTCCACTACATCTGCCTGACCGTCATTCACACATATTTCAATTTCTGTTCGTCCATCTGTAGTGCTGAGTTGACCGCCGTCTACAAGGGTGTAGGAGATCTCCACAAAATTAGTGCTCAGTTCATAGCATTCTGTAGAAAGCAAGGCCTCGAATATGCTGCCCTGAGCATTGGTAAGTGGATTTCCGGTATAGGCCAGCCCATAGATTCGCACCCTTTCTACCGGACGATACTCCAGAAGAATGGATGGGGAGGTCGAGAACTGAAGGATTTCTCCCTGCTCATCTGTTAGCACATAGGCATAACGAGTTCCGGCAGGGGATGTATTTCTCATCCTGATCCGATCCTGGCCGGCATCGCCGAAACAAACCTCTAATCTACCCAGTCCGTTGATCAGACTTACCTCTCCTGCTTCCAGGTCAATGCGATTGACCGTAACGGCATTGTCAGAAAGATCGTAACAATCATCAGATAAAACCGCAGTGGTAACATCTTGATTAAAACCTACAATTATATTCCCGGTATAGGAGAAGCCGAAAATTTTGACTACCCCGCCGACCGAACCATCCAGGTCGACGCTGTTGCTGTTCAGCACGGTCAGGAGTTGGTTCCGGTCGTTGGTCAGCAGATACGCGTAGTTTTCATCGGCCTCTGAATCGGTGGTGAGTTCAATAAGGTCCGGATTACCATCCCTGACGCAGATGTTGGTGAAAAGGCGTCCGTCAGATAAACTTACATTGCCGCCTTCCACGATCTTATGCCGAACCGTGACAAAGTTACCGGTCACTTCAAAGCACTCAGTAGAAATGGCCGTAGTCAGAATATTGTCGCCTGCCTGAACCAGTTGGTCTCCCGTAAAAATAGCACCGTAAATCCGGCAGACAGGAATGTCCACATCGTCAAAAATGATCGTTGGAGAGGATGAGATTTCGAGTATGGTGTTGTTCTCGTCCGTTACCAGATAAATATAAGCATCATCCTGAGGGGAATCGTTCGTAAAGCTAAGCGACTCCCGATAATTATTGCCTGCGCAGATTTCCGTACTGGTGGCGCCGTTTTCCAGCCTGATCTGGCCGGCAATAAGATCCTTTTTAACAAGTTCGATATAATTATCGGAGAGGTCAAAGCAGTTGGCCGCCAATTCAGGGTCATTGATGTTCATCCCAACGTCGGCAGTCAATTCATCGGTATAGGAAATGCCGTAAATGCGGCAAATGCCGGCATTGGCAATGTCCAAATTGATGCTGTTGCCTTCCAGCGCGATCAGAATATTGTCGTTCTCATCAGTTAAAAGGAATCGATAGTTAGCATCCGCAGTGGAATTGGTCTCAAAAGAAACAATGTCCGGGATGCCGTCGGATGAGCAAACAACCGTATCGGCGCTGTTTTCCGTCAACCGGATCACTCCTCCTTCTACAAACAAATGGGTGATGCTGACAAAGTCATCCGTTATGTCGTAGCACTCGTCCGATAAGACACTGGAAGTCAGCACATCCCCTGCTTCCAGTGTGAGGGCGCCGGTAAAGGATATTCCGAAGACTTTGCAGGATGCTACGGTAATATCAATAAAATCATAGTTGGAAGTGTCGAAGATGTCAAGAACCACATTCTGGCGGTCGGTCAGCACAAAACGGTATTCGCCTATGCCATTGAAGCCGGAAGGGAGAAAACTGAGCTGGTCAGCTTGTGGGTCGCCAAAACAGAGAATAGTGTCCTGTGTGCCTGAGGCTAAACTGATCGCTCCTGCCTCCAGTAGTTTAAGATCGATGCGGACGGTATTGCCGGATAGATCGTAGCACTCAGAAGCTAGCTGTGCTTCCTGGATTTGCTGGCCGGGTTCCGCCAGTAATTCTCCGACAAAAGAAAGCCCGTAAATGACCAGTTCACCGGCATCGTCGTTTTCGAAATCGTAATTGTTTTCCTCGATCACCCGGACAATGTTGCCGGAGGTATCCGTAAAAATATAGGCATAGTTTCTTTCAAGAGCGTTCAGTGCCTGAAAGGCAATCAGGTCCTCGAAGCCGTCCTGTACGCATAAGACTGCCGAGTCGCTTCCATCAGTAAGGCTTATTGTGCCGCCTTCCACGAAAAGGTGGCGGATGTGGATGAAGTCGTCAGTCAATCTGTAACATTCTGTAGATAATACTGCTGCATCCGCCTGATCTCCCAACTGAGCAAGCAGTTGTCCGGTATAGCTAAGTCCCCAGACACGGCATTCTTCTATTGTGATGTTACTGAAATCATAAAAAGGCGTATCCAGTATGGCAATGATGGTGTTGTTTTCATCAGTGATTAGGTAGCGGTAAGCATCCATCTCATTTTGTCCGTTGACTACAAAGCTGAGCTGGTCGGCTTGTGGGTCGCCAAAGCAGAGTAGTGTATCCTGGCTGCCTCCGGGAAGGCTGATGCTACCTGGTTCAAGGATTACATTATCGAGGCTGATGAAGTTTTGGGATAACTCAAAGCATTCATCGGAAAGGGTAGTGCTAAAAATATCATCGCCTGCCATACCCTGGTAAAGGCCGGAAAAAGCCAGCCCATAAATTCGATACCGGCCCCCGGGCAGGCCTTCCAGGTCTGCATTGTCCCCTTCAAAGGTTTGTACGATCTGGCCGCTTGTGTCAGTCAAAATATAAATATAGGATTCATTGAGCCCTCCATTGTTAGTCAATACCACAGGATCGGCAATCAGATCATTGACGCAGATCAAGGCTTCAGTTGTGCCGTCACTAAAAGCGACCTGGCCGCCCGAAGGATTTTTCTTGATGATTTCTATAAAATTATCCGAGAGGTCGAAACAATCGTCGCTGAGTTGGTCGGTCAGAATGTTGGCTCCCACTGTCGCAGTAAGGTTTCCGGTGAAAGAAACGCCCCACATGCGGCAGAAGCCTGTAGCCAGAAAATCAAAATTCATGGCGTTACCGTTCAGCACAAGTAAAATATTATTTGCGCTGTCTGTCAGAATAAATTGATAAGGAGCCATAGCATTGCCACTCACGCTGAAAGTAAGAATGTCCTCTTCAGCATCACCGGTACAGACTACGGTATTGGTTTCTCCTGTAGTGAGCTGTACCTGGCCGCCCTCAGGTTCGGTTTTTATGATCTCAATGAAATTATCGGACAGGTCGGCGCAGGCTGAAGCCAATTGAGTGGTGAAAATGGATTCACCGACCACTGCACTGAACTCGCCCACATAAGAAACGCCCCAAACCCTGGAAATGCCCAGTGGTTGCCCCTCAAAGTCAAAGTTATTGCCATCGACAACCGCTTCGATGATATCGTTCTCATCAGTGATCAGATAGCCGTAATTAGGGTCACGGCTGGTGGTCTGGAAAGTGACCACATCAGGATTGCCGTCTTGTGAACAAACGTAAAGGGAGCTCTTACCGTCAGCAGTGGAAACGGCCTGACCATCCGGATCGACATTGAACAGGCGGATGAAGTTGTCCGAAAGTTCGTAGCAGATATTGGCCAGTTGGGTTTCTCCTAATTTCATGCCTCTTTTCAGGGATGGGGTGCCCAGAAACGAAAAACCATATATACGGTAATTTCCGACGGGCAGATCGTCTACTCTGAGAAAAGAACGGAGGCTGTATTTGACGATGATGTCTTCTGCGTCAACTACGAGATAACCGATCGGTGTGGCGTAAGAACTGCTCCTGAGTTGCAGCACATCTTCCAGCTGATCGCCTACACAGCTGTATACTTCATCACTGCCGTTTAAAACCCTGATTTCAAATTCCTGCAGACATCTGTAAAATGTTTGGGCCTGTAAAGAGGAAATCGTAAGTACAGTTGCCAAAAAAATCTTAAGTAGATTTTTCAATTTCATGAGATATAAATTTATTGTTCCTTTAAGCTTTTGCTATAATGCGAGGGGGATTCCTATTCACATTCCTACGGATCGGGGTAGCCTTTATGCCGCTTTTCGTTTGGTGGGGGGGAGAAAAAAGCGGTTTTTTTGAGGCATTATGATATGGATTTGTGGTAGCGAAGTTAATATTAATTTTTCTTTAATAAAAGGGTATTTCTTGGATTTATACGGAAAAATATGGTTTAACGTTCCACTTTGGTGAACGTTTATGTCGATTTAGAATGTGGGGGAGTTTTGTTTTTTTTGTAGTTTTAGGGAAGTAATATTTGAGAGGGTTTAACTTTTTTTCACAGCGTCTTAAACCCTGAATTCACTACTTATTATCCCATGAACTAAATAGTCTACTATGCCGATTAAACACATCATACAGTTATATCTTCCGGTGTTCGTAGTTTGTTTGTCGTGCCTCTCTTTTCGCTCTCTTATTGATCCAGATAAAAAAGGCTTTTCGGAAAGCCCGCAAACGGGGATTGTTACGTCGGGTAAATTTACCGTGGAGCAGCTCGTTAAGGAAATATTCATTAAGGGGGGGTGTAAAAATGTGTTTAACATTCAGCCTATCGGCAATTTGAACGGCATTGGTTATTTCGAGAACGGTGCGAGTTCGATCGGCTTGGAAAAGGGTATTATCCTTTCCACCGGGCCGATCAAAAATGCAGAAGGTCCTAATTCCGACACCCAAAAAAGTGGAGATTTTGGCGACAAGAGGGGGGATATTGACCTGAACAGCCTGGTGCAGGAAAGGGTCATGGACGCTGTAGGCATCGAATTCGATTTTATTCCCCTGGAATCAGAAGTGACCTTCAAATATGTTTTTGCCTCTGAAGAATACTGTGAATTCGTAGGCACCGAATTTAATGATATTTTCGGCTTTTTTGTCAGCGGCCCCGGCCTGGAGGGCGATTTTTCCAATAAATCCAAGAACGTAGCATTGATTCCGGGCACTGAGGATTTTGTTTCGATCAACTCTGTAAATTTCCAGAAAAACAGCAGCTATTATATCGGCAATGAATTGCGGGATGATGCTACTTCCTGTAACATAGCTTATGCCAATAAACCCACACAGCAGTTGATCGAATACGATGGCTTTACGGTAGTCCTGGAGTCAACGCTGCAACTGATTCCCTGCGAAACCTATCGCATCCGGCTGGTGGTGGCTGACCGCAGCGATCCCTACTTCGATTCGGCTGTCTTTCTGGGCGCCAATAGTTTTACCATAGGTGGTGAAGCTACTATTACGGCCAGAGCCGCCAGCGAAGACCTGGAAGTGGACGAGGGCTGTAAAGACGGTTACTTTCTCTTTGAAAGAGTGAATCTGGATGATTTGTCGTCCCCGATCACAGTCCCTTTTAAGATTTCTGCTGAAAGCTCGGCTGAGGAGGGAAAAGATTTTTCGGTTATTCCGCGGACCATAGAGATACCGGCCGGCGAGCCTTCAATAGCTCTGCCGATCGAAGTATTGGTGGATGACCTGGCAGAAGCACCGGATAGCCTGATGCTGGAGCTCGATTATCCTTGCGAATGCCGGACCGATACGGCCAGGTTGATTCTGTTGGACCCTCCCATTTTACTGGCCGATATGCCTTCGCCGGATATTTGTCTGGGGGATACTATTGAGCTGCTGCCCAAAATTTATGGAGGTAATCCGCCCTATCGGTTCGAATGGGAAAATGGAGACACCAGCCTGGCCCGAAAAGTCGCACCCACCACAAATACCCGGTACACCCTTAATATCCTGGATAATTGCGGGCAGTTTTTTCAAACCTCCACAACGGTAAATATCATCGAGGCGGCCCAGGCTTCCCTTAGCGGATCGCAGGAGATTTGTAAAGGGGAAAAGGCTCGCCTGAATGTATCTTTCACAGGCGAAGCCCCCTGGAGCTTTGCCGTGACATTTCCTGATAAGAGCATGCGTACATTTGACGGCATTCGGAATAATCCTTTTTCTTTTGAAGTGGAGGAGCCTGGCAGGTACCAGCTTTCTGCCTTTTCCGATGGGCGTTGCAAGGGCATTCCGCTGGGGGAGGCAGAAGTCAGATGGAGCATTGTGCAGGCCAATGCTCAGGTGACGCCTCCTTCCTGTTATGAAAAAAATGATGGCTCGATCGCCGTAAACATTACCTCTGGAACGGGGCCTTTCGACTTTGAGTGGTCAGATCGCTCCGGCTCCATCGAGCAGACCCGGCAGCTGGGGCGCGGCCAATATACGGTCAGCATCACCGATGGCAACAATTGCACCACAGCATTCGAATTGTCAGTGAACGCTCCTGGTCCGCTGGGGCCGGTGCTTTATGATTGCAATAATACCAATATTCGGCTTCGCTCATTAAGAGCTGCCGGCGGCACTCCTCCTTACCTTTATTCCGTTAATGGGGTCAACTTCAGCACTTCTTTCCTTTTTGAACAACTGGACCCCGGAAGCCTGTACACGCTGACTATCAAAGATGCCAACGGTTGTTTGTTTGATCAGCCTTTTCAATTACCCACCGGCATCAGAGATTTCGTTCGCTTGCAACGCAATATTGTTCTCGGCCTGGGCGATAAACATCGCTTTGAGCCCGAACTTTTGGTGCCCAGAACCCTGATCGATTCGGTGAGCTGGTATCCGGAGGACAACCTTACCTGCGCCGATTGCCTCGATCCCATTCTGACGGCAGTGAATAATGATGTCTATAAAATGGAGGTTTTTGATATCTTCGGATGCAAAGACACCGCCACCGTTGAAGTGACCTTACTGGAGGGCATACAAGTGTACGTCCCCACCGCTTTCTCTCCTAATGGCGATGGCGTCAACGACCGACTGCTTATTTTTGCCAAAAATACCCAGATCAACCAGGTGGAACTCTTCCAGGTATACGATCGATGGGGGAACCTCATGCACGAAAGACGACAATTTCAGCCCGGGGATCTGTCATCCGGATGGGACGGAAGAATTAATGGGAAATCAGTCAATACCGGGACGTATATCTATAATATCATCCTGGAATTAGTCGATGGTACAAAGACAGAAATGCGAGGGAGTGTTCTGTTAATGAAATAAACAGGAATGCTCCCGAATTTTGTTTTTGCTTTACAAAAGTTAGTCTTGCTTCTTTCACTAAATTGTATGCTAATATTTGGCAGATTGGTTTGGCACGCACCTGCCCGCCGAACTTTCCTGAGGCAGACGCATAGATGAAAAAGGCTTGACATTTGGGATAATTCATGTTTGTTTTGGTGTAAAGCTTAGGCCAAAACTCGCTTCCATCTCTTCTCCCGGCGCCAGAGTAATCAACCCTTCTTCGTTGTTAAAAGCATCGATATTGCAGGTCATCGGTTCGATGGCCAGGCCTCTTCGGTTAGGTGGAGTAAATAACTGGATGAAATTGAATTTTTTCTCCCCGGTTTCCTGCCAGTAATTCAGATCGCCCTGATCCCCTTTCAACTGCAGGTGAAAGCGGCCATTGTCGGCATTTTTGATGGCAAAGCAATTGTCGAGTACCGTAACGCCGATCTTGCGTTCTTCATTAAACTCATCATATTCGTACCGCTTGCCTGTGGGGATCATGCGTTCATCCAGTCCGACCAGGTCGCAGCCCCGGAATTGCAGCCTCATATCATCCAGTTTTTCGGACAATCTAAAGTAAGGGTGCCATCCTATGCCTAGCGGCATGGCGGTGTTCCCTTCATTGGAAAGGAAAAAGGTGACTTCAAAAGTATGATCGTCTTTCAGGTCGTACTTAACGGTGAAAGTAAAAGGAAAGGGATAAGCCTTATTTTGACCGCCGTATTGATACATGCAATACAGCTGTGCATTTTTTTTGTCCAGGCTGATCTCAGTGATTTCCATATGTTGATCTGAAACGAAACCGTGGATGGCATTATTGGTTTGGGTGTCGTTGATGTCGAATTGGTATTCTTTCCCTTCCCAGGAATATTTTCCTTCGTTTAATCGATTGGGAAAAGGCAGTAGAATGGCGCTTTTCCCCCAGTTATTCAAATCGAGTTCTATCGGCGTTTCGCAGCCATCCAGAATGGGGTGGCCGGCGAATTGCAGATCGAGCAAACAGGCGCCTTGCATGGGAACAATAGAAAAGGCATTGCCGGAGGTCTCGTTCTGAATCAGTTGTTTTTGGAATTTACCAAATGGTAGAATTTGATGTCTGTACATAAGATTGGTTTCTCTTGGCTGATGATAATAGGCTTGAATGTAACTACAGCTCAAGCAGACGCCTTAAGAGAGCGTGTTTGGATTTTGCCCTTTGGCCTGCAAATGGCCATCTATTGAACCTCATTTCAGCCTTTTTGAGCTCCATAGCGCTGCTATGAAGCTCAAAAATGGCTTCATGAGAACCAAAATCTGACCATTTTCGGCTTCAAAAGCAAATTCCAAATACGCTCTAAGTACGCACTTGAGCACCATTTATACAAATGTACTATTCTGAAAGCAATTTTAGTAATACTCCGTTGGTCCATCCGAAACCATCCTGAACCGGATATTCCCCACCGCCGGCTTCGAGGGTGAGGTCTTCTACATTATATTTTTCGACCATTTTACCGGTGTTCTTATAGACTTTCAGGTTCAGGTCGATCCAGCGCTGTTTGATGGTGTCGGCCAGCTCGTTTTCACCATAATTCCTCAGTCCTTTAATGGCGATCCACTGTAGCGGCGCCCAGCCATTAGGGGCATCCCACTGCTGTCCATTGTGGATCAACGTACTGGGCAAACCGCCCGGCCGGAGGAACTGCTCTTGAATGACCTGTGATGTTTTAACTGCTTTTTCCTGCTCTCCATCCAGCATTTGAAAAAATAACGGATACAGGCCGGCCAGCGATAATACCGGCGTAAATTCTTTTTTCACAAAATTATAATCCCGGAAAAAACCAGTCTCCTCATCCCAGCAATAGGCAATCACCGCCTCCCGGCGCCGCCGGGCCAGCTCCTGCAGCGTTTGTTGCATTTCCTGATTGCCGGATAGTTCGTAGGCATGCGCCATGGTCATCTCCAGATGATACAACAGGGCGTTCAGGTCGACCGGGATGATGTCCATGGTTTGGATCGAGGAGAGCTCTTCTGTATCTTCCAGCCAGCGACTGCTGAAGTCCCAGCCTGATTCGCAGGCAGAACGTAAATGTTGATAGATGAGTTCATCCGAGCGGTCGTCTTTTTCAGCTGTTTCCACATCATCGGCGTACATTTCGTCGCGGGGCGTTGTGCCCAGGTCGTAGTAACGGTTAAGTAGTGCATTTTCTGAGAGGTAAACGACCTTCCGGTTGGTCTTTCTTTGCGGACCAAGGGTCGTTTCGCCGTACATCCAGAATTCGTATTCTTTCTCTAACTGGGGTAAATAGTTAACCAAGACTTCTTCTCCTTTTTCCTCCGCCAGCAAATTGACCATGGCCGCAAAAAAGGGCGGTTGGGAGCGGGTCAGGAAATAGGTGCGATTGCCGTTGGGAATAAAACCGATGCTGTCGATCATAAAGGCGAAATTATCGATCATGTTCCCGATCATATCTACCCGGCCGGATTCCTGCAGGCCAAGCATAGTGAAATAGCTGTCCCAGTAATAGATTTCTCTGAACCGTCCACCCGGAACAATATAAGCATTGGGCAGAGCGATCAGGCTGCCCGGATCGGCCTGAGCGGGCGTGCGGGTGAGCACGTCCCATAGCACTTTGATGTGTTCATCTGCGGTGCGCGACAGGTCGCTGGTGAACCCGGAAGCCGGTTGTGGCGGAAGCTCGAAATGGTTGATGACAAAAGTTTCGAGGTCGAAGTTCTCGAGGCTCCTGGCTTTTTCGTAATTGTTCAGGATGTATTCCTTATCGTACTTGGGGATGCAGTCGGCAAAGGTTTTGCCATCCGAAAAAATGCGCGCCATCTGTACGTCGACGAATAGCTGTCCATATCTTTCTGAGGGGGATTCCAGCGTTTTTTCGGGCGGAGCGGGGGCCGTTGTCTCGGCTGAGGGTTGACAGGAATACAGGACAGGAGCAGTCATCAGGAAAAGGAGGATTTTAGAAAGTTTCATAACATTGCTTTTTTCTGGGGTGTAAAATACAATGTTTTTTTGAGACGCGGCAGGACGCTGATTTTGCTGTTTTGGCGCAGATTCAGGCTGGATCTGCGCCAAAAATCAGTGAATTTATTTGATTCTTGAAAACTCCAACATCCAATTTTCGCCTTTCCAGGTCATTTTATTGCTTTTAATGTCTACTTCTGCTGTATTGGAACTCCCCATTGCGTTGGGAAATAAGGCGATACTTGGGATTCTTTCCAATTGGTTTCCCTTCAAAGTATATGTGCCCGAATTGGAGACATACCACTGCGCAATGCTTTTCCATTGTTCTCCGGTCATGGTTTCTCTATTGATTGAAGGAACAGGGTTCTCTTTTTTCATTAACAGAGGCTGCATAGCTATAATGTGTATCGGTGAAAAGAATTAAACTGGCAAGATCCGAATGGTCATTAGAGGTGGTACCTTCTTTATTAATCCATTCTGTCTTTTCAATTTTCCAGGCACCCTGGATAGATTGTGCCGATAAAAATGAAAAAGAAAATAAAAAAAGGAAGGTGAGCAATGAAATACACAAGTGTTTCATGACTTTGAGTTTTAGATGTTTAACAATGACTCTAAATTAGTCAAAAAAGCGAATAATTTGTGCAATGGAGTATTAAAATGTGGTTAATAATTGTAGAGTGATCCCTTAGCCTCATTTAATAACTCAATGACCACCTATCACCCTTCCGACTTGCTCAGCCGTAGCTTCCAAATTCAAAGCTGTATTTTTTAACGCCTCCTCCAAGCTTCCCGGCCCCATCGATATGGAAAAAGCAGCAGTCAGTCCCAATGGTCGGATCACCTCCGGCTCCAGCTTTCCGCACAAGGCTATGACAGGAACTTCGGCATTATGGGTCATATCGACCAGCCCTTTGATTAGCTTTCCATTTAACGTCTGCCGGTCTATTTTGCCTTCCCCGGTAATGATGTAGTTGACCTTTGGGAGCAAGCTTTGAATATCCGCTAATTGGAGGAAGTACTCAATACCTGACTGCATGCGAGCGTTCAAAAAGGCTACCGCTCCGGCGCCCAGTCCTCCGGCGGCGCCGGCCCCCTTCATCGGGCTCAGTTTTAAGCCCAGAGATTTCTCCCAGATTTTACCCAAATGTTCCAATTGTTGATCGAGCTGATCGAGTTGATCCGCCTGGGCGCCTTTTTGTTCAGCATAGGTGTATGCAGCGCCACGGGCTCCGGTCAGCGGATTATCGACATCGCAGAGAACAGTAAAGGCTGCTTTTTTCAAAAAAGAAGCATCTTCTGGTGGACGGATGTAGTCGATATCCTCGATCTGCTCGGGAAAGTGGGTGAGTGCTTGTCCGTTTTGGTCAAAAAAGCGATAGCCTAGGGCGAGCGCCATACCGACGCCGCCGTCATGCGTGGCACTGCCGCCGATACTAAGGATGAGTTCCCTTGCTCCTCGTTGAAGAGCGGCCTGAATCAGTTGTCCCGTTCCGTAAGTGCTGGTGCGAAAAGGGTTCCTTTCTTCTTTTTTTAATAACTCCAGACCAGAGGCTTCGGCCATCTCGACAAAAGCCGTTTGATGCGCTGCTGACCAGCCGAAGGTAGCTTCTATGGAACGGCCTAAAGGGTCTTGAACCTCGACAGCAATAGATGTTCCTCCAAAATAGAACAGGAAGGCCGATAAGGCGCCTTCCCCCCCGTCAGAAAGCGGTCGGAGGACGGTCTGGATGGAAGGTCCACATTTTTTAAGCCCTTTTTCAATGGCTCGGCAAACCTGAGGAGCAGAAAGGGCGTCTTTGAAGGAGTCACAAGCAATAAGAATGGTGGACATGGTGAACAACTATTTCATTCCAATGTTTCTGACATAATTATTACATAAAAAAGCTTTGCTAAGCTAACCAATAAAAGTAAGCCAACTTTAATGAAACCACTATTCCTGTCTATTTTCTTTTCTCTTCTAATGGTTTGGAGTCTCAACGCCCAAAACGGCGTCATCAAAGGCACGGTAAGCAATGCCCTGAATAACGACCCCATCGGTTTTGCCAATGTGTTAGTGGAAGGTACCGATAAAGGAACGACCACCGATGTTGACGGCAACTACGAGATCACCGGCCTGGAACCGGGCTTGTACAACGTTCGGGTGACGTATCTTGGTTTTAATGAAAAAACGATTTACGAAGTGCAGGTCACCAATTCCAAGCCGGCCATCGTCAATGTAAGCCTGGAGGAAAGCATTCAGGAGTTGGAGGAAGTAGTTGTCCGGGCATCGCCCTTTAAAAAGACAGCAGAAAGTCCCCTTTCCCTGAGAACGATCGGGGTAGCGGAAATTCAACGCAATCCGGGAGCTAACCGGGATATTTCCAAAGTGGTGCAGACTTTGCCCGGCGTCACCACCACCGCTTCCTTTCGTAACGACCTGATCATCCGCGGCGGCGCGCCTAACGAAAACCGCTTTTTTCTGGATGAAGTGGAAGTGCCGAATATCAACCATTTTGTGACGCAGGGTGCTTCCGGAGGACCGGTTGGCTTGTTAAATGTGAATTTTCTCCAGGAAGTAGACTTTTACAGCGGCGCCTTCCCTGCCAATCGCGGAAATGCTTTAAGCTCTGTATTTAATTTCCGACAAAGGGAAGGGCGCGACGACCGACTGGGAGGCACTTTTATGGTCAGTGCTACAGATATCGGGTTGACTTTAGAAGGCCCTGTTGGAGACAAGACGACCTTCCTGGTTTCCGCCCGGCGATCTTATCTGCAATTCCTTTTTGACGCCATAGGACTACCTTTTTTGCCAACCTACAACGATTTTCAGGCAAAAGTCACCTTTAAACCTGATAATAAAAACGAGTTTACTTTTATAGGATTGGGGGCCATTGATCAGTTTGAGTTAAATCTGGAGGCTAATGATTCGGAAGAGAATCAATTTATTCTGGAACAAATCCCCGTTTCACCTCAGTGGAATTACGCCACTGGGCTGGTCTATAAAAGATATCGAGAGAAGGGGTACTGGACTTTTGTTCTCAGCCGGAACATGCTGAATAACGAGGCGGAGAAATACTTCCGCAACGATGACAGCAACCCCGACAATCTCATCCTTGACTATCAATCTCAGGAAATAGAAAACAAGCTGAGGCTGGAAAATACCTATCGTTTTAACGATTACAAGCTGAATTACGGAGTAGGCTATCAACTGGTCAGTTACAACAACCGTACATTCAACCGTATTTTTACCAATTCGGGCCCACAGACGGTCAATTATACTTCTAATTTCAATATGCAGAAGTATGCTTTTTTTGCTCAGCTCAGCCGTAAGTTGTTGGACGAGAAGCTGTCCTTGTCGTTTGGTTTCAGAGCGGATGCTACCGATTATTCGGATGAGATGAACAATCCTTTTGATCAGTTCAGCCCTCGTTTTTCCCTTTCTTATGCCCTGACCAGTGAAATAGCTTTTAATTTTAATACAGGCGTCTATTACCAACTGCCGCCTTACACTATTCTCGGCTATGAAGAAGACGGACAATTGGTAAATCGGGCGAATGGGATCAAATACATACGCAATACTCACTGGGTGGCCGGTTTGGAATGGAACACGGCCAGTCGGTCGAAAATAACCCTTGAAGGTTTCCTGAAAAGCTGGGACAATTATCCATTTTTGCTTAGGGACAGCGTAACGCTGGCCAATCTTGGAGGCGACTTTGGGGTGTTGGGCAACGAGCCTGCAGTATCAGCCAGCGGGGGGCGTTCTTACGGACTGGAATTTCTTTTTCAGCAGCGTTTGTTCAAAGGCTTTTACGGTATTGCTTCTTATACCCTGGGCTGGAGTAGATTTGAGGATAAAAGCGGAGAGTTGATTCCTTCATCCTGGGATGCCCGCCATATCTTCAATGTATCGGTCGGTAAGAAATTTGGAAAAGACTGGGAGGTGGGTTTGAACTGGCGCTTTCAGTCGGCCCTTCCCGATACGCCTTTCGACGAATCTTCTTCCCTGGTAGCCAACTGGGATGTGAATGGCCGCGGCATCAGAGATTTCGATCGAATCAATAGCATTCGCTTGAATCCAAGTAATACGATTGACATCAGGATCGATAAGAAGTGGTTTTTCGACAAATGGAGCCTCAACCTGTATCTCGATATTGAAAACCTTACCGGCAATGCAGTGAATCGGGAGGAGCTCATACTGGATCGTCCGCTGGATGAAAACAACCGGCCGATAGGAGAGGGGGTGATAGCGAACCCTGGTGCGCCTATGGATCAGCAGCGATATCGATTGAAGTCGATCGAAGATGCACAAGGTACGATAGTGCCTAGTATTGGAATTATGGTGGAGATATAAAAAGAGGCCGCCCGGCCCCCGGCCGTTATTCTTATTTTGAAGTTGTTTAACTTTAGTTTTTTTCTGCAAAAGCCAAACAAATTGCCATGTCATTTAGCCTGAGTGATGGTCGTAACAGTCTGATCGTCTATCTTTTGATAGCCCTTTTCATACGGTTTCCCTTTTTTTTCAGGGACTATATAGACCGGGACGAAAGTACCTTTATTTTAATGGGGCAATCGTGGGCTGATGGTTTTCTTCCTTACACCCAGCTGTGGGATTTAAAACCTCCCCTTGTTTTTTTATTTTTTTCCCTCATTATAGAGTTATTTGGGAAGAGTTATATTGCCATCCGGCTATTTGGGACACTGGTAATAGTGTTTACGGCCTATTTTATTAATCTGATCGGCAGGAAAGGGACGAACGGATTGCAAGGTTTCTTTGCAGGTTTGCTGTATGTTTATTTGTCGGGTTTGTTCGGCAGCGTACAGGGAGTTATGTCGGAGCATCTGGCGATGTTTTTCTTTGTCGCAGGATTTTGGTATTTACTGGACGCCCGAACCAACATGCGGTTGTTTATCGCCGCAGTTCTTTTTGGGACTGCATTGATGTTTCGGCTCAATTTGATCTATCCGACAGGGATGCTTTTTTTGTATGTGTTATTTTCCTCGGGTTTTTCCTGGCGGGAGCTCCTCATAAAGGGAGGAATATCTGTAGCGGGAGGGCTTTTGGCGTCGGTTTTGACTTTTTTGCCCTATTTGCAGGCCGGAATACCCGGTGTATGGTGGAATTCGGTTGTTTTGGCTTCGCTAAATTACGATAATGCAACCTTTAACGAGATGATGGAAGCCCTGGGGCAGTTAGCGGCCTTTTTGGTGGTTTATTTTCTCAGCATTTTCGCTCGTGACCGGCTGCAGGTTTTTGAAAAAAGGCCTCAAAAGCTGATGTTGATCTGGATTGCCGGCGCCGGCTTGTTTTTTATGTTGGTAAAAAGCGGCAAGGTCAACACCCATTATCTGATTCAGCTTTACCCGTTCATTATTTTATTGCTGGTCCCTTTATTGGGTAGTTTAAGGCGTTTTTCTTTCGAAAAAATGAAGGGGGCGTTATTTATTTTGTTTTTAGTGTTGCCGGTGGAGGCCTATCTGGAATATAGTAAAATAGGATTTAGGTTGTCGAAAGGATTATCCCCGTATAATGGTAAAGGTTTTAAGGTTCCGGAATTTATAGACCGCAATTATCCGGATGAGGTGACGGTTTTTTTCCTCGACTACCATATTGGTTACTGGGAATTGGATAAATTACCACCTACAAAGATGGTAACTCATCCTTCAAATTTACTTCGGCCGTCCAATTATCCTTTTGTGGAAGGCGCTCAAAGCAGCCCCTTAGCCGAATTGGAATACATAATGCAGGAAGTTCAACCACAGCTGATCATCTCACGTTCGAAACATATTTCTTTTGAAGAAAAAAAATCGGAAGAAAACCGATTCTTTAAAGCTTGCCTGGCTGAATATTATGATTTGGTGCTGGAAGAACCGAAGCTTTACATTTACGAGCGTAAAGCGGATCCAGAGCTATGCTTTGCCGTTGGACAGTTGAAGGCCGACGATTCGTGATAGAATGTAACTGGCGATCAAACTGACGGCTGTACCCTCTACAATGATGAAAAGGCTGGTGGTAATGGGATTCAGATATTGGCCCAAAGCTAGTTTTTCCTGAAGGGTCATCATAAATTCCGGGCTGGCCACAAGAAACAGCATAAAGAAAATAGCAAAACCTAAGACGCCGATGGCTGAAGTGTACATGCCCAGCGCCAGGCCTTTGGCGTAATTTTGAAAAGTGTCCCTATGGTTTTTTCGGTATTCCCGGATCGCAAGATAAAGGAAAGGAATATGGATGAAAATATTAAATATCCGGATGAGGTAGTTATCGCTCAATCCGAACAAGTGCATCAATAAGAAAAATAGAGTAAAACCGCCGAACATCATGGCGCCGTACTTGATGGCTAACTTTTGCATCTGCGCTAAAATTTTTTTTACAAATTAGTTCCTGTTATACAACAGGCATTTTTTTTGCCATGTTCTATGTCTTAAGGTAAGCATCGCGTGTCAGCCAGAGTTCTTCCATGCGGTACATATGGAAATTATCATGAAAAAGAAGATGGCGCAGCAGGATCTTGGCATTGTATTCCTGATATTCCGGATGGATAGCTTCTTTTTTCCAGTCTTCCTCGTCAAAGGTCCGGGCCAGCTGAATGGTTTTCAAACGATCTCTTTTAAATCTTTTGACGGCATCCCTCAGGTCTACTTCCATCAGGTGGATATCAGGCCAGTTCCTTTCCTGTAAAAATGGTTGAAAAACGGGATATTCTACATTTTTAATGGTCAAAAAGCGGTCGTGCATGAGGTGTTCGACTTCGGCCATGTGACAGGCGTGCTCATGGATGCTCCATTTGTTTTCAATCCGTCTTTTTTTGAGTAATTCCCCGGGAATGTCTGTCAGCAGGTCTTTATAGATCTGCACGTTTTGTTCCAATTGTCGGATGAATAAGGCAATAATATCCATGTTGCGATTATTTAGATCTCAGGGTTTTGACCAGACTAAAGATCACGAATTATTTTTCCTCTGTCAAGGAAGCGCTAGGACAAAATTAACTTAACCTATCCCCGCGACGCGGGGATAGGTTAAGTTAACATTTGGGGTTGTGTAAAAAGTATTGTACTCTTTTGCGCTGCTAATAAAGTTTTTTTGAGTGTTTTGCCGAAGAAAATCTGCGATTTTCTTCGGCAAAACACTCAAAAAATAGAATCATTTAAGCCGAGCAAACTTGCCGGCCGTCAGGCGGGAGAAGTAGCTGCCTTTTTACGCAACCCCAAATGTTAACTTAAAGATGTCCTAGCGCTGAATAAAAACAAACTGGTGGCTGCTCGTCTGGCTGCTGATGTAATGAATGTGCCTACCGTGCTGATCGCTCGCACCGATGCCGATGCAGCCAATTTGCTGACTTCCGATATCGACCCCAGGGACCATGCTTTTCTGACGGGAGGGCGCACTATGGAAGGCTTCTTTGGGGTCAAAGCCGGTTTGGAACAGGGCATCAACCGCGGTCTTGCCTATGCTCCTTATGCCGACCTGTTATGGCTGGAGACCTCTCATCCTGATCTGGGGCAGGCGCGGGAGTTCGCTCAGGGCATACATGAGCAGTTTCCGGGCAAAATGTTGGCATACAACTGTTCCCCTTCTTTCAACTGGGCGGCTCATCTTAGCGAAGCGGAGATGTTGACCTTCAGGGAAGAGCTGGCGGCTTTGGGCTATAAATTCCAGTTCATCACCCTGGCCGGATTCCATGCTTTGAACACTTCCATGTTCGAACTATCAAAGGCTTATCGTCAGAAAGGGATGGCCGGCTATTCTGAATTGCAGCAGCGCGAATTTGCCTTGCAGAAAGAAGGATTTGCAGCCGTCCGGCACCAGACTTTTGTCGGCACGCAGTATTTCGATTTCGTTCAAAATACAGTACAGCAGGGCAATTCCTCTACAGTAGCCATGGCCGGCAGCACCGAAGAGGCTCAGTTTGAGCATTAAACAGAGGGTTGGATTTAAAAAGAATCATTCAAATTGGGCAAACGAGCAACCCTCCGTTTAATTTTTGTTAATTTTATCCTGGATCGATCCAAAACGGCGATCCAGGTATTTTAACTAAGAACTAATGGTCTTTTTCCATGAGAAGAAATCTTACCTTGTTTTTTATTGCTCTTTGCATTGTACTGCACGCTCAGCCCGTTGATAATTTATCGCCGCTCAAGATCGAACAGATCATGCAGGGAGAGCGGTTTGTAGGGTACAGCCCCTCCAATATTTTCTGGTCGCAGGACAGCAAGACCATTTATTTTTCCTGGAATCCGGAAATGGATACCCTGAACAGTCTGTATAAAGTAAGCGTTGAAGGGGGAACACCGGAAAAAGTGACTTCGGAGGAAGAAAAAAGCCTTCCCGGTCGATTTGGTGTGTACAATAAAGATTATTCAGAATGGCTATACCAGTATAATGGCGATCTGTTTTTAATGGAAATATCCTCCGGAGAAACCATTCAGATCACCAATACCCTGGACAGGGAATCCAGCCCTTCTTTTTCCGGAGACGAGACGAAAGTCCTCTTCACTAAGGAAAATAATGTATATGCCTGGGATAAAGAAGCGGGAACGATTGAACAGCTAACCAATTTCAAAAGCGGAAGTGCCCGCCCTTCGCCTGCTCACCCTGAATATAAGCGTTGGCTCAGAGAAGACCAACTCGACCTCTTTGAGGTCCTTGGCGAAAGAAAGGCCAAAAGCGAACTTCGCGAGGAACGGAACAAAGCGAGGGAGCCAAAGCGACCTATGGAGATCTATTATGGAAAAAGCCGGATATCAGACCTGCAGCTGAGTCCTGACCTGCGCTTTGTCACTTATCGGCTGACGGATCGCGCAGATGCCGACGGCACCAGGGTTCCTGATTTCGTGACGGAATCGGGTTATATTGAAGACCTCAACAGCCGCCCAAAGGTGGGCTCGCCTCAGGATACTTATAAAATGGGCCTTTACGATAGGGAGCGAGATACTTTTTTTATAGTGGATACCAAGCAGATCGAAGGTATTTACGACAAGCCTGACTTCCTAAGGGAATATTATGAAGGAGAAGAACCTTACCAGGATCAGTATGATGCACCGCGCGAAGTCATCATAGACGGGCCTGTTTATGCTGAAGACGGCAAATCAGTAGTGGTCGTCCGTGCTTTGGACAACAAGGATCGATGGATCATGCGGTTTTATCCTGAAGACGGCCGACTGGAATTGTTGGACCGGCAAAGGGACGAAGCCTGGATCGGTGGTCCCGGGATTGGAGGCTGGAATTTTTCCCCCGGCAATATCGGTTGGATCAACAAGAGCACCATTTGGTTCCAGTCGGAGCAGACCGGCTATTCCCACCTTTATATCCTGAATGTCGATTCCGGTGATAAAAAAGCGCTGACGAGCGGTCAGTTTGAGATCAGGGACGCCCAGCTATCCCGGGATAAGCAGACCTTTTTTATTGCTTCAAATGCGGAGAGCCCCCATGAATTGCACTATTACCATTTGCCGGTTACCGGGGGAGCTTTAGAAAAAATAACCGGTATGGAAGGCGGAAATGAGGTAACCCTTTCGCCTGATGAAAAGTATCTGGCCATTCGATATGCTTACAGCAATAAGCCGTGGGAATTGTATGTTATGAATAATGAAAAGGGAGCTGAAGCTACTCAATTAACGATTTCCGCTACAGAGGCTTTCAATCGATATGCATGGAGAGATCCGGAAATTGTCTATTTCACGGCTAGTGACGGAGCAAAGGTTCCTGCCAGGTTGTACCGGCCGGCCCGGCCTAAAAGGAACGGCCCTGCTGTGATTTTTGTACATGGGGCCGGATACCTGCAAAATGTTCACAAATGGTGGAGCAGTTATTACAGGGAGTATATGTTTCATAATATTTTAGTGGACAATGGATATACCGTTCTGGACATCGATTACCGGGCCAGTGATGGCTATGGCAGAGACTGGCGCACGGGTATTTACCGGCACATGGGCGGAAAAGACCTGAGTGATCAGGTCGACGGGGCTCGTTTTCTAGTGGAGGAACACAGGATAGACCCTAAGAAAATCGGCATCTACGGTGGTTCTTACGGTGGTTTCATTACGCTGATGGGGCTATTTACCTCACCCGGAACCTTTAAGGCCGGCGCTGCACTGCGCAGTGTGACCGACTGGGCGCATTACAATCATGGATATACTTCCAATATTTTAAATACTCCCGTGGAGGATCCCGTGGCTTATAGAAAAAGTTCTCCCATTTATTTCGCCGATGGTCTTGAGGACCAATTGCTTATTTTACACGGGATGATCGATACGAATGTCCAGTTTCAGGACGTCGTTCGCCTGGCCCAGCGGCTGATCGAGTTGGGCAAGGATAACTGGGAATTTGCGGTCTTTCCAGTGGAAAACCATGGCTTTAATGAGCCCAGTAGCTGGACGGATGAGTACAAACGGATTTTTAAGTTGTTCCAAGAGCAGCTGAGATAGTGGATTAATGAGCGTGTTCAGCGTTCCGGGTTCTGAGTTCTTAGGCATCTTGGAGCGTGTTCCGGGTTCCAGGTTCTGAGTTCTGAGACATCTTGAATATGAAACGGTTATTCCTATCCCCCAATTAACCCAAAACCCTGAACCCAAAACCCTGAACCCAAAACCCAAAACCCAAAACCCTGAACCCAAAACTCAAAACCCTGAACCCAAAACCCTGAACCCAAAACCCAAAACTCAAAACCCTGAACCCAAAACCCAAAACCCAAAACCCAAAACTCAAAACCCAAAACTCAAAACCATCGCAAATGAACATGTTACAAGTAGTCATAGGATTAATCTTTGTTATGTTGTTGCTGAGTTTACTGGCGACGACCATCATGGAATTGTTGGCGGCTGGATTGTCTTTAAGGGGAAAAAACCTGGAGAAGGCCCTGAAGAACATGCTGGCTTCCAAGGACAAAGACGAAAGGCTTTTTAAGCATTTTATTGACAATGCCTTGTACAAGCAACTTTCGCAAAAGTTTTGGGGACGGCGGTACAGTCCATCTTATATGAGTTCGGATGCCTTTCAATCCATTCTTTTTAATGTGATTTTGGAGGGAAAGAATGTGGACAAAATATTGCAGCAGATCGATGAGATCAAGGACGACTATTTAAAGCAGGTGCTCAATCAGTTTTTGGAAGATGCCAATTATGATCTGGAAAAGTTCAAGCGCCGGATACGAAAATGGTACGATGATGTTATGGACAGGGCGGGAGGCTGGTACAAGCGATCTACTCAAAAGATACTGGTGGTGGTCGGAATGCTGATTGCCGTTATTTTCAATGCCGATGCGATCAATATATATGAGCGGCTGGAGTCGGATCCTGAAAACCTGAAAGAGATTGTCAGCATAGCCGAATCTTTTGTAAGAGCGGACAGCACGATTTATAATCGCTATTATCAGGGAGACAGTCTTATTTTAGAAGAAAAGCTATTGCCGGTTCCGGACTCTGCGGCGGGTGAAAGGTTTGAGGAAGCCTTAAATCAGGCGAAATTGCTGGTAACGGAAGAGTTAGAGACCATCAGGGCTCCATTAGGTTTAGGCTGGTCGTACTTTGATTACAAAAATGCGCAATGGACGGAGTGGGCTATGAAAATACTGGGCTGGATCGTTACTGCGCTTGCGATTTCGCTTGGCGCTCCTTTTTGGTTCGACCTGCTGCGGAAGTTGGTTAACATTCGAAGTTCGGGCAGGCAGCCTTCTGGCAGCGAGTAATCATAAGCAGCCTATTTTACCCGGGGCCAATATTCAAAAGCATTTTTCCAACATATCCAAACAAAAAGTACATGAGAATCCTACAAATCAATGATCTGCATGTAGCAAGGGAAGGAGAAGACGCCTATGGGGTAGATGTTCGAAGAAACTTGGTGACTATGGTCCACAGACTACGGGCGTTGAAAGCGGACCTGCTTGTCATCAACGGAGATCTCGCTTATCGGGACGGCGATGTGGAGATTTATGAGTGGATCAAAGAAAAGCTGGCGGAGCTAACGATCCCTGTAGCCTTTACTTCCGGTAACCACGATGATCCGGAGTTGATGGCTGACGTTTTTGGCCTTGATGATAAACTGCAGGGCACGGAATTGTATTATCATCTTTCCATTCGTAACCAGCATTGCCTTTTTCTGGATACCACGACCCGCAGGCTTTCCCTCGATCAGTTGGAGTGGTTAAGGGAAAATTTGGAAACGCACAGTGGCCAGATCTTTGTATTTATGCATCATCCACCACTTATAGCCGGTGTTCCTTATATGGACAATAATTATGCGCTTCAGGATATGGATAAAGTTCAGGAGCTTTTCCAGGAGTTTGAGGGGGAGGTATACATTTTTTGCGGACATTATCACGTAGACAAGATGGTCCGGCGTAAAAACATGACCGTTTTTATTACACCAGCTTGTTTTTTTCAGATCAACCAGTATGAGGAAGACTTTAAAGTGGATCACTACCGGATCGGATTTCGGGAGATTAACTGGCAGGAGTGTTCCCTAATGACTTCGGTACACTATTTACAGGGAACTCTATAGGTTATTTAACAGGCAATTGTACGGTAAAGGTGGAGCCTTTATTAAGTTGACTGCTAAAAGAAAGTGTTCCACCATTCAATTCGATAAATTGCCTGGCGATGATCAGCCCCAGTCCGGTACCCTGAATATCCTGTACATTCCTTCCTCTGAAAAAAGCCGTGAATAAATTAGCCTGATCCGGCGCTGGTATGCCTCTGCCGAAATCCTGAATGGTAATAGAGGCTTCTTTTTCGGCAAATGCGAGGTCTACTTTTGGAGGCGGAGCACCTTTGGAATATTTCAAGGCATTGGAAATCAGGTTACTCAATGCATTTTCCGTCAGATTAGGATCAAGGTACAATTGTACGGGGCATCCGGTGATTGAGAGTTTGATGTTCCGGTCATCTTTTTCAGAGCGAATATTTTGCAGAATGACTTTTTGAAGCAAATCGACAAGGTCGACGTATTCCTTGCGGGCGAGGAGATTGTCGGCGTTGATCTTCCCGAGAGAGAGGATGTCATTCATGAGGCTGGTCAGGCGGTTGGTTTCATTATCGATGGTTTGGAAGAGGTCCTGATAGTCGGAATTTTTGACTTTCATTTTCAGGAATTGAGCACTGGCTTTGATGCTTGACAGAGGGGTACGGAATTGGTGGGACGCAGTGGTGACGAACTGCGATCGCAGTTCGTTGATCTCTCTTTCTTTTTTCAGTGCTTCTTTTATTCTGTTTTCAGCCTCGATAACTTTAGTGACATCACTGGAATAGGTATGAATGGCCTGCACTTTATTTTTTTTATCAAGTATAGCCTTGGACCGGGTGTTGAGCCAGATGTAGCTGCCGTCTTTTTTTCTGAAGCGATAGTTGATGGAAATTTGAGGCTGGCTTTGGTTCAGCAAAGGTCCGTGGACTTTTTTTCTGATCAGGCTAGCATCTTCGGGATGAAAAAAGGAATAGGGGTTTTTACCAAGCAGTTCCTCTTTATCATAGCCCAGCATTTGCTTGCAAGCTTCAGAAACGAAGGTATATCTGCCGTCGGGGTCATGTGCGCAGATCATATCCGCACTGTATTCTGAAAGGAGCCGGTACTTTTCCTCACTGTCACTCAGTCGCTGAAGAGCTTCTTGTCTTTCTTTTTCCAGTTCTTTTTCTGTCGAAATGTCTTCTACCATCAGGATGGCCAGTTCTTTATCTTTTTGAGGGTGATGGACTTTGGAGAGGTGTAATTTGACCCAGAGGAAGTCTCCTGTTTTTGTTATGATGCGGTGCTGTCTAGTACAATGGCCTTTAATGCCCTCTTCCAACTGCCGGATATCTTCTTCACAACCATCTTTTTCATCAGGATGAATGATCACGAGCCCCGGTTTGCCGAGGAGATCTGTTTTTTTATAGCCGATCAATTCTTCCAAATAATTATTGACGTCCACGCACTGGTAGTTATGGTCCAGTACGGCTATGCCTATAATATTGTTGTCGAAGATTTTCTTAAGGCGGAACATGGCTTTTTCCAGTTCTTTTTCCTTTTCGGAGAGTGCTTTTTCCAGCTGTTTGTTCAGTTCTTTGATTCGTTTTTGATTCTGGTAGTGTTCCGTAATATCCTGAACGGCCGTGTAGACAATGACCTTGTTGTCTTCTTTTATTGATTTGGCCCAGATCCTGAGGGTTTTGGACTTGGCGCCTACCAGTACTGGGCTGATGTAGTTGGTTTCCATTCCCGGCTGTTCAGCCAGGTGGGCTGCTTCCCTCCAGAACATTTGGCGGCTTTCTTCGGATAAAAAAGAAGGAATATTGGACAGGGAAGGTTTTACCTTATGTTCCGGTAATTCTAAAATGTTATAAATTCCTTTTGACCAGTGAACCTCATTAGTAGTGGCGTTCCACCGTGCAATTCCCAGGCCGGAGATTCGACCGGCCTGCTCCAGGATCAGTTGTGATTCTCTGACCTGGCTGAGTTCTTCCTCTCGCTGGGTAATGTCCTGGTAAGCGGCGTAGATCAGACAAGGCTGATCGTTGTGGTATTCAACCTTTAGATTGACAGCCATGATACGGACTTTTCCTTTTGAATTGATGATGCGGTGTTTACTTTTGAATTTTTCTATCTTTTGGCGGCTGGTTTTAAGCCTTTCGAAAAAAGAGAGCACCTCGTTCTTGTCTTCCGGATGTATGGCTTTAACATAAGCTTCGATTCCCGGATTTTTATCCAAGGCAGAGAGGCCAAGTAGTTCTCGCATATGATCAGACCAAATGGTTTTGCCGGTGATCATATTATACATGATGCTGCCCAGTCCGACCATCTTTTCACTAAGGCTTATCAATTTTTCCTGTTGTTTGAGGTTTTCTTTGGTTTCAAAAAGAGGACTCACGTCTCTGAATATGACTATGATCTGCTGGTTAGGAATGACTCTTGTAGTGTAGGATATTTTTTTGATTTTACCT
Source organism: uncultured Saprospiraceae bacterium (assembly GCA_964548175.1). Classification (GTDB taxonomy): domain Bacteria; phylum Bacteroidota; class Bacteroidia; order Chitinophagales; family Saprospiraceae; genus JANQPA01. Next base: position 91,710 of record CAZJQS010000011.1, read on the forward strand.
GTCTTGGTTAGAACGGTCCGGAAATCATTCAACGTAGCGCCTTCAGAGAGCTGTTTAAGCCGCAGCGGCTTTTTTTCGAGTTCGGATTTTAGAAGGTAGTCGGTAATTTTTTTGCCTTTTTTCACCGGATCCTCCGTTTCTTCCAGGATTTCCAAAGCCTTGGTATTGATGGCGGTCAGACGTGAGGAACTCAGTTCCATGATCAGGATGGCTTCGGAGGCGTCTTGGTATAGAAGCTTGTAAAGTGCGTCGGGGAGTGCTTTTTTAGTTCCGTTCCATCTGGAGAGGAGGAAAGGTAGCCGGTAGATCATATCATCAGGCAGGTAGTCATCAAATCCTTGCTGTAAGGCCAGTTCCATTAGATCAGGACTGGTCGGCCCTATACAGATCAGGGGGATATAATGCGGGAAGCTGGTTTGAAATGCAATCAGGTTAGCCTGCATTTTTTTTTGCGAGAGTATTTTTTCCACCACCACCAGAATGCAGTTATAGGTATTGGTATGGGATGATCGATCGAGGTCGAGTTGGAGAAATCGATCATCCCGGAGGTCGATTTGATGGTTGTAGGGCAGTGCTGCCTGGATGCCGGCAAGCAGGTCCTTTATGGCCTGTTTATTATAAGCTTGATGATGAAGTAATAATACTCTCATGGCAAAATAAATAATCGGCTGGGTAGGTTATTGGTTTATTGCAATGGCTTTCATTTTATCAGGTGCGACGGCGGATAGCCATAATATTTTCTAAAAGCGTCCGAGAAATAAGAAACATTGCGGAAACCGCTTTTTTCCGCCACCTCGTTAACATTGAGGGCGCCGAAATCCAATAACTCTTTAGCGTACTCCAGTCTTTTCTCGCGGACATATTGGGTAAAGGATTTGTCCGACAGTCTTTTGATCTTTTTTTGAAGGCCGGAAGGACTCATGGCCAGCGCGTCCGAGACTTTGTCGAGATGCAAATCAGGGTCGATGATGTTATTGATCAGGTACTCGTTTAATTTTCTCAGAAAAACTATTGAGCGGCTATCAAGTGTGCGTTCCTGGGAGGGGCTGGTGTTCTTTTCACTTCTTGTTTTCAGGTCAAGTGTATTTTTAATCCTTAAAAGCATTTCCTGTATATCGAAAGGTTTGGAAATGTAGTCGTCCGCTCCGTGTTGCAGCCCTTCAATTCGATCTGCTACGGCTGTTTTTGCCGATAGTATGATAAAAGGGATGTTTCTGAAGGTTTCATCTGTACGGATGTATTTTAAAAACTCTATGCCGTTCATTTTAGGCATCAAGACATCGGAAACGATCATATCAGGATAAAAGCTCCTCAATGCCCGAACGCCCATTTCCCCGTTCTGAACTGCAAGGGGGTGATATCCGGATTCTTCAAGAACTTTGACCAAAACTTGTCGAAGGGAAGGGTCATCCTCAAGAAGCAAAATTTTATAGTTTTGCTCTTTTTCCTGCATATCCTTCATCAAATTGTTACTGTTTGTTAATTGTCATGGTGCGTACTTAGGCATTTCTTTAAAAATACGATTTTTTTTTGAAAACAAGCAATGGTGTTTTTGTTGTATAGAACAAGCTTGCATATTATATCTGTTACAGGAAAATAATTAACTATTTCTTGGAAAAAAAAGATAAAACCTGTACCTTTGCAATCGCTTTTTTTAAGGCGACAGGAAACTGTTGCCTTTTGATAAATTGTCAATCGTAGTATTTAGTTGAAAAAAACAATATATGCCAACAATTAATCAACTTGTACGCAAGGGAAGAAAAAAGGTCGTCACCAAGAGTAAATCTCGTGCGTTAGATGCTTGTCCGCAAAAGCGTGGAGTGTGTACAAGGGTGTATACCACCACCCCGAAGAAGCCGAATTCGGCTCTGCGTAAAGTGGCGAAGGTTCGCTTAACGAACGGAATTGAGGTGATCGCCTATATCCCGGGAGAAGGGCATAATCTTCAGGAACACTCTATTGTGTTGATTCGCGGCGGCCGTGTGAAGGATTTGCCTGGTGTGAGGTACACCATTGTACGTGGTGCATTGGATACTGCCGGAGTAACGGACAGGCTGCAAGCAAGATCGAAATATGGGACCAAGCGTCCAAAGAAGTAAATTGGAAAACGGATAATCATCTAAACTAAAATGAGAAAAAGAAAACCAAAGCTCCGAATCATAAATCCGGATCCGCGTTTCCAGGATCCTGTGGTGACTCAGTTTGTAAATAATATGATGCTGCAGGGCAAGAAGACCGTGGCTTTCAGAATTTTCTATGATGCCATGGATATGATAAAGGAACGAACCAAGCAGGATGAGCACGGCATTTTCAAGAAAGCCTTGAATAATGCCATGCCTCAGGTTGAAGTGAGAAGCCGCCGCATCGGCGGGGCTACTTTCCAAATCCCAACGGAGATCCGCGCAAAGCGCAAAGTTTCCATCGGGATGAAGTGGCTTATCAAGTTCGCCCGTCAACGCAGCGGCAAAGGTATGGCTGAGAAGCTTGCCGCTGAACTGATCGCAGCATCCAAGGGAGAAGGTGGAGCAGTTAAGCGTAAAGAAGATACACACAGAATGGCGGAATCCAACCGCGCGTTCGCTCATTTTAAAGTTTAGTAATTATCTGTATCGAAATAAATTTATTTTAAATTAAAATCCCTTTCGAGGAACAGCCATGGCAAAAGACTTAAAGTACACACGAAATATAGGTATCGCTGCTCACATCGATGCCGGAAAGACAACCACCACAGAACGCATTCTGTTCTACACCGGTATCAGTCATAAAATCGGTGAGGTACACGATGGGGCTGCGACTATGGACTGGATGGAGCAGGAGCAGGAAAGAGGTATTACTATTACATCAGCTGCTACGAAGACCAATTGGAAGTGGCAGGATCAGGATTATTCCATTAACATTATCGACACTCCGGGCCACGTTGATTTTACCGTGGAAGTGGAGCGCTCTCTGCGCGTTCTTGACGGTGTAGTGGCGCTTTACTGCGCTGTAAGCGGTGTAGAGCCTCAATCTGAAACGGTTTTCCGCCAAATGGATCGCTACCGCGTACCCCGTATCGGGTTCGTTAATAAGATGGACCGTTCAGGAGCAGATTTTTTTGCAGTAGTAGATGACATAAGGGAAAAACTGGGGGCAAACCCTATCGCTATGCAGGTGCCGATCGGCGCAGAGGAAACCTTCCGCGGCGTTGTCGACCTGATCACGAATAAAGCGATCATCTGGAACGAAGAGGACATGGGGATGACGTTTGAAGTCATTGATACTCCCGAAGATCTGGAAGAAACCGTGCAGGAACGCCGGGAAATGTTGTTGGAAGCCGTTGCTGACTACGATGATTCCCTGCTGGAAAAATTCTTCGAGGATCCCGACTCTATCTCAGCTGAGGAAATTCGCGAAGCCATCAAAAAGGCAGTACGTGACATTAAGATCATGCCTGTCTTCTGTGGTTCGGCTTTTAAAAATAAAGGTGTTCAGGCGGTTCTCGATGCCGTATGCGCCTTCCTTCCGGCGCCCGTAGATGTGGAAGCCATTGAAGGAATTAATCCGGACACAGAAAAGCCGGAAAAACGCCGTCCTACAATCGACGACCCTTTTGCGGCATTGGCTTTCAAGATCGCTACTGACCCTTACGTAGGTCGCCTGGCTTTCTTCCGCGCCTATTCAGGAGCGCTTAATGCAGGTTCTTACGTGCTGAATACGCGTTCCGGAAAGAAAGAACGTATCTCTCGTTTATACCAGATGCACTCTAATAAGCAGAATCCGATCGATCGCGTAGAAGCGGGGGATATCGCAGCAGCTGTCGGTTTTAAGGATCTGAAAACTGGAGACACGATCTGCGATGAAAGTAATCCCATCGTTCTGGAAAGTATGACCTTCCCAGAGCCGGTGATCGGATTGGCTATCGAGCCTAAGTCACAAAAAGACCTGGATAAACTCGGTATGGCGCTTGCCAAACTTGCAGAAGAGGATCCGACTTTCCGGGTTCGCTATGATGAAGATACCAATCAAACGATCATCAGCGGTATGGGTGAACTTCACCTGGAAATCATCGTGGATCGTTTAAAGCGTGAATTTAAAGTAGAAGTAAACCAAGGCCAGCCTCAGGTTAACTATAAAGAATCTTTGACAAAATCGGTTTCCCATCGCGAAAGATTGAAGAAGCAGTCAGGTGGTTCAGGTTTATTCGCAGACATGGAATTCGAATTGGGCCCTGCCTCTGAGGAGTTTCTGGAAAGCGAGAATTTCAAGTCTGGCAAGTCCAGAGTAGAATTCATCTGGGATATTGTAGGGGGTTCGATCGACAAGAACTATCAGAAGCCTATCCTGGAAGGATTCCTTGCCATGATGGACAACGGTATTCTTGCAGGGTACAGTATGGACAGCATGAAAGTCCGTGTTTATGACGGATCTATGCACGCTGTGGATTCCAAGCCGATCGCCTTTGAATTGTGTGCTAAGGAAGGCTTTAAATCTGCCGCGCCAAAAGCAGGCGCCGTGATCATGGAGCCGATCATGAAGCTGGAAGTAGTTACTCCTGAAGAATTCGTCGGTAATGTGATCGGCGACCTCAACCGCCGGCGCGGATTGCCGAAAAGCCAGGAAGGACGTGCAGGAGGAGCCATCGCCATAAAGGCTGAGGTGCCGCTCTCTGAAATGTTCGGCTATGTTACTTCGCTGCGTACGATCACTTCCGGAAGAGCTTCCTCTACCATGGAGTTCTCGCACTATACCGAAGCCCCGGCAAACATTGCCAAGGAAATCATCGAAAAAGCAAAAGGTGAAGTAAACGTTTAATTTATTCATACTCAGTAAGATCGAATTGCCGGCACCCGGCTGAAAAGTCAGTTGAGCGCCGGCAATTATAAGAAAAGATTGACTAAATAATTAATTGGCGCATGAATCAAAAGATTAGGATTAAGCTCCGTTCTTATGACCACAACCTGGTCGACAAATCAACGGAGAAAATCGTTAAAACCGTGAGAAATAGTGGTGCTGTTGTTACTGGCCCGATTCCGCTGCCCACCGAGAAAAAGATTTTTACCGTCTTACGTTCACCGCACGTGAATAAGAAATCTCGTGAGCAGTTCCAGTTGCGTACCCACAAACGCCTCATCGAAATTTACACGCCCACCCAGAAGACAGTCGATGCCCTGTCTAAACTGGAATTGCCAAGTGGGGTTGATATTCAAGTTAAACTGACGTAATTACGTCTTGTATTTCAGGAGATAAGAATTAGCACTGTGCCGTTTTGGGGGTTGAACATCCGGCTTAGAGTCGGAATACAAGCATTCGTTCAGCTGCTGAAAACAACAGTGGAATTTATTCTTCTAAAAAACTTATGTTCGGATGAACGGAATAATAGGTAAAAAAGTCGGAATGACCAGCGTTTTCGATAATGCTGGTAAATACGTAGCCTGTACTGTGATAGAGGCAGGTCCTTGTGTCGTTACTCAAGTAAGAACTGAGGATAAAGACGGATACTCCGCGCTTCAGTTAGGTTACGGTGATGCGAAAACAAAAAATACATCGCAAGCTCTCCAGGGACATTTCCAGAAAGCAAAAACAGGACCCAAAAGAAAAGTAGTGGAATTCCGCGACTTTAATATTGAAAAAGCTTTGGGTGATCTCATCAAAGTAGATGAAGTGTTTACGGAAGGAGATATGATCAGTGCCGTCGGTACCTCAAAGGGTAAAGGCTTCCAGGGGGTCGTGAAAAGACATGGTTTCCGAGGTGTGAATGACGCCACACACGGACAGCACAACCGCCAGCGAGCTCCTGGGTCTATCGGTGCGGCTTCTTACCCTGCCCGCGTATTCAAAGGAATGAGAATGGCTGGCCGCACAGGAGGAAAGCGCATTAAGATCCGTAATCTCCGGGTAGTCAAGGTGTTTCCCGATAGGAATTTGATATTGGTAAAAGGTGCTGTACCTGGTCATAAAGGCGCCTTCGTTATTTTAGAGAAATAAATTATTGTAGGATGGGCACTAATCCATCCTGTGCTATTTAAATGATTGACGATGAAAGTCGAAGTTCTAAATATTCAAGGCGAAAAAACCGGTAGGTCTGTAGAATTGCCGGATGAAATATTCGGGCTGGAGCCCAATGAGCACTCTGTTTACCTTTCCGTAAAGCAGTATCTGGCCAACCAGCGTCAGGGAACCCACAAGTCCAAAGAACGCGGAGAAGTGGCCGGATCAACGCGGAAGATCAAACGCCAAAAGGGAACCGGTACTGCTCGTTTCGGGGACATCAAGAACCCTATCTTCAGAGGGGGTGGTCGTATTTTCGGCCCGCGTCCCAGGGATTATAGACAGAAGCTAAACAAGAAGACGAAGCGGCTGGCCAGGAAGTCTGCCTTGTCGAGCAAACTGGCGGAAGGAAAGTTGTTCGTTATTGAGGATTTCTCCTTTGATTCTCCAAAGACCAAAGAATACCTGAATATCCTGAACAATTTCAAAGCTGCTGATCATCGCTCGCTATTAGTTACGGCAGATTACGAAAAAGAGGTGTTCTTGTCTTCCCGAAACTTGCCGAAATCAGAGGTGGTGAAGGCGACAGACCTCAATACCTATCAGATCCTGTTGGCTAACGCCGTTCTGTTGTCCGAAGGATCGGTAGAGACAATAATAAAGAGTTTAAATTAAACTTAAGGATCAGTAGAAATCAATAATCATGGCAAATACAATACTCATAAGGCCTCTGATCACGGAAAAGACGGAATTGCTGTCTGGTGGCCGCAATCAATACACCTTTGTGGTGCACAAAAAGGCCAATAAGGTGGAGATTAAGAAGGCAGTTGAAGAAATGTACAACGTGGCCGTTGAGTCAGTGAATACCTTGATCATGCCGGGTAAAGTGAAAACGAGGTCTACCAAGTCCGGAATATTGAAAGGCCGCCAGCCTTCCATTAAAAAAGCGATTATTACGCTTACGGAAGGAGAAGAAATTGACTTCTTTGGCGAAATTTAATTTTGATAGTTAAGAACTGAGTTCTATTTTTGCAGTCCCGTTTTGGCGGCTGCGTAAAATACTAGAAATTAGTAAGAAATGTCAGTTAAGAAGTATAATCCGGTTTCACCCGGAACGAGATTCAGAGTAGGGAATGCCTTCACGGAAGTGACAACCAGCAAACCTGAAAAAAGCCTGCTGGCGCCAATTAAGAAGTCCGGCGGCCGAAATAATAATGGTAAAATGACGGTCCGCCAGAAAGGTGGTGGGCACAAGCGTCGTTACCGCATTATTGATTTTAAGCGGGATAAAGACGGGATGACTGCTACGGTCAAGTCTATTGAGTACGATCCGAATCGCACGGCTTTTATCGCGCTGCTGGAATATGCTGACGGCGAGAAGCGGTACATTATCGCTCCGGACGGATTGCAGGTAGGCAATGAACTCGTTTCGGGGCCTGATGCGACGCCTAATCTGGGAAATGCCATGCTGTTGAAAGATATTCCTCTTGGTGCATCTATCCATGCCATTGAGATGAATCCGGGGCAGGGTGCTTCTATTGCCAGAAGTGCGGGCACCTACGGCACACTCATGGGTAGGGAAGGAAAGTATGCGATCATCAAATTACCTTCCAGTGAGGTGAGGCGTATATTGCTTACATGCAGAGCGACGATCGGCTCCACATCCAACCCTGATCACAGCCTTCAGGTGCTTGGTAAGGCAGGTCGCAAACGTTGGCTGGGCAAGCGTCCCCGCGTCCGTGGCGTAGCCATGAACCCTGTCGATCACCCGATGGGTGGTGGTGAAGGAAGGGCTTCAGGTGGGCACCCACGCTCTCGCACGGGTATTTTTGCAAAAGGGCAGAAAACCAGAAATAACAAGAAGGCTTCCAGTAAGCTGATTATTTCAAGAAGAAAGAGTAAGAAAAAAAGCTAAATAAGATATGCCTAGATCACTAAAAAAGGGGCCTTACGTTTTTTACAAATTGTTGAAAAAAGTAGAAAAGGCTAAAGAATCAAAGAAGAAGACCGTTATCAAGACGTGGTCCCGGGCTTCTATGATCATCCCCGACATGGTCGGCGAAACGATTGCAGTACACAATGGAAAAACCTTTGTTCCGGTATATGTTACAGAGAACATGGTAGGGCACAAATTGGGTGAATTTGCACCTACTCGTAGCTTTAAGGGACATTCGGGTAACAGAAAATAAACATCATTTAAGGAACTTATTGTACGCCGGTGTTTACAGGTGTACAGCCTAACAGAAAAATAATGGAAGCGGTAGCAAAACTTCGAAATGTGCCGATGTCTGCTCGAAAAATGCGCCTGGTCGTTGATCTGATCAGAGGTAAGCGTGCAGATGAGGCGCTAGATATCCTTCGATATACAAAGAAAGAAGCAGCAGTATGGTTGGAAAAGCTGGTGCTGAGCGCTGTAGCGAACTGGGAGTACAAGCTTGGAGGAACAGAGAGCGCTGACGATTATGAGCTTTATATCGAAACGGCTTTTGCTGACCAGGGGTCAATGCTCAAGCGTTTTCGTCCGGCGCCTCATGGCAGAGCTCACCGGATCCGTAAGCACACTTGCCATGTGACCATCATCGTTGAAAATCGCATTCCGCTTCCCGATACAGACATGGAAGAAGAAGAGGATTACGTGGAAGTGGAAGATGTTGAATCCGAAAACACTGTAGAAGAATAGTTTAATACAAAAAAAATATGGGTCAAAAGACAAATCCAATAGGTAATCGATTAGGAATCATCAGAGGTTGGGAGTCCAACTGGTTTGGCGGTAGTGACTTCGGTGATAAAGTAGTGGAGGATGAGAAGATCCGCACTTATCTTTATGCTCGTGTGCAGAAAGGCGGTATCGCGCGTATCATCATCGAGCGCACCCTGAAGCGCATCACTGTAACCATCCATACTTCCCGCCCCGGGATTATCATCGGTAAAGGAGGTTCAGAAGTGGACAACATCCGGGAAGAGCTGAAAAAACTAACTGGCAAGGACGTTCAGATCAATATTGTGGAGATCAGAAAGCCTGAGTTGGATGCAAACATCGTGGCCGAATCTATTGCAAAACAGCTTGAAGCGAGAATTAATTATCGCCGTGCCATCAAAATGGCGATCCAGTCAACCATGCGCGCCGGCGCTGAAGGCATAAAAGTCCGCATTGCCGGCCGTCTGAACGGCGCCGATATGGCGCGTAATGAGGAATATAAAGAGGGAAGAACCCCTTTGCATACCTTCCGCGCAGATATTGACTATGCTCTGAAAGAAGCCCTGACCATTTATGGTAAGATCGGCATCAAAGTATGGATCTGTAAAGGGGAAGTGTACGGTAAAAGAGACCTTTCCCCTAATGTGGGGGCCAGCAAAAAGGAGCGTGGTGCAAAAGGTGGCAGCAGCAGCGGCGGCGGCGGACGTCGTAGAAATCCACGCAAACGCTAGAATTTTAGCGAAATTTACCTTACCTTTGCCAAACTTTTGAAAAAGGTAGTGATCATAGTTAAAAAAAATCCTTTACAGTAAAAAACAATAACAATGCTACAGCCAAAGAGAACGAAGTATAGAAAGCAGATGAAGGGTAGAATTAAAGGGCTGGCACACAGGGGTAGCACTGTAGCCTTTGGTTCTTTTGGTTTGAAAGCCATGCAAAGTGGCATGATTACCAACCGCCAGATCGAGTCTGCACGTATTGCGATGAACAGGTACATGAAAAGGGAAGGAAAGGTCTGGATACGTATTTTTCCGGACAAGCCCATTACTGCTAAGCCGCAGGAAGTTCGTATGGGTAAGGGTAAAGGTGCGCTGGATCACTATGTCGCGGTTGTAAAACCTGGTCGGATCATGTTCGAGATCGACGGGGTGGCTCCGGAAGTGGCTCAGGAGGCACTGCGCCTGGCTGCTCAGAAGTTGCCGGTATTGACTAAGTTCGTAATAAGGCCTGATTTTAAGGGGTAAACACCATTTTGAATATATAGAAATTCTAAGATAATGGCTTCAAAACAATTTATTGAACTTCAGGAATTAAGCGACGCAGATATACAAGCGGAATTACGTGAGGTAGAAAGTCAGTTTCAAAAGCTGAAGTTCGATCACGCCATCAGAGGTTTAGAAAATCCGATCGTACTGAGGCAGGTGCGTCGTAATATCGCCCGGTTAAAAACGGAGATCAGGAGAAGGGAGTTGAATTCCGCTTCAGAAGAAGAGCTGGCTAACCGCTCAAAAATTCGTTCAAGACGCCGTCGTCAATAATTTTGCTTCGGAAAGCAGGTCTGATTTTAAATTTAGTGAAAATGTTAGAAAGAAATATCAGAAAAACGCGTATTGGGTTCGTCAGCAGCAATAAAATGCAAAAAACCATTTCTGTGACTGTAGAGAGAAGGTTGCGCCACCCGATTTACGGCAAGTTTGTTAAGAAAAGCAAGAAGTTTATTGCGCACGATGAGAACAACGATTGCAATATCGGCGACAAGGTGCGAATCATGGAAACACGCCCCATGAGCAAAAGAAAGCGTTGGAGGCTGGTGGAGATCCTGGAAAGGGCCAAGTAATTCCGTCAGTACGCGCTTTGATACAAAGTGCGCTTTTTTATTTATAAAATTGTTTTGTAGACTTTTTCAATCAATTAGCCATGATTCAGCAGGAAACCAGACTCAATGTTGCAGACAACAGTGGCGCCAAGGAAGTGCTCTGCATTCGTGTCCTTGGAGGGTCCAAGCGAAGGTATGCCTCTATAGGTGATAAGATCGTCGTAAGTGTAAAGGATTCTTCCCCCGGAGGCGGCATCAAGAAGGGCGCCGTTTCAAAGGCGGTAGTAGTTCGTACCAAAAAGGAGATCCGCCGTAAAGACGGCTCTTATATCAGATTTGATGACAATGCCGTAGTGTTGCTGAACAATGCCGATGAGCCTAGAGGGACGCGTATTTTCGGACCGGTCGCCAGAGAGCTTCGCGAACGTGACTATATGCGGATCGTTTCTCTCGCTCCGGAAGTACTGTAGCATTTAACAGAGATCAATTTGAATTCTCTAGGGAAAACCTTGAAAAATAGATAAGTAATGTCAAAGAAAGTAAAAAAGCACCGTTTTGCTCCAAAGCTCAAGATCAAGAAAGGCGATAAGGTGTTAGTCATTGCCGGAGCTTACAAGGATCGCAACAGAGTGCGCGAGGTGCTGGAAGTGTTTCCTGATAAGAACAAGGCTATCGTTGAAGATACCAATATCGTTAAGAAGCACAATAAACCAACGCAAGATAGCCCCGGGGGTATTAATGAAATGCCGGCTCCCATCCACATCTCTAACCTGATGTTAGTAGATCCTAAAACGGGCGAACCTACCAGAGTAGGACGTAAGCGGTCCGATGACGGTAAAATTGTGAGATATTCCAAAAAATCTGGAGAAATCATTGAGTGATGAGTTATACACCAAGACTAAAGAAAAAATATAGAGAAGAGGTTGTGCCGGCCTTGATGGAACAATTCAATTACAGTTCCATTATGGAAGTGCCTAAGCTGCAGAAAATTTGCATCAATCAGGGTATCGGCAAAGCCACTCAGGATAAAAAACTGATAGAAAATTCGATCAAGGAGATGACTATGATCGCCGGTCAAAAGGCTGTACCTACCAAAGCAAAAAAATCGGTGTCTAACTTTAAGCTCCGGGAAGGGATGACTATCGGCGCAAGAGTAACCCTAAGAGATGTCAAAATGTATGAATTCCTCGATCGCCTGATATCAGTGGCGTTGCCCAGGGTTCGAGACTTCCGTGGGATCAATGACAAGAGTTTCGACGGCCGCGGAAATTATTCTATGGGCATCACAGAACAGATTATCTTTCCGGAGATCGATCTCGACAAAGTTAGCAGCATATTGGGCATGGACGTTACTTTCGTAACTTCAGCCGATACAGATGCTGAAGCTCTGGCGTTGTTAAAATTGCTGGGACTTCCATTTAAAAATCAAAGAAAATAAGTTTAGAAAAGTTATATTTAATATGGCGCGTAAATCAGTTATCGCAAGAGAAGTAAAAAGAGCAAAGCTGGCGGCAAAATATGCCAAGCTTCGTGAACAGTTGAAAGAAGAAGGACGATGGGAAGAGTTGGATAAATTGCCTCGCAATTCCAACCCGATCAGAATGCATAACCGCTGCAAACTGACCGGACGTCCCAAGGGATACATGCGTCAATTCGGGATCTGCCGGGTTAAATTCCGCGAAATGGCCCTGGAAGGAAAGATCCCCGGAGTGACGAAAGCAAGCTGGTAAATTCAATTTTTTAATAGCTGATCAGGTTCTCCACAAAAGGAGAAAACCGGTCGGCGCAATATTCATACAATGGCAGTAAACGATCCTATTGCTGACTATCTAACCCGTATTCGCAACGCGCAACAGGCGGGACACCGTGTGGTAGATATCCCCGCATCCAAACTAAAGAAAAGAATCACCGAGATCCTCTACGAACAGGGCTATATTCTCAAATATAAGTTTGAAGATAACGTGGGTAAAGGAAACCAAGGGGTCATCAAGGTCGCACTTAAATACGATTACCAAACCAAAAAGCCGGTTATCAGAGAACTGGGAAGAATCAGCCGCTCAGGGCTCAGAAAATATTCCAAAGTAGATGAACTGCCAAGAATCATCAACGGCCTGGGAACACTTATCGTCTCTACCTCAAAAGGAGTAATGACTGGTAAGCAGGCGCGTGAAGAAAATGTTGGTGGTGAATTATTGTGTTACGTCTACTAATATCATTGATCAAGGTAAAATTTATAGAAAATGTCACGAATTGGAAAGATGCCCATTAGCCTGCCGAAAGGCGTTGAGGTTGAGATAAGCAAAAGTAACCTGGTCAAGGTGAAAGGACCCAAAGGCGAATTGATGCAACAGGTCGATCCGGATATGGAGGTGGCTGTAGACGATGGCGTGATCAATATTAAGCGGCCAACCGAACAGAAACGGCACAAAGCCATGCATGGCTTATACCGCGCTTTGATCAATAATATGGTGGAAGGAGTAACCAACGGATTTGTTAAAGAATTAGAACTGGTTGGTGTGGGTTATCGTGCCAGTAATACCGGCCAGGTACTGGAATTGTCACTGGGTTTTTCGCACCCGATCATTTTTGTAGTTCCAGGTGAGGTGGTCGTAGAGACGATCACTGAAAAAGGTAAGGCGCCTACGGTCAAGCTGACCAGCACGGACAAGCAGCTGATCGGCCAGGTGGCCGCAAAGATTCGCTCCTTTAGGAAACCTGAACCTTACAAAGGAAAAGGTGTGCGTTTTGCAGGCGAAGAAATTCGTCGCAAAGCCGGTAAATCTGCAGGTAAGTAAATCGCAGCCATATTGTTGGCTTTATTCATTGATCAATAAAGAGGTTTGGGTTTGACAAGTCAGGTCCTACACTAAACCTGAAAATAACAAGCAATGAGATTTTCAAAAGAAGGTAGAAGACGGAAAATCCACTACCGGATTCGTCAAAAGATAAGAGGAACAGCTGAACGTCCTCGCGTAAGTGTTTACAGAAGTAATAAGTCCATCTATGTTCAGTTGGTTGATGACATCAACGGACATACCCTTGCTGCAGCTAACTCGCTGGATGCCAGTATTCCAAAGGATGTCAACAAAACGGAACAATCTAAAGCAGTGGGCAAGCTGCTGGCGGACAGAGCTAAGGCTGAAAACATCACAACCGCAGTATTCGATAGAGGAGGTTACCTCTACCATGGTCGCGTAAAGGCATTAGCCGAAGGGGCCAGAGAAGGAGGGCTCGATTTTTAAATTATAATTATCTGTAAAGCATGGCAAAGAGAAATTCTAATAAAGACAGGATAAAACCTGCCGAAACAGAGTTAAAGGAAAAATTGGTTAACTTAAACCGCGTTGCTAAGGTGACAAAAGGTGGCCGTACGTTTAGCTTCGCTGCTATTGTAGTCGTGGGTGACGGTAACGGCACCGTAGGGCATGGCCTCGGAAAAGCCCGGGACGTGTCTGAGTCTATTGCCAAAGCTGTGGATGATGCCAAGAAAAACCTGATCAAGGTGCCTATCTACAAAGGAACCATTCCTCATGAAGTAAAGGGTAAATACGGTGCCGGAAAGGTTCTGATAAAGCCTGCTGCTGACGGTACCGGTGTGATCGCCGGTGGTGCAATGCGCGCCGTCCTTGAAATTGCCGGCGTCCACAACGTTCTGGCAAAATCCCAGGGCTCCTCTAACCCGCACAACGTGGTGAAAGCCACAGTTGACGCCTTGTCTAGACTGCGTAGTCCTATGGATATCGCCAGACAACGCAGCATCGATATGGAAAAGTTATTTAATGGCTAAAGTAGTTGCTGGCTACCTGTGACTGATAAACTTAAGATCATGGCGAAAATTAAAATAACCCAAATTAAAAGCCTTATTGACCGTCCTAGAAAGCAAAAGGATACGATTAAGGCGCTCGGTCTGAAAAAGATCAACCACTCGGTAGTGCATGAGGTGTCGCCCCAAATCATGGGCATGATTGCAAAAGTGGATCATTTGGTTAAGATAGAAGAAGCTTAATTGCTCATTCGGACTGTCGGTAACTTTTTATTTTCAGAGTTGTAAAAAATAGAATCTGATGAAACTGCATAATTTGAAGCCTGAAAAAGGGGCAACTAAGCAGAGTAAACGAATTGCAAGGGGGCAGGGCTCCGGGAAAGGCGGAACATCGACTCGTGGCCACAAGGGCGCCAAATCCCGCTCGGGCTGGAGCCGGAAGCGTAACTTTGAGGGTGGACAAATGCCGCTGCAAATGCGCCTTCCCAAGCGCGGGTTCAAAAATCCTACTCGCGTAGCTTTCGTGCCGATTAACCTAGGAAGATTGCAGGCCATTGCAGAAAAATATAACGTGGAAAAGATCGATCTTCAGTGGTTGGTCGAAAATGGCATCGTAAGTAAAAATTCCAGAGTTAAAATTTTGGGAGACGGCGAATTAACCACTAAATTGGACGTCGCAGCCCATGCCTGTTCGGCAAGTGCTAAAGAAGCCATAGAGAAGACAGGAGGAAGTGTAAACCTTGTATAAAAAGTTGCGATGAAAAAGTTGATAAATACGCTTAAGAATATTTGGAAGATCAAAGAGCTGAGGACCCGTATCTTGTTTACCCTTGGCCTTTTGCTTATTTACCGCCTGGGGTCGTTCGTGGTTTTGCCAGGTGTTATTCCCCAAAGATTGGAGGCGGCCTCCCAAGGTGCTCCAACTGACCTGGTGGGCCTGATCAACATCTTTACCGGCGGCGCTTTTCAAAACGCTTCCGTTTTTGCCCTTGGCATCATGCCTTATATTACGGCTTCCATCATCATCCAGTTATTAGGGTTCGCTGTTCCGTATTTCCAAAGGCTACAACAAAAAGAAGGGGAGTCTGGCAGAAGAAAATTAAACCAGATCACTCGTTTACTGACAGTGGCCATTACCTTGGTGCAAGGTGGAGGATATCTGGCCTTCATTAACAGCCAGGGTGCTGTTTCTGCAGGGGTTCCTCAGGGGATCTTTTGGTTATCAAATATCATCATTCTTTCCGCAGGCACTGTCTTTGCCATGTGGTTGGGTGAACGCATCACGGATAAGGGGATAGGAAATGGTGTTTCCTTGCTGATCACCGTCGGTATCATCGCTTCTTTGCCCGGTGCCTTGGCCTTCGAGTTCACTTCTCAATTGAATAGCGGAGGTTTGCTGATCTTTGTCCTGGAAATGGCCGGCTTCTTTGTGATCGTGATGGCCACCATCATGATCGTACAGGCAGTTAGAAAAATTCCTGTCCAATTCGCCAAGCGAATGGTAGGCAGAGGATCCAATGCCATGCCTTCCGCCGGAAGAAGAGACTATATTCCTTTAAAAGTAAATGCTGCCGGAGTAATGCCTATCATCTTTGCACAGGCATTGATGTTCCTCCCGGCTACTGTGGTACAGATCGTCGCAGGAGGGGATCCCAACGTAGCCCCCAGCGGCTTGTTGCAGGTGCTTTCTAATCCGTTCTCTGCAGTATCCAGCGTCATTACTTTCATCTTGGTCGTATTATTCACTTATATCTATACCGCACTGCTGGTCAACCCCCAGCAGTATGCCGAATATCTGAAAAGACAAAACGCTTTCATTCCTGGCGTTAAGCCAGGTAAGCCGACAGCAGATTTTATTGACGCCATTACCTCCAGAATTACCCTTCCGGGATCTATTTTTCTGGGACTGATCGCCATCCTTCCCGCTTTTGCAGTTGCCTTCGGCATCAATACAGGATTCGCGATATTCTTTGGCGGTACTTCCCTGTTGATCCTCGTTGCAGTCGTTCTGGATACCTTGCAACAAATCGAAAGTCACCTGTTGATGCGCCGCTATGACGGGCTTGTGAAATCTGGAAAAATCCAGGGCCGCAGCAGCAGTAGAATGCAGGGAATCGGCGCCGGTATGTAAGCAACTGAACTTTAACAACATAGAAATTGTTTGCCTAAAAGCAAGTAATGCTAAGATGAGCAATGAGCAAAACATTGCTCATCTTACGTTTTTGACCCCAGGTTAAAATAGCAAAACTCAACACCTTAGCTAATAATGAAAATGGTTTTTTACAAGACAGATGAAGAGATTGAGTTGATCAGGGAAAGCTGCCTGCTGGTCTGTAAAACACTGGCTCACGTAGGTAGCATTATTCGCCCCGGTATCAGCAGTACCGAAATTGACAAGGCGGCAGAGACATTCATCAGAGATCATCAGGCGGAGCCTGCATTCAAGGGATACAGAGGCTTTCCAGCTACGCTCTGCGTGTCCGTTAACGAACAGGTTGTGCACGGAATACCTCATGAATCAATCGTTTTTGAGGACGGTGACCTGGTATCTGTGGATTGTGGCGTATTGATGAACGGTTTTTTCGGTGACTCCGCCTACACCTTCCCTCTGGGAGAAGTATCCCAGGAGGCAATGGACCTTTGCGAGGTGACCAACACAAGCTTGTACAAAGCCATAGAAAAAGCTGTAGTAGGGAACAGGCTGGGCGATATCGGCTTTGCAGTTCAGCATTATGTCGAAAAAGAACATCAATATGGGGTGATCAGGGAATTGGTCGGACATGGCATCGGCAGGGAATTGCATGAAGCTCCGGATGTGCCGAATTACGGCCGGCAGGGTAAAGGCATCAAGCTTAAGGAGGGCCTGGTCATAGCTATTGAGCCTATGGTCAATATGGGAAAAAGACACGTTCGCACCGCCCGGGATGGCTGGACCATTTTCGCTAAAGATAAAAAGCCTTCCGCTCACTACGAGCATACGGTCGCTATAGCAAAAGAAGGTCCTGATATCCTCTCTGATCACCAAATGATCGAAGAAGCTATTGGGAAAAATGATCAGGTCAGGTCCGTAGGGGTCAGGTCGTCTACGACTACCTGAACAACAAAATGTTAAGTTTGGGCTTTGAAAAATTAGGAGAGTGTCATTTTTTTTATTATCTTTGCACACCGAAATTTCTGGTATGGGTAAAAAAAAT
>CAZJQS010000012.1:0-105124 GCA_964548175.1 uncultured Saprospiraceae bacterium
ACCAACAATACGCCACCCTGGCCATTAATTTTAATGTTAACTGGCTAGACTTAAACGAAGGCTTTCAGGACGCTACCATTTATCTGATCGGCCCCAGGCTGGACGTCACCTTTAGCAAAACGATCTTTTTCACCACTTTCCTGCAATACAACAGCCAGTTTGACAACATCAACATCAACAGTCGTTTCCAATGGCGCTTCCGACCGGTTTCGGATATCTTCCTGGTGTATACGGATAATTATTTTCCCGAAAACCTGACTCCTAAAAACCGGGCGCTGGTGTTCAAAGCCACTTATTGGTTGAACATATAAGGGGTTGTGTAAAAAGTCTTCGGACTCTTTTGCGCAGCTAATAAAATTCTTTTTTGAGTGTTTTGCCGAAGAAAATCTGTGATTTTCTTCGGCAAAACACTCAAAAAATAGCATCATTTAAGCCGAGCAAACCTGCCGGCCGTCAGGCGGGAGAAGTAGCTGCCTTTTTATACAACCCCTTATTTACAGTTGGCTCATGACGATTCGATCGAACATGCGGTCGCTCAACCATTTTCTCATAAACAACAAAGGTCTGGCCAGCTTCCCTACGACATAACGCGTTTTCGGGCGGTCTGAGCGGATGGCTTTGACAATGGCCTGCGATACTACAGAAGCGGGAGAGCCGTTACCTGGTCTGTAGGATTTTTCAGAGGCTTTGGCCACGGCCTGGGCCAATTCCTGGTAAGCTGAATTTCCGGAACGCTCCAACATCGGACCGGACATCACATCCCCGAATTCCGTTTCGATGATCCCGGGTTCAATGATGACCACATCAATATTGAAAGGTTTCAGTTCCAGCCGAAGGGCATCCGACCAACCTTCCAGTGCATGTTTGGTAGCATGATACCAGGCGCCCAGAAGCGTATATATTTTTCCTCCCATGGAAGAAATATTGATGATCTTACCAGACTTTTGCTCCCGCATATAAGGCAGGACAAGCTGAGTCAGATGCGCAAGCCCGAAGAGGTTGACCTCAAACTGGTAGCGGGCGTCGTTGATATCGGTATCTTCAACCGCTCCATACATTCCGAAACCTGCATTATTGATCAATACATCCACACCGCCATGGTTTTCGCGGATGGCGGCCACTGCCCGGCGGACGTCTTCTTCGTCGGTAATGTCCATTTTTATTGCGGTGCCCCCCATTTCTTCGAGCTCTTTCATCTTTTCGACCCTTCTGGCAGCTGCGTATACGACCATGCCCTCCCGGATCAGTTTTTTGGCGGTTTCTTTGCCCATACCGGAAGAAGCTCCGGTGATCAAAACGACTTTTTCTTTCATTTTACCGATGTTTGGCCCCTAAAGAATCCTGCAACAATGTTCAGTCCCTAATGGCATTGTTTGGAAAGACCAAAGGATCTTTCAAGCAATCTCTTTGGGGAATTGAAATATTTTATCCAAAGATAAGAGTAATATATGCCATACGCTTGTCTGAGTCCGTCAAAGGAACTTGTCTGAAAATGTCAGGCAAAAGATCTTTTGAACTCAGAAGGGCTTTTTCCAAACAAGCTTTTGAAGGACCGGCTAAAGTGCGCAAGGTCTTCGAAGCCTACGTCCAGATAGATATCGGAGGGGGAGCGATCGGTCTGCACCAGTAGCTGTCTGGCCAGTTTTAGCCGTTCTTTCATCATCCACTTATGAGGAGAATCATTAAAAATTTTCCGAAACTCCCGGTTGAAAGTCGACAAGCTTCGCCCGGACATTTTGGCTAGTTTTTCTAGTGGAAGGTTATAGGTGAAGTTATGCTGCATGAACGCTTCCAGGTCTGCGCGCTCAGGCATGGAATACTCGTAAAAGACGCTAACCAATTCAGGCTTTGACTGGAGGATGGCGTATAAAGCTTCTTTGGTTTTCATTTCCACCACTTCCGGCTCCATTTTAATGAATTCCCGGCCGGAGAAGTAGGCTAAAAGGGAGTGGATCAATCCTTTTAAAAGGGGAGTATCCGGAATGGGAATAAACCGCTCTTCAACAGGTTTTATTTCCGTTGGAACGGGAAAGTTTTTGATTACTTTACGAATAAAGTCATTGTGCAGCGCAAAGGCCAGCATGACGGCTCCTTCTTCCTCTTTCGACCAGGTTTTAAAGCATTTTCCATGGGTATACTTGCGCACCAGAGCGAAAGCACCTTTAGGGATAACATGTAATTGTTGATCCAATTTGAGATTAAACTGCCCTTGTCGCATAAAAAGTAAGACATTACTCGGATAATACAGCGGATGCTCATCTGAGTTGTAGGTCTCAAAGGAAGCAGCAATTTCAAGTCCATCACACTCCAGTAATTGAGGTTTTAACTGGTCCATAATACAAATATGGTCATTTTTCTCTACTTCACTTGTCTGCTCGTGTCAAAACATATAAATACAAGGGGATTATCCCTGAAGGACCACCTCCGATAAGTAATGGAAATTAACACAGGATGTGAGTTTCTCCAAAAAAAAATAGGTCTGCTCTGAAAAAATTCACATCCTATTTATTTAAATAAAGTTTTTTTTATATATTTATAGTGTTCAAAACCCCACCTTTTTCTTTTTTCGCTACCTAACAGATCAGATCTCAAATCATTAACACGCTTCAGAACACCATTTTTCACCAAATCATCTTGATCATGGAATACAGAGATCGAAGATCGCCAGAAGCCGAGCAATTGCTGTCAGAAACCGAATTTCAAAAAGAGGAATTGTTCTCGCTAATCAAATGCTATAAGCTAAGAATTCGCCAGCTGGAAAAAGAAAGAAGACAATTGTCCAGGCAGCTTGATCGATATGAAGACTATATCAAATACCAAAAACAGTATGTTAACCAAATTGAAAACCAGCAGCGTCAAAACCAACTCCTCCCTGTATCACCCCCCTCGAATGAAACGCAATTTACAATTCCCGGAAAATGGCTGCATTGGTTACTGATCATTCTGATCTTTAACTATGCGATTTATCTTTTCAGCTAACCCAAAAGGATAGCAAGTTAGCAAGTGCCAGGACGTATTTAAGTCAACATTTGACGCCGCCCGGCGGGTGGCGTCAAATGTTGACTTAACCTAGGGGCTGTGTAAAAAATCTTCGCACTCTTTTGCGCAGCTAATAAAATTCTTTTTTGAGTTTTTTGCCGAAGAAAATCACAGATTTTCTTCGGCAAAAAACTCAAAAAATAGCATCCTTTAAGCCGAGTAAACCTCCCGGCCGTCAGGCGGAAGAAGTGGCTGACTTTTTACACAACCCGTAGGTTAAGTTAATTTTGTCCTATCACTCACTTACCTAATTATTTGACTAAAGTATTTTTTTTATCAATCTTTTTTTTATATTTTCGACCTGTATTCCAAACAGATCGTGAAAAAATAATTCCCGCCGTAAAACGTTAATTTTTTTCCCTTTTACTAAACTGGAATAGCTTTTGCTTTATGCTATTCCGGAAATATATTATAACACAAAAACTAATAATCCATGAGAACGCGGGATTATAACACCAACGACGGCCTTTTTTCTCTTAAGGCCAAAGAACAACGCAGGCTTCGCTTATCCAAAGAACTGGACATCGACACTTCCCTTTCCTCCTCCCCCAATGTGGAAGAATCTGTTTACTCTGACAAATCCGAGGCTCAGCAACTGATTAAGACCTACAAATTGCGCATTCGCCAGTTGGAATCTGACCGAAAAAAGCTGTACAAGCACATCGATGAGTGCTACAATTACATCGATCTGCAAAAAAGCAATAACGGCAAACTACTAGCTCGCATTCAGCAACTTGAAAACCTGCCTGAAAGAAAAACGGATGAACAACCTAAACGTAAGGGAGTTAGTCCATTCCTTCACTTGTTTTTCATTTCATCCCTGCTGCTTTATGCGCTTTACCTCGTTGTGAGCTTGATGACCGCATAAAGCAGCCTTACATTTCTGAGAGAGGAAGTTCAAAAGGTCAGCCCGGCCCTTTTGCTTTTCTGCTGCTCTTATTTACGGAATTCAGCGGTATTTTCGCACACTGCTGTTCTTTCTATTGCTATGGCCGGGATATGCCGCGCTATTACTCCAATTGCACTTTATCAGTAGGATTCAGCTGAAAGCTGGAATTCCCTGTACTCTAAGAATATCTCCCCCTCAAATTGGCACGGTGTTTGATCAGTTTATAAAAAAAGCGGCATTCCCCCCTCGCTTATTATTTTCTAACAGATCAATAAAGCGCCTGAAACAGAGCACGACAATCAACACGGCGCTTATTTTTCATTAGCAACCATAAAAATGTTGATCATGGTAACGCAAAACTACAACACCACCTCTGCACGGGATATCGAACAGGCCTTAAAGCAAATCAGATCCTCACAAAACAATATCGGCAAGACCAGCAGTTGGTACGAAACCAGGTTACAGCAGTTGGAAACAGAGCAAAACCGACTTTACCAATACATCAAGGATTGCCAGACTTATCTGGATTATCAGCGCAGCCACAATAAAAAGCTAAAAGCAAAGCTCCATCGGTTGCAGGAGATCTACGAAGAAGACAGCGAGAAAAAACTCTGGTTTTGTATTCCTCGCACCTGGATCAAAAAAGCACTGATGCTAAGCATTGGATTATTGAGCATAGGGATTCTTTTAGCTTTACTCGGCTTGTAGGCAAGCTGCCGAATCATAGTCACTTCTCCAGGTCGTTCATTTTTTCTCTGATGGCGGCGACTTCTTTGATGGAGAGGGCTTTGGCATAAAAATCTTTGGCGCGATCTATTTTTTCCCTTTTGCGGTAAAAATCGCCCAAACGTTCATGAGCACTGACGCTGGTAGGATAATTCTTTACATTCATCTGATAAAGCGACTCCGCCCGCTCAGGCATGCCCAACCCTTCAAAAATTGAGCCCAGGCCGTCTATCTCCTGCTCTGGCGGAAGCATATCGTATCCCATCATCGACGAAGCTTTTTTGTAGTGCTCCTTAATGTAAGGCAAAATATCCAGGCCCGGCCGGGCCAATAGCCTCAGTTCAGGCAGCTGATACGCCTTAAAAAGGAAGCGGAAGGCATCGTAGGTAGCGATCAAGGGTACAGACTGGTGCGTTTCTTCTTTATAAAACTTCCAATCCCAGCGGAGGCCGGTCCGGTCATTTTTTGTCAATGCATCCGTCATTTCGATAATACAACGCGCATGGGTGCTCATCATGGAATAATCTCTTCTCAAACTACTGGTATCCTGGCCTGGTTCCAGGGTATTGGCCATGGCTAAAAAAAGCTGTTTACCCAGGAAAGCTCCCTCTTCTGCAACCTCTCTAAAATCCTTAACCAGCTTTTCCCGGTCCCACCAAAGGCTCGGATCAATGGCCAGATAACCGTTGAAAAGATCCTTGTGGTTCAACAAAATATGCATCGCTAAAAGTCCGCCAAAAGAATGGCCCACCAACAGCCGATAGGGCGCTGTGGGATAGTGTTGATCAATGTAAGGCATCAGCTCGGTTCTTAAAAACTCCGTAAACGCCTCCCCTCCTCCGGAGTTCTTAGTCTGTTCCGCTTCCAAATAGATAGCATTCTTGACAAAAGTAGGCGTCAAGTCCCTGGTTCTGTCCGTATTGGGAATACCCACAATGATCATCTTGGGACAGAGCGTGTTTCCATTCACCGAACTTAACTGGTGCATCATACCCACCATCGAATAAAAATGGGCGGCGCCATCCAAGAGGTATACCACCGGAAACCGCTGCTCGGCGTAAGTCTCCTTATCCAGCTTCGGAACGTGCACCCAAATTTCCCGCTCTTCTTCCAACACCTCGGAATACAGCTGTTCGATTGTTCCTATACCGATCTCCTTTTTCCCTTCCTGAGCTTGCAGATGGATAAAAAAAGCAAGAAAAAGGATTAAAAAGGAGATTCTGCGTGAGAAAAAGAGCATAGTGTAGTATTTTAATTGTCCATTTAAAGGTAAAACAACTTCCATTTATTCGACGCCAAAACAAAAACAATAGTATGAAAAAAACAATTCTTCTCTTATTTATGATCAGCCTGGCTTTCCAACTACAGGCTCAAACCCTCGAAACCAGCCAGATCGATCAACTGAAATTCCGCCATATCGGCCCTATCGGTAACCGGCTGAACTCTGTCTCCGGCGTGGCCGGTGATCCGCTTACTTACTTTGTGGGCGCCGCCTCCGGAGGTGTATGGAAAACTACAGACGGTGGCCTTAACTGGAGGCCGGTTTTCGATCAGATGGCTGTTCACTCCATCGGATCGATTGCCATTGCCCCTTCTAATCCTCAAGTCGTTTATGTAGGCACAGGAGAGAGCTTTATCCGTTCCAATGTCTCTATCGGAAAAGGCATGTACAAGTCTACCGACGGCGGCGAGACCTGGACAAAAATCGGCCTTGAAAAAACCGGCCGGATCAGTCGCGTACTAGTCCATCCGGAAAATGAAGACATCGTCTACGTGGCGGCTCTTGGACACGCCTACGCTCCTCAAAAAGAACGAGGCATTTTCAAAAGCGCAGATGGTGGCAAAACCTGGGAGCACGTCCTTTTTGTCGACGAAAACACCGGCGCCTCTGATATCGTCATGGATCCGGACAACCCAAGGATCCTCTTTGCCGGTACCTGGCAACTAGACCTAAAGACCTGGAAGCGCATCAGCGGCGGCCCCGGCAGTGGTGTGCATATGTCTACTGATGCAGGCCAGACCTGGAAAAAGCTGGAAGGTAACGGCCTGCCTAAAGGTCCGGTCGGTAAAATAGCGCTAGCCATGACGCCCGCCAAGCCAGACAGAGTTTATGCGCTCATTGAAACAGGAGACGGCCTCCCTTACGAAGGCAAAGGCGAGCCGACCGAGTCCGGCGAACTCTGGCGTTCTGACGATAACGGAAAAACGTTTAGGCTCGTCAATTCCGACCGCGACCTGGGTGGTCGACAAGCTTACTACACCAGGCTCGCCGCCTCTCCTGATAATCCGCATGAAGTATACTTCATTGCCGCCGGATTTTCCACCAGCATCGATGGCGGAGAAAGCATCAAAGCGGCGGCCTCTCCTCTCTCCGGCCCTAACTGGGACCATCACGAAATGTGGATCGACCCAACTAACGGCAATCGTATGGTCGTGGTTGGTGATGGGGGCGTGTCTATTTCTATGAACAGAGGCCAATCCTGGCTGCGCAACTTTTTGCCGGTGGCTCAGCTGTATCACGTTACGACTGACACCAAAGTACCTTATAATGTGCTCACCAACCGCCAGGACGGTCCTTCCATGAAGGGGCCCAGCAACAGCCGGGTAAGCGGTATTTTTGGCCCCGGCATGATACATTCCGGCATGTGGTATGATGTAGGAGGCGGAGAAAGCGGCTTTGCGACGCCCGATCCTGAGAATCCAGACCTTATCTGGTCCAGCGCTTCCGGTTTCGGCCCGATCGGCGGTATTGTGACACGTTACAATGAAAAGACCCGCCATGTTCAGCAAGTGGATGTATGGCCTGAAAATTCCAACGGAACGCCGGCGGATGGGGTAAAATATCGTTTCCAGTGGACCTTTCCGCTGCTGATCTCACCGCATGATCATAATACCGTTTATGTGACCAGCCAGTTTGTGCATCGCACCACCGACGGCGGCTATTCCTGGGAGATCATCAGTCCGGACCTGACGCTGAACGAAAAAGACAAACAAGGCTTCTCCGGCGGTTTGACCGGTGACAACATCAATGTTGAATACTTCAACGTCATTTATGCCTTTGAGGAATCCCCGGTAGAAGAAGGCGTTTTCTGGGCCGGCACCAATGACGGGCTCGTTCATGTCAGTCGGGATGGTGGGGAAAACTGGACCGATGTCACCAAAAACATTCCCGACCTCCCTGAATATGGCGTTGTTCGAAATATTGATGCTTCCAAATGGGATGCAGGAAAAGCTTATTTGACCATCGAGTTTCACCAGGTCGGTAATTTCAAGCCTTACGTTTATAAAACGGAGGATTATGGAAAAAGCTGGACGAAGATCACCCAAGGCATTAAGGACGACAATCTGAACTACACCCGTTGCGTACGCGAAGACCCCGTTCGGGAAGGTCTGTTATACCTAGGTACGGAAAGCGCGTTATATGTGTCTTTTGACGACGGCGCCAACTGGCAGTCGATGATGACGAATTTACCACCTACGCCCTACTACTGGATCGACATTCCGGAGCATTACAACGACCTTGTTTTAGGCACTTATGGCAGAGGCGTTTGGATACTGGATGATCTGACGCCCCTGCAACAATTTGAACCGGCGGTAGCCGACAAGGACGTTCACTTGTTTAAGCCCCGTGATGCTTATCGTTTCTTACCGGTGACGATGAACATGCAGTTTTTCCCAGAGCCATCCTCCGGTAGAGATCCACAATACGGCGCATCGCTGCATTACTGGATGAAGGAAGTAGGAGCAGACACAAAGGTGAAGGTAGCCATCACCAATGCAGCGGGTGACACCGTCCGTACGCTCCAGCAAAAGCCGAAGCCCGGTCTCAACCGGACTTTCTGGGACCTCAAAGGTGAGCCGACCAAAAAGATCGTCATGCGCACCAAGCCCCGGTATGCCGATTGGTATCCGATGAAGGAGGATCGTACGCGCGATGCAGTATCCAATCCTGCGGCGGAATTTTCTATTTTGCTGCCTCCCGGCGATTACCAGGTGCACCTGATGGTGGATGATCAGACGGTCACACAGCCCTTAGAAGTCATCAAAGACCCCAATGCAGAGGGAACGGTAGCTGACATTGCTCAACAATATGAGTTTCTGAAAAAGGTCTACGAAGATCTGAATAAGACGGCCGAGACCATCAACGAGATGGAGCGTATCCGCCGGCAGTTGCAGGATCAAATCGCCATGATGAAGGCCATGAAAAAGGCGCCTTCTGAAATAGAAAAAGTACAACAAATGCACGATCAGGTGATGGAGATAGAGAACGAACTGATCCAACTTAATAACACCGGAAAGGGCCAGGATATGGTGCGTTCTCCGATCAAGTTGGTGGGCAAGCTCGTTTACCTGGGCACCAGCGCCGGGGTGGGCGACTTTCCGCCTACGGAGTCGTTTAAGGAAGTGTACGAGATGCTGCATGAAAGATTAGAGAAGGTAATAACCAGCTTTGAGACCTTTAAAAATGAGCAGATGAAAGATAAAATCGGAGAGACGATCATTAACGACTGATTTTAGGCAAGTTTCTACTTACGTGGAACCCCTGTTGGGGGCTACCCATATGCAGCCCCTGTTGGGGGCTACCCATATGCAGCCCCTGCTGGGGATTCTATCTATATGGGGCAACTGGTGGGGGGTTCTTTCCTCTCGTTAAAAACTATCTCTTTGGGTTCAGCTTCTTAATATTTCTAAGGGGTGCGGACATCAAAGGAAAGATTAATATATCCATCCTATTTCTTGCACGCACAATTGAGTGCAGCGAGCTGGGCGAGGCGGCGGTTGTGAGTAATGGAACCACTGATTGTCATAGCCATCATTAGCGTTCGGCTTCTTGGATAATCTTCTTAATTTCCTCTAAAGATTTTCCGGTAATTTTTGATATGGTTTCTACATCAAGCCCTGCTCCATGAGATTTTAAGATCACTTCGATTTCCTTCTCTGCTCTGCCTTCTTCCCTGCCTTCTTCTCTGCCTTCTTCTCTGCCTTCTTCCCTGCCTTCTTCATAAGACGTATCCACCACATTTTTCAAATCCCGGTAATATTTTAAACTTTCCTCATACCTGGCTTTTTCTTCGGGAGCGAAACGCGCAATCTCCGCTGCTTCGAAAAGCTTCTGGAATATACGTTCTTGTAATGCGGCCGGCCGACTTTGGAGATACGGCAGGTGTTTCAACACATACATCCACTTGTCAAAATCTGTTTCCAGTTCTGCCTCTGTCTTTTTAAAATTCGGCATCTCCAGGTAAATGAAGGTCAATTTGTCATAAAATACCTGACAGTGTTGATCCTTCAACTTTACTTCGTGGCGTACTTGTTTTTCATGCCGGTCATCGTCAAATACAAAGTCCAGTATCCCTATAGTGTATACCGCTGCTAATTGGTAATCCCAGTTTCCTTTCTTGGCCTGTTCCTGAATGGGAAAGGATGAATAATACACACTCCGGTCTTTAAAGTAGTTCTGCTTTGCCTTTTGGATCTCGACGATGAACCTTTCTCCGCTCGGGCTGGTGCAATACAGATCAAAGATGGCTTTGCGGTCTATTTCGGTGGCTCCCAGTTGTTCGGTAGAGGTATAGGACAAATCCTGAATATGGTGGCGCTCAGGCAGCACCTGATTCAGGAAATCGATCAGCAGGTCTTTGTTTATCTCCGTCCCAAACAGCTTCTTGAAGCCATAGTCAGTAAAGGGGTTGATGTATTTGTCTTGAAGCGCCATGTTGCTTTTCTTAGTTCATCTCCAATTTACGGCCTTTTTCAACGATTTACCAGTTTCAGGGATTTCTTCTGCTGGATGCTAGCTAACGAAGCTTTTGCAGGGTTCCTGTAAGGTCAAATGCGCTATCTATTGCACCTTTGAAGTCATCGAACAAGCCGGGCATTTTCCGTTTGTGGAACAGCCGGAGGTATTTGCGGAGAAAGTAAGGGCTTTCCTGGAGTCGCCAAAAATTTAGGATAAGGGTTTGTCGCCTTTCGGGCGACAAACCCTTATTTTAGCAGGACATTCAGCAGCGTCATGGAAGTTATTTTCATTATCGGAACCGGCATGGCTTTTTTCTTCGAGATATTATTGCTTCAAAAGCGCAATAAGAGCCTTTCCGATATCATCCTGGCCGTTTGGATGTTTGTCATTGGCTTCCACCTGTTTTCGGCTTATGGGATGGTGGAAGGCTGGCACTTTCAGGCTCCCGTTCTGATCATGATCTTTGCGCCCTTTCCCTTGTTGCATGGCCCGTTCCTCTGGCTGTACGTGCTCAGTCTGACGCGAGAAAGCCGAAAGCTGCGTTCCTGGGATTACCTTCATTTTATTCCTTTCTTCCTGGGACTGCTGGTTTTTCTGCCTTTGATGCAGATGCCTAATACCGCCTTTCTGGAGTATATCAACCAGTTGGAGGCAGGGGCGCCACAGCCCTGGACCTTTGCGCTGCTGGGGTTTGGGGTGCAAGCTTCCGGGCTTATTTATGCCTTTTTTTCTTATCTAAGACTCCAGGCGCATCAAAAGCGCATCAAGGAGCGCTTTTCTTTCAACGAGGAGGTCAGTTTGCAGTGGCTCCGGTACCTCATTATTGCAATTGGCGTAATCTACCTGATCGTTATCGTGAGTATTATACTGGAAGAGCAGCTTGATCTCCTCTCCCACATGATGAGCGAGTACATCATCTATACTACTGTTACCGTGTTTGTTTTTTTCTTCGGTTATTACGGCATTCGACAGGAGCGTATTTTTGTGGAAAAAGAGCGTTTGCCGTCTTCCCAGGCAGGGTTCAATAACACTTCCGGTGCGGAGCGCTACAGCCGGTCGGGCTTGAAAGCGGAGCAAGTGGATGACTACTACCGGCAGTTGCTGGATGTTATGGAAAAGGAGCAGCCGTACCTGGAAAGTAAACTGACTTTGCAACAACTGGCGGAGGCGCTGGAACTCTCTCCTAATCACCTCTCCCAGGTCATCAATGAAAAGGCCGGGCAGAATTTTTACCAGTTTGTCAATAGCTATCGCATTAAGGTTTTTAAGGAAAAACTGAAAGATCCCTCTAATCAGCATCTTACGCTTCTTGCCCTGGCGATGGATTGCGGGTTTAATTCAAAGTCTTCGTTTAACCACATTTTTAAGAAGTTTACGGGGATGACGCCTTCGCAGTATCAGCGGTCCTTATCCTAATCTTACCTCAAAACACCACGTCCAAACCTACCCGATCGCACCTCTAAACCGTCCACCCCTGTACGTTTGAGCGCTTTTCTTTGCTTTTGCTCCCACCTTTACATCAAAAGCAACTGTGATGATTTTCTATAAACAACTCCTAAAAACGCTGCTCCAAAAAGCCCCGAGATGGGCACTGCTGCTCATACAGCTCATCAGCGTGTTGATCCTTTTGCTCTTGATGTATCTCATTTTGATCACTTAAAAACAATTGTCGTATGAAATCCCTAAGCCAGTCCATCAGCTTATTGAGTTTGCTTCTGCTCCTGGCCTTTTCTGTGCAGGCACAGGAACTGACGCAGACCATCCGCGGCACGGTCATCGACCAGGATACAAGGCAGCCCATCATTGGCGCTAATGCCATAGTAGTGGATTCCGACCCATTATTGGGGGCTACCACCGATGTTAACGGTGAATTTATGATCCAGGACGTGCCCGTCGGCCGGGTCAGTGTGGCCGTCACCTATTTAGGCTACCAGGAACGCCTTTTTCCCAACCTCATCGTCAATACGGCTAAGGAAGTTGTGCTGAGGGTGGAGATGGTGGAATCCGTACACCGCATGAAAGAAGTAGTGGTGACCTACCAGCAGAAAAAAACCGAAACGAAAAACGAGATGGCCCTGGTCAGCTCCCGCCCTTTTACGGTGGAAGAAACCAGCCGGTATGCCGGCGCCATTAACGACCCGGCCCGCATGGTATCCGCTTTCCCCGGCATAACCGGCAACGCCGCCGGAAGTAACGAGATCGTGGTGCGCGGCAACTCGCCCAAGGGCGTGCTCTGGCGATTGGAAGGAGTGGAGATCCCCAACCCCAACCACTTTTCCGACGAAGGCTCCACCGGCGGCCCCATCAACGCCCTGAACAGCACGATGCTCGCCAATTCCGACTTCTTTACCGGCGCCTTTTCTCCGCAGTACGGCAACGCCTACTCCGGCGTGTTTGACATGTACCTTAGAAACGGCAACAACCAAAAGCGGGAATATACCTTTCAGGCCAACACCGTGGGTTTAGATTTCACCCTGGAGGGACCTTTCAAAAAAGGATACGAAGGCTCCTACCTGCTTAATTACCGCTATTCTTCCCTTGCCCTGCTGGACAACCTCGGATTGGTGGATTACGGCGGGGTGCCCAAGTACCAGGACTTGTCCTTCAAGATCAATCTGCCGACTAAAACCATCGGGCGATTTTCCTTATTCGGACTGGGCGGCAACAGCAGCATCTTTACCGAGCTGGAAGACGATGACGTGACAGACCTGATCGTGGAACAGACGGATGTAAAAGCGGATCTAGGCGTGGTTGGTCTGAATCACACCTTTTTATTAGGTGACCGCACTTATCTGAAAAGTTATGTCGCTTTTTCCCAAAACGGCAGCGATATCGTCACCGACCGGCGCGGAGAAGATGACGCCTTCTACTCATTTCAGGACAGCCGTTTGAAAAAGTACGCTACGCGTTTTTCTTCCAACCTCCACCACAAATTCAATGCTCGCAATAAGTTGCAGACCGGCTTTATCTATACCCGGTACGACTATGATTTCAGCTATCGGGAGTTTAACTACGACACGGACCAACTGGAAACCTTGCTGAATTCTGAGGACCATACCGGCTTGTGGCAGGTATACGGCAGCTGGAAGCATCGCTTCAACGACCGTCTGCAGATGGTCGGCGGTATGCACGTGCAATACTTCACCTTTAACGACAGCTATTCGCTGGAGCCCCGGCTGAGCATGGACTGGCAGGTACACCCCAAGCACCGCTTGTTTGCCGGCTTCGGCATCCACAGTCGGCTATCCTCCATTCCGGAATACCTGGCTCATGACGACGGATCGAACGGAGAGCGGAATTACTTCAACCAGGACCTCGAATTGCCCAAAGCCCGGCATTATGTGATCGGTCATGACTACCAGATCAATGAGCACACGCACCTGAAGACCGAGCTTTACTATCAAGACCTGTACGATGTGCCGGTCGGCGCCGATGCCGGCAGCACCTTTTCCATCCTGAACGACCTCGGCAGTTTCAACACCGAGCCGCTCATCAACGGCGGCAAGGGGCGGAATTTAGGCGCCGAGCTTACGCTGGAGCGTTTCCTCGCCAACGGCTACTACTACCTGTTGACCGCCTCCCTTTATGATTCCGAGTACCAGGCCCAGGACGGCATCTGGCGCGACACCCGATTCAACGGCGGCTTCGCCACCAATGTACTGATGGGTAAAGAGTGGAACCTGAGCAGCCGCAAGCCCGGCAAGAAAAAGACCCTTGGAGTCAATACCCGCTTTTTAATGTACGGCGGATTGAACTTCACGCCTATCGACCTGGAAGCTTCGCAGCTGGCCGGACAGGAAATTCGCCTTGACGACATGCCGTTTTCTCAGGCAGGAGATGATGTATTGCGCTTAGATTTCAGCATCAGCTATAACATCAACCGGCCGGAGACCACGCAGATCCTCAAGCTGGAAGTACAGAATGTGACGAGCAACAGCGCGCTGGTCGAGCAGTACTACAACAACTTCGGCGGCAAGATTGTGGAGATCAATCAACTGCCGGTATTGCCGGTGATTTTTTATGGGTTGAGTTTTTAAATAAAAGCTTCTATTTGAGCACCTGTTTGGGCGACCGGTGGTCGGCGCATCAGGTGCTCAAGCAAATAATTCATTTGGTTCCGTCAATAAAAACTCCTGCCAGGGCATTCCATCTGAGCCGACCAAAAAGACTTTATGAGGGTGGTATTTTCCTTTAAAAGAAGCCATGCCGCTATGATATCTAGTCGCGCCGCTCTTCACCTCTATACCGATCACTTTTTCTCCTTTTGTTAACACATAATCTACTTCGTCATTTCATTTTCTCCAATAGAAAAGTTCCAGGTTTGAAAAGTACGTGGCGTTGGCCAAATGAGCGCCTATAGTTGATTCCACCTGCTGCCCCCAAAGGTCGGGTTGAGTGCGAATTTTCTGAAAAGCATTGCTTTGATAAGTAGAGAGGAAGGCCGTATTCAACACCTGAAGTTTAGGGCTGGAAGCCTTGCTTCTAATCATACTACCCGAAAAATTCTCTAATCCTTTTACTAATCCGGCCGAGTCCAATAATTGCAGATAATGAGAAAGCGTAGTGGTGTTACCGGCATCGGTTAGTTGTCCCAGCATTTTGTTGTAGGAAAAAATCTTACTGGAATAACGACAACAAAACTCAAACAGTCTTTTCAGCAAAGCCGGTTTATAAATTCTTGTCAGTTGTAGGATGTCCTTTGAAATGGTCGTTTCAATCAAAGCATCCCGGATGTAGTTTTTCCACCGGACTTCGTCATTTTTCAAAGCAATGGCCCCGGGGAAACCTCCAAACCAGGCGAATTCTTCCGGGCTAAGGTGAAAGGCTTCTTTCATTTCGGCAAAAGACCAGTGTCCCATAAAAATGCGTTCAAACCGGCCTGCCAGAGATTCTGTCCGTCCTTCTTCCAGTAGAAGCCGAGAAGATTCCAGCAAGACCACCTTTAGATTAAGTTGGTTACGACTATCCTTATCCCATTCGCTTTTTACCGCATTACTCCAGTTATTGAGCTTCTGAATTTCGTCGATGATCAAGAGAAAATCATGAGTTTTTTCCTGTTGCATTTTTAATCGGGCGACTTCCCATTGTTGCTCTATCCAGATGTAATTGTCTGAAGTAGTATCATCCGCAGAAACAAAATGATAGGGGTGGTTTCCCTCTGCGGTCAGTTGATGTATCAGCGTCGTTTTCCCTACCTGGCGAGGACCGCTAATGACTTGAATGAATCGCCTGGGCTCTTGTAAGCGTTTTTTCAGGACGTAAAAATGAGGTCTTTTGTAGTTCATCTTTTTACTCAATTTATTGAGCAAATTTACTCAATTCATTGAGTATTTTTTCTACCAACATTCAGCCCCTAGCGGGGCTAGTTGGCTGATTACTAAAAGGGAAAACTCCGAACTTACCTGAAGTTAATTTTGTCCTATCGCTCACGTTGCACGCATTCGTTTTTTTCATTATTTTCAAAAAACAATGCTCAAAATGAGCGACCGCTAATGTCGTTTCCTGGATCAGACCGATAGAAACGATTTAGATTTACACCCAAATGGATAGAAAGCAAAATCCTTCTTTACACCACCTCTTGCAGCAAGGCAGGATAGACGAGTTGTTCGATGAACTGCTGAAGCACAGCTGGGGAGCCGAACGCGAAGCGCTGCTCTCCGCCAGGGCACAATATGAGTGTTTGTTGCAGGATGGGTTCTATAACAGGATTGCGGAGCGGGAGTATCGGTATCGGTGTTTTGAGATCTATCGTTTTTTGATCAACTATGGGGCCGAGTTGTAACGCTACCAACCGTGGATTGGGCCAGGGAAAAAGGAGGAAGGCTTGTTTACCGACAGGTAGAACTTTTTGCACAGCCTCTTACTTCCGGGAGCGGAGCTCCGCTTTACGGAGTTGGGCTTCTTTTGTGACGATGTTAGCGGTATCCGGAGAGTTGGCTAAAGTTATTAGCAATTGTTGCAGCTGTTCCGGATAAACCTCCCTTTGTCGCCACAAAACATCCAGCGCCAATAAGCGGATTGACGATTCCTGCTGATTCAGCACGATGTGTTGTAAAGCCGTGAAACTCTCCCCATAAGGGGGCCGGGAGCCGATGGTCCGGATAGCCGACTTTTTCACTTCTCCCCTGGGATCGTCCAGGATCTGGAGCAGCACTTCATCCGCTTTTTTATCCTTTACCAAACGCAAGGCAGAACAAGCGGCGGCAGAAATCCAGGGAGGTGCCTCCAGAAGCAAATAGGGTTCAAGAACAGAAGGGAGCCGGTCGTGCCCCGTATTGCCCAAGGCGGTAATGTACAAGAGTTGATCGGTCATCCCGGAAGCATCGGACAATCCTTTTTCCAAATAAGCCACTAATTCTTCGGCGCGATCAGGATCGTTGACCAGCAGGCTATTGGCCAGGCGGCCCAGGCTGAGGAGCGCATTTTCTCTGACCTCCGGAGGCAAGGTGGTTTCTTGCGAAACGGAGAGGATGGCGTCGATCACTTCCTCATTTGGTTGATCTATCAGGCTGGTGACCTCCACCAGTGTACTCAGCACCGCTTTTTCTTCTTTTCGGGCTTTCAAGACTTTAGTCAAGGCTGTCTGTGCTTCCTGATGGCCGATTTCCGCCAAGGCGTGCGGCACCGTATTCATGCTCAAGCTTGCGGCAGGGCTTTCCATCAACCAATCGGCCAGCGTGTCGCATACTTCAGGCTGCATAAAAATCAGCGCCTTGAACTGGAGGTAGAGATCTAAATCTGATGTTTTCCCCTCCTTGGCTAGCTGGTTTAGCGATTGCTGCAGATCAGTCAAGGTAGCGTCTTTAAGCGCCTCTCGCTGAATCATGCGTTCGGCCTCTTCCGCAGAAAGGTTGAAGGCCAGGGAAACGGGCGTAGCATTCAGCCCCGCCAATTTCCAGCTTTCCAGGTAGCTTTCCCATTCAGCCGGCGCACTTTTTCCGGACTCGAGCAAATCAAACCGAAACTGCGTGAAGCTGTTCGACACCACTTTTTCCTTCACCCAAACTTGTTGGTTTTCCTCTCCTTCCAGGGAAAGGATGGTTCCTTTTTTCGCATCCATCCTGATTACGGTATGTCCCTTAGGAATAATGCGGGTTTGCATGGGCCCGGCCTGAGCCAGGTCGGCGAGGTATTCCTTTTTGATTTTTTTTATGGAAAAAACGGCCGGATCGTTTTTGGACTCCACATTTTTTTCCACAACATAAACCGCCATGAAGCGGCCGTTCAGGTCCTCTTCCTCAACGGTCCATTCTCCCTGAGCCCTCCAGCCGTCCTGCGGCACAACGACCTGCAGCAAGCTGAGCAAAGCCCGGGCGTAGTTTTCAGACAAGTCTTCGATGTATGGATCCAGCCAAACTTTTTCGATATTCCCACGAGGACTGACCAGGGCGAACAGCCGTTGCTGCAGGTCACTCCGGACTTTTTCGGCTTCCTGTTCAGCGAGCATATTTTCTTTTTCGAGTCCGATGACCAGCCGGGAAAAAGAAAACCCCACAATAGTCGTGTCCTGTTGTTTTTCTAAACAGACCACCCTGAGGCGCCCTCCGGCGAAAACATGGAGTTGCCGGGGAGCGCCTGGCGGATGGGCGGTTGGTTGGGCTGAAGTATCCTGAGCGAAGAGCGGCTGCAGGTCGGTTTCCGATGCGTTCTCGTAAGTGAACTCATACAACCGCTGATCCCCAGGAGCTAATAATTGAATCGAATCTGTTTTCATCTGGCAACCCGACAGCATCAGCATCACGAAAATGCAGGATAATGGTAGGAGAGTGTGGCTGGTCTTTTTATTTCGACTCATGATGACGATTTTGTCAGGGTTTATGTTTTGGGAGGCTGTCTTCTTCAGGGAAAGCAATATTTGCCTCCAAAAAAGACAGCCTCATTATCTCACTTAGGTTGGCAGTAAACAACCATAGAACTGACGTTTTTCAATAATTCAACAGTGTTGTCATTGCTGGATTCAATCCTCCTGGTAAGCATTTTACCATCATGTTCTCCAAAGAAAGTGACGGTACAACCCTCAGGAACATAAATGGATCCGATCCGATATTTATTCCCTCCTGTCAGGTCAGGTTCTTCTTCAGGGAGCCGAATCACCCTTTCCCAATCTTTTAACCCCAGAGCATCCAGTTCAGATACCTCGTAATAGTTTCGGAGTTCTTGGTTCTGCGGAATGGCCAGGTATTGACCGGTATAATGTGTTCCGGAATACAGCACCACTTTATTGCTGACGGCGTAGTCCGTAGGTTCTTTACAATCGATCCTCATTGAACTCGCATTACTTGCCATTCCCCATTTAGCCAGGTTGTTGGCATTCCCTTTTAACACTGTTTTCTTCGTTCCACCAAATCGGTTATAATTCTCATTTTCAAAGAGCGTAACCGTACAGCCATCAGGGATGCGGATGGACCGAATGGAGTTATCCCACTGATTCAACCTGCTTTTTCCCTCGTTGAGTTGAGGAATATGCGGCCATTTATAAATATTTTTCAGGCCTCTGAAGTCAGCCTGTTTATAGGCGGTCACCAGCCAGTCGGAAGGAAGCAAACGTCCAAAAACAGCATATTTGATTTTAGCATGCATATGATTGATCAACAAGGCTTTACCCACAGCCGCGGCGCTTAGCTGCCCGTTGGTTTCCGTGGTATTCCTTACTTGTTGTTCAAAAGGAATCACATATTGCCCTGACCACTGGTAATATGGATCTATCCATTTGTAGTATATTTTTGCGTCGTTTTCTCCTTTAAACAAGACGTATACGGACTGGTCAAAAGAACAGACCTCGGGAGCATGGGTAGACGCGGCGTTGAGTGAGATGGGAGGATAAAACTTAGCCACTGCTTCAGGAGGCAGACTGAACGCTTTTTGATCGAGGTTCAGGTAGTTCAAATTTTTTCTGCCGAAGCTTTTAAAGAAGAGCAGCAGTCGCTCCTGTCCTTCAGTATTGATATGGGTAGCTGCCGCAGGAGCAACATCTGTATTAAACCCATTCGTCAATAATCGTTCTTCGCTCCATTGAATTGCGGCCTGAAAGGCCTGCTTGCCGGTCACGTAATAAATTTTGCTGTCTCCAGGTTTGGTATAGAAGAGAAACAGTTGGTTATTGAATACGGTAGCTGCAGGTTTCATCCAGGAAGTCGCCACCGGGCTACCCACCCAGAAAGCCGGCGTCCAGTTATTGTTTTTATTCAAGGCCACATATTTAATACCATGATCAGACCGGTAAATCTCTTTAAAGAAAACGTACAGATAATCCCCAAAAACGACCATTTCCACCTGCTCTAACTGTGCTTCGTCAATACCGGGGAGGTAGGCCACCTTACTGCTAAATTCATTATAGAGATCCTCTTCTAATTTGCCCTTGGCCAGTCTTGATGCTTTTAACTGCCGGTAGGCCAGGCGGCCGTCGTTAACGGGCGTCACATGCACCAGGTCACCATTGAATTCCGCCATTTCAGGTTGGGCTTCGCTAGCCAGCATCAGCATGCTGTTTTCAGCCGGATTCCAATCCGAGCCTACAGCGGGCGGAACCAAAGTCATGTTCTTTTTACAATCTTCAGGATCATCGACCAAGCAATAGACCACCCTGGGTGCTTCTCCGAGATAGCCTTCCGTGCTGATGCCATCCCATTTAAACAAGGGCAGATCCCAGCGTTTGGTAGCGAAGACCACCCACAATTCTATGTAAATGCCCACTTCCCCGCTTAGAGCGGTGTATTCACTATTGACCCCATATTGAAAAACATACTGATTTTGATCTTCAAATTCGGGGGATTCATCTGAGATAAAAACTTCGCTGGAAAAGTTCATTGCAGATTCCAGCAGCAATAAGCGGCAATATACCCCGACCTCCAGGATGATGACGTCAACGCCGGCCTGGGCAAAAGCTTCTGCAGCTACTTTTGGCCGGTAAAAGCCATAAGCATTTAAGGGGTCAGAGTTGATATCAAAATCCAATCCTGCAGAAAAACGCGTACCGGCTTTTACCGTCACGGGAATAAGCCCGACTATGAAGGTGGATTGATAGGAAAGCTCTTCACTCCTTTCCAGCCCCTTGGATTCGATCGGAACGTGCTGGTCGGAACTAATGGGCACACCCAATGAAAAGCCGTTCACTTTGGCGCTAACGGTTCTGTTGGGCTTCCCACCCTCCACCGGAGCTTCTACATAACTGGAAAAGTCAACGAGCGTAGTTTTCATTCCGAAGATATAAACTCCGGCTTGTGCTTCGTTTGTCATGGCTACCCCAAAATCCTTATCGCCTTGCAATGTCTGCCGGCCTTCCATATATATAGCGAAGAGCTCTTCCTTTCCCTCAAGTTCTTTAAAAGAATTGGTTTCCTCTTTGGCTACCCGAGGAAGGTCCCTGGTTATGATGTTCGGGCGGATTTTAAATACCTTCTTCAAGCGCTCATTGCGGTCAGGGTAGGCCTGCTGCCTGTATAAAAAACGTTTTCTGAGGGGCTCCGCAGAATAAACAGGTTCCAGATAACGGCCCTCTTTTTTTAAGCGTTCAATAGTCTTCACTTTCTGAATGGAATCGGTGCGAAACTGTTGATATTGACGGTTAAGAGTGGATTGAATAACCGGAGACAAAGGGATCTCGTAGGTTTTTGTGGTATCTAGGGTTAGGCTGTCATCGAGGGAATACCCTTGAGCGTTAAGCCTGCGCTCCAGTTCGTTAATATAATCATAATACTGCCGGGCCGGCACTTTGGCGTATTCGTCTTCGCCAACCTGGATAATGATTTCTTCATCTCCACTCACCGGTTCTTTCGTTACCGGGTCGAGGTATTCGAAGCGCTGCGCCACCGGCCGGATGGGATTTCGCCCGGGCAGTTGCCCCTGAGGCGGGCGAAAGCGCATTCTATTGACTGTCGGATGCTCCTTGTCTACTTTTTGTCCGAGTTTAGGAGGCTTTACGGTCATATCTTTGGTATCGTAATCCATTTTCACCTCACTCCAGTACATGCCGTCTTTGGAAGGTATTAGCTCCTTCCGTCCGAGGGTGATCTGTGCAGCGCCCGGGGATTCATCACGACGTTTTTGAGCTTCCGCTTCTTTCCGGGCTTTTTCCATGGCCTCTCTTTTAGCCCGCTCCGCGGCATCCATGGCGGCCTCCGGATACAAGATGAGGATGTGTACTTCGAGCTCAAAGGCGCCCGCATTCGCCACTGCGACGATCCAGTTGTTGCCTGCGTTCAAATCTGCTTGTTGAACATCGTAGGATAGTTTGATCGGGCTGCGGCCTCGCAGGGTC
Source organism: uncultured Saprospiraceae bacterium (assembly GCA_964548175.1). Classification (GTDB taxonomy): domain Bacteria; phylum Bacteroidota; class Bacteroidia; order Chitinophagales; family Saprospiraceae; genus JANQPA01. The sequence goes on from CAZJQS010000012.1 coordinate 21,652, forward strand.
TGATAAGTACTGCCGTCGGGCCCTATCAGTTTGACCGAAAAATTTCGGGTGGCGGGCGTCCATTCGACGGTTGCCTCGATCTCTCCGGTCTCCTTAATGTTCAGCGCTATTTCTTCGACTTCATGCGAGCCCAGGGTCAATGTTTTTTCGATACGCCCCTGGGGCGGTTCTTTTTCTTTTGGCTGAAAAGACCAGCTCACTTTTGCCCGGGCAGTTTTGGAAAAGCCAAAATGGCGGAGGGCGATTTTAAATCCTTTTTTATTCAACAGTTCGTGTTCGCTGATTGCATACTGCATATGTAACTTTCCTTTTCCGTCCTTTCGGCTACAGTACTTCAGCTCACCCGTCCGATAAAGCATCAGTCCGATCTCCAATTGCGGATCTTCGGTTTCAGCGGTAATCGTCAGCACGCCCGGCGCCTGTATGGGTAATTGTTGCGTCCAGCTACGGTCGGCCGGCAGCTGAATGGTGAGGGTATGATTTAAAGTCGGTTCGGTATGGTGCGTTAAGGCTTCCGAGAACAGCGGCAGGAAGGTCCCCACTAAAATAAGAAGCCCAAAGCGAAAGACAGCATGAATAGTTAACTAGTTCATGGCCTTGGTTTTTGGTTAACGAATGGGGTCGGCATTACCGGCCATTTTTTGATAGTGAGGAAAATAAAGGTCAACAATAGATGGACAACCACCGCAGATTGGACGATCGGGGCGAGTGGTCTTGTTTGATCAGGATATGGGTTTGGGGGGACTTTTTCAATGATAATAGTCAGTGTGAGGGGTTTTGTAAAAAGTCAGTTGGTCTTTTTACACAATCCCAGGACTTTGGGTGAACGAAGCTGCAACTCCCCTTTACTGGTTGTGGATGATGGCGGAAATGTACCAGCCGCTTCGGCCTTCAGGGTTTTCGAAGACCAGGATCAGGCTGCTGCCGGACTTGTGGTATTCTACAAAGATGGACTCGGGAAATTGTTGTTCCATTTGGGCGAAGGTAAGATTCGATTTTCCGGAGGTATACAGGACGTTGAAGTTAATGTTGCTGGCGGATGCAAAATCCACATCGTAGATATAGCGATCATAGTATTCCTGGAAAGTCAGGGAAACGGGCTGGCCGTCGATATCTCCCCATACGTAATCCGTGGAATCCGTCAGGATATCCTTCATTTCTGCATTGGTGAAGGAGTAGCCCTGCGCCTGCAGGCCGAAAGGAAAAAAGCGCACCCCCTTTTTCGGGTGAAAATACTTTTCCGCCATCCGGCTGAAGTTTTTTCTTTGGATATACGTCATGGCGTAGCCCGGTCGGGCGCCGAGGACGCGCTCGGCCTGTTCGGGATCCAGCAGGTTGGGTTCCGGTTTGGGTTCTTCTTTCTTCTTTTCCTCAACGACCTCCTCCTCCGGTTCCTCCTCCACCTCTGCATTGCGGATGGAAGATTCGGCGATCATTTCCTCGACCAGGGCGGAAACGTTATATTCGTCGCCCTGTCCTTCCGGGGGCGTCTCCAGGCGTTCCTGAGGTGGTAAGGCGGAAGTCTCTTCCGTTTCGGTATTGCTTTCGGCCGGTTCCGCTTCTTCTTCAGCCGGATCATCCAGGCCCAGTTTGGCGCGCATTTCGCTGGTTTTATCCTTGGCAGCAGCGGTTTGGCTGCCGTTGCCCCGCAGCAACAAGATGAAGCAGAAGATGAGGACGAGGCCCAGGGCGCCGGCCAGTCCCCACAGCCATTTTTGCTGGAGGGCGGCGGTTTGCTGGAAATTGGTTTTCAGGAGTTCGACGTCGTTATTGAATTTCAGCTGGTTGTCGTTGAGGGTGGTGACGTCGTTGTGGACGGTGCGATTGACTTTTGCGACGGCTTCCTGGAAGCTGGCGGCATGTTCCAGATAAGCATTTCGGAGGAGGGCTAGTTCGGCGGGCAGGTGTTGGCCTTTTTCGTGCAGGTCGGTCAGCATCAGGACGACCTGTTGGAGTTCGGCCGACAGCTCGGCGGTTTGCTGCCGGTAGGGCTGCAGGCCCGCTTCCAGTTGGCCGCGCTGCTCTTCATCGAGTTCTTGCAGCAGCGCTTCCAATCCCGATCGGGGATCGGTTTGGCGGAGGGCCTCAGCTTTTTCGTGCAGGGCATGGGTGGCAGTGACGGCTTGCTGCAGCAGTTGCTGGGCCATACTCTCCTGCGAGAACGAGTCCTGCTCGGACTGGGTGTTGGTGATTTGGTCAGACATTTTCCCCCTAATTAGTTTTACAATACTATTCAAGCGCCGACGGCGCCTGAATAGTATTGTGCTTCCTTTTTGAGACCATCCCAAAAGGGCTTACAATAATGATGTTGATCAACTACTGTAGCGTAGAGTTTGTGTGATTTGTTATTAGCCAGAGGAGTAAGAGCACGAGGCTCTACCCTTTTTACGGTAGGGGGGAAAAATAGTTACATGTGGAAGGAATGTATGTGTGGGAGTAAGATATGGTTTTTTGGGGAGAATGCAGTAAGTAAGGGATTAAATTTATCTGTAAAACGTACACCGCCGGCGGCGGTGTACGTTTTACAGATAAATTTAATCCCTTAAGTATGCAAACCAATCCTGGAAAGTCTGTTCTTCTTCGGTTGTCAAATGCAGATGAGGGAGGACGCGGGAGAGGTTAAAGAACAAGCGAGCCTGCAGGAATTTGCCATAGTGCCCGATGGCGATCCATTTGGTGTATTTGAGCTGCCGGTTGAGGCAATCGAAACTTTTCTTATAGGATTGCTGATGAAAATAGACTTCACCCTGAATGATCTGATGCTCAACTTTTTCCTGTGGAGTCAGGAAGGTCAGCTGCAAATGATTGAAAGCTTCGACCTGGTTCAGGAATAACTGAGCCTGATCCGGCTTTTTCAATTGGAGATAAATCTCGCTCAGACGTAGTTGAGCCTTTATGAAGCTGACGGTATCTTTTCTCTCAACGGAAGAAAAGTGATTCACGGCCTGGCCGTACTGACGGGTCCCGAAAAACAACAAGCCCAGCCAATAATTCCGGTCGAGTTGTATGGGAAAAGAATCGTTTTCTTTATGCGTAATACCGGTAAAAAAGTAAGCATTCCGTCCTTTGAATTGCTGCAATTTTTGCATCAGGTGATCGGCAAAAGAAGGCTGTGCGGTTTTCATCTGTTTGAGTTTCTCGATGATACTCTGGTATTCGCCATCGCGGAGCAACCTGGAAAACTTAGGATGATCCAGGGTTTGCAGCAACTCCAGCAGGACGCCGATCAGCGACATTTGGCTTTCGCTTTCCTTTTGGTATTGAGACTGAACGAACCTAATATCATCCACGGCATTCTGGAGGGTCTTTTCAAGGTCGATGGCCGGGCCCTCCGGCGTGATGAAAATGCCCGGTTCCTTTTTTCTTTTTTCCTGCTCGATGGCCAGGAGGCGGTCTTTGATGCGGTCGTGCAACCGTTTTTTTGAGCGGTCAGACAGTGAACTGCTCAGGGAGGACGCCCCTTCCCAATACTCTTTCACACAGAAATCCCTGTAATCTTTGTATTCGCCATAATCGCTGACGAACCGGCAAAAGTCGTTTTTTATGTCATGGCCTACGCGGGATTTGTAGGCGCCGTGGAGGATCTTTCTCAGCGTATCGGGATTCACGTTGACGCCGTTGTGCTCATCATGAATGATGGCATGCAGATCGGGTTTGGCGAGTCTTTCGCCAGGATGCCAGAAGCCCTTTTGGCGATGGATGACCATGGCTTTCAGCAATTCGAAATAATAGGGGTGTTCGTTTTTCATTTTCGCAGCTTTATCATTTATCCGGCATTTATCCGGAACTGATCCACATTCGGATGAGGAATTCTATGAATTTTGTAATGCAGACCGGAGTTAATTTAAAAATACAAAAAATCAGAAATTAATCCGGGTTCAACATGTGAACAAAATGCAAATTTTTCGTTAAGCGAAACTTTATTAAAGCTATGAAAAGATCCTTCGGCATTATTCTGATCCTGTCCTTTTTTTACTGGGTGTACATCAATCATGCGCCTTATGAAGTAGAGGACGTACAAAATGAGGTTCCCATTGTCCGGTTCGGCCCGGTAAAGGAGCAGATCGACCGGTATGTATACCGGCCGTTACTGTTTGAGGGGCAGGTGGCGGCCTCTTTTTCCATAAAGTTCCTGGGCGGCTTTTACGTATTGAAGGACGGGGAAGGTCGCCGGTTGACCTGTATTACCCCCATAATCACACCCGCCAGTGGAACGCAGGTAAAAGTATACGGTATGCCCAAGGTGCTGTTGCGTATGGGAGGCGCCAGCAATACGGTGGTTGCCACCATTAATTATGAAATAAAGCAGTCCTGAGGTTATGATTGCTATGATTTATTAACACCTTTTTTTAGTTATACACAATCGCCATTTTTCATAAAAAACGACCCCACTCACCTAACTAACTGATTTTCAATTTAAAAAAATCACGCAGGTTTGTATTTCAAAAGTTTTCCACAGCTGTGGAAAACTTTTGCTTTTTTATTTTCTATTTATATTTAGATTTATGTTGATAAAATAGTTTAGCTTTTTACGATTAGCGGCTGCGAGATAAATAAAAGCTTACTGATCACTGATACTCAGATTACTTTATCCGCCACATTTTTTAGCGGATAAACGGGCAATCATTAGGAAAAACATTATACTTTTCCTACCTTTGCATTCCCTTTAAAAGTGGATTGAAAAAGGTGAGGCGAAGCCTTGTGTAACCTTGCCCGTTTAGTAATCGCAACTAAATGACCGATGGAAAAGAATCAATCAAAAGACAAGAGCAGCAACAACAAAGCTAAACATACTGAACCCAAGATCAGGGAAAAAATACAGCAAAACACTGCTGCCGCCAAAGAAGTTCTTAAACTTTCGAACGTCAACTCTACAAGCCTGCAGGGCAAAAAATTCCGATAGTCTTCATTCCGGAACTGCCTTCGCTTTTCTTTCCATGAGTTAAGCGTAATTTGCTTCATTTTACCTCAATGTTATCGGAAGGTAAAATTATCTTTCTTGTTATTATCAACATCATTGGGTTTTTTCCTATTTTAACCGATCATTTATAACACACTGCCCATAACACAAAAATCCCCTCAGTTGGATGTCAAATAGTACAAATCAGTCCTATATTATTCAGCCTTACAGCCCTGAAGCCCTGAGGGGCATATTGGAAGCAAAAGATCCTTCGTTGGAAGACCATGTGCATATCGACTATCTCATCGGCTACTTTGAAAAGGCTCCCAAACAGTTGCGCCCGAAGACGATCGTCCTAGAGTTATCCTACATCAGCATCAGCTTTCTGGAAGACTACGCCAACTACTTTTCGCTTAGTTTTAACCAGATCAGTAAATTCTGCCGCCGGGTTCACCTTTTTAGCATCCCCTTTGACGATGAGGTTTTTGAACACATCCTTTTGAACCACCCTTCCGCGCAGGAAATGAATGAGGCCCGCTTACGGGAAGCCTATCTGGGGCACCTGGTCCTGCGTCCGTTGCCAAGCGGGATCATCGGCGCTTCCATCATCAAACCCCATATCAGTCAGCCTGAAGCTCAGTACCAGTTGCCCGCAACCCGCGACTACCGCATGCACCTCTTTGGCGTGGAGCTGCAACTGAACTCTCTGGTCTTCCAATCCCAGGACCACGTAGTCAGTTCCTGCAGCACCATCGCGCTATGGTGCGCCTTCAGCAAAACATCAGAACTTTTCCGGACACACCGCCCCTCCCCTTCGCGAATCACCATTTCCGCCAACAATCTTTACCTGCGCAACGGCAGGAGTCTGCCCACTTCCGGGCTGGACCCCTACCAGATCTGCACCGCCATCGAAGCCACGGGGCTGGTTACTGAAATGCGGGAAGAAAAACTCGTCAACATTCCAAAAATGGCGAAAGCCTTCATTTATGGCTACCTGTCGTTCGGCATTCCGGTGCTGCTCGGCATCAAGATCCAGAATTCCCATGACGACCTCAACAACCGCCACCTGCTGACCGTGGTGGGCTACAAACCACCTATGACGTGGATCAAAGGTCATGAGCAGGTTGAAAGAGACTCTTTTCGCCTTCGAGCCTTCGACATCCAGGAATTTATGGTGCACGACGATCTGCTCGGACCATTTACCTCTATTGAGATCTATAACGACGAAAAAAAGATCAGCCGCCCTCCGGATACCCCTAAACCCACACATCAGGAATCGGAACTCATCGATACCCTCTTCGTGCCGGTCGACCCGCTGATCCGGATCACCTTCGAACAGGCCTATTTCCTGACCCAGAAATTCTGGGGATATATTCACTACCTTCATTTTGTAAAGGAAGGGGTCCTCCAACATGAATCCTGGGACCTGCGCCTGATAGATTCCAACAAATATAAGGACGACATTCGCCGGCGCCCGATCGACCCCATTTGCGAAAAAGCCAAAAAAGAACTGCTTCTCACCGCGCTGCCCAGATATATGTGGGTAGCCCGCGCCTTCATAGCCGAGTCATTGCAGCTGGACCTTATCTACGACGCTACGGACAGCCACATCAATTCTTGTTGCACCATCATCGCCATCTGGAATTCCGACCTTCGCGAAAAGATACTGGAAGACTTCCACCACCCCGACTTCGAGGACTTCCTTACCAATATCGTCGAACTGGACCATAAGACGGTCAGGCTATTGCATAAAGCTGTGGTGTAGTGGGTGGTTTATCAACCACCAACAGCGAATACCATTCCGCTGCAGCTTTGTGGTGAGAGGTTGTGTGAAAACTCGTTCCTCGTTTTCACACAACCCATAGTATTTTGTTTTTTTTGGATTTTTCAGATAAAAAACGATGTTTTTTATCTGAAAAATCCAAAAAAAAGAATTTTGTAGGCTGCGGAAACTAGTGAAATGACTTTTTACACAACCCCGTCCCACTGATTGGGGTTAAGAATACCGCCCCTGCCCTCCCGCGCCCTAAGCCTCGAGGGAAAAGTACCCGCGGGCGGCATTCCTATAATACTATCTAAATTTAAACCCGGTTACAACTTTTGACAAACAGACTATAGAAGACAGAAAGAAACTTCTCTATCAAATGGTAAAAATCATTTGGGACTAAACTGAAATAGTCAATACTCTTTCCAACCTATCTTTCCATTTTTCCCAATCCGGCATCTCCTTAGCCTGCAATTCAAAAAAGGCCTTGCTGTGATTATGGGGTACCAGGTGGCAGAGTTCATGAACAATAACATATTCAATGCAACCCCTGGGAGCTTTGATCAGCTCAATATTGAGGATGATCTTACCCTTTGGGGTACAACTCCCCCAACGTTTTTCCATCCATTTAATAACGACTGCAGAGGGTTCTACAGAATATTTTCTAAACCGCTCAATCCAGGGGTTCGCATATTCCTTAAATTTTAACTCGGCATGCCTGGCATACCAATCCGTCACCATCTTTTTGACCCTTGATTTATCTTCAGTGAAGACTTCCAAAAGCCCGTGCCTCATTTTTACCGTTTCTTTATCGGAATTATAAATCTTTAATCGATATTGTCGGCCCAGATATAGGTGACTTTCGCCAGAAACATACCGACGACGAGGAGCTATTGGTTCAAAGGAAAGAAAATAACTCTGCTGCTTCAGAATCCAGGGAGCACGCTTTTTTACTTTTTCTTTAATCCTGTCTAAAGGAGCATCTAACGGGGCTTTCACTTTCACCTTTCGATCGGGATGAACAGTAATTCCCAGGGATTTTCGGTCTTGAAATTCCAAGTCAAAAACAATTTTTCTGGATCCAAATTGGATGCTTTGCTCCTCCATAAAGTTACTTGTATCGTAATTTGGCAATGTCAATACATTTTTCCGCTATGTCTCCAATGTCTCCAAATGAAAGACTAAGCTGATATTTATCTCTGATTTCATCGATCAAAAAATCGCCGATGGCAATTTCCATTTGACCGATCAAATCAGACTTGTTTTGCCAGTCTATCTTTGGTTTTCCGTTATCCAGGATGATTGACTGGATGATGTTATCTATACCCAGGCCGGCACTTGCCGCTACTTCTTTAGATGATGACTCATCTTTCATTTTGGTTTTGAATAACTCAAAGCTGATGCCATAAAATGCCTGTGCTATTTCCCGCTCACGAAGGTTTTCCGGGATATCGCTTCCGGTTCGGTTTAATACAGACTCCTGAATCTCTTTAACCCTATGCAAATACTCGGCTTCCGAAATTCTTCGTTCTTCGTAAGCCCGAATGGTCTCTTTCAGCATTTCGGAGAACTTTTTGTAAAAAGCAGGGTCCTCGTCCATCTTATCGTTGATGTGCTTAGAGGTTCTGTGGGCAATGGTGTCGGCCCTGGCGGAAGTACCTACAATTTTTTCTACCTCTTATTCAAATTCTTCTTTGTCAAAAATATTAACCAGGTCTGTAATGGGCCTGACTTCATGAGAAGTGACATGCTTATCGATCAACTTCTGAATCTGATCTTCATAAGCTTTGAAATCAACCGTATCGGCAAAACGTTGTCGGACCGAGATTCTAAGTTTCGAGAAAAATCCCAGATCAAAACGGTACCGGTCTATTTCCTTTTCCGGCGTTTGCCTATTCCATTCAATGGAAGAGAAGGCCAGCTTTAGGATACGGGCATACAAGGAAAGCTTGTCATAAAACAAGACACGGACAGCTTCATCTCTCAGCACTTCTTCATAAGCCGGTTCATCATATTTGTTGGGCACTTCTTTGAAAAAATCCCATAACTCGGAATGTACCTGAGGAAGCTTCTTCAGCTCTTCATTGATATTCACAATGGTAAACTCCAGATCTTCCGCATCAAATTCCTAGAAGCTGGAGTAGGTTTTGATTGCTTCGTCCAATTCTTGTAGCACCCCGTAATAATCAATGATAAAACCATAGTCTTTCCCGGGAGCTACCCGATTGACTCTGGCAATAGCCTGAAGAAGCGTGTGCTCTCGCAAACTACGAGTAATGTAAAGCACAATATTATTGGGCGCATCAAAACCGGTCAATAACTTATCCACAACTATGATAATCTCGGGCTCTTCTGAATACTTGAAGCGAGTGATGATGTTCTTTTCATAATTTTTGGCATTACCATGCTCCTGCAACATACGGTCCCAGAATCGCTTAACCGTGTCGTCTACTTTTTCGTAGGCGCTGTCTTCCCCTTCGCGCATATCGGGTGGCGAAATCACCACCTCGGAGCTTACAATTCCGATCTCATCCAGATATTTTTTGTACTTGATGGCCGCTGCTTTTCCCGGACAAACCAATTGTCCCTTAAACAAAGGTTCTCTGCCCTGCCAGTTTTCGCGATAGTGGAAACTGATATCCCAGGCAATGCAATAGATCTTCTGTTCTGCTACATTTAACTGATCGGCCCGGCTGAATTTCTTTTTGAGGTCTGCTCGCTGATATTTATTTAAGGGTTCGGAGACCATTTGAAAATAGGTATCGATGGGGGCTTCATTTACTTGCTGAATGGCATGGCGTCCTTCGTATAATAAGGGTACGACGGCTTTATCTTTTACCGCCTGGTCTACCGTGTATTTGTCGATCAGACCTCCGAACTTTTTAGCCGTATTTTTTTCTCTTTTTCGGAGGGGCGTTCCGGTAAAAGCCACAAAACAAGCATTGGGAAAAACTTTTTCTATGTTGACATTAAAAACGCCATACTGCGTCCGGTGGCCTTCATCGATCAGTACAAAAATATTGGGAGATTCAAAGGGCTTTTTCTGCTGCTTGACGGCCGTTTCAAATTTGTTGATGATGGTGGTAATCACCGCATCGCTTTTGCTTTTGAGCAAGTCCACCAGATTCTTGCCGGTATTGGCCTGCAGAACAGGGGTCTGGCATTTTTTGAAAGTCCCGTAGATTTGATCGTCCAAATCCACACGGTCAGTTACGATCACGATCTTGGGATTTCGGATGCTTTTTTCTAAGGCCAGGGCCTGGGCCAGCATGACCACTGTCAAGGATTTTCCACTTCCCTGCGTATGCCAGATGACGCCGCCTTTTCGTTTTCCATGGTCCAGCACTTTTACCCTTTCCATCGTTTTTTTGATGGCAAAAAACTGTTGATAACGGGCAATTTTTTTAATACCGGCGTCAAAAACAATAAAATTGAAAGATAGATCCGAAAGGCGCTCCGGTCGGCAAAGACAATACAGGTATTTATCCTGCTCCGTTACCGTTTGGATAGATTGGCCGATCTTTTCAAAGTATTGCAGCACATACCGGTACCGTTCTCCGAATAGCTTTTGCTTTTATTCCTCCGATAATGACTTGTTTTTAATGCTTTCGATGGTTGCCTTAAACGCCGACTCATCTTGTTTTTCCTCGAATTTTTCTTCCCATTTGGACCAAAATTTGGGTTCGGTAGCTGTTGTAGCATAGGAAGCATCATTGGTGGAAATACTCAACAGTATCTGGGCATAGGAAAACAATAAGCGAATGCCATCTTCCTGCTGGTTGCGTAAGTGCTGTGAAATAGCCTGCGCCAAAGGATCTTTCATATCGGGGCGCTTGCATTCGGTCACCGCCAATGGAATGCCGTTCACGAACAGCACCATATCGGGGCGATAGTGCTCATGACTGCCTGCCCGCATGACGTTGAACTCTTCGGTGACGTGGAAAGCATTATTTTCTGGATTTTTCCAATCTATGTATTGCAGGGTGTAGCTTTTTTTATCGCCTTCGATGGTTTGTTCGAAAGCTTTTCCGAGGGTAAGCAGGTTGTAAATATTTTCGTTGGCCGCAATGAGGCCTTCCTGTAAGGGAACATCTTTCAGGGCATTGATGCCAGACTGGATATTGGCCTCGGAGAAATCATAGGTCCGGCCTTTGTATTGAATGTTGTTGATGGCCTGGAGTTGCTCTTTTAGAATATCTTCAAGCAGCACGCCGGAGGTTTTTCCGGCACGAAGGGCCAGGGCTTCCTCGGGGCTGAGGTAGGTATAGCCCAGATTTTGCAGCAACTGCAGGGCCGGGATTTGAGAGATGTGGTCTTCTTTAAAGGAAGGTGCGTTCATGGTAATCTATTGATTTTACAACTTAAAGGGGGTATTATTGTAATGCCTTCCCTCACATGAAATCCGACTCCAGGTCGTGTCTCGTCAGATCCGGGATCAGTGTAAGGGCGGGCGATTTATTAAGTCGACCGGGTTTGGCCGAATGGCCTTATCGGGCCGCGACAAGTCCCCGGTTTTTTTAACCGGGGCTTTTGCTTTATCAACAATTTATCAACGATTTATCCGTTATTTCACATATTTTCGTTGATAATTCTTTACCAATCCTCTCCTGGTATCCAAAATTCCAATAAAGATTCTCGGCCTACATGGTAACAATACTTTTTCGCCAGCTCCTTTAAATCTGTTCCTTCATCAATGGGAACGGCATCATATTGCATGCTTGCTTTGCGGATTACCTGGAACTTACGAGTCTTTTTATTAAGTAATTCAAAAGTTAATAGCCAGTCATACTTTTTCCAGCGATGGACGTTTTCCCCAAACAGTTCTGCTGCTTCCGCTGCCGATGGGTACACCGCATCCCAATAATGGCTAAACTGGGAAATGCTGACGGCAATCCCACCGCGCTCTGCCGAAATAATAAAATCCTTGACAGGAGAGTAGGTTTCCATCGCCTCTTGCACAACGGCCTTTTCTTCTGCTGTAGTCCATACCGGCACCCGCTTACGTATGACCACTTTCCCATCGTACGGATATTCGACCACCTCAGAGCCTTCCGAAACCTCGCTGATCAGGTTTTCTGCACTCGGGTCCTGGGTCAGATAATATCGTAGCGTTCCCTTCTTTGTAGGTACGGCCCGGATGTAGTATGTCTTCTGCTGCCGATTGGTATAGCTGAATGCTTGCTTACTCATGCTTTTTTATGCTTTTTTATAGGGTCTCTCTTTTGATCCGTTTATCCGATAATAAATCCCAAACCATCGAGCTGTAATGCCAATCAAACCATTCATTGAACAGCTTCCACTTCCTGCGTTCCGGCCAGGCTTCCGGGAAAGTGGTCATGCCGTTAAGCAATTCCACAAAGATCATATCAAAATTGGCTTATCGTGAAAGGCAGCCAAATAATTTTCAAGCACATTAGGGTTTCCCATAACTTTGGTTGATTCTACACTACCTCTGTTTTGTTGTTCGTCAAATTCGTGAAATGGCCAGCCATTTTTAATGGAGTGAATACCATTTGGCACCGGTGATTTAGTGTCTTTTCTCATAGAAATAAAATTTATTTCTCCTAATGATTAGAAAAATAAGTTACACACGATTATGAATACTGAAGAAAAATTCGGTGGGTAATGTAGAATTGCCTGGCATAGTACTCTAGCTCAAAAGATGTATTAAAATAAAAAAACAATGACAAAAACAAAATAATTATTTAAATTATACTTTGTTAAATAGAAATCCATCAATAGGAAGAACAGCTGTGAATTACGTTTTGAATATTTAACCCTACAAAAAGCGGGTTCGGACTTTTTCATCTCTTACTTGGAATTGAAAGTTTTTGTTCGAGTGAGGCAGAAATTAATTCTAATTTTTAAAAAAATCCGCTTATCACCCCATACTTTCCCCCCCTTGTCTCAGCAACAAACTCCCCATCTCATAAAACTCATACTCATCATCCTCATCCAGGTCCTCTTCGGTGAGGGTAAACAAGCCCACCTGCCCGTCCTAGCGCAGCCATTCCAGGCGGGCCAGCACAGGCGCCCAGCCGCCAAACCATTAGCCATTGTTCAGGGCGCGAATGTATAATGTATACAGTGGTTATTTCTCCGACCTTCATTATTAGAATTCAAATGACCAAATCAACTTTTTCGATTCCGACTAGACTGAATAAGTCCCTCACAACCCCAACCGTCTCGCCAATTCCGGCGCATGCTCCTGAATCTCCCGTTCCAGTTCGGCCAGGCGCATCTGGCTCAACCTGGAGCTAGTTAAGAAGCTGACCAATTGTTTTTAGTATATCATTTTACAATAGTTGGTGGCGCCTTTTTCGTGACCTTTAACAGATGCTCGTTTTATTCGATTGATGGATCAATTTTTCTGCAGCAGCTGCGGTATAAGGAGGTATTGAACAAGCTGCCGGTGGGGCGGGAGGAGTGGGGGTATTGAATAAAAAAATTAACTTAAAAGTTAAAATACTTGAAAATTAACTTAAAAGTGAATAGATATTGTAACAATATCAGAAGTTTTACGGTTTAAGATAGTAACCTATTATACCGTACAAATTGAGGGCGAGGAAGAAAATCTATTCCTACAGTTTTTGAACGACCACAGTGATGACGACTATTATGAACAACTTTCCATTATCCGTACATGGCTTCGAAAGCTCGGAGAAGAGATTGGCGCTGATGAAAGATATTTTCGGCATGAAAGCTTTCGCGGTGGTTCTGCCAGTGCGCTACCACCCCCATCCAGGTATAAGAACCAGATTAAGTACGTCGATATAGATTGTAAATTAAGATTATATTGTATGCGTATCAGTCAATGTGCGGTCATTCTTTTTTGCGGTGCAGAAAAGACTGCCAGGTATGCACAAGACTGTGACAAAGTACGCCCTCATTTTTTACTAGCCAATAAACTAAGTAAAGCCATCGACCAGGCTATTGTAGATAAGGATATCTTAATAGACGAAGAAACAGAGACATTAAAGATTGAAGAAAGTTTTTTCTTAGAAATATAGAACTATGAAAGACCGTAAGTACAAAGACATTGCCTCCTTTTTTGCTGAAAGAGGCCCAGAAGATGTCGAACGATTTGTAGACAAAAACCTGGATATTTCCCAGCAGGTTTATGCTTTGTTAAAAGAAAAAGGCTGGTCGCAAAAAGATCTGGCCAATGCATTAGGCAAAACGAATGCAGAGATCAGCAAATGGTTGAGCGGAAGCCATAACATCACTCTGCGTAGCATTGCCAAAATGGAGGCGGCTTTGGATGCGGATATCATTCTCACTCCCATAAAGGCAGAGAAAAAGTACAAGTCGATTTCCTATGTAAGTATTCCTTCCCGCGCCAGCATTAACCAGGTCATTCCCGATGAGATTCAATACACTAAAGAGTTGGGAAGAAAAAAGACCATCATAAAATCATTTGGACGGAAGTTGGAACCTGAACAAACCTTCACAACATTTGGATAAGCCGGAAGCTGTATGAGTAAAAAACAGGCAAAGATCATTCCTGAGAAGATTCACTTGCTAAGCGTCAATATATTCAAGGCGAATCTTGAAACCTCAGAGGACTTCCTGGAATCGCCCAAAAAGATCCATTCCGTAACTTTTGGTATTGCGAGTGACATTGCGCATAACATTGAGAAAGGCCGGTCTAGGTTTCGTCTGTATTTCACTATGGATGCCGTAGGAGAGGAGGAAGAGTTGTTAGGTGTCCAAGTAGACTATGGCCTGGAATTTCATTTTTACGTTGAAAATTTCAAGGATTTCACCCAGAAAGCTGAAGGTGATGAAGTGGCCATTAATGCGATGCTAGGCGCCACGCTGCTGGGCATGGCCTATTCTACGGCCCGGGGCATTATTTTTGAGCGTACACGAGGTACTTTTTTTGACGGAGTTATTCTGCCAGTGATTGATCCCTATAAAGAATTGTTGAGGAATAATAATCAGGAGAGAAGCGGGGTGAAGAGTATTAAGTAATTGTTTGAAGGATACAACCCTACTTGGCTTACAGACAAAAAAAGAGTACCTTAGAAATCATCAATTCAGAAACATGATCAGCAAGATTGAAATAGATGGTTTTAAGTCTTTCCGCAATTTTTCAATGACCTTTTCGCCTTTGACAGTAATTGCGGGGGCCAATGCAACCGGAAAAAGTAATCTATTTGATGCTTTACAGTTACTTTCCCGCCTGGCAGAAACGGACTTAAAGACTGCTTTTAAAGAACAACGGGGAGAAGCCGCTGAATTATTTACGCAGTATGGAGCAGGACAATTTGCCAACCTCATGAAATTTGGCGTGGAAATGTTATTGGACAAGGAAGTGTCTGACAATTGGGGAAGCCAAGCCACTTTGAAATACACTCGCCTTAGATATGAACTTCACATCCGCAGGGCAGTAAACGATAGAGGGCTGGAAGACCTATTTGTAGTGCATGAATATCTTTCAACTATCAAGCATCAGGAAGATAAGTGGATCACACAAATGATGTCCAGCAGTGATTTGGAAAAATGGAGGCCCAAAGTATCCAAAGGGAGGCGAGGGAAGCCGTATATCTATACCGAAGAAAAAAACGGCACCATTACGATTAAGTTACCTCAGGATGGTCGCCAGGGCGGCAAAGAAACCCCTGCCAATGTAGTAGCCCAAACAGTCTTAAGCGGTATCAATTCGGTCGATTTTCCACATGCTTTCGCAGCCAAGGAAGAAATGAGAAGGTGGAAATTCCTGCAATTAAGCCCTCATGAACTGAGAAAGCCCAGTCCTTATCTTGCAAAAGACGTCATTACTCAAACGGGAGAAAACCTGGCTGCGGCCTTGCACCGAATTAAAGTACAAGATCAACACGCCTTACGCTCCATTTCCAGGAAGCTCAACAACCTGCTCCCGGGCATCATGGAGGTGGATGTGTTGGACGACAAGGCCAATCAACAGTTTGTCATTCAGGTAAAAAACAGCGACGGCCGGCTTTTCTCTTCTCAGGTACTCTCGGAAGGAACCCTGCGCTTACTGGCCCTGTGCGTCATGCTGTATGACGAAGAACATCAGGGCTTGATTTGTTTTGAAGAGCCCGAGAACGGCGTTCATCCATTCCGGCTGGAGACGATGAGCAAGCTTTTGTTAGATCTCAGTGTAGACTTCACACAAGAAGATACGCCTGTCAAACAAGTGATCGTCAACACGCACTCTCCTGTTCTGATGGGGTCGGTTTTTAAGCTCAAAGAAGACAACCGAATTGCTGTTTGGCTGAGCCGTCTGGTTAGCCAGATTGCTACTATTGATGGCAAGAAACAAAAGCTGCAAGTCACTAAAATGCTGCCCGTAGAGCAGGCTAACCGTTCTCAATTAGCCATCCATTTTTCGGAAGAAGAGCGAAAGCTTTCTCTGGCTGAGGCCTCTCGTTATCTACAATCGGCAGATTTTGAACAAACCATCGGGATGCTGAACGAACCATGAGTAACATTATCACCATAGGATTGGCCACTGAAGGTCCCACCGACATCCGTTTCTTACATAATATTGTACTCCGCACATTTGAGGAGGTGGCCTTTGAATGTCAGGGAGAAATAGAGGTTTTCGAGCCCATTATTTTAGGAAAAACGAGTGGTACATTCATAGAGGCGGTAATAGAAATCGCCAAATCGGCCAAAAGGCAAGGGATTATGGCTTTGTGCATTCATTCCGATGCAGATGCTTCGGATGACAGGATAATTAGAACAACTAAATTTAAGCCTGCAAAGGAAGCCCTTGCCTTAACAGGTGAAGACCAGGCATGCAACAATCTCGTCGCCATCATCCCTGTACGAATGACGGAAGCCTAAATGCTGGCCGACCAGGAAGTGCTTCTAGAGGAACTCGGTACTGACAAATCCATTAACGAATTAGGGCTCGACAGGCCTTCTGAACAAATAGTAGATCCCAAGGATTCAATTACTCAAGCCATCCGAATAGCCTTCGAACATTTACCCAGACGCAGGAGGCCTGATTTAAAAATTGGTGATCTATATTTGCCCTTAGGCCAAAAGATCCGCTTATCTGAGCTAGAAAGGCTGAACTCTTTTCGAGCTTTTAAAGAGGAGGTGAGAGAGTCTTTTAAGAAGTTAAATTATTTGTATTAAGAAAAATCCGAAAAGGATATATACTGACTGAGGCAATACTAATTTTTTTTGTGACCAACCCCTTTATTTTCTCGTAAAAAAAGACGAGAGCCTATCTGATTGCCTACCACCACCTGTTTTTCCTTTTATCTACCCTACAGATGTACTATACTTTTGACTCACTAAAACCAGTTTAAAATGCCTCCATCCCATTCTTTCCATTTGAACGATGAAGACCGTTCCTTGCTCTGGGAAGTAAAAGAAGGGAAAGTATTGTATAAACTGCATAAATTCCGCGAGCGTAATCATGCTATCGTCCAAGAAAAGAAATACCAGTTTCTGAAGGACTATAAGGCTTTGTTTTGCGAAGCTTGTACCTTTAATTTCGAACGAAAATATGGTAGACTGGGGAGGGGATACATTGAATGTCACCATCGAATTCCTTTATCAGAGTCCAGTTCTGCTCAAATCACTTCCCTTTCAGACCTGGCCCTGGTTTGCTCCAACTGCCACCGCATGCTGCACCGGGATATCAGTCATTTGAGTGTGGAGCGTTTGAAAAGAATTATTAAAAAGGCGATTTGAAAATCACATTTTTGCTTTGCAATCTTTAGATTCATTTAATGCTGCCCAAATCAGAATAAGAAGAAGAGATATTGGTGAGGTCGATTCAAAAAACCATGTTTTACTGCAGTGCCTGGATATTGTACTTGGAGCTATGGCTTTTAGATTAAGAACTGATTTATCATACATGAAACATAACAAAATAGATTTTTACTTTCTCTCCTGGTATAAATTTCCATAATCCAACTGAAACGTTTTCATTTTTTTTTAATTATCATTCCCCCCTCACAACCCTAACCTCCTCGCCAATTCCGGCGCATGCTCCCGAATCTCCCGTTCCAATTCCGCCAGGCGCTGATCCTGGAGCCTGGCCAGCCGCTGTAGGGTTTGGAGGTCTTGTTGAAGTTTTTTGTAATCCGATTTCAGCTTGGAAGGGGAGGAATTGGACAAGCCCTCTTTGCTAAGAATATCCTCTTTTTGCAGATCGGTCCGGACCAGATGATCGATGTTTACCTCGAAAAATTCACACATCCGGTACACCACGTCGAGGGGAGGGATCGACTTTCCCTTTTCGTAGTCGCTGACGGCGGCACTCGTTTTCTCCAATTTTTTGGCCAGTTGACTCTGAGTTAAACCCTTCTGGGCTCTCAAATACTTGATATTGGAGGCAATAAACATCGATTTGCTTAAATTATAGGATTAAACTTAATTTTTTAATCAAAATCCTTGTTTTTAAATTTAATCCTGCTTAGTTTTGTAAATATATGAACCACTAGAGCTAAGCAAATTAAACATTTTGCGCTAGCATAACCAAGGTTTGTCCGGATTTACCTGTGGTGAAAATTGATTTTTTCATCTGAGCAGCCGTTTGACTGCCAGTCAGACGGCTGCTTGCAAGCCTGTTGATTATGATCCAGACGATCCCTTCTTTCCCAACGCGTTCTCTGCGTCCTTTACTTCCGCTGCTCGTTATACTGCTGCTGCTGTGTGGACTTTGGTTGTTATATTTCACCCTCAGCACCGAGCCTGCTTCGAGGGAACTATTTGCCAAAGCTTCCGGTTCTACTGGTATTACGTTTGAGTATGAGATCACCACTTCCCATGTGGAGGTCGACTGGTCCGATGGCGGCAATTTTGATCCGAGGGGCAAGTGTCCGCCGGATTTCTTCGAGGATGGCTTCGTTCTATTGTGTAAAAAACTGGCGGATGGGGCTTATTTTAAATTCCTTTACCACAAGGGTAAAAAGCTGCTCTATCGCATCGACAAAGACGTTATTAACGGTCAGACTAAAATTGGCCTGCACTGGGTAGAAGGCACCCGCTACAATGCCCGTTACCGCATCGCCGACGATGCCTTCAAAGGCGGGAAGTCAGTCGAGGTGCCGAATGCCAAGGGCTCGGTCGATACTAAAAATTTTCGATATGGCCAGGCAGTATCCAAAAAGAAGGTGCAGCCGGGTCGGGAATTGTTCCACCCCACCCATATCGATCCGGAGCAGTGTCCGGAGTGGTGGGATCTCTTTAATTTTATACCTTAATTCAGCCAGATCATGAAACACCCATTCCAACAAATGCGCCTGCAGGCCGAGAGCTTCTACGCCCTCATCACCACCTGGGCCGAGATGCGGCTGGAAGTAGCAGAAGACTCCGCCCTGCTACGCGGCTACGGCTTTGCCCCTGAGATAGCGGAAGCTTTTACCACCCTGGTACTGGACTGGGAGGCGACCCTCCAATTATTGGAAGTTCCGGAAACGCTCGCCCCGGGCGCTTATGAACTCATCGAGCTGGAAGGGGTGGTCTACGCCTGTCGGGAAGGAGGAAAATACCGCCTGGACGATCAAAAAGTGAGCGTGGAGGTGCTGAGTGTTTATGCCTAGTCTGTATTTTGATAAGGTCATCAGTCGTCGTCGGCCGGAGACAAAGCGCTTCGTCTGCCACTACCTGGATGCATGGGAGTGTATTCATTCCGCCCACCTGAATCAACGAGCGCTTTTGGTGGATGCTGCCATTCTTAAGGACCGGCAAGCACTGGAAGTCCTCTTCCAAATCCCCGATATACTGGAAGTGGAGGTGTGTGCGCTGCTGGTCCGGCAGGAAAAGTAGACACGTATAGCCCCATTGATATTCAGCCATCTTGCCCTGAAAGGGCGAAAACACGGTAGCTGGTGAGGTCGATTCAAAAAACCATGTTTTACTGCAGTGCCTGGATATTGTACTTGGAGCTATGGCTTTTAGATTAAATGATTATCATAAGGTAAAAGTACCTGGAACAAAAAGAAGAGGAAAACGGACTATTGCAAAAGAACAGTTGTATAAATTTATTTTATCCAGAATTCGATTGATTTACCCCAATTTTAACATAGGAATTAGTACCGGAACCAAAGGAAAACTATCTAACAGGTGGGATCACCCTTACAGACATTGGAAATTCATACCGAGAGATTTCAAAATAGACGAGAGTAAGTTCAAATGAAAAAGCCCGACTCGAACTACTACATCTCTTACGTGGAACGTAAGCCTTCGCTCAAGTAGGGCTTTGATATAAATTTACATAAATTAAGTCATAGTTTCAAGGAAAAACTCCTCCTCCCTTGCGCAAATACAATCGCATCAAAGCCGTCCTCGCCAACAAGGACAAAACTGCCAAGTGGCTGGCCGAGCAGGTGGGCCGGGATCGCTCCACAGTGTCCCGCTGGTGCACCAATGATATGCAACCGCCACTGGAAGTCCTCTTCCAAATCGCCGATATACTGGAAACGGAGGTGTGTGCGCTGCTGATAAAGAAGAAAAAACCAACACCACATTGTCCTGAAAGGACATAACATCATACCCCAGGGTACCACCCTGGGCCCTGAAAGGACAACACACCATACCCCAGGGTACCACCCTGGGCCAGGTAAAGAAGAAAGGATGGTATCATACCATTTTATTGAATCCCTTCAGGATTCATTATCGTGGCACCCTGGCTCGGGATAAGAGTAACTCACTGGCGATTTAAATATTGCGCGACTCTGGGCGCACAATTCTCATGCCCCTCTTCGCCAAGCAGCTCCCGGGGGACATCCTCGACCGGATTGCCATATAGGTTCAGGTATAAGTTATCGTGGAGCGACAATAAAAAGCGGGGAAACCGACGGATGCGGTTGTTGTTCAAATGAATCATTTCCAGACGGCGAAGCTCTCGCAGAGGCGCCACGTCTTCGATTTGGTTGTCGTTGAGCAACAAACTTTTGAGCTTCCTCAGTCTACCGATCGGGCGGATGTCGGTGAGCTCGTTTTCGCCGAGATCCAGGTATTCGAGGCGATCAAGCGATTCCAAAAAGTCGATCGTACGAATACCCATGCCGCTGGCGATCAGCTCCTCCAGCCTCCTCAACTGACTGAGAACAGAAAAGTCCTGGAGAGGATTGTTGTTGAGGATCAGAAAATTTAAACGGTCGAGTACTCCCAGAACCTGAATGTCCATGACCTTATTATCGGCCAGATTGAGCAAGTCCAGGCGCCGGCAGGCACGCAGGGGAGTAATATCCCTGATGTTATTTTTCCACAAATTCAAATAGCTCAGCTCCGGTAGTTGGCCAAGCGGCCGAATATCCTCGATGTCGTTTTCCATCAAATCCAGGAATTCGAGTTTCTTTAACCTGCTAAGCATGCTCAGGTCTTTTACCCGGCTGTTGTGAAGCGTTAACTCTTCCAGGTCCGTCAGCATGGCTATGGGGCTCCAGTCCCTGATCTGCTCACTGCTGATGCTTAAGATCTGCAAATCCTGCATGCGCGAAAGGAAGGAGATATTGTTCAGAGGGTTGTCAGAAAGGTCTAACACCTTGAGCGCACTCGTTTTTTCCGGAACATCAAGATCCTGAAGATCGTTAAAACTGAGATTCAAATATTCCAGCCGCAGCAAGTTGTCCGTTATGGTGAAAGTGTTTAGCTCGTTAGATGATAAGTCCAAAAATTTCAGGCGCCGCAACTTTTCCAGTCCGTTTATCTTTTGGATTTGATTGCCGCTAAGATTTAAGTTGGTCAGGTTTTCCAAAAACCGAAACGGGCTCAGGTCCTGTATCCGGCATTTACTCACATCCAAAGATTCCAGGCGGGGCAGCAACGACAGGTGGGCAAATTTCTCCATCCGGCAGCCGGATAAATATAACGACCGGAGCTGGTTCAATTCGGTTAAAAAAGAAAGGTCTTCTATCCTATGACCGCCCAGATCCAGCATTTGCAGCCCAGTCAGCTCCTGCAACGAACTGAAATCGACAGCTCGCGTTTGATTGAGCTCTAACCTGTCCAGATTGGTCAGCTTGCTTAAAGGCGAAAGGTCTTCGATGGGGTTGTTGGTAAGTTTCAAAATGCGCAGACGTGGAAGCTCCTTCAAGGAACTCAGGTCTTGTATCTGATTCCCTCTCAGTTCCAGTTCTTCCAGTTTAGCGAGTGTCGCCAAAGGGCTTATGTCTGCAATTTGATTACTACCCAGGTCCAATTCTTTTAGGTTCGTCAGCTCTTTCAAGGGATGCACCTCGGCGATCTGATTGCCTCCCAGGTGCAGGCTTTTCAGTTCCGGCAAATGGCGCAGCACCGCAATATCCTTCAACTGGCATTTTAGCAGGTTCAATTCCTGGAGCTGGGGATGGGCTTTGAGAAAATCGAGTTGACCGAGAGGGTTAAAACTGATATTCAAATCCCGCAGTTCTGTCAGTTTTTCCAGAAAGGACAAGTCGTCAAAATCGCTGGCGTGAATGTCCAACAAAACCAGCCTCGGAAGCTTTTTGATGACCGAAAGATCGTGCAGACCGTTGCCTCCCACTTCTAGTTCTTTGAGCTTGTTTAGGTTCGCTAACGCCTTTATGTCCTCGATCTGGTTATCGGTTAGGGTCAGACTTTCCAGTTGCGTCAGGGGACGGAGAAAGTCGACGCGCTGCAAATAGTTGGAATGCAGGTCCAACGATCGCAATTGAGGCATTTTTTCCAAAAAGGAATAATCCTCCAACAGGGTATGCATCAACCCCAGACGAGTCAGCCGGGGAAGGTCCGCCAGAAATTCGCCTTTGTTGAAATGATTGAAGCTAAGCTCCAGGCCTTCCAGCTGGGGCATATTTCGCAATAGTGAGAAGTCGAGTTCAGCAGGCAATTCAGCCAGATTCAGCTGGGTCAGCTTTGTTAAATCCAGCAAAGGCTCAAGCGATCGAACCGGATTGCCACCCAGATGGAGCATTCTCAGCCTGGGGAGGTTTCGTAAAAAATCCAGTTGGCTGACCTGATTGCCATTCAGGCTCAGCTCCTGCAACTGACTTAAACGCCCCATTTCTTCAGGAATAAAAGGGAGCTGATTGTCAGGCCCGGTATTAGCCGATTTTTCAAAGGTGTGGCGGTCAAAAAAGTAGTAACCCAGGTTTAGTTTCTGAAGATGGGTTAATTCCCAGAGTTCTTCTGGAAGATTGCTCAGGCCAAGGTTGCCCAGATCAAGGTAAGGTGATTTGGATTTTTTATTTTCGCGGATGAGGTCTACTGCTTTTTGGATGGCCATAGTTGTTGATTAAGGGATGAATGAAAGTTATGGAGATGACTATTATTTAACGGTGGGAAGGGGGGTAAAAGTTCCTTTCCGAGTAACTCCCCTACGATTTAAAAATCACCCGAAGTTTTCAGCCGCTTCCTATCGATCTTTCCAGTCTCATTCTTCGGTAAAGCCTCCACAAAAACTACATACTTCGGCACCTTAAACTTGGCCAGATGCGCCTTACAAAAACCGATGACCTCCCCTTCCGCCACCTCCGCTTTTTTCACGACAAATGCCTGGCCGACCTCCCCCCACTTATCGTCGGGAACGCCGATCACGGCCGCTTCAGAAATGCATTCGTGCTGCACCAACACCCGCTCCACCTCGGCAGGATAGACATTCTCTCCGCCGGAGATGAACATGTTTTTGATGCGGTCTACAACAAACAAATAGCCTTCCTCATCCTCGCGAACCATATCGCCCGAGTGGAACCAGCCATCTTTTATCGCTTTTTCGGTGGCTACCTCGTTGCGCCAGTAGCCGGGAGTGACCATCGGACCTTTCAGCAACAGCTCGCCGGCCCGGCCCGTGAGTACTTGCTCGCCTTTTTCGTCTACGATCCGTATCTGTACATAAAAATTAGGCCGCCCGATGGAGCCTTTCTTGCGAATGGCGTCGTTCTGATGCAGAGAGGTCAGATTGGGCCCGACTTCCGTCATACCGAAACCCTGCCGGATCGCCACCCCTTTGGCATCCCATTGCTCGATCAACGGCACCGGCATGGGCTCGCCGCCGACGATGATGTAGTACAGACTGGAAAAATCAGCCTCGCCAAAACCGGGCTCCTCGGCGATCATCTTGAGCATGGTCGGCACGCCCATAAAAATAGTGGCTTGCTCCCGCTGGAGCAACTTCAACACGGCCGCAGCATCGAATTTTTTCATCAGACATGTATAGCCACCGTGGTGCAAAAAGGGAGTGGTCAGCACATTCCACCCGCCGGTATGGAAGGGCGGCATACAGTTGACCGTCCGGCTTTCGGTGTTGACCAGCAGACTCATCGCCGTATTGATGCTGTTCCAGAACAGCATCCTGTGGGTATACAAAGCGCCTTTGGGAAAGCCGGTAGTACCTGAGGTAAATAAGATGAAAACGGGATCATCAGCCGCTACGGGAATGATGGAAAAATGATGATCTTCCTGTTTTGTTTCTTCTTTATTACAAAAAGCACCCAGTTCCTCGATCGACCATCGGATCGGAATGGTATGGTAAGCTGGTGCAGCCGTCAGCTTTTCCTGGAATTTGGGTTCGCCGAGCACCATTCGGGGTTCGGCATTTTTGAGCAGATAATCGATCTCAGCCGGCGCCAGCCGGTAATTCAGGGGTACGAGAATGAGGCCGGCCTTCTGAGCCGTAGCAAAAAGCAGGATCAGCTCCAGGCGGTTCTCCGCCAGCACGGCGATGCGCTCGCCTTTGGCCATGCCCAATTCGTTGATCAGATGATGCGCCAGCCGGTTGGCCAGGCGGTTGAGTTCACTGTAGGTAAGTTTCCGGCCGGTTTCGTATTCGCTGACGGCCACCTTGTCGGGGCTGTATACGGCCCACTTCTGCGCCCAGTCTTGTTGATACAGTTCACTCATGTGTTTTAGGTTTTCGGAAAAAATTTACAATCTAAACGCCGCACTGGCAAAAGCCAACCCACCGCCGGAACCTATAAAATACACCAGATCACCTTGTTTGACCAAATTTTTCTCCCAGGCATCGTTAAAGCACATCGGAATACAGGCGGAGCCCGTATAGCCGAAATAATGCATGATGGTATGAGCTTTGCTGCGCTCCACGCCCAGGCGATCCATCGTCGCCCAGATGCTGTTGATGTTGATCTGGGTGATGAAATACATGGCCACTTCTTCAGGCTCCTGACCGATCCGTTGAGACAAGTTGCGCGCCATCTGTGACCACATGGTCGGGTTGAGTTCGGGATCGAAGCGGCGGACGAATTTCAGCTGGTGGTCGTGCTGCTGAAGCACTTCCTGTGTGACGGGCTGGTGGGTGCCTCCACCATAAATACCCATCCAGCTTGCATATTCCCCTTTGGTGATCAGTTCGCTGGCCAGAAAGCCACGCTCCGTTGATTTTTCGCTTTTCAAAACGACCGCCCCTGCTCCATCGGCAAAAAGGGTAACGGTTTTTTTGTCTTTGAGGTTCAGGTGTTTGCTCATGGCATAACCGCCGATGACGAGCACGTATTCATATTGTTGGTCGGCACGAATGTACTTGGAGGCGATGTCCAGAGCCGTCACAAATCCGGCACAGGCGGTGTTGACGTCAAAGGTGCCGGCATTTTTGGCGCCCAGCCGATGTTGCACCACCGAGGCCGTGGAAGGGGAAACGTATTCCGGCGTATCCGTTGCCAGCACGATCAGGTTCAGTTGCTCTGCTTTCACGCCGGCCCGCTCCAGCGCCTGCCGCGCGGCCCGCTCACACAGGTCGGCTGTACTTTCGTCTTCAGCGCACCAGCGCCGTTCATAGATCTGCACATTCTCCTCCAGCCAGTTACTCACATTTTCCCCCAATATTTCGTCAAAGTAGCTGTTAGGCATAACGCTCTCAGGGGCATAAGCGCCCACTGAAAGGATGACCGCATTGTTCATATCGTTGTTTTTTTTAAAAAATCGAATTCGTTTTTTATTAGTCTTAAGCCGTTACCTTCTCCTTTCCCAAATCCATCCTCCCAAAAGGGCAAGCAGTAGCCCGAGGATGATCCCCAGCGTAGCCGTCACACCAGGGTTCGCGAACGCCAGGCCCGAATCAGGGAACCACTGTTCACCGAAAAAGTAAAGCAAAAAGTGGGTAACGATGGCGATAACCGAACTGCTCCACACCAATGCAATGGGTACTTTTTTGAACAATACCCCCGCCAAAAGGGGTGGAACGGCAGCCAGCACTAAACCGTAAACGCCCGTTTGCCCGAATATCCCCAGCAATTCAGGAGGATTGAGGTTGACCAGGAAAACCAGTACGGCGATCACGATCAACACCACGTGACTGGCGCGGAAGGCCAGCTTCATTTTCTCTTCTTGCGATAAGTCTTCTTTGCCGAAACGATCGATCACATTCAACACCAGATCGTTAGCTGTGATGGTCGAAATGCCGACCAGCAGTCCGTCCAGCGTGGACATGGCCGCCGCCAGCAGCACCACGCTGATGATGGTAAACACCCAGTCGGGAAATGCATTCTGCAGGTAGACCGTCATGACCAGGTCCTGCCGGAACGTTCCGGTCACAGGATCTATAAGCTGTTCCTGCGGTACAGCAAAATGCGCCCAGAAGCCTGTCAGCAATAAGAGCGTAAACAGGAAAAAGACCACCCCAAATACGATGATGTAATTGCGAACCGCCTTATCCGTCTTGACATACAAGGCCTTGGTCAGAATATGAGGCTGGCATACCAGCGTACCTCCAATAACAAAGCCCGACACGTAAATGGAAAACACATCATTGTAAAACCGGCTTTCCGGGTTCACCCAGGCTACCAGATCAGGATCCTTAGCCTGCAACCTGGCCCACAGATCTCCTTCCGTCAGCATTAGATCAATGCCGGAATACAAGATAACAGCCGTTACCCCGATCATTAGAAAGCCCTGGAACATATTAGTGAAAACATGAGCATAAGTGCCGCCAAACAACACGTAGCCCGTCACAAATATCAGCGTGATGGCCAGGGCTGTTACATTATTTACACCCAGCAGCTTCTGCATCACAATGGAAATCCCGCCAACCAGCAGTACAATAAAGGCAAAACTCAACAAGTTGATGATGGAAAAATACAGGGAAAAGTTATCGGACCGGTAGCGCTTTCCGATCCAGTCCGGTATCGTCAGTGCCTTCGCCTCTACCCCGATCCGCCGGAAACGGAACGATAATATGACCAGCATGACCACAAACCCCAAATATACGCTCAGCCCAAGATGCATAAAGCCGGCCAGGCCGTCCACGTACACAAAGCCGGGATTAATGATGAAAGTAGCCGCCGAAGCCGTGCTCGCCGCCAGCGTCACCCCCACCACAAAGGGAGAAAGATCTCCCTTGCCGATGGCAAAACTTCCGAAATCGTCTGTCTTCTTGTGTCCCAACCAGCCCAGATAGGCCGTTCCAATAAGGTAAACAGAAAATAGGATCCAGGCTAAGGTCATGACTGATTATCGTTTTTTTACAAGTATGTAAGATGACTGACGAGAGCACGTGCTCTCGTCAGTCATCTTAAAAATATCAATTTCTGCCGATAGCCGGCAAATTAACCCTCAGTTCTAAAGTATACAAGCCTCTGGTAGGCGCCACCGCTGTAAATTCTCTCAATTCGGAATTGAACAGATTGTTCGCAGAGGCTGAGATGGTGAAAATATCACTAACCCGGTAACCGACGCTCAGGTCAACAGGAAAGAAACCACCCAGCGGTCCGTAGTTGTAGGTATCCGCACTGCGGGCATCCTCAATGATCGGCTTGCCGCGATATAAAATAGGCTGACCGTTATCGTCCACCAGCGTTTCAGAAGCGATCTGGAAACTGGAGAAATAGTTGTATTCCTGTACCCAGCGACCGAAGACGGCGCCGAAGAATCTCTCGCCGCTATAGTTCAGCCCGATGCCGAACTTGTTGTTCGGAGCATTCACCAGAATGTCTAGGAAGTTAACCCTGCCGTCGTTGTTGAAATCGTTCTCAGGATCGTCTTCATCCACACTCCAGTCGAAGAAGGAGTAGTTGAAATTCAGGCTGAATTCCTTGTTAAAGTAGTAATTGATGCCCAGGTCAAAACCGTAAGTATTCACCAGCCCGAAGTTAATGTATGATGCCACCAGGCCGTTGTAAATGCCGAACCCGGATTGTAATTCCTGTACCGGCGTATCACCGCGCAAGGTAGCCACGCCCAGTACGGTCAGCGGACTGAGGAAATCCCTTGAGATGTTGTAGTAGGCGTTGGCGTCCAGGAACAGCTTGTTGGGAACGATCTGTCCGCGATAACCCAGTTCGAAGGTCTGGAGTTTTTCGACCGTCTGCTTGGGCACCATAGAACCATTGGCCAGCGTAAACCCATCGGAATTGCCGAGAATCAGTCCGGCGAACAGGTTGCCGAACATATTCAGAATGGTCGGAGCAGCAATACCCTCTCCATAAGTCAGTCGCCAGGTGCCTTTGTCCCCTACATGTAAAAGGCCAAACTTGGGAACGAAGTTAAACTCGTAAACGTCGTGATAATCCAGACGGGCAGCGGCCAGCGCCTTCCATCCCCCACCAAAATTATGGGTAAGATGAACATAACCGCCGTATTGGTTCAGCACGATGTGATCGTTTTTGAAAAAATCGATCGCTTCCTGCTCCAGCAGGTAAGTATTCAGGCTGTTGGCACGGTCCTGCTGCCACTGCACTCCTGCGATCAGTTCCAGATTTCCAAAGGTGTTGTTGTATTGAAATTCACCGTTCCAGCGCTTGGAAGCATCCTTGAACAAAGCGCCAGATTGGTAGGAGAAATCTCCTCTGGCCTGTTCATCGGTCAGACCGGCATCGATGCCGCGGTAGTATTGCTTGGTCCGCTCATCGATGGCGTAAGTATCGTCGGTACTACTCGTGGTATAGTATAGTTGAGCAAACCAATTATTGGAGTTTACTTTCAACTGAGAGTAGAAAATTTGCCAGTCGATGATCTGGTTCCTACCTACATTGGTGGCGGCAAGGTAGTTGCTGTTGCTGTATCCGGTGTTGAAGGTAATGTCCAGTGCACTGGTAGGACTGTAGATCAGCGAGGCTTCAGCCCTGGTAAAGTCAACGCCGCGGTCCAGCTCCAGTTCTTCATAACCTTCCGCCTGTCCGTCAGGAATAGGGTTCCCCTGATCATCAAAAGCACCGACGCGGTCAATAAAGACCGAGTCAGCCCATTCGAATTCGGTGCCGGTGGTGTATTCACCGGTCACTTTGTAGGCAAATTTGTCGCTCAGCACCTGGGCATGTCTGGCGCGGAAAGAATAAAAGCCGTCACCGTCACCGGTTACGCCGACGTTCGTGGCCAGGTTCGTCCCGGGATGAGTCCGCGGATCCTTGGTGATGATGTTCAACAAGCCGTTGTGTGCGTTAGGACCGTACAGCGTAGCATTGGGCCCCAGGATCACTTCGAAACGCTCAATATCTTCCTTGATCGTGGTGTTCAGCGGCCCCATCGGCAAACCCGTAGCGATCAGAGTAGAAAAACGGCCGTCGGTTACCTGCAGGTTTTTGGAGTTGAAGTTGGAATTAAACCCACGAATGTTAAAAGCCGGCACGGCCAGCCCGGCCCTGAAATAGTCCACCCCCTTCTGGCGGGCGATCAGTTCGCCGGGGTTACCGGCATATTCCTCGATCTCGCGGGCAAAAACCGTCTCAATAGTAGCCGGACTTTCCGTCAGCTTTTCCGGCCTCTTGGAACCCGATACCACGACTACGTCCAGCAGCGTTCCTTCAGACATGGAAAAATTGAGCGTTACCGTACTGCCCGCACTCACACTAACTTCTTCCCGCGATTCCGCATACCCGATGAATGTCGCCACCACCGTGTAGGTTCCCGGCTCAACCTGTAGTGAATAATTGCCATCTAAATCCGTAAATGCACCTTTGGAGGAGCCGTCGATGAATACGCTTGCTCCAACCATTGCTTCTCCGTCTTCATCAGTTACTTTCCCGCTGATGGTCCCCATCTGCGCATGGACCATGAGCCCAAAGGAAAGAAAAGTAAGGAGTGTAAAAAACGCTTTCATGAGTTTCATTTTTAGTTTTGGTGTAAACAATAATGTCGACATAAGGATGTTTGTCAAAGAAAAATAAGGTTGACCTTTTCGTTAACCTAATTAAATTCTGATCCTAAATTATAGAAGCTAAAAATGGAGAACAGGCCCTTTTTGAAATTAAAAATCCCTGACTTAAAGAAAAAAAAAGGATTTTTATTTTCTTAAAAAACTGTAAATCAATTCATTAATCAATTAAAATAAAAGGGTGGACTTTTTTTGAAAAGAAAAAGATTTTTGGCCTAGACTGCTCTTTATAAAAAATACTCCATCGCCTCACAGACTTCTTCTGCGCATTCCCAAGGAATGAAATGCCCACAGGGGCTGAGCATTCGCAGGCGGCTGTCGGGCAACCGGGCGTGGCCGGCCTCAGCCACCATTTGTGGAGTGAGCTGAGGATGTAAGAGCCGGTTGGGGATCAGCAGGTCTTCCTGCCCGAAGAAAACCAGCGCAGGCAGTCCGACCTGGGGAAGCCGGTCAAAAACAGGAGCATCCAGCATACCCTGGACACAACGGACGATCATTTTACAAAAGGAACGATACCGCTCCGGATATCGATGTCGAAGCTTGATCCGGTCACCCAGCATAAAGTTGGCGTCGCTGGGCAGCTTCTTAGTGGAAAAGTTGAGGTCAAAATTGCGGGTGATCTGCTCAATAGAAAGAGATTGTAAGATAGAGGGCGTCACAAACTGCCGGAACCAGGCCTTGTCCGTTTCACTGAATTGCTCAAACCCGGCAGGCGCCAGCAGCACTAGTTTTCGGAGCTTGACCCTTTCCCTCAACGCCATCGTAAGAGCGATCTGCCCGCCCATGGAATGCCCTACCAGTACGACTCTCTTTAAACCCAGCTGCCGAATGAAGGCTTCGATGCTTTCAGCGAAAAAAGTCATTGTAAAAGCATAAGCCCCTTCTTTCGATAAGCCATAATTGGGCAGGTCCGGCGCAAGGCAATGGTATTTTTCCGACAGGCGGGCGATCATTTTGTTCCAGGCCGGTGCATAGCTGCCCATGCCGTGAAGAAACAAAAGAGTAGTGCGTCCCTTGCCCGCTTCCATGTAGGCAAGCTCAATATCATGAGCGATGGATATTCGCTTGACCGGAAATGGATAAGCATAGTGCATCATTGGCGCAGCCAAATTAAGCTTTTTTTGAGACGGTCAGTCTCTTTCTTTAAACCATTTTGCGACGGCAGGCGTCAGTAGTTGCTGTGAACGAGCACCAACAAAAACCCCGATGTGCCCCCCTGGAAATTCCATCAACTCTTTATCCGCCGCTCCAATGTGTTCGTGCAGCGGCTTTGTGGTTTGGGGAGGAACAATGTGATCTTCTTTCGCAAAAATGGTCAGCGTTGGCATCGTGATCTGCTTCAGGCGCACCTTTTCCCCATCCAGCATCATTTCGTTCCGGATCAGCTTATTTTGCTGATAGCAATCCTTGATAAACTGCCGGAACGTTTCGCCTGCCTGGTCGGGAGAATCCGATACCCAATACTCCATCCGCAAAAAATTGAGCAACTTAGCAGGATGCTGCAGAACCGCCGGCATGTGAAAATATTTGCGCGTCTTGTTCATCGGCCGGAGCAAATCAAAACCCAGATTGAGGAACTCGCCGGGCACCAGCCCCCCAAAATGATCCACTATGGCATCCACTTCCAGGTCCTTAGCCCATTTGAAAAGGAAGCCTTCCTCCGAAGAAAAATCTACAGGCGTAATGAGATTAACGAAATTTTTGATTTTTTGGGATCGCAGCGCAGCATACATGACACTGAAAGTGCCGCCCTGACAAACGCCCATTAGATTGATCTTCTCAACGCCGGAACGGCGCCGGACGACATCCACGCAATCGTCAATGTCTCCCAGTATATAATCAGCCAGGGTCTTGTACCGATCCAACCTGCTGGCATAGCCCCAGTCGATCAGATAGACATCCTGACCCTCCGAAAGCAGCTTTCGAATAAAACTGCGATCAGGTTGCAGGTCCATCATCTCCCAGCGGTTGACCAGGGCATAGACGATCAGCACGGGGGTTTTGACGGCGGCCGGGCTGTCCCGCTTAAAGTGATAAAGCCGAACTTTGCCCTCTTCCCAAACGACTGAGCGGGGGGCTGTGCCGATATCTACAACCTTGATCTGTGACAGATTATTGAGGGCTGCAGCAGTGGTATTTAGCCCTTCCATCACTTTGCAGCCTTTGTTTTTTTAGCAGCTTTTTTAGTCTCCCCGCCGCTAACCGTTTTTTCCAATTCTCTTACCTTGCGGCGAAGGCTGTACAACTCTTTGGACAACTCATCGCCCGAAGATTTCATCATAAAGGGAGTCTGGTCGAAGCTCAGTTCGATCAGTTCGTCCAGCTTGGCTTTTACCAGGACGCCCATCTTGGACACCTCAGCCTGCAAATGAGAATACTCTCTGGAATCGAGCACCCCGGTCAGGTCCTTTTCCAGCCTGTCGATAAAGTGCTGGAAGAAGTGATCGAAGGACGGCATTTCGCTGGAGCTTTTATATTCATCATACAACGCCTGAATGGTCTCGGGCAAAGTCTGACGGCCGGCCTGATACAACAACGCCTGCAATTCATTGGTGCGCATGAGGAATGCGGTATAGGTAAACTGGATATCCTTCAGGATTTCAGCATAACGCCCCATTTTGTTGTAGCCTACAGCAGGAAGGAAAGGCTCCATGCTGTCCTTCAAACGCTGATTAATATCCATAGTTGCCTGCAGAAGGGATGCATGCCCCGATTCGCCCCACTTTTTCAGATAACTTTCCCAGTTTTTCTGCCAGTTCTCCATAGAAGGAGACAACTGCTCTACGTATTTCAGATAAGCATCCATCATCTCGTTCATCTTTTCCATCCCCTCATGGGCGGCGGCGGGCAACTGGAAGCCCATCAGCTTATTGATCATTTCCTTGTACTGGAGCGGAGCAAAGAAACGCTCGATCATCTTTTGGTCGTACACACCGAATTGGATCATTTGCTGAAAAGCCGACCAGCGCTTTTGCATGTCTTCATAGATATCTGTAAAGTTCAGATAGTGAGGCCGCATAGCACCCGGCAGTTTATCGAGTATGTTTTTCTTCAGCCATTGCTGATTTTGCGCCATCTGATCGGTCCAGACTGACCAGTTTTTCTGAAATACCCTATCCGGCGCATATCCGTTCAGGTCAGGCCACTGAAAGCCCATCTTTTCAGCTTCCGCCCGGTAAGCACCGGTCCATTTCCGGTAAAAATCAATTTGCAGGTCCATCCACTTTTTGTATTGCTCCGGCCCTTTTTCCATGATCTCCTTTGGAGAGCTCAGCAAAGAAGCTTCTTCCAGCAGGGCCCTTTGACGCTCAAACAGTTCTTGCATATAGTCCGTGTGTGTATTCGGTTCTTCTTTCTTCTCTGATACCGTGTCCATCATTTTCTGCGACGCATCAGCCCACCAGTCCATCATCTTGCGCTGCCCCTCAAAAAAAGTGTCGAAAAGGTTTTTTGCGTTTTCCATAAGACCTGTTTTTTAATGAAAAATTAAATGACTGATTTTACAAAGTTATTGGCAGACCAGACGCGCCACAAGTCAGCCTGAAAATGAAAGCGAGTTGACTTAAAAACAAAATAACATGTTATTATAGCATAAAAATTTGGCTTACAAATTATTAAACTCCGATATTCAAATATTGACTTAATTTCACTCTTTCCACTCTCATTCCTCCCCATAAAATCATTTTCTTACCCCCCCCAAGCCGCCAAAGCGGCGACACATAATAACATTGGGCGCAAGCCCTATGGTTAATGACATACGCACAAGCCATACGACCAGGCAAGGGCGAAAGCCCTATGGCTATGACATACGCACAAGCCCTAGGACCAGGCAAGGGTGAAAGCCCATACTAAAAAAAGCAGTTAGCAACACAATACAATTTAAGTCAATATGCTTTTAAAAAAAATAAAACACGCTATATCAATTTTTTACACAAAAAAACCACTTAAAAACGATTTAAGTCCACCCTGTTTTTATACCTTTATTTTTCCATTCAACCCGGCAATGCATTAAATTGCAAAACAAAAACCAATTAAATGAATAGATTAAAAAATAAAGTTGCGATCATTACCGGAGGAGCCAAAGGAATAGGCAAAGCAACGGTAGAAAAGTTTCTTGAGGAAGGCGCCAAAGTGGTCATATGGGACGTAGATGCGTCCGCGGGGGAAGCTACCGTCCAGGGCTTTAAGGAAAAAGGAAAAGACGCTCATTTCATGAAGGTCAACACGAGTCGTCTGGAAGAAGTCACGAAAGCAGCCGCTGCAGTAAACGACCGGCACGGCAGGATCGACATTCTGATCAACAATGCCGGCATCACCCGGGACGCTTCTCTGAAGAAGATGACGCCCGAACAGTGGCAACAGGTCATCGATGTCAACCTGACGGGAGTATTCAATTGCACAAAAGCTGTAAGCGCCTACATGACCGAGCAGGAATACGGCCGGATACTTAACGCGGCCTCCGTTGTAGGCCTGTACGGCAACTTTGGCCAAACGAACTATGTAGCTACTAAGGCGGGAGTGATCGGGATGACTAAAGTTTGGGCCCGGGAACTCGGCCGCAAAGGCATCACCGTCAATGCTGTAGCTCCTGGTTTTATCCAAACCGAAATGATCGATACGGTGCCCGAAAAAGTGATCGATACCATGGTCAGCCGCACGCCTATGTCGCGCCTGGGTACAGTGGAGGACATTGCCAATGCCTACCTCTTCCTGGCTTCAGATGAGGCTTCTTTCATAACCGGTGTGACCCTGAGCGTGGATGGAGGTTTGATCATTTAACAACCGGGCTGCGCAAGCCTGCCGCCGCCTGGTCGGCAGGGTGCTTTTGAAACAGCCTACTAACAACCGTATTTATGCGTCAAAAACTAAAACGCTTCACGGAATTCGCCAATTCGCTGCTCCCGCACGAAACGCAGTACCTGTTGTCTGTTCAAAATTTTGACGATGAAAAAAAACTATCCATACTTGAAAGGGTAGACCACAACTGCCGGCAGATATTACAGTCCACATCTTACGACACGACCCTCGATAAGCGCAAGTATTCCAATCTGAAGAACTGGATCGTCGACCAGCTCAAAGCGATCGATGTAGACGAACAGTTTGAATGGATGAGCCATCTCGAAAGGCAGATCACCATAGATGCCATCACCCCCGAGGAAG
This sequence comes from uncultured Saprospiraceae bacterium, assembly GCA_964548175.1. Lineage (GTDB taxonomy): Bacteria > Bacteroidota > Bacteroidia > Chitinophagales > Saprospiraceae > JANQPA01. The sequence continues at coordinate 56,470 of CAZJQS010000012.1, forward strand.
AAAAAAAACTACTCAGGGCCATCCGCAAATACGAACACCCTCACTTTTTTTTTACAAAATTTTTCGAACTGGTCCAGCATTACCGCCACTTCCTGCTCATCCGCATGCGCTTCCGGGACCATGAGCTGGCCAGCCAGTTCATAGACCAATATCAGGAAGCTTACAACGCATCTAAAAGGATCAATGAACAATTACACCAGGCCAGCATCGATGTTGTGCGCCAATACGCAGAGAACAATACAGAGTCCATCCAGTGGGAACAATGGCTGACCGACGTGCTGTATGACGAAAAGGTGGACGGCCTCAACAGATACCTCGCCCTGATCCGACTGATCTTTATCGGACTGAACTATGGCCGTTTTGATCAACTCAGAGAAATGTTCGACTATATGGACGAGCTTTTCAAACAAGGCAGGTATTACTCAAAAAGACTTCTCGTCAATTACTACAGTAACCGCATGCTGCTGCACGCCAAATTCAAAGAACTGGACAAGGCTACTTATTACGGATATCTTGCCATCAGGCAAAAAACCCATGATTATGTCTTGTATGTCAACAACCTTTGCGCCATTTTATTGAGACAGAAAAAAAGCAGAGAGGCACTGGAACTCATGCAAGGTTCAACGCACGACATGCGTAAGTCCAAAAGTTTTTATAACAAAATAGGCTTTGTCTCCTTCCATGTAAAATCTCTGAACGCCAACTCCTTATACAAAATGGCCGAAAACCAGGCAGAGTCCTTCCTGCTGGCCTACCGCAAAGAGGTTCTTCATTACCGCTGGCATACCTTTTTCACCACCTATCTTGAAACACTGCTGTTTCAGAAAAAATACATCAAGGTGATCCGCACGGTTCGCAAAAACCACTTGCTTGACCTCGACAAAAAGTATCAGAAAAAACCAGGCTACATTCCCTCTATTCCATGGTATTACCTTATAGCAACTTATAAGGAAGGAGAAAGCAGCTGGGAAGAACTCTGCAAGGCCATCATTGAAGACGTAGAGGCCATGCGCAGCCAGATCAACAAAGAATTGATGTTGAGCGACCTCATGGCTCTGTTAAAGGTTTTTCTGGCCAGCGATTATGTCGTTTTGCAGTCCAAATTGGAAAAACGAAGGCCGATAGGGGCGAAGAGTATTTTCTAAGGCCTTTCCCGATTATTTTCCTCTTTTTTTATAAAATAAGAGCCCATCTAAAGAATATCGTCCAGGCCCCAATAACAAAATAACCGTATAGGCCGCCAAATACAACCAGGCCTTTTCCACCACTCCATAAGGATCTCCCCAGTGATGTGCGAACACGGCCACTAAAAAGCCGATCACCAAGGGCATAGCACTAAAGCGTGTGAACAGGCCCAAAGCAATCAGGGAAGTGCAGACCAGTTCTGAAAACCCCATCAAGGCGCTGGTGACCGTACTGCCCAGCCCCAGCGGATCAGGGTAGCCCTCGCCGCCATTCCCGAATAAACCCATCATTGTTTTCCATCCATGGGTAGCAGCCATGGGCACGGCCACCATCAGGCGGAGTAGTAGTAAGCCAAGGTTGGAGGCTAGATGGGAAGGCATTCCTGATAGGAGAAATGTTTGAAGCCGAGTCATAAAATTGTTTTTTGGTCCGTTAAGCTAGTAAAGTTTTCATTAAAAGGACTCCTTCGATAGGCATAAATTTGCCGCGATCATTCACCAAAAAATAATCAAAAAATGAGTAAAGTAAAAGAAGTACAATCATACGTTCACATGCATGTGATGCCTGCAAAAGGAAAGATCCTGATGGGTATTTGAACCAAAAACACAACAAGTTGGACTTCTGGTAAAAAAAGGTTATTGAGAAAGCAAGCATTTTCAGGCCAGACTTTTATTTTTTTGCAAAGAAGTTGTTTAAATTAGAAAGCCATGGTCCTCGAACATCAATCACTAGAACTCTACGGCCAGATGCTTTTTGAAAAGGCTGTCGTCAAAACGCCCTTCAAAAAACCCTACCCCATGCCTAATGAAGCTTGCTTTTTGTATGTCCTGGAAGGTGAAAACAATTCTTTCTCAGAGCAAGAGGAGGTGCGAACAATAGAGGGCGAATCAGTCCTGATGAAATGTGGGCATTACCTGACACAGGCTTTTTCCAGAAAAAAGGAAGGAAGATATCACGCGATCGCCGTCCATTTTTACCCGGAAATGCTCAAAAAGATCTATGATAATGACTTGCCTTCTTTTCTTAAAAAAAACAATTTCACCTTTTACTCCAACATGGTCAAACTGAAAGCTTCGACCTTAATAAAAAAGTACATTGAAAGCTTGTTATTTTATTTTGAAAACCCCCAGCTGGTCACGGAAGATATCCTGGTTTTGAAATTAAAAGAGATCATACTGCTATTGCTACAAACAGAAAACTCTCCTAAAGTCATTGAAATCCTGACTAATCTTTTTTCACCCAAAACTTTCAGCTTTAAGGAGATCATAGAAGCGCATATTTTTTCGTCTATTTCTATTTCCGAACTGGCGCAGCTTACTCACCACAGCCTCTCTTCCTTCAAAAGAGAATTCAAAAAAATTTACAACGACACCCCTGCTAATTATATTCGAAACCGGAGGATAGAAAAAGGAGCGAAAATGTTGTTGCTGTCTGACGATCCCATCAGTCATATTGCCTATGATTGTTGCTTCCAGGACATCGCTCATTTTTCTAAGTCTTTTAAAGCCAAATACGGCCAGTCTCCTTCTGCTTACCGCCTGGCCTTCAAAGACAAATAGTTGGGCTTTTTGTCAAAAGCATTAATCTGCGTTATCATCATTTTTGAGATGTATTTATTAACAATCAAAACCTTAAATGATGAAACATTCAAATGTTGTAGTTGCTCAGACTATTAATGCTGCGCCTGAACAAGCCTGGGAAGTGATCGGCGCCGTCAAGGGAGTCGACCAATGGTTCGCTCCCATATCGGCCTGTAGAGTGGAAGGCAACAAAAGGTATTGCACTGCAGAGGGTAGTGAATTTGAAGAAGACATCCTGAAAGTAGATCATGAGAACAGAGTCTTCAAGTATGCTATCAAGAAACAACACCTTGTCCCCGTGCAAAATGTTATTGGTGAAATGAAGGTCCAGGAGGGAGAGAGTGGAAACGCTACCATACAATGGTCCTGGAACTTTGAAGTAGAAAAGGAAAAAGAAGCAGAAGCCAAAGAAACATTCGGCATGATGGGGAATATGGGTATTCAGGGAATTGAAGAGCTAATTAAAAAGCAAGTAATAGCTTAAAAGTTAGCCTGAAGCTGTTTCATCTGCCCCCGTGCGGATGAAACAGCCCTGTTTCAACTCCCTTGCAAAACCTTATTTATCGGTATCCTCAGGATATCCGCATTCAGGCCTTTCTCGTAATAAGAACAAGCATAATACAAAAATTCCCCGTCAGGCCCCAGTCGGACGTTGAGATCGCTTCCAGGAGTATTGATCACAGAAAGCGGTACAGGCGCCTGCCAGATCCCATCTTTTTTTTCAGAAAAATACAGATCGCCATTACTGGATCGACTGCCCGGCCGGCCCGAAGACTCAAAGATCAGCCACTTTTCGTCGGGTTCCACAAAAACGTTCCATTCTCCGTATTCGGAGCTGACTTCGAGGATCGGTTCGGGCGCCGTAAAGCTGCCGTCGGACTGCTTTCTGGCGACGTAAAGATCGCCTTGCCCAAGACCTTCGAGGCGAACGGCGGCAAAAAAGAGATCTCCCCGCCGGTTGGCAACCGGGCTGAATTCCATGTCTGCTGTATTGATCGTATTATCCATGGGAGCAGCCTGTCCCCATTCCCCATTTATTTTTTCTATGCTCCAAATATCCGGCCCACTGCCGGTTTTGCCAGGATAATCCCGGTTGCTGACGAAATAGATCGTGCGACCGTCAGGCGCTATGGAAACATCATAATCGTCGGTTGAATCTTGCGAAAAGAAAGCCCTTTCCGGCTCAGACCAACTTCCGGTGTTGAAAGTTGTTAGAAAAATACTGGAGGGAGGGTTATCCTTAGCGCCCCACCTGCCCTCATGCCGCACGAAAAAGCAGCTATCCCCGGAAGGGGTAAAAGCAATACCGTATTCGACAGCGGATGAATTGACAATATTGGACAGCAGATTGCCATAGATCAGGTTTTTGCCTATTTCCGAGCAGGAGCCCAAGCCGGCCATAACGAAAAGGAATGCGATAAAATAAATGGGTAACTTCATCATTTTTTGGATTTTCATAAACAGTTTTCAGATTATAAACCCCATTAAAAATATCAATATTGATCTTTATCAAGGCCTATTTCCAAAAAGTTCCATAAATTAATACCACTAACCAAATCCTATCAACTATGAAAAACAAGCTAAATAAAACGAACCTGTTGTACAAAAGTTTATTTGCCCTCCTGATCATCGCCCTCGGCATTGCCACTGCCTGCCAAAATCAATCCAGCGGCTTCGTATTACCGGATGGCGATATAGAAAAAGGCAAACAAGCCTTCACCGAACTCAACTGCACGGATTGCCATAGCGTGGCTGATATCGAGTGGGCCGGTGAAAAAAACGGAGATACCCTCCACGTCCGACTCGGTGGCGACATCACCAAAGTCAAAACCTATGGCGAACTGGTAACTTCCGTGATCAATCCTTCACATAAAATTTCCAGAGCCTTCCACAAAAAACAAGAGATGACTTTCGCCGAAGGCCGCTCCAAAATGGAATTGTATAGCTATAATGAGATCATGACCGTACAGGAGCTGGTGGATATCGTGACGTTCCTGCAGTCAGAGTATGAACTGGTGAAGCCGGATGTGCCGTATACTTACTACTAAGAGAGGGTTCTGGGTTCTGGGTTCTGGGTTCTGGGTTCTGGGTTCTGGGTTTTGGGTTTTGGGTTTTGGGTTTTGGGTTTAGGGTTCTTGAGGCCTCATGAAATAGCTTGACAGGGTTATACCCTAAACCCCCAGAGATGTGAATAACTTTATTTTGTTAAAAAAATATTAGGGTCTAATTTATCAGTCCAGGGTGAAGCGGAGATGGGCTCTGCTGGGGAGCATCCCATCAAGGAATAGCCCTGGTCGGCTAAAAAGTTGTAGCCTTTGGGGGCTCCTAAAACTTTTTTTGGGAGTCCCATTTCTTTAAACTTTTGGTCGGGATATGCCTCTAAAAACCCATGTCGCTTTTGGAGGTCTAACCAAAATCATGTAAAGTCTTTACGGGCCGCTTGCTAGGCTCCAAATTCTGAATATAGTGTTCAAACTCTACGGGCGTTAGCCATACCAATCCCTGTTGTTTACGCTGGTAGTTGTAAAAGTAGTCAATTTCCTGTAACCGGGCCTGAAATGATTCCAGCTCTTGCATCTGCCTGGTGGGAATCAGATGGTGTTTGAAAAGTCCATTTCTCTGCTCGGCAAATCCATTTTGTAAACAATTTTTAGCTACGCTAATTCGAATAGCGTGGTCATTCAACTGGGTCAGGTAGAGTTCCGAGAAGTATTGGCTTCCCCCATCGGTGTGATGCATACAGCCCACTAATTGCTCTTTTCCTCTAAGCCGAACCCAAGCTTCAAAAGCTTGTTCAGCGTCTTCGGCCCGCATCCGGTCACTGGCCCATATGCCCACCAGCCGGGCGCTGTAAATGTCCGTTAGACAAAATAAGTAAAAGCGAGACCGACCAATGGAAACATACGTTAAATCTCCCGCTACTACTTGGTTTATACCGTTGATCGTCAACCCATTGAGCAAGTTGTCGTAATTCCAGCTCTGCAATACCGATTTTGTTGTCACCACTCGTACACGTAAAGGCGACAGCGTCAAACCATATTGGCACATTAACTGTTCGAACTTCGTTACCCCAAGGTCAAATTGACCTTTTATATCCAAGTTATAATACAAGGATCGAGAGCCCGCTCGCCGGTCCTTGTCCCGCCGATAAGCAATCACCTGCCTCTCCACACATCGCATCAGGGCTGCTTCCTTTTGCTGACTTCTCAGACGTTGAGCGTACCCTTGACGAGTAATGCCCAGGTAACCATAGAGGGCCTCCATAACCAAATTCAATTCCCTGCGATTGGCTAACAAGCGCCTCACCACTTCCGTTTGATTTTTTTTTCAAAATCCTCACCCAGTCGTTCCCGGGCCAAGGCTAAACACTCCCGCAGGTAAAGTAGCTCCACTTGTTGTTCCCCTATCACTTCCTTGTAGCGTGAGGCCTGCTTCTCCAGTTCTTTTATCCGGTTGACTTCCGTCTGGGTCTGGATCACTATCTGATCCGGTCGAGCTTTGGTCCCATATTTATCTAGCCACCTCTTAACCGAATCGTATTTGACCTCATACAAGCGACATACTTCAGTTATCTTTCGCTGACCACTTTCTATCAAGGTCACTTGCTCCTTGCGGAATTCTTCGCTGAAACGTCGTCGACGTCTTTCTTCTACCGTCATTTTTTTTGCACTTTTGGTAAAGTTATCAACATTTTTGTTGTCAACGTATTCCATGAGAGTGCAAAAACCCAAAACTCAAAACTCAAAACTCAAAACCCAAAACTCAAAACCCAAAACCCAAAACCCAAAGCTCAAAACTCAAAACCCAAGGACGGTTCATCTTTGCGCAATAGTGACAAATCTCTCCCTCCCGCTGACTTTCCTCATTTTTTCCCGCAGAAGGATTAAATATATTGGATTTGGTCCTTAAACCACAAAACCATGAAGAAAGAACCGCTCTCGCTAACCCGCGACAGAACGGAGATATTGGATTGCCTGTGGGCTTTTCAAAACAAGCACGGCTATATCCGTGATGAAGACGTCGAGGCCTGCAGTCAGCTACTCAATATTTCCAAAGTCGAACTAGAAGGCGTCATTTCCTTCTACCACTTCTTCCGGCGTCAGCCGGCCGGAGAATTCACCATCTACCTTAACAACAGCATTGTTTCTGAATTTAAGGGCTTCCAGCGAGTCAAAGAAGCCTTTGAGCGTGAGACGGGCGCCAATTTCGGAAGCGTGGACACCTCCAAACAATTCGGCTTATTCGAAACTTCTTGTATCGGTCTGAGCGATATGGAGCCCGCCTGTCTGATCAACTTTTACCCTTTTACCAATCTGACCACTCTGAAAGTAAAAACCATCGTAGGCCAGTTAAAAAAAGGCGTTCATCCTGCCGATATTTGTGACGAGATACCCAACCATATCCGCCACATACCGCCAAAAAATAAAGCCATCTTTTTCAGGGATTACCATCCTGGCGCAACCGTATCGCAATTGAAAAACCTAAGGCCAGAGGAAGTCATCGAGAAAATCAAACAATCGAAAGTAAGTGGTATGGGTGGCGCTTTTTTCCCATGCGGCCTGAAGTGGGAACTGTGCAGTAAGGAAACCGACACCCCCAAATACATCGTCTGCAATGCCGATGAAGGGGAGCCTGGCACTTTCAAAGACAGAGTACTGATGAATGCCCTTCCCGGGCTCATGATGGAAGGTATGATCACCGCCGCCTACGCAGTCGGCGGCAGCGAGGGCATCATCTACCTCAGAGCTGAATATACCTGGTTGTTAGAAAAGCTGGAAAAAACCATCGAGCAGTTTAGGAAAATGCACTTACTTGGTACAAACATCCTGGGCATCGAGGGTTTCAATTTTGATATCCGCATCCAGCTGGGCGCCGGAGCCTATGTCTGCGGTGAAGAAACGGCAATGTTGAACTCTATGGAAGGACGCAGGGGCGAGCCCCGGACCCGACAGTTCTACCCCACCGAAAAAGGATTCCTCAACTGCCCCACCATTGTCAATAATGTGGAAACTTTCGCCGCCGCCGCTCGTGTGATAGAGCTGGGCGTCGACTACTTCCTCAATACCGGGCATCCTGACTTTCCGGGCACCAAGGTCATCAGCGTTTCCGGCGATGTTCGATTGCCAGGTATATATGAGATCGAATGGGGAACCACTGTAGCAGAACTACTGGAACTCTGTCAGGCAGATGATCCCCATTTTATACAGGTCAGCGGCCCCTCTGGTCAGTGCATTAATCTGTCCGAAAAAGACCGCCGGATCATGAAGGGCGACCTGCCTTGTGGTGGCTCTTTTATGGTCTTTGATCAAACCCGCGACATCCTGACCATCATGTATAATTTTGCGGGTTTTTTCAAAGAAGAGTCCTGCGGTTTATGCACGCCCTGCAGAGCGGGCAACTTTATCATCCAGCGCAAATTGGAAAAGATCGCTCACAAACTGGCCTACCACTCTGATTTTGACGAAATACGAGAATGGGGCCAGATCATGAGACATGCCAGCCGCTGTGGCCTCGGACAAACCGCCACCAACTCCCTCATCATGGCCATCGAAAAATTTCCGGATTATTTTGAAAGCAAAGTCGACCATCACGAAGAAGGACTCAACAAAGAATTTGACATGAAAAGAGCGGTTTGGGAATATGAAAGATTCACCGAATAAACACCTTCTATTATGGCAAAAAAGATAAATATCACCATAGACGGGCAGAAAATAGAAACGGAGGAAGGACGCAATCTAGTATCAGTAGCCCAGGAACACGGCATCTTCATTCCTTCGCTTTGTTACTACGAACACCTGGATCCCCCCCTCGGCACCTGCCGGGTCTGCACCTGTGAGGTCAACGGCAAGATAGGAGCTTCCTGCACCAAAGCCGTTAAGGAAGGGATGGAGGTAGTCGTCAACCGGGATGACCTGAAAAACATCCGCAAGGCGATCGTAGAAATGATGTTCTCAGAAGGCAACCATTTCTGCCCTGCCTGCGAAAAAAGCGGCAATTGCGACCTTCAGCATATGGGTTATGAAATGGGCTTAGCCCACTCCCGCTTCCCGCACCTGTTCAAAGACCGTTTGATCGATTTCAACCCCAAGCGGATGGTCATTGAACACAACCGCTGCGTCAAATGTCGGCGCTGTGTCGAGGAAGTACTGACGGATGATAACCAGCGCGTGTTCTCTTTTACCAACAGGGGCAACGAAACAGTTGTCGGCATTGACTATGAAGAAGAGGCTAAACTTACCGAAGAGCAGGCGCTAAATGCCATGCATATTTGCCCTACAGGAGCTATTCTCGTCCGGGGCAAATCCATGGCCCAGCCTTTTGGTGACCGTCAGTACGATATGAGTTCGGTACAGAAGGAGTTGCCTGCCTTGTTTAGCGGTATGAAGAACCCGGCAGGAGATGATATCGAGAAAAAGACCATTGCGACCATCTCTTTAGCCGGCTGCTTTGGTTGCCATATGTCTATGCTCGACATCGACCTTGAGCTGCTTGACCTGATCGAACTGGTCGACTTTGATAAGTCACCCCTCACCGACATCAAGGAGTTCTCCAAGCAATGCGACATCGGCCTGATCGAGGGAGGATGTTGTAATTCGGAGAACATTGAGGTACTCAGAGAATTTCGCAAAAAATGCGACATCCTGGTCGCCATCGGTGAATGCGCCATCTGGGGCGGGCTTCCTGCTATGCGCAATACCATCCCGCTCGGTGAATGCCTTGAGGAGGCCTATCTGAACAGCGTTACCAGCGAACCTGGAGAATATGTGATCCCACACAGCGAAGATCTGCCCAAAATACTGGACAAAGTGTACCCTTGTAATGAAATCGTCAAGATCGACTACTTCATCCCCGGTTGTCCGCCGACGGCCAACCACATCTGGAAGGCGGTGAAGAACATACTTTGGGGAGAACAGTATTCGATTTTGTACTCTGAGTTTAAATATGACTGATGCTTATGCCTGTGCCTTCGGCGCAGGCATGATGCTGTGATGCTGGCTGCCTTCGGCAGCTATGATGCGGTAGATTTCCAAGGTAGCACGTACATCATTTTCCAAAGGGGACTCTGCATCTGGCATCACCTACCCAAAAAATAAATTTTGTTCCAAGTAAAAGCTTTCTTAAAACCGACAGCAGCATGAAAAAAATAACTATAGACCCGGTAACGCGCGTGGAGGGGCACGGCAGAGTAACCATCCATTTGGATGATGAGGGCAAGGTGGACAATGCTTTTTTCCACATTGTGGAATTCCGGGGCTTCGAACGCTTCATTCAGGGACATCCTTACTGGGAAGCGCCGTTGCTCGTACAACGTCTTTGCGGCATATGTCCGGTCAGCCACCATCTGGCGGCGGCCAAGGCTATTGATCAGGTAGTCGGGCTGGATCCTAAAGACCTTTCGCCTACGGCTACCAAGCTCAGGAGGTTATTGCATTTTGGGCAAGTCTTTCAATCCCATGCCTTGCACTTCTTTTATCTGGCTTCTCCGGACTTATTGTTCGGCATGGATGCGCCGCCGGAAAAGAGGAATGTTGTTAGTGTAGCGCTGGAAAACAAAGAGCTGGCGCGCAAAGGCATCCTGATGCGCAAGTTCGGACAAGAAATTATCCAGGCCATTACAGGGAAAAAGATCCATGGTATTGCAGCGGTGCCCGGAGGCGTACACAAAACCTTTATGCCCGAGGAACGGCGGTATTTTCTCGAAGAGAACGATACGCCTTCTATCGACACCATGTTGCAGTGGTCAAAAGAGATCGTTGATTTCATCAAAGACTATCATCATAAGAACTTTGACTGGCTGGACAACTTTGCGGAATTCCCCTCCGGCCATCTGGGGCTGGTGCAGGAAGACGGCGCCATGGAATTGTATGACGGCCGTCTCCGGGCCATTGACGGCATGGGCCAGGTCACGCTCAATGATATTCCTAATGACGATTATTTGAAGCACTTCATGGAAGGGGTGGAAAAATGGTCATACATGAAATTCCCCTATCTCCGCCACCTGGGCAGAGCCCAGGGATGGAACCGGGTGGGGCCGCTGGCGCGGCTGAATGTTTGCGACCACATTTCAACGCCTCTGGCTAATCAGGAACTCAAAGAATTCAAAGACTACTTTGGCGAGAAGCCCAATAATGCGACCATGCATACCCACTGGGCCCGACTGATCGAAATGTTGTACTGCGCCGAAGAAATGAAAAATTTGCTGACTGACGAAGCTATCCTGGGCAATGACTTGCTGAGGGAGGGAAGTCGCCGTCCGGAGGGCATCGGCATTATCGAAGCACCGAGGGGCACTTTGATCCATCATTACCAGGTGGATGAAAAGGGCATGATCACCAAGTGCAACCTGATCGTTTCCACCACCCACAACAATGAAGCGATGAACCGGGCCGTTAGATGGGTCGCACAGAAAAACCTAAGTAAACAACCGAAAATTACCGACGGCATGCTGAACCAGGTCGAAACGGCCATACGGGCGTTTGATCCTTGTCTGAGCTGTGCTACTCATGCCTTAGGGGAGATGCCTCTGAGACTGAGCATATATGACAGCAATAATAATCTGGTAAGTGAACGGGTAAAATAAAACCCCTGCAAAACTAAGCATATAGGATTGTGTAAAAGTGTTCGTACTCTTTTGTGCAGCTAATAAAATTCTTTTCTTTGCGGCAAAACACTCAAAAAGTTGAATCATTTAAGCCGAGCAAACCTACCGGCCGTCAGGACGGGAGAAATAGCTGACTTTTTACACAACCCCGTGTTTAGTTCACCTTTTACATCATGGAATCAAAAAACACCTTATTAATCGGCATCGGCAACAACGGCCGCAAGGACGATGGCCTGGGATGGGCTTTTCTCGATATCGTTAAAAAAAACGGAACCTTTGATGGAGAACTCGTTTATCGCTACCAGCTGAACGTGGAAGATGCGGAGATGATCAGCCATGCCGAACGAGTCATTTTTGTAGACGCTTATAAAGGAAAATTACCCATCGGGTTTCAATGGAAGTTGATCATCCCGGAAGAACAGTATACTTTTACTACCCATAGTTTTTCTCCCTCGGCTCTGCTCTTTCTATGCCAGGAACTATATGCCAAACCTCCGGAGGCCTATGTCTTAATGATCGAGGGCAAGAATTGGGGGTTAGGTGTAGGATTATCTGAAGCTGCGAAAAAAAACCTTAAGGACGCCGTTCGGTCTTTTTTCTCCAGGTATTGATTTTCAAAACTCTTTAATCATATCGTAGTTTCGACCATGCTTTTGAAAAGACCCCATGGTGACGAAGCCATGTTTTTCATAAAAAGCGATCGCCTGCTCATTGGCCGCCTGGACGCCGCCCCATAAAACAACCCTGTTGGCCTTGACCTGCGTGAGCTCCTGAAAAAGCAAACTCATCATCAGACTACCAACGCCTTTCGATTGGTGGGCGTCCGCCACGGAGGGGGCAAGGGTATAATCCCGCTCATGATCAATGGACAGTTCATATTTTAAGTACCTGGACAGGTCAAAATGGAAATACCCTTTTTTGATAACAGAATAAGCGATGATCGCATCCTCACTGGAAACCATCACAAAACATTTGAAATCCTGATAAGCCCCTTTGCACAAAGCCAGGATGGTCTCCCAATCGAAAGGATGGGGGCCGTATCTGCTTTTGGTCAGAGGCGAAAGGTGATGAAAATAGTCAAAAAGGCGATGTTCATCACTAGAGTTAAGGGCTCTGAAGGTCATAATCGGATGTAGTACTCTTCACGGGGTTCTTCAGAAAAATTCCATTCAGGAAAAATCGTTTGAAGGTTGATGGTCAACTCAGGAAAAAGAGTCGGACGAATGTTATTTTCCTTAAAGAAAGCTCTAATTTTCAAAAACAAATTCCCTGATATTAATTGGTGATAGGTATTAGGTGCGGGCGACATTTTAAATATCTTTCCTTTGATCAACTCTATGCGCTCCTCAAAGTACCATTTCAGGTAATCTGCATAAGTGTAGGTTTTATTCAGATCCAGCTCCTGTAATTTCATGCCTTATGTTTGAAACAAAATGTTTTGTAATATACAAAATCCCGGGCATTTTTCCAATAAAAAAATCGGGCTCACCCCTCCATATTCTCCATCAAAGATTTAAACCGGGGCTCCTCTCTGATGCTATCCAGATTGCTGTCATTTTCAAACCAACCTCTGAGCGTCAGGCCCGCTTCAAAGGCGCGCTCTGCACAATTCAGGGCCTCTTCGGTCATGCCCAGTAAAGCATACACACAAGCTGCATTGTACAATAACATAGAATCATCAGGCTCCAGCGCCAGAGCGCGCTGGATCAGAGAAAAGCTTTTTTCAGGCTCGCCAAGAAAAGCCAGTGCATTGGCCGCCATGTATAAGGCTCTCGTATCGCCGGGGTTCAGCTCCAGGCGTTTCTCGGCAATGGCCACGCCGCGTTCTCTCAACCGACGGGCGAGTTCTTTACCTCCGATGTCATCATAAGACTGAGCCGCCAGCAAGATCGACTGATAATCTTCCGGCTCTACCCGGTTAGCCTGCTCAAACAAGCGGGCCGCCTTATCGATCCTTCCAGTCGCGAAACAGGTTCGGCCATAATGGAACCAACCCAGATACAAAGTCGGCTCCTGCTCAATGGCATAGCGAAAAGAATATTCTGCTTCCTCAAAATGCCCTTTCAAAGAGAGCACTATACCTCTGGATACATGGGCTTCCGCCAGCGTAGGCGCCAGCTCTATACCCTTCAGGCTGGCCTCATCTGCTTTTTGAATAATGGCCTTCGAGCGGTGCATATGCTGGAACTGGTAGGAATAACAATCGGCCATACCGGCATAGGCCAGGGCATAAGTCTCATCAGCTTCTATGGCTTTCTGAAACATAATGAGGGCCAGCTCCATACCTCTGTTGCTGAACTGTAAATAAAACCGGCGCCCCCGAAGGTAGTAATCATAAGCTTCCGCGTTATGGGTCTGTCGGTGATGAGGAGATTCTAATTGCTCGGGCGCCAGCTGGTAATTCAGAGCTTCTGTGATCTGATGGCTGATTTCCTCCACCAGCTTTAACAGATCATTACCTGCGCTATCATATTTTCCGGACCACAAATTAAAGCCTGAAGTGGCATCGACCAGTTCTGCTGAAACGCACAGCTGCCCGGCTACGATCTTAAAACGCCCCTCCAGAATATAATCCACGTTTAGTTTTTCTCCCAGTTGCAGGGGGTTCAGCTTTCTTCCTTTTAATGCAAAAGAGGACGAGCGGGAAGCCACCCTTAAGCCCGATACTTTTCCCAGCGTAATGATGATCTCCTCAGCCAGGCCATCGCCGATATACTCCAGTTCCCGATCAGGGCTCTGATCAGTAAAAGGCAGCACGCCAATCCTTTTTCCGTCTGTCCTGATCCGGGGAGGAGGAAATTTATGCCTGGCCCCGGGGATGTGCAACTGAAACAGTTCAATGGGATGCAAAAAATCTTTCAGTTTATATTGCCCGAGGCTAACCAGCTTCAATCCGTTTGAAAAATAATTCGGCAGGTATTTTTGAGTCGATTTCGAGACCAGCACCTGTCCGCCATGTGCCGCGTTACAGATACGGGAGCCCAGGTGTACTTCCACTCCTGTATAACCGCCGTCAGTAGTCAGCGCCAGCCCGGTATGAACCCCCATTCTTACGTTCAGGCTGACGGAGGTCGCCCATTTTTCGCGATAGAAGGTCTGCTGAATTTCAGCCACTGCCAGGATTGCATTCTTAGGGTTCGTAAAGGTCATGAAAAAGCCATCCCCGGCCGTATCGATCTCTTTCCCATCGTACTTTTCGATCGCTTCCCGAATGACGCTCCGATGCCTTTCCAGGATGAGCGGGTATTCTTCCCGGAGTTGCTGAGCCAGGCGCGTAGAATGCTCGATATCGCTAAACACGAATGTGATAATTGACTTTGAAATCATTGCCCCAAAGGTACTGCGAATGGGAATTACATCCTAGCATGAAAAGGTTTTTCGGTCAATTCACAGCTTACTCCCGCCCGGATAATTTGAAGCCCCTCCAATTATAAGCATCGCAAATATTTACGGAGCTGTTCCATGGGCGGCGTCATCGAAAATCCGGCACAGAGGGGCGTCCTAACTTCCATTCCATAGCCGCTTATTTTCTGCCGGGCTAATCAGCGCCCTTAACATCGGGGCCAACTACTTTATCCAGAGACACAACTGTAGCGTACCCCTGGAATAACACCGGATAAATGGCGATATCAGCAAAATATATTAAAAACGCCTCGTTTTTTCTCAGTTTTTACCTTGCTTTGGGTAAAAAAGCATTTTTTCGGCTCGAAGACACCCTGCATATCAATATTAAACCTAATCATTAGATCAAAAGCGATACCTATGAAATTTTTATCTCTTCTCGATCGTAGCCACACGGTGGCTAAACCGGGTTACAATCGCTGGCTGACACCACCGGCGGCGATTGCTATACACTTGTGTATCGGGCAAATTTACGCTTACAGCGTTTTTAATAAGCCGATGACACAGATCATCGGCATCACGGAATCAAGTGCACAAGATTGGAAGCTCACTACTCTGGGTTGGATTTTTTCCATTGCCCTGTTTACCCTGGGAGCCTCCGCTGCCCTGTTCGGCAAGTGGCTGGAGCGCGTGGGGCCACGCAAAGCCATGTTTGCTTCAGCGCTGTGTTTTTCCAGTGGCTTTTTTGTTGCTGCCCTTGGGGTACATCTCCATCAGATTTGGCTCGTTTATCTGGGCCACGGTGTAATAGGCGGGATAGGCCTGGGCTTAGGCTATATTTCCCCGGTATCTACCTTGATCAAATGGTTTCCCGATCGGCCGGGCATGGCTACCGGCATGGCCATCATGGGCTTTGGGGGCGGCGCCATGATCGCCTCTCCACTCTCCGTAGCACTGATGGATTACTATAAATCAGCAACTTCGGTTGGTGTGGCCGAAACCTTTCTGGTCATGGGGGCTATCTACTTTGTCTTCATGATGTTTGGAGTTTTCACCATTCGTATTCCTGCATCAGACTGGAAACCGGAAGGCTGGACGCCAAAGCCGCAGGCCGGTAGAAGGCGAATGATTACCAAGGCCGATGTAGACGCCGATACCGCCATTCGTACACCGCAGTTTTACTTGCTGTTCGGCGTGCTGATGCTGAACGTGACGGCAGGTATAGGGGTGCTGGGGCAGGCCTCGGTGATGATTCAGGAAATGTTCTCCGAAGCTACGATCGGGGAGACAATGGCGGTATCCGCTGCTGCAGCCGGCGGTTTTGTCGGCCTGCTCAGCCTGTTCAATATGGTCGGCCGCTTCTTTTGGTCGTCCCTCTCTGACCGGATCGGCCGCAAAAACACCTACCATGTCTTTTTCCTGCTAGGGGCCCTGTTATACTTTTCCGTGCCTTCCATCGGCAACGCCGGCAGCATCGTCTTTTTTGTCCTTTGCTTTGGTTTGATCATGAGCATGTACGGCGGCGGTTTTGCCACTATTCCGGCTTATTTGCGCGACTTGTTCGGAACTATGCAGGTGGGCGCCATTCACGGTCGCCTGCTGTTGGCCTGGTCGGCAGCAGCTATCCTCGGGCCGGTTCTGATCAACTACCTGCGTGCCTATCAGATCGAATCTCTGCAAATGCCGCCTGCTCAGGCGTATTCGGTGACAATGTACATCATGGCTGGCCTGTTGCTGGTAGGATTTGTCTGCAACTTACTGGTGAGCCCGGTGTCGGAAAAACATTACTACAAAAAAGTGGCTGAAACGCAAGATGTCAGTACGGAAAAAAGAAGGAGTACAGGAAATCGTTACCTGCGAAAGTTTTTCCCATTTGGGTGAATTAGCCACGCTTATAAATGCAATTCTGTATACCCCCTGTAGGGCGTTTACTCGGGAATAATATGGAATATAGGCTCAAATCCCGACAGGGGTGCTGTATTATTGGCCTTGCTTTTCTGCCTATATGAAATCCCTGTCAGGATTTACGGTAAGACATGCTTTGGAGAGGGCATAAATTTAGGATTACTAATTTTTGCCTGAAAGGCCAATACAAACCAACTCCGGGCAACGCGCGGAGATCCAAAACAGGCTTCCAATTTGCCCTGAAAAGGCAAAACATTTGCTACTGAGCAGTAAACAGACCCCGACTTTATGCCCACCCCTCAGATATAATTCGCTTATAAGTACAGCTTCTAAAAGCATGATAAATTTAATACCATTGCGTAACATCAGTTATTAACAAAGAATAAACGTGCAACTTTCAACAATTATACCTATTTTACAGGCGATTATTGGCGACGATCTCCTTTAAAGATCGAATCACGATCGTAATTTAGATAATCATCATCCGGACACTGTTCTTCAATTTCGCCATTTTTTAGCCAGTCTTCCGTATACAACACTTAATGATAATATATGTCGTTTAAAGAGTTAAGGCTCATAGAGCCTATCCTTCGTGCGTTACAAGCCGAAGGCTACACTAAGCCCACGCCTGTACAAGAACAGGCCATCCCCATTGTATTAAAAGGTCATGATCTGCTGGCTTGCGCCCAAACCGGCACAGGCAAAACAGCCGCTTTTTCAGTTCCTATTCTGCAATTATTGGCCAAGAATCCACAAAGAGGACGTCGAGAAATTAAAACCCTCATCCTCACACCTACACGTGAACTAGCCATCCAGATCGGTGAAAGCCTATCTGCTTATGGACGGCACCTTCCGCTGCGTCATACCGTCATTTTTGGCGGCGTATCCCAGCATAAACAAGTAAGAGAGCTGAAGGCGGGAGTAGATATCCTGGTGGCTACTCCTGGTCGCCTGTTAGACCTGATGAACCAGGGATTTATTTGCCTAAAAAATATTGAGTTCTTTGTTTTGGATGAAGCTGACCGGATGCTTGACATGGGATTCATTCATGATGTAAAGAAGGTATTAAAGCAACTGCCGGAACGCCGCCAAACCTTGTTTTTTTCTGCAACCATGCCTCCCGTCATCCAGAAATTAGCAGATCGCATCTTATATCAGCCGCAAAAGATAGAAGTAACTCCGGCCAGCACCACTGCAGAGAAAATCAGACAATCGGTCTATCACGTGGTCCAAAAGGACAAAAGAGCCTTATTACTGCACTTGCTGAAGGATGAAAATATTGAGAATGCCCTTGTATTTACCCGTACAAAACACGGCGCAGATAAAGTTGCCAAGGTGCTGAATAGCGCAGGTATTTCCGCAGAAGCTATCCATGGGAATAAATCTCAAAATGCCCGGCAAAAAGCATTGGGTAACTTCAAGAAAATGAAGACAAGGGTATTGGTAGCCACTGATATTGCCGCAAGAGGGATCGATGTTGATGAACTGTCTCATGTCATCAACTTTGAACTGCCTAACGTGCCCGAAACTTATGTCCACCGAATTGGTCGAACCGGACGTGCTGGAGCAAGCGGAATAGCGATCTCTTTCTGTGATACAGAAGAGAAAGAATACTTGAAAAAAATCTGTAAGCTGACCAGGCAGCGGATACCAGTCATGGACAATCATCCTTACACCATGCCTGCTCTTTTGCACAGCTAACAAAATTCTTTTTTGAGTGTTTCGCCGAAGAAAATCTGTGATTTTCTTCGGCGAAACACTCAAAAAATAGAATCATTTAAGCCGAGCAAATCTGCCTGCCGTCAGGTGGGAGCAATAGCTGACTTTTTACACAACCCCTACGGCACGCTACCCTTTAATTTCAATTTTTTCTACCAACATTTTGCCCCTCTGGGCCTCGGGAATCTCCGAACTCATGTTAACTTAAACATGTCCTGGCACTTAAGTAAACAAAAATATGTAAAGCTAATTTGCCGCCCATCAGGTCTAAACATTGAAAATAATAGCAAACAATATGAACTGGGGTTGGAGAGATTTAAACGCTCGACTTATCCCTGGCCTATCACGCATCACCCATTCCTGCCAATTATACAGCCAAGTCCGCCAACCGTTCAGTTGCCATTGTGCTGGGCTCTAAAAGCCCTTAACATTGTAAGCGAGCAACGATTACATCTGTTAAATCAAAATTAAGCCGTATGAAAAGTATCAAGTATATTTTAATCGCTATTGGCCTACTCGCCGGCAACTGGACTTACGCACAAAAAGTAAAGCCGGATTCTCGAATCCCATTTTAAAAGAAGATGGTTTAAACCGGTACCGATCCCACGAAATCACACAACTGGACGTGTTGCATGCCCTGGACTTTATGGGGGTTCGTATTCAGAAATTTCAACTGAGAGGGTTTGATCAAAAGTACCAGCTTCATATTTTTGCAGAGACCTATGAAAAGGGAAAAATAGTCAAAACGGACACCTTACTGGCCGGGGATAACGAATATCATTACTATGAGCCTGGGGAAAAGAAATACTTCCTCGACTATATCGATCAGCTGAAGTTTATTACCAAAAGTGAGGACAACCGCAGCAACCATTATTACTTAATTGACGAAGATGGCAAAATTCTGGCCAATCACTACGACTTGAACACAGCAAAGAAGCTCCGCGGTAACTGGAAAAAAATGGTGGAAGTCCCGGCCGCCACCGGCTGGACGCCGGAACAAAAGCTACAATTCTGGCGAAGCCTGGGTATTGCGGCCTTGTTCTTGTTGTTGATCAGTGGTGGGATTCTATGGCAGCGACGTATCCTGGCGCGTCGTGATCTGCGACGGCGGCAACTTTTGGAAGTAGAATTGCGAGGTATTCGATCCCAAATGAATCCTCATTTTTTATTCAATGCGATGAGCTCCATTCAGAACCTCATTCGAAAAAAGGAACAGGAAAAAGCCGATCTATACCTGGGCCAGTTTGCAGGCTTAATGCGCAAAACCCTTCGGAATACTGCCGAAGAATATATCCCGTTGATTGACGAAATCGAAACTTTAGAGCAATACTGTAGCCTGGAGAGTTTGCGACACCCCTTTCAGTACGAATTTCAGATAGAGGAAAGTATAGATGCCCACAACACCTACATCCCCAGTATGATCCTCCAACCGATCATTGAAAATGCCATTATTCACGGTCTGGCGCCGCTGGAGGGAGCCAGAGATCTGCTGGTTAAGGTCGGTCCAGGGCAGGACGGACTCAACTGTACCATTACGGACAATGGCATTGGTATTTTAGCTACCCAAAAAGATAATGAGAGAAAGAACCACCAAAGTGTAGGCATGAAGTTAGTCCGTCAGCGATTAGCATTAATGGGGTTAAATGGGCGGGAGCATTTGACTATCACCGATCGCAGCACGCTCGATCCCCCTGCCCAGGGCACCCTTGTTTCCTTAAACATCCCCGTAGAACAATGACAAAAATCCGAGCACTTATTGTAGATGATGAAGCCAACAACCGCGAGAATCTGCGCCTCGCCCTGGAAACCCATTGCCAGGAAGTAGAGATAGTCGCGGAAGCCGATTCGGCCATCACTGCTATGGACCGCATCAAGGAAGTCTCCCCTGATTTGGTATTTCTGGATATTGCCATGCCCATGGGCAGCGGCTTCGACCTGTTGGAGGGATTGCCGAAAATTGACTTTGAGATCATTTTCGTCACGGCCTATGACCAGTATGCCATCCGCGCCATCAAATTTGCAGCGGTGGATTATTTATTAAAGCCCATCAATGCCCTCGAATTAAAGAAAGCCGTAGATCGCGTTCAGTCCAAACGCCTCCAAAAAAACCAACAAGGTCAGCTGGAAGCTTTGCTGCATAACCTGCAACAGCAAGAGAAGAAGATCGCCCTTCCCCAGTCTGATCATATCGAATTTGTAGCCGTCAACAGCATTATCCGGTGCCGGGGAGACCGCAACTACACCCACTTCTTCCTCAAGGATGGCCGGGAACTCCTGGTCTCTCGCACCCTCAAGGAATATGTGGATCTGTTGGATGATCAATCCTTCTACCGGGTACATCAATCCCACCTCGTCAATTTGAACTGCGTCCAGAAATATGGAAAAAGAGACGGAGGCATCCTCATCACTTCAGATGGGGCGAAGATCCCGGTTGCCCGTGCGCGCAAGGAAGGGTTGTTGGCACGCCTGATGGAGCGGGGTTAATGAGTTAAGACTCGCCACACCCCAATAAAAAGATCCACAATTGAATCAATTGTGGATCTTTTCTTCGTAGCGTGGGAGAGACTTGAACTCTCGACCTCCGGATTATGAATCCGACGCTCTAACCGGCTGAGCTACCACGCCAGAATAATGCTTTCAACTCAAGTTCGAATGAAGACATTTTCATTTAAGCGAGTGCAAAGATAATTCATTCTCTTTTTTTAAACAAGTTTTTCAACTCGCTATTTTATAGGAACAGCCGATCCTTATTTCAAGGCTTCCTTCTCTCCTATTAGTGTCAAATTAACAAGAATTTAATCTGGCGAGTCGGACCTTTCTCCGGAGAAAATGTGTTATATTGACATCAAACTTATCGTGGAAGGAGCAAAGGCTCCTTGATTGAGGAATTACATTCGTTCATCCACTATAAATTTACTCCAATGACAGCCAATAGAATACTGATCCGCCCAAAGGTTCAGGTAGAAAAACCGGCACACACTGAAATGGAAAACTTTCAGAACGACGTCCTCCGACCTATCCTCAAAATGCAGAACGATCTCATCGTCGACATTTATCACCACTTCCTCCTCAAACGTAAAGTCCCCTTCGAGGGCATGTCTATCGAAAAACGCAAAGACTGGATCGCTAAAAGCCTAAGCAAAGACAACCGCCTGCGCGGCATCATGCTCGGCAGCATCGTCGGCCATTTCACCAAGGAAGAATGGGAATTCTTCGCCCGCGAAGAAGGAGAAGTCCGAAGAAGGATCACTACCCTGATCACTCAGCGGCTTCAGGACCAAATGAAGAAATTTGTTTAAAAAAGAGCGGTCACGCTGCGCGTGACCGCTCTTTTTAGTTAAAGAAGTCGTCCTGATTCCAGATATCGTCTACATTAACCGGCCGGGTTTCAATGCGCCCCAAAGCCAGGTTAAGGCCGACTCTGAAATTCGCACTGTTGGCATTGCCCACATCAATCGCCGAGAGGAGGTTGTCCGTCGCCCCGATAATCTGCACCGGCCCTAATTTCAACCCTAAGTTTAAGCCCACATTGTCAAACCGCTCATCCCGATACGCATACAATAACCCAAATTCAATAAACTGATTCGGACGGCCCTGAATGTTCAAACCTAAGGAATGAAACCATTCTCCCCTGAAGTTTTCGGCAAACAATACGGCGCCGGCCCGCCAGGTCTTCGTCAGCTGATACGTACTGCTGAGATACATACGCGTACCCAAACCCGTTTTGTAGGAACGATTCGTGACTTCCGCCTGGAAAATGTCCTGCAAAGTGTCAGAAACCGAAATGCCGAATTCATTCTCCAGCAGTATGTTTTCTATATCGATGCCGTCGTACTCATAGTCTCCATTATACCGATAGTTTTCAACTCCCTCATCCCAGTTCAACTGCCCGATATCCAGCACGCTCAGCGCAACATCCAGCTTTCCCAAACGCAAATGAGCGCCCAGATCCAGTCCGACGCTGATGTTGCGATCGAAAAAGCTGTCTGT
Source organism: uncultured Saprospiraceae bacterium (assembly GCA_964548175.1). Taxonomy (GTDB): domain Bacteria; phylum Bacteroidota; class Bacteroidia; order Chitinophagales; family Saprospiraceae; genus JANQPA01. Next base: position 78,793 of record CAZJQS010000012.1, read on the forward strand.
AATGCCATTGTCCAGGTCCGGAGACAAATCAATGTCGCTAAACCCATCGTATTGCAAAAAGCCGGAGGAGTTCACCAGAAAATCGCCCCGAAGGTTTAACTGATAAACGTCGGCATCGGTAAGCAGACCGATCCGGTCGCGTTCTGTTGACAGATCCGCTATGCCGTTCATCAGCTTTAGCCGCCCGCCTACTGTTAGCATGCGATTGAGCTGCACGCCGAAGCCCAGCGATAGCTCGTTAAAAGCCGTCACCTGGAAATCAGGTCCGATCTCTACCTCCTGCCCGATAAACTGGGCGTTGCCTTCCGTTAACAGGGCTATAAGCTCCCGGGGATATTTCAGATAGGCCTGCCCCCTGAGCGCATAACTCAGACTGAAAAAAAGATTTTCCGTTCTTACGCCTATCCCAATTGCATTCAAAACGGGCACCTCGCGCAGGAAATTTTGATCGGAAAGGCGATCGGCTATCCCCCTCAGATCGACGAATGTCTCTCCATTATCATCGGTAGTCACGATGTCGTTATAGGTGATGTCGGAAAAATACAGGTCGTTGTAAATGCCTGGCAGTGCGATGGTCAGTTTAGCCTCCGGCAGAAGCGCAGGATTGGTATACGTACTTTGCCAAAGCCCCCGCATAAAGTGGGTGTTCAATTCCTGCTGGGCCCAAAGGCCGCTTTGCAGGATCAGGAAGAATAGTAAGGTTGTTATCTTGATGGTTTTCATGAATAGCCTGGATTAGTTTACGATCTTAAAAATAGCCCCCATCCCCAGGCTGAGCCGCTGGTCGCTGGTCAACCGCACCGGATTATCTCCATTGGGGGTAGTGGAAAAAACGGCGGTGAGGATAAGTTTTCGGGCTTCCTTCAAAGCCTCCAAACGATCCCCTCCGATAGGGATGAATGTAGTGTTATTGCTCGGGCCGGTAACATTGCCCGAAGCATCCACCAGCGCCGCATCGATGACCCTCAGGTCAGAATCAACGAGCATTGCTGTCAGATTGCCGGCTTCGTCTGCGAAGAATACCTGTATGTCAATCGCCAGCGGAAAAGTGTTTTCGGCTACTATTTTCAATTCTATAGAATCCAGGCTCTCCAGGTTGTCCAGATTGACCTCTACAGTATCGCGCGCTTCGAAGTCGGCAGCACTGCCCTGCAAAGGAAGGTCGACCAGTACTCTTACCCGGTAAAAGCTGGAATCGGTGATGAAACCTCGAATGGAGCGGTCACCGTCGGGATGCGTCTGTGCATCTACATCATAGATGACCTGCACCGGCTTGGAACTGAGTATTTGCGCTATGTTGGAATTGTCTTTGGTAAAAAGAAAAGAATCCGTTTTTACCTCTCCTATTTCATCCAGGGTGGGATAGGGGAAATCGATCCCATTTTCTATTAATGGACTTTCCAGGGGTAAAATATTTCCTTCAACGGTAATGATATCGAAACGATTTACGATCGATCGCGTAGGAATACCAAAGGAGTTTTCCAGGATATAGGTGATCTCCGGGTTTTCAAAAAAGACATCGCCGGCAATCCAGGAATCGAAAAAATCGATATCGATGGAATCCAGCGGGCCGTCGTAGATATTCGTGCCCAGATATCCCTGCGCAAAAATGAGCTTGATGTCGTCAAAACGGATGAAAAAGTTATTGAGGAGGACGGTCTCCCCGTCGCTGTTGGTAGCATTGTATTCTATGTAAAGCGTATCATTGGTGGGTATGATCTCCGCGCCGGACAGGTCGACCGGATTATCCTTATTGGAAAAAGCAGGTGGAGCTCCGGTCCCAGAATAAGCCGGCAATTGGTGGGTAAAACTGAGCGCTTCGCCATTGATAAAAAACTGTGGTAACCGCACCTCCACATTGACGGGCTCCGGATTGCGCGACTCAAACTGATAGGAGAACGCTCCTCCTTTGAGCCGGATCAAATCCACCTCGATATCCAGCTGATCTTTGTAGGGGATAGGAGTACGAGGCAGAAGAATGGGAATGCCGTTGGGGGTAATATTGGTGATCTGCTGAAAAGTCGCCTCAATTTCTTCAAACACCTGCGAACCGGTTTCGGTAAGCACCGCCCCCGAATATTCAAAATGAAAAAGACCATCGGGATCAACGGTCAACGTAGCGCGGTCTTCAAAGTTCTGAAGGATACGATCCAGCGAGACGCCAAGATTGGCGAGTGGAACGGCATATTCCGCTTCGTACTTTACACCCTGGATCTCGTCCAGATCATCCAATTGCTCGCACGACCAGGTCGCAAAAAGCAGAAGGAACAAAAGGGAGTATTGAATTTTCATAACAGCTTCTCGTTTTGGGTTGGAAAAAGGCAGGATCGTAAGTTTTAGCAACGGCAAAGTTTACCCTTACAATACTACAGTGAATCATACGATGAAACAATGATATCTATTGCCTAAGTGCTAACTTTTCCTAAACTCCCGTTTTTTTTATAATTTATAGGCTTAAACCGAACCGGATGAATAAACCGTACAGTGATCCGAAACAATCGGAGTGGATAGCAGAGGCGCAGGCTCATGTATTAGAACTGCACAACAAAAAGTACGATCCCCGCCTGGTCCATCACAATTATCATTTCACAACACTCGTCGTAGAGCAAGTCGGCCGGCTTGCTGATGCCGAGCAACTGATCCCGGAAAAGCGGGAGATCACCCTGCTCGCCGCCTGGTTTGCTAATGTGGGCTACCTCTTCAATTACCAGGACTATGCGCACTATAGCCAGCTGATGGCCGAAAAGTTCCTGCATGCCCACGAATATCCGGAGTCCCTGACCAAAAAGATCGTTCAAACCATTCTCAACCTTAAAAAAAATCTATACCCACAAGACGATATTTCCAAAGTGCTTTCTGACGCCTATACGATCGCCTCCTTATTTCTAAACTACGAAGAACGTATCGCCCTGCTAAAGCTGGAATGGGAGTTCCTGCTCGACCGGAAAATGACCCATAAAGAGTGGCGAATGTGGAAACTCCAGCGGTTGCTTAACACCCAACTTTTTACACATTCCGCAAAAAAATCTTTTGAAAGCGTTCTTGCTCATCTGATCCAAAACCAAAAAGCCCAGCTCGATCAACACGACCCGGCCGGATCGGACAACGGCGCCCTTGCCACCCCTAGAAAAAGATTCGGCGAGATCGAAAGAAAAGTACCCCAACGCGGCATACAGACTTTCTTCAGGACCAACTACCGAAATCACATCAACCTCAGCGCCATCGCCGACAATAAGGCCAACATCATGATCAGCGTCAATACCATCCTGGTCTCTGTGCTGATCACCATCCTTTCTTATCGCAACATCACCGAAACGACGCCGATGATCCTCCTGCCCGTCGTGCTCTTTTTGGTTACCGGCCTGGTCTCTCTTATTTTTGCCGTATTGTCCGCCCGTCCCAAGATCACTTCCCTCAACAAAAAGCCGCTGCCCCCCTCCGAAGCCAGAAGGAATATCGTCTTCTTCGGCAATTTCGTCAACCTAGACCTCGATACCTACGAAAAAGCAATGGACGACCTCTTCAGCGACAGCGAACTCCTCTACGGCAATATGACCCGTGACCTCTATTACCTGGGCAAGGTCTTAGACAAAAAATACCGCTATCTCACCATTTCTTACAATGTCTTCATGGTAGGCTTCATCACGACCGTACTGACGTTTTTGGTGATATGGCTGACTTAAAGCCCTTCTACCTTCATCCTTCTACCTTCATCCTCCTACCTCCTACCGCATCCTAAACCGACTGTTTAACGAGCACCCCTGGCACTTTTTTCCCGTAAAAAAAAACTGTGATCCAGTTTTGCAACACGCGGTAAAATGTTAATTTCGAAAACCAACACGAAGTCGATAAATTCAGGCAAGTGTTAAAACCAGGCGCAACCTGTTAAAGTATGATAAACCAAGAGGAAGCGCATACCATCAGAAATCATCTCCGCGTTTAAAAAACAACCGAAAAGAGAGCCGGCAGTTGTCAGACGCTACCGGCGCCTTTCCCGGCTGATCACATCCCATGAACATTACATAACCCCCATAAATTTCACCAATTATGTGGTCTACACGCGCATCGTTCACCATCGTTTTGTTGGCATTGCTGACTACTGCAGCAGCTCAGCAGAACGTACAGGAAGCTTATATCGAGCAGTACAAGGACATTGCTATCCGGGAAATGGAACGTTTTGGCATACCCGCCAGCATCAAACTGGCGCAGGGCATCCTGGAATCCAATTCGGGCAGAAGTGATCTGGCCTTAAAAGCCAATAACCACTTCGGCATCAAGATCTCCGGCAACTGGAGCGGGCAGCTTTTTCCCAAATTAGACGATGAATACGACGAATACGGCAACCCTATACCCTCCTACTTCAGGGTGTATCCTTCTGCGGAAGACTCCTATGCCGATCATTCCCATTTCCTGCAAAAACCTCGCTACGCCTCCCTGTTTGCCATGAGCAACCCGGATTATAAAAAATGGGCCCATGGTCTGCAACAGGCCGGCTACGCCACCAACCCCGCCTACGCCCAGAAGCTCATCAGCATCATCGAACGGCACAGGCTTTATCAATACGATCGTTTTGCCAACCAGAACAACGACCTGCTGGTGGCCGACAATACCACCGTTCCACCCGGAAAAAAACCGGAACTCTCCGCAGAAGCATCCGGCGAAGTATCGCAGGAAGCCGATGACCGGTTCTCGGCCGAAGCGGACGGCCCCAGGGAAAAGTTTAACATCTCTCCTGAGGAAGCAGACATTTCCTTCCCCCCCTTACCCAAACCCTCTGATCAGGAGCAGGTATCTTCAGGCATCCTGGTCAAAAATGACGTCAAATACGTCGTGCTCGGCCAGGCCAACCAAACCATCGGGCAGGTGGCGGAAGCCCTGCGCTATTCGACCAATTCCTTACTGGAGTACAACGACCATATTTACAGCGAAGAACAAAAGCTCGCCGCCGGCACCATCATTTACTTGCAGCCCAAAAGAAAGTCCTTCCGCGGAAAGTCCCTCTGGCATGTCGTCAGCGAGGGCGAAAGCATGCTAGACATTTCCAATGTGTACGCCCTCGACCTCGGCAAGCTGCTGGAACGCAACCTGCTGAACCCTGACCAGGAACCTGCTCCCGGCGAACGGATCAAACTCAGAGGCAGCAATGTCGATCAGGCGCCCAAACTGGCTGCGGCCAACCCGGATATTTTCGGACAATTGGTCAAAGAACAACCTCAGGAAAAACCGAGCCGCCCCTACAGTCCGGGTAATCCTGCACTCAACGACCCTTTCGGTCCCGCTACCCTTAAAGTAGATTCCAACGGCCAAAAGATCAATAAGGACATTCCACAAGATGGGGCTTCCATTAACACCCCCGTCCTGAAAAATACCGACCTCATTCCTTTAGATCACCTGAATCTGACCGGACAGGCCATCACCTTGTACAAAGTCGAGCAGGGAGACACCCTTTGGCGCATTTCCAAAAAGTATCAGACCTCTGTCGACCAGATCAAAAACTTTAACCGCCTGACTTCGGACACCATCAGAACAGGTATGGAGCTTCGGGTAAAAGGCGCCGGGGAAAAAGTAATTGGGCTTAGTAAAGAATTTTAGCTAAATTTGAAGAGTCATCTTTGTTGAGCAGATTTTTTTTCACGCAGATTTCGCCAATACTTCCATTTGCGAAATCTGCGTGAAAAAAAACGCTCAATCCTTATTGCCCATTAAAAGATTTGATCATGAAACTTCCCTGCTCAATTGTCTGTTTGTTCGTCATAACGAGCCTGTTTCTCCAAAGCTGCCAATCCGATTCCAGTCAAGCTGCGAAGGAGAGCCCAAGCTACCATCTTGGTGATGCCCGTCTGGAAGTCACCGGCGCCGAAACGGCCGTTCCTTTTTTTCAGGAAGGACTGTTATTGCTGCACAGCTTCGAATATGCCGATGCCCGGGCGGCCTTTCAAAAGGCAAGCGAAGAAGACCCGGATTTTGTGATGGCCTATTGGGGAGAAGCCATGACCCACAACCGCGGCCTCTGGCGGAGTCAGGATTATGAGGAGGGTCAGGCGGTACTGGCCAAACTGGGGAATACTACGGAAGAGCGCATGAGCAAAGCAGCGACGGAACTGGAAAAAGACTTGCTCCGTGGCGTGGAGATCCTTTACGGCGAAGGCGACAAGTACGAGCGCGATAAGGCCTATGCCGATCATATGGAAAAATTGCACAAAAAAAACCCGGACCATCAGGAGGTAGCCGCTTTTTATGCGCTTTCCCTGCTGGGCTCCGTGCCTGTCGGTCGCGATGAGGAAGTCTATGAGCAAAGCGCCGCCATTGCACAGAGTATTCTGATCGAAAATCCGAACCACCCCGGCGCCCTGCATTACCTGATCCATTCTTACGATGATCCCAACCATGCCGTTAAAGCCATTACTGCGGCCAACAGCTACGCCAAGGTCGCTCCCGATGCCGCCCATGCCTTGCATATGCCCTCTCACATCTATGTGGCCATGGGCATGTGGAATGAGGTGGTCAATTCGAATATCGACTCCTACAACGCCAGCGTTAACCGGATGGAACGAAAAGGTATGGGCAATGACGCCCGCTCCTATCACGCCTTCCACTGGCTGATGTACGGGTATCTGCAGCAAGGAAAAACGGAAAAAGCCCGCCGGATCATGGACGAAATGGTTCAGTATACTAACGAGACGCCTTCCAACAATGCTCGTTCTTACCTCATCCGTATGAAAGGCAATTACCTGGTGGAAACCGGCAATTGGAGCAGCGATCTGGCCGATATCGAGATCGATAAGAAAGGGCTCAACATCAGCCTGCAAGCCATGAACAACTTTACCGACGGCATGATCGCTTTTCACCAAAAAGACAAAAAAGCACTGGAGAGCCTGATCAAAAACATGGAAAAAGACCGCGACAACGCTGCCGTCCTGATCAGCGATGAGGGTACACCCATGTGCAATGCCGGCGGCTCAAATCGCAGTCTGCCCAATCAGCTGGATCTCGACCAGGCTCAGATCTTTGCTTACGAACTGGAGGCTCTGCTCGCTATGCTTGATAACGATACAGATAAAGCGGAAAGTTTCCTCCAAAAAGCTACTGAGCTGGAACGCGATGCCAGCTATGCTTACGGCCCGCCCGCCATTACCATGCCGACCTTCGAATTGTACGGTCAGTGGCTGCTGGAGCAAAATCGCCCGGAGGAGGCATTAACGCAATATGAATACGCCCTGAAAAGAGGTCCTAAACGACAGCTGGCGCTCAAAGGGAAGCGAAAAGCAGCAGAGGTGTTGGGGAAGGAAGAAATAGTAAAGGAAGTAGAAGGCATACTGTCTGATATTGAGGAAAAAGCTAAGCAGATGGATGGTGATAAAAAATGGCTGACGGCCGGTTAAGTTAAGGAGCGGCTAAACTGATACCCAAAATACTCAATATCCCTTTTACAGTATTTTTCGACCAAATATCGCCCTTTTTCCGTGTAATAAAGGCTGTAATCCCTGGGGGCCGTCTCGTTTACCCAGGGGATTTGATCACCGGATAGGCCGATAACTCGAAAGATATCTTTGAGGTCTTTTTCAAAATGTTCATACCGCCCTATTCGATCCACCAAGATTTCCCCTTTTTCGTCTGAGAAAAAGTCAAGCTGATTGGCATGAAAGTGTTCGTCCAACCCGATGCTATGAACAAGCAGGGATTCTAAATACTTTTCAAAATGCTTGGATTCTTGCTGAATGGGTTCATTCCGGCCCTTTTGTAATAAAGTATACCAGGACAACAGGCGGTCCCAGGGGTTTCTTACAAAGCCGAATTTGAAATAATCTTCGTATTGAAAAAGGAACTCCTTTTCCCGGGATCGAAAATTGCCATGCGCCGCAACTTCTTCCATCCCTTTTCCTGCTTTTTGCCACAAAAGGTTACTGATGGTGGTTCCACCGGTGCGATGTACATGGATGAAGATGGCTTTGAAATCGTGAGCGATGAGCATGCAGCCTTATCTCGTTTTAAACTGTATCAACTTCCTCATCCTCGGTAGTTCCTCCATTTCACTGATCACCTTTTTCTCAAAACCCCTAAAAGCCTGTGCTAATCGATCCATGACCATTTGTTTCACTGCCGGCTCCTCGATAAAGCTCAATTCGATACTATTGAAGGCTAATTGTTTGATGTCCTGGTAGGTGAAAAAGGGATAACGTTCGCAAAGCAATTTGTACTGATCTGTCAGGGTAGTCCTCAGAATGCCGGCATCGTCTGTTGAAAGAACCATGGGCACATCATGATAGTAATAAAGGCTGATGGGATGCTCGTCTCCCTCCACCCCCAGGATAAATTCGTTGCTGCTGAGGTTGATCTCCACGGCTCTTTGTTGTTCTCGCATAGTATACAGCACCCTTTCGCTCGCCGATTCGTAAGCGATGTCTACGCCATGCCCGATACGGCCGGCGCCGGCAATAAAGAGGGCGTCCGTAATGTGAAAGTCAAGGTCGACAGGATTGGCCAGGTCAGGGGTCAACTCACCGGCATGGGCGGCAATTTTTACCGCAGGATATTTTTTATGAAAAAAAGCAAACAGCTGCATATGCAGCCAGTAGTCCCGAATGGCCATAAAATGATGCTCCGGCGCTACAATGTTAACCCCTACCACCAGGGGACTGGTTTCGGCAGACAAAAAAGACAACATCAGCGCTTTGAATACGCTCACCGGAGGAACGACCCTCACCGCATAATTCTGATATCGAATGGTAAATAGCGAATCGTCCAGTTGAAGCTGCTCGTGATAATTCCGGATCATCGCGTTATGCGCGGAGGCGCAAGGTTCAGCAGCAGATTGAAAACCCTCGTACAGGTTTTCCAGTAACGCATGCAGAGCAATACTGTCTTGTCTTTCTCCCAGGCTCAGCAGCTGGGCGTTCAAAGCCGCCGCCTGCTGCAATCCGGCATCGCAATCCACCGAAGTGAACATGGTTTCGAGGTACTGCACATTTTCTTCAAGGGCAATTTGCTTAAGCACTTTCAACCCTTGTTTGTAGGTTTGATCTTTGACGTAGCCGAATTTCCCAAAAGCATCGAAAAACTGGTCGCTCGGATCTTCCCCGCTAAACTCCCGGATGGACCATTCGCGGATCAGATCGTCGCGCACCTGATCCAGCAGCCGGTTTTGCTGCAACAGCTCAAAATTCATCCAGCGCTGCCGCTCGTCCCGGTTTCGGGGAGGTTCCGGTCTGACCTGTAGCGTTCGATATTCGATCCAAAGGTTTTCCAAAGCATAATCCACATAGACTTCCGTCGGCACCGAACCGCTGTAGTGGTGGTGCAGATCTCCGCCCTTGGGCATATGTTTGAAGAATTCGGTGAGCATAGCTTCATCCGATCGGAAATGATCCAAAAAGCGATCAATACTGGCGATAGTGTCTACAGGCATTTGCCCGAAGGAAAACAAGGGAAGGAGAAGGAACAAAAAGATTCTTTGCATGATAGAGGATATAGGGGAGTGGCAGCGGGGAGCAGGGCACGCCATTGCCACTCACTTTAGTATATTAAGTTCATATCGTTTAGTACGGCATCCAAAATAGGATCTTCCCCTTCCAGGTATCCCTCTTTTAATTGATGACCATAAAGGCTGCCGATTACATTCCAATACGTGGCGTTCAGTCCGCCGCGCAGGTCTTTGATCAATTCATACAAAGGCGTGTCCAGTTCTTTCTCGATCATTTTAATCAGGAGCTTGCCCTGTATCTTGGTCAGTTTTTTCAATGGATCAGAAAACTCATCCTTGAGCTCTCTTTTCAGCTCGCGGATGTATTTTTTCTTTTTGCCTTTTTTCAAATCTTCGGTTTCTTCTTCCATTTTCCGGAAGACGCGGATCGCCTCCACGGCATAAGGATAGACCTTTGCGGCGTATTCCCGGTACTTATCGTATCGACGGCGATCTTCCTTGCTGTTAAAGATGGCAAGAGAAGTGACGGGAATATCGGCAAAGGTAGCTAAAATAAGCGTATCCCCGCAATCATCGAAGGTATAGGGATAGTATTTGCCGTTGATTTCCAGAGTACCCTGTCCCTGTGCATACAGGCCGGCGAAGATCAGTACTAAAATGTTTATTAGGTTGCGCATGCTCGCTGTCTTTGTCTTTTCAAAAATACCCTTTTGCAAACTTCAATATATAATAAAACCAACAACAATAGAAAGGTGTTTATTGCCTTGAATGAATTACTTATTGAAGGCCATGCACCATAACGACAAAACCGCCTTTCTCGATCACGTCCAGGAAAGCTTCCAGTCCGGAACTTTGATAAAGCTTACGCTCAGCAAGCCGGCACAGAAAGCGGCGGAGCTGAAAAACCTATACGTTCGTCCGGTGGACATCAAGGGGCAGCGCCGTTTTTCTTTCAAGTATCGTTACCAGACGAAAGATATCGTAAAAAACCATTTGTCTCAAGAGGCGATGGTGCTTTTAGACGAACGATTGGGCAACTCTTTCCTCGAAGCCAACCTGATCACGACACAGGCCGATCATCATCTTTTGTTCAGCAAAAAAAGGAAAGCGCGCCTGCTCACCAAACAGGCCAGCCAGAACGAAGCGCCCGACACGCATCACAACAAGCAAAAAAACCGCTTTATCAGGACAGAAGGCAATCCCTACCTCAAAGCCCTTGGCATTACCAATTCGGAGGGCGGAGTGCTGAAATCAGGACAAAAGAAGTTCCGCCAGATCAACAAATTCATTGAGATTATCGATGGGTTACTCCGCCAGCATCCGCTGCCTGAGAATCCCAGGATCGTAGATATGGGCTCCGGCAAGGGCTACCTCACTTTTGCGTTGTATGATCATCTGAGGCATCATCTCCATCAAAAGGCAAAGGTGACCGGGATCGAGCTGCGGCAGGCTCTGGTCGATTTCTGCAATCAGCTGGCTCAGGAAGCCCGGTATGAGCAGCTGACCTTTAAGGCCATGGACATCGTGGATTACCCGGTCGATCAGATCGATATGCTCATCGCCTTGCACGCCTGCGACATCGCTACGGATATTGCCATTGCCCGCGGCATCCAAAGCGGTGCAGAGATCATTATAGTAGCGCCCTGCTGCCATAAACAAGTGCGTCAATGTATGGCGCCCACCGATATTTTTGGGACCATGCTCAAGCACGGTATCCTGCTGGAGCGCCAGGCCGAATTGCTTACCGACAGCATCCGATCGCTGTTATTGGAAGCACATGGATACCACACTAAAGTCTTTGAATTCATCTCCACGGAACATACCCCTAAAAATATGATGATCGTAGGTATGAAAGGAAAAGAGAAACCCGAAGCCCTGGAAACGATCATAGAATTGAAAAAACGCTTTGGAGTGAAGGAACACTATTTAGAGCAGTTGTTATCCCTGTAAGGGAAATAAAGGAGTCATCTGATTGGGAGAAGCTAAGCCCTTACAATAGCCTACAAAGGTCCGGATTGTCTTTTATTTTTACAAAAACGTCTCTCTTGCCGCTTTCATAGGAATGCCGATGCACTTCTTTTCCATATAAGCCATCATACGTTCGATGAGTTCCTGGGTTTGTTCATCCAGGACATCCATTTCCTTACGGAAAACCTCATTCAGTGCTTTAACTTTAACGGCTTTGATCTCGGTTGGGACTCTGCGCATGGCCAGTTCCAGCTGACGTTGTTTATACAGCATAGGAAAGCTTTCCAGGTAATCTTCCAGGATAGCCTGAGCGTTGACTACTTCATTTTCCCGGGCGGTCATGTTATCCTGAGCCAGGGAACGCAGACCTTCGATCTCGATATATTGCACATCAAAGTCCTCTACTATGCATCCCTCTACGTTATGCGGGATAGCCAGGTCGATCACTACCTTCCGGCTGTCTTCACCTTGCAACAGGCGCCGGTACACATTTTTAGTAATGATCGGCTCTTTTAATGCAGTGCAAACGACAAGGCAGTCAAATCCATTCTTATAGGAGTAGAGCTCATTTAAAGGAAAAGCATTTCCCTCCACCAGTTCTGCGACTTGCTGAGCTTTTTCTCTGGTTCTGTTGAAGACAGCTACGTTGTAGAAGTTATGCTTAGCCAGGAACTTGGCCATCAGCTGGTTGGTCTGTCCGGCGCCTATGACCAGGATGCGGGCATCCTTTTTGACATTGGCGTTGAGTAGCTTCTGCGTGGCCAGGGAAACCACAGAAACCGGCTTGTCGCCGATCTGCGTATTGGAATAAACGGATTTAGCGGCTACAACAGCCTGATCCATAGCCAGGCGGATATCGTCGCCAGTCAGATTCCACCCTTTGCATTGCTCATAAGCTTCTCTCAGCTGCCCAAGGATCTGGCGCTCTCCGATCACCAATGAATCAATGGAAGCAGCAACATCAAACAAATGCTTCAGCGCACGTTCTCCCTGGTAGGTGAAAGTAACCTCGTCGACTTTTTCCTGCCACCCAGCAGAGAGCTCCGGGTTGATGTACTGAAAAAAGCGGGTGGTGAATTGACTATCGAGTTGCTGTTCGCTGGTAAAGAAATACATGACGCGGTTGCAGGTAGCAAGATACATCAGCTCGGAAAAGCCGAAATCAGTCTTCATCTGCTCCAATTGCTGCTGCAGACCGGTATTCGGATCAGGCTTGATGACGAATCTACCGATATCTTTCAGGTTGATCCGCTTATGTGTAACGGTAATGATCTTGTATCTCTCTAACATTTTGCTCGATAGTTTACGCAATGCAAAAATAAAATCCGGCTATTGACTGTATGTCATGTTTCGGTAAACAATGTTAAACAAAAAAAATATACGGCTTTTTTAAAAAAATCTGAATGTTGAAAAGGCCAAATGGGTTTTTACAAAAATCTGCTTAAAACTAAAAATTAAGAATAATTCCAAGGGTGATTTTTGTCAGAAAAAAAACAACACCGATGACGAATATCATCAATTTTCCTTATTAATAAGGCTTTTCAAGGATTTTTAGTTTTACCACCGCTATGAAAACGGGCCTGCGCAGGATGAATTTTGACAAAAGCATTACTTTACCACGTGAAAGCGCTTACCGTTTTGTTTAAGCTCAACACCTTTCCGAACAGGCAAACTATTTTAACGTGAGTTCGGAGATTCCCAAAGCCCCAGAGGGGCAAAATGTTGGTAGAAAAAATTGAAATTAAAGGATAGCGTGCCGTAGGTACGTCATATATTCCGTACCTACGGCACGGGTTTTTGTTGTTGCCCCTTTTTCCTACCAACATTCAGCCTCTAGCGGGGCTAGTTGGCTGATTACCAAAAGGGAAATCTCCGAACTTACGTTATTTTATCTTCTTCCGTTCGGTAGCATTCACAAAAAGCGTATTCCCGATATTCTGATACCCCTCAAAAACGGCGACGCCATCGTGCCGGATGGTTTCATCGCGCACTCCGATGATCGTCAGGTCGGCGTCTTTCGATTTTTCCCGGATGATGGTCTTGGGGTCCGTATCTTGTTTTTTCTTAAGAAACTCGATATTGTTCGGAGAGATGGGCAGCTGTCCGGCGGCGATCAGGCCGAGCAACTCTTCTCTTTCTTTCTGTACGGTTTCTTCCGGGAAAACGGCAAAGATCTTGATGTAGCCGTGATTCCATTCCTTGTGTCCCAGAATAATGTATCCGAGCAGGATCATCAGGTTGGCGTTTTCGTAGTCATGAGAAGTGATCCAGATGTGGATGCTTTGCTTGAGTCCGAAGCCCCGTTCTGAAGAACCCAGGATAACCACATCGAAAGCCACCGAACGCATGAGCTTAAAATTGTCAACGATATCACCGAGATTATTGGGGTTATGCTTTGAAAATTCGAGCAGCAAAAGATTATTTTCCGTACCGGAAATACCCGGCAGCTGAATGACCTGGGCAATAGCGGAGGTATACGAAGGACTGATCAGCGTGTCGATGTATATATTACTCCGGCTGGCTTCCGCCATTTTGATCAGCCGTTCTTTGCAGATCTTGGCCTGCTGATGTGTTTGTTTCGACAAATAACCGTCGATCTTGTGGATATAGGTTCCGAAGCCATAGCGCTGGGATAACCATCGCAACAGGTCGAAGGCCGCCAGGCGTTCGAAAGAGTTTTCGGAGATACAGACTGCTGAGGGGCGCCAACTGCTGGTTTGTTCTTTCTCGGCTTTCTGTAAAAAAACCTGTAATTGCCGGCTAAACTGGAAGATCACCCCCTGGAAGATGGCGGCGAGGTTCTTTTTATCGGGATTGTAGGTGCTGACCACATAATAAAATACCACCATCAACAGCAGAGCCAGCACGGCGTAGACCGGGTTCATGAAGAACATCAGGCCAAAACAGGCCAGTGCGCCGAATAGAGAAATGTACCAACGCGAGCGAAAAGTAGGCCGGTAGGAGGGGTCTGCAGAAAAATGCTGCAAAAAGGAGATCAAACAAAGCGTCCCATAAGTCACCATAAAAAACATAGAGATGATCTCCGCCACCGCATTCAGTTCGCCCATCATAACGAATACAAAAGCAATGGCTACCGTCACCAAAGTACTGTTAAATGGCTCCTCATTTTTCCCCCTTCCTCTGGATAGCCAGTAATTGATCCCCCTTGAGGGCAGAATGCGGTCCTTAGCAATAGCCTGCAGCGTTCTGGGCGCCACCAGGATAGAGCCCAGGGCAGAAGAGATGGTCGCAGCCGCCAATCCGATCGGGATCAGCCAGTTGCCCTGCCAGGCGATCTCGGCCATGACCAGCCTGCTGGTGTCCGCCAAGTCTTCGGGGCTGGCGCTATCGGCCAGTTTGAAGGCGATCAGAAAATAAATGACCATGCCGCAGATAGTCGCCGTCAGCGTTCCTAGCGGAATGGAGCGGCTCGGATTGCGAAGGTCGCCGGAAAGCCCTACCCCGGCAGTCATACCGGTAAAAGCGGGGAAAATAATGGCGAAGACAGTAAAAAAGCCGAATGCTTCAATGGGCGCACCTCCATTACCGGCAGGAAGAACGCCCTCTCCCCCCTCATCAATTTTTTCAATGATGGGATAAGTCACTCCATCACTTTCTATAGTATCGATCACATAGGTGTCCTGATCAGTCGTGACCAGTATATCCCTAGCCGAAGGCTGAAAAGGGGATTCATAATTTCCGACGTGAGCGAAAGGGTCGAGTTCATTTTCCTGACTATAAGGGGTAACGCCTGCAAAAAAGGCAACTAAGGAAACAAAAAGCGTTGCTACTACAAAATACAAGGTTTTCACGCCCAGGTCCGCTCCTTTAGCCAATACGATTGCAGTGAGCAGGAACAAAGCAGGCACACTGACCGTTTGTTTACGACCGAGCAGCCAGACCAGGTTGGGGTCCAGCCGGTAGTTTTCGACCAGCCAGTCGAACAAAGCTGAAAAAGCCTCTGCAAAGGCTATTATATAAAAGGCAACGCTGATGGCCTGCGAAAAATATAGGGCAATACCGATGGAAGAACCGATGACGAGCCCGAAAGAACGGGACATAATGTAGTATTCACCTCCTCCTTCCACCTTTTGATTGGTTGCAATCTCAGCAATGGCCATGGCGGTGGGAATAGTCACCATATGACCGATCAGCACAATGGCAAATGTTCCGATCAATCCCACCTGGCCCACTGCAAATCCAAAGCGGAGAAACATCACTGCTCCAAGGATGGTCGAGATGGCCGTGAAAAACACCGGTGCGGTGCCGAACTTTTTAGCTTCTTTGGCGATGCCCATAATCTTAGGAATAAAAAAGATCAACTGAGGCTGTCTCAAAAGCATCCTGCAGATTTTCGCAGTCTAATAAATTTCTTTTTTAGCGGTATTTTAAGAGAAAAAAGAAATTTATTAGCCGCGAAAAAAGGCCGCAGGCCTTTTGAGACAGCCTCAGTTAATTTATTTTGCGCGGTCGCAAGTTAAGGATTATTCCGGCCTTTTCGAATTTAATGACCGGTTGAATGGATTTTATTGAATTGACTTCCCACTGAACACCCATCTCAAGGTCACGACCACATTTCGCCCCGGGTTTAAAACTTCTAAAGGCCGAAGGATCGACAAATGATTGAGATAAGCCTCGTCCAGCAGGTTATTAACTGCGATCTGCCCCTGAAGTTGCTGACCGGAAAGCTTCAGGTCGGCTTTGAGGTGGAGATGGAGCAACGTATAAGCTTCTGTAACCTGCTCAAAACGAGAAAACCGGTCTTGCTCAAAATAATGATGAACGTTCAATGTAATGGAAGCATTGTAAATGTTTTTGCTCAGATCGCCGTGAATGCCGATCTCGTTGGACCAGTTGTTGGCCGGGATGAGCGGGAGATAACTGCCGTCTTCCTGCTCTCCGTGTACTGTAGCATAGGTTGAGGCCAGGTGCAGCCATTCCATGCTTTCCGGATGCAGGTGCAGGCCGGCTTCAAAACCGTGCAGACGGGAATCGCTCTGGCTGTATTCAAAAATGACTCCGCCTCCCTGCGGCGCCGCCTCTGAAGTAGGTTGGAGGAAAATGTAATTATTGAGCACATTTAAAAAGCTCGCCACCTCAACGGTCAGGTGACGGCCGTGATAATGACCACTCAGGTCTAATTCGTAACTGCGTTCAGGATGGAGGTCGGTGTTGCCGCGCTCCCAGAGACTGCCGTGCAGGCCGTTGGCGCTGAGCTCAATGAAATTGGGCGCCCGAAAGCCACTGGCGGCATTGGCCCGCAACAACCACTTATCAGAAAAGTGATAGGTAGCCCCTAACGAGGCGCTGATATTGGAAAACTGCTCATTTACCGGCTGTTTTTCCGAGGGCTCACCGATGTTAGCGGCTTTTGTACTGATGTCCCGAAGGTCATAACGCAGCCCTAATTGAGTATTCAGTTCCGTATTGGGTTGATACTGGATCAGACCGAAAAGGCCGTAATCGTTCATTTGTCCATCCGGCAATATGATGTTACGCGCTTGCTGGTCGTTGCGGTTGGCGCTGCTCATGCCCTGGAACCCCAGGATAAATCGCAACTGCTCGTTGCTGCGTCGGATGAGTTTCGCATCATAGGTAAACGTTTCCATCCACATATTGATGGGCGCTCCCAGGTCGGGCTGTTCAACGGAGGTCTTTGGATTTTGTAACCGGCGATGGTTGCTTTGCCAGGAAGCATTGGCTTTGATTTGAAAATTATGGAAAACGAGGGTATTCTGCCAGTTGAGCAGATGATTATCCAGGT
This sequence comes from uncultured Saprospiraceae bacterium, assembly GCA_964548175.1. GTDB lineage: Bacteria > Bacteroidota > Bacteroidia > Chitinophagales > Saprospiraceae > JANQPA01. The sequence continues at coordinate 95,946 of CAZJQS010000012.1, forward strand.
TCTGATACCAGACATCCAACTGACGCCCCCGCTCGGTGATGTTTTGCTTTGTGAAGCCGCTGAACATACCCAGTTGCTGACCGTCAAAATCGTAGTACAGTTTCGACACGAAATGGTCGTCCCTATAGCCCGCATGCGCCCTGAGCGCCAGGGTATTAAACCTTGTATTGGGTACAAAATTGCCGTTGCCATCCAGGTAATCCGAATGACTTTTTCCGCCCACCTGCAAGCCGCCGAAAAAACTTTCGCTGCCGGCCTTGATGCCTGCCGTTCCGGCATAGCCCTGGGTGTTGCTGTGGTATTGCGTCATTGCTTCTCCTGAAAATGTTCCGGGCGCCGCCGGTTTTTCTTTAACCATATTGACTACGCCGCCGATGGCGCCGGAGCCATACAAAAGGGATGCCGGCCCCTTGATCACTTCGATCCGTTCAATCCCCCATTCGTCCAAGCCGATGGGGTGAGCGGAGGAATACTGAAAGTTTTCATTCCGGATGCCGTTGTTGAGCACCACCACCTGGTTGTTGGATAGCCCCCGGATCACAGGTTTGCCAATGCCCGGACCCCTGGAAAGGTTTTCGATGCCCGGAAGGCGCGCAAGGGCATCCAGGAAGTGGGTGGCCCCCTGCAAATCTCTCGCATCTATTTTCTCGATCTTGATGGCATTGTCATCCTGGGTGGTAATGTACCCTCCGGAAATGACGACTCCCTCCAGTTCATAGGCTTTGGGGGATAAAGACAGAGCTAAGCGGACCACTTGCTCCGCGTCTGTGATATTTACCACCTCCAGCAAGGTCTGATATCCGATATAACTGATCTCAAGGGTGTAGGCGCCGGTTCGGAGGTTGTCCAGCCGGAAAAAACCATTCTCATCCACTACCGTCAGCCGCTCTATATCCGCAATATGTACATAAGCTCCTGTAGCGGGCTCTTCCGTATCGGATAGCTTCACGTAACCTTCAATCGCGTGCTGGGCTTGTATTTGAGAAAGGGAAAAACTCAATAGCAGGATAATAATGATGTTAGTTCTCATTTTCATGACGTGTATTTTAAATGCAACTTTGTTGCAAGTTAAACACAACTGTCATCTCCTTCATTGACATATATCACTGACTGGAGATTTTTAAATATTTCAACTTAACAGAACCCTGCTTCAACTACAACATTCCGAAGGAAAAAAATAGTTGAGGAGCGGGCATAAATTTAGATTCCCTAATTATTACCTGAAAGGCAAATACAAACCAACTCAGGGCAACGCCCGAAGATCCAAAATAGGCTTTCAATATACCCTGAAAATAGCATGCAAGGCGATGAAAAAAGCACTACTTCATCACAAAAAAAACTACATCAACTAATGGAGACAAGAAAAGCAGCTACGGTAAGACAAATATAGACTTAAAAATAAATGCAAATAAGCGCCTAAGCAAGTAAAGCTAAATAATTTACAATAAGAAGTTGTTTAATCATGAAATGATCATATGAAAATCTTCCTCCTTTCATGGCATTCCCTTAACAGAATCTCCAAGCTTTTATCGCCCAGGGCTCGTTTTCTCCCAATAAAAATATAATTTTGTGGCGTAAGAAAGTCCGTTCTCAACTTTCAGCAAATCAGGAACCTTAGGTTTCTTTTTTTCGTTAAAAATCTATATTTAAAAGAGCGGACCAGATCGCCTGGGCGATCTGGTCCGCTCTCAAAACCTTACACCATCATGTACAGAACGCACCATTGCGGACAACTTCGGATCGAAAATGTAGGCGAAACCGTCACCCTCAGCGGATGGGTGCAAAAATCCCGCGACAAAGGCTTTATGATGTGGATTGACTTGCGCGATCGCTACGGCATCACTCAGCTCATCTTTAGCGAAGAAAAAACAGAAGCCGATCTTTTTGAAAAAGCACGTGAACTGGGGCGGGAATACGTCATCCAGGTTACCGGAAAAGTGATCGAGAGAGCCTCCAAGAACCCGAATCTGCCTACCGGCGACATTGAAATTGAGGTGGCCGAGCTGCAAGTCCTCAATCCGGCCAAACTCCCTCCCTTCACCATCGAGGACGATACCGACGGCGGCGACGATCTGCGCATGAAGTACCGCTATCTGGACCTTAGGCGAGGTCCGGTACAGAACAACATCATTTTCCGTTCCAAGCTGGCGCTGGAAACGCGTAAATACCTTTCTGACCAGGATTTTGTAGAAATTGAAACGCCTTGTCTGATCAAGAGCACACCGGAGGGCGCCCGTGATTTTGTCGTGCCCAGCCGCATGAATCCCGGGCAGTTCTACGCCTTACCGCAGTCTCCACAGACTTTCAAGCAGATCCTGATGATCTCCGGTTTTGATAAATATTTCCAGATCGTCAAATGCTTTCGCGATGAAGATTTGCGGGCGGACCGCCAGCCGGAGTTTACGCAGATCGACTGCGAAATGGCCTTCGTTACCCAGGAAAATATTCTCAACACCTTTGAGGGCCTGACGAAGTACGTTTTCAAAACCCTCAAGGACATTGAACTGCCGGATTTTCCGCGTATGACTTATGATGAAGCCATGAGATTGTATGGCTCCGACAAGCCCGATCTGCGCTTCGGCATGCAGTTTACCGAACTGAATGACCTGGCGCAGCAGAAAGGATTTGTTGTATTTGACAGTGCCGAGCTCGTGGTGGGTATCTGTGCAAAAGGGCAGGCAGACTATACCCGCAAGCAGATCGACCAGTTGACCGACTGGGTGAAACGCCCCCAGATCGGCGCCAAAGGATTGGTTTATGTACAATACAAAGAGGACGGTTCCTTCAAAACATCTGTCGGCAAGTTTTTTGATGATGAAGCGCTCAAAGGCTGGGCCGACAAAATGGGGGCTGAGCCGGGAGACCTGATGCTTATTCTGGCAGGTGAAGCCGAAAAAACCCGCAAGCAGCTGAACGAATTGCGTTTGGAAATGGGACGTCGTATGGGCCTGATGAAAGAAGGCGATTTCAAGCCGCTCTGGGTGGTTGATTTCCCGTTGTTGGAGTGGGATGAGGAGACAGAGCGCTTTTATGCCATGCACCATCCTTTTACCTCCCCGAAAAAAGAAGACGTTAGCAGAATGTTGGGAGGCGACTTTGAAACGATGAAGAGCCTGCGCGCCGATGCATATGACCTGGTCATTAACGGTGTTGAGATCGGAGGAGGATCGATTCGTATTTTTGACCGGAAATTGCAGGAAAAGAACTTTAAGTTGCTCGGCTTTACGCAGGAAGAAGCGGAAGACCAATTCGGCTTTCTGATGGGTGCTTTTGAGTATGGAGCACCTCCTCACGGAGGAATTGCTTTTGGATTCGATCGACTATGCGCCGTGATGAACGGGCAGAATTCCATTCGGGATTTCATTGCTTTCCCGAAGAATAATCAGGGCAGGGATATGATGATCGATGCGCCTTCGTCGATATCCGGGGAGCAACTGGACGAATTGGGGCTGGAGTTGAAGTTAGTGAAAAAGGAGCAAGAATAAATTGAGCATTTTTTTATTTTATTTTGGTGGGTGGAATACCTAAAGTCACTCATACACACATGAATGCAAACTCCAAACGCATAGGTCTGTTTCTCGGGCCGATCGCTTTTTTACTGATCCATCTCTTTTTCCACCCTGAAGGGCTCAATAAGGAAGCCAACGCCATTTTAGCCGCCACCGCCTGGATTGCGATCTGGTGGATTACGGAAGCCATTCCTATTGCCGTCACTGCCCTTTTGCCGATCATTTTATTTCCGCTTACCGGCGGAATGGAGCTTGACGCCACCACTACTTCATATGGGCACCGGTACATCTTCCTGTATATTGGCGGTTTCACGCTGGCTATTGCCATTGAGAAGTGGGATCTGCACAAACGCATTGCACTCAGCATCATCAATCTGATCGGGACCAATATCACCAGCATTATTTTTGGGTTTATGGCGGCTACGGCTTTCCTTTCTATGTGGATCTCCAATACGGCCACCACTGTTATGATGCTACCCATTGGCATGGCCATCATTAAACAGCTTGAAGACAATCCCAACACGCTGGAAAATGAGCATAAGGTCTTTGGGAAAGCGCTTATGCTGAGCATTGCCTACAGCGCTTCCATAGGCGGGATCAGCACCTTGATCGGCACACCTCCCAACCTTATCCTCGCAGGAGTAATACAGGAAATATACGGCATTGAGATCACCTTTATGAGGTGGTTTATCTTTGGATTGCCCATCTCCATCATATTGCTCGCTATTTGCTGGCTTTACCTGACTAAATTTGCCTTTTCATTTCAACAAAAAACGTTTCCCGGAGGAAAGCAAGAGATCAAACGCCAATTGAAAGAACTCGGGCCGGTAACCCATGAGGAAAAAATAGTCCTGACTGTTTTTATCTGTACTGCCCTGGCCTGGATCACCCGCTCTTTTATTTTAAACAGTTTTTTACCTGATCTTGACGATACCATTATTGCCATCATTGCCGCTGTGGCATTGTTTTTAATTCCTGCCAGACGAAAAAACAAGGTGATCATTACCTGGAAAGAAGCAGTAAAACTCCCCTGGGGAATATTGCTGTTGTTTGGCGGCGGATTAGCACTGGCAGAAGGTTTTAAAAACACCGGCCTGGCGGAATACATCGGTAATCAGATGACCTCTCTACAAGGCATCACTTTGTTGTTGCTATTGCTCTTGCTGATTGCCTGTGTCAATTTTCTTACGGAGATCACTTCTAACCTGGCCACTACTTCCATGCTCTTACCCATTCTGGCGCCGATGGCCTTGTCGATAGATGTCCATCCATATATGCTGATGGTCGGCGCCACGGTAGCCGCCTCCTGCGCCTTCATGCTGCCGGTGGCTACTCCGCCCAACGCGGTAGTTTTTGGATCGGGTTATCTGCGAATCCCCGACATGGTGCGTACAGGTATTTGGATGAACACCTTATCCATACTTATTTTGACCCTGATCGTTTTTTTCCTTTTGCCTTATGTATGGGGATTTGATCCCGGAAGTTTTCCAGAAGGAATGAAATAAAAGACCAACACAGGGAACATTTATTATTCGTATCTTGTAACTTCAACGGACTAAAGGCTATCAGTGAAAAATTTAATTCCGCAATTTATACATCAGCGTTTTTTAGAGCAGGAAGAGCATGGAGAATTTCAAGCTTACACCATGTCCATTGACCTGTCGGGTTTTACTCCCCTGACAGACGCTTTGATGCAGATGGGTAACCGCGGCGCCGAAAAACTATCAAATATTCTGAACCAGGTCTTTGCACCGCTGGTCAAACAGGTATATGCCAGGGGTGGATTCATCCCTTATTTCGCAGGAGATGCTTTCGTGGCGATCTTCCCTGAAGACCAGGAAGACTGCGGCGCTATGGCGCTGCTAGATGCCGCACAGGCCGTGCGGAACCTGTTTCAGCAAAGAGAATACCAGTTTAACAAATTTACTATAGGTTTAAAGATAGGTCTGGCCTACGGAGAGGTCAATTGGGGGATTGTGGGAAAAAAAGACAAAACCTTCTATTTTCGGGGGCCTGCTATTGATAGCTGTAATTTTTGTCAGACTATTGCCAAAAACCAGCAGATCATTATTGACCAGGCGTTGTATCAGAACATAAACATACCGGACCTCAAGCTTACTCCTGTCAGCCACCAGTGCTTCTGCCTGGATCAGAAGGTCGTTTTCACCTATCAGCCTCCGGTTGCTAAGAAACGAATTCCGGAAATGAAAGCCCAAGTACTTAAGCATTTCCTGCCGGATTCTATTGTAAACTACTCGCAAGATGGAGAATTCAGAACAGTTATTTCTGTTTTTTTATCCTTTGACGGCATCTCCAGTCACGAATTGATGAATGAGTTTGCCACTACTGTGCTCAATGAGATGATCAGCTTTTCCGGCTATTTTAAAGAGATCGACTTTGGTGATAAAGGTGGCGTAATGGTCGGTTTCTTCGGGGCGCCGGTTACTTTCGAAAACAATGTTGAAAGAGCCCTGGAATTCATTTATGCCCTGAGAAGTGAACTCAGAGAATTGCAGTTTGAAAAAGGCCTTCGCTTTAAAGCCGGTTTAACCATAGGCACCGCTTACACGGGCATTGTCGGTGGGCGGGAAAGGTGCCAGTATGCGGCCGTGGGTAATCGGGTCAACCTCGCGGCAAGATTGATGGTCTACGCCGACTGGGGAGAGATCCTGGTCGATCAGGAAATACAAAAGGACCGGCATTTTTCTTTTCAACATAAAGGCGATATTAAATACAAGGGTATTAAAGGTAATATCCCTACCTTTAAACTGATCGGCCGGAATTACCTGAACAGAAATGTTTACAGCGGCTCCATGGTGGGACGGGAAACGGAGTTAAAAAAATTGCAGCAGGCAGCCGCCCCCCTATTCGATAACCAGCCGGCAGGCATCGCCTATATATACGGCGAAGCGGGCATCGGCAAAAGCCGCCTGACCCATGAACTTCGAAAACGACTGACTGAAACCAAGCAGGTCAGCTGGCACGTTTGCCAGGCCGATCAGATCCTCCGCAAGCCGTTTAATCCCTTTACTTACTTTTTAAAAAACTATTTCGGGCAATCTCCTGATGGTTCGGACTCCCTAAACCAGCAAAAATTTGAAGAAAATTACCGCCGCCTAATCGAAAAGATCCAACAGGTCGATCATCCCGGCGCAGGGGACATTTTGAAAGAAATTCAACGAACGAAGTCTGTTCTCGCTGCACTGATGGGCATCATTTATCCCGATTCCATCTGGATCCAGCTCGACGCCAAAGGAAAATACCAAAACACATTGATAGCGATCATTAACTTATTAATGGCCGAATCCTTGATCCGCCCGATGGTATTACAACTGGAGGACGGCCATTGGATAGATGAAAATTCAGTCGAGCTGCTCGAAGACTTTGTTCGCCATCTTCATCGCTTCCCCATATTGCTTTTGATCACCTCTCGCTACCTGGATGACGGCTCTAAGCCGCAGATCATCAATCAAAGCCTGGTAAGATCCTATCACCTTCCCAAACTGGAGATCAATCTCAATTATCTTCAGCCTGATGCAGTGCGGCGCTTTGCCGAAATAGCCCTCAAAGGCCCCATCAATGATGAGTTTTATGAACTCTTACTCAAAACCACTAATAGCAATCCTTTCTATCTCGAACAAGTACTGGAATATTTTGCAGAAAGTGAACTCCTGAAGGTTGAAGAAAATGAATGGAACATCATCGACCAGAATATTAAGTTATCCAACTCCATCATGGCCGTCCTGACCGCCCGTATTGATCGCCTGTCTTCTTTAGTCAAAGAGACGGTCAAAGCTGCCGCAGTGATCGGCCGTGAGTTCGAGGTGCCTATCCTCTCCGAAGTAATGAAAGAAAATCAGGTATTCAATGGACAACATACAATGGAAACCTATATCCTCCAGGAGCAAATCCACATGGCCGAAAAAGGGCAGATCTGGCATGCTATGAACGAACTGCGGTACATCTTCCGACATTCCTTATTGCGAGAAGCGGCTTACAGCATGCAGCTAAGAGTCCGTTTACAACAATTACATCGCCTGATCGCCAGGGCCATCGAAAAATTGTACAGCACTAACATCCAGGAAAGGTATGTCGACCTGGCTTTTCATTACGAACAAGCCGATGTTTTCGACAAAACCTGCGAATATCTTCGCAAAGCGGCAGATTATGCCCGCAGCAATTTTCAGAATCAGCAGGCGCTGGATTTTTATGAGAAATTGCTGGAAAAGTTGAACACTAAAGAGGATGCTTTTTCTCAAATACAAACTCATCTCAAAAAGGGCAAAATACTGGAACTCATCGGCCAGTGGGATAAATGCGAACAAGCCTATCAGTACGCGCTCAGGCTGGCCAAAATGTCCCGCGATGCACTGCACCTGGGTAAAGCCAATAATCGCATGGGCCGCGTGCTCATGCTAAAAGGCCAGTACAAAGAATCAATGGAATACCTCCAAACCGCAGCAAGGCTCTTTGAATCTATCGATAACAAAGAAGGCATCTCGGAAGCTTACGGCAATATCGGTAACCTTTATTTCAGACAAGGCGCTTACGAAGAGGCCAAAGCCTTTTTTACCGAAAGTATCGAATTGTCTAAAAAAGACGAAAATATTCCAGTGAACGCTCAAATCGTCTCTAACCTGGGCCTAACCCACATGAACCAGGGGGATTTTGACGAAGGCATCAAAGTACAACTCGAACAACTGGCCATCTGCCAAAAACATAATGACAAACAGGGTATGGCAACCATCCTGACCTTCCTGGGCGTCGTCTATCTGGAAAAAGGGGATTACGAGCAGGCATTGCAGAGCTTCGAAAATGGATTAAAACTTAGCGAAGAATTGGGCAACAAACTCCTCATGCCCATAGCTATCGGTAACATCGGCCTCATCTATGAAAGAAAAGGGGATTACGATAATGCCATGGAACAATATCAGCGCGACCTGGAAATTTGTGAAGAATTGGGCGATAAACAGGGCATTGCCATCGCACTCGGCCTCATCGGACAACTACTGAATATCAAAGGCGAGTTTTATAGAGCTATAGATTACCTTCAAAAAGCACTTATGCTGTCAGAAGAACTGGGCTACCAAAAGGGAATCGCCAAAGCCGTCAATACTCTCGGCGATGTGTTCTACCTTACCGGTAATTTTGACAGATCACTCCACTTCTATGATCGGGCCATTGATGTGACCAGAAAAATCGGCAATAAACTCGTTCTCGGCTTTAGCCTGGTGGAAAAAGGCGCCGTATTATTAGAAACCAACGATGAGCAAAACCTACTTCAAGTCTGCCATGAAGCCCTGGAACTCGCTGAGGAATTAGGCAATCCCGATCTTTTATTCGAAGCTAAAGTACTACAGGCCAGGGTCAACCTCAAATCTACTAATCGAAAAATAGCTATAGCCATTCTTCAAGAACTGGAAAAAATGCCGCTTAGCGTCGATCAGAAAGCTGCCATGGCTTTCGAATGGTTTCGCGTTGATCCGAATAACCAGGAGAAAAGAGCAACGGCCAAAGCACTTTACCAACAACTTTATCAGGATACTCCCCGCTTTACTTATCAGCTCAGACTGGATGAAATAGATAAGGTGGAATAGCAACAACCGTCAATCCCGATGTATTCACAATAAAAGGGCCTGCGAAGCTGAAGCTTCGCAGGCCCTTTGTTTA